>CAZKAH010000019.1:0-23950 GCA_964550715.1 uncultured Opitutaceae bacterium
CGAGTTCGCGCGTGCCGCCCTGGATCGGGATCACCCCGCCCAGGATCTTGAGCAGCGTGGACTTGCCGGCGCCGTTGGGGCCGACCAGCACGATCCGCTGGCCGCGCTCGGCGGCGAAGTTGAGGTCGCGGTAGACGACATGGTCGCCGTAGGCCTGCTGCACGTGCTCCAGGTCGATGATCTTGCGGCCCGAGCGGGGCGGCTGCGGAAACTTGAAGTTGATCTTGCGCAGGTCCTCCTCCGGCTCGGTCTCGGCGACCTCCTCCAGGCGCGCGATCTGCTTCTCCTTCGACTTCGCGCGGGAGGCCAGCGAGGCCTTGGCCCCGAAGCGGTCGACGAACTTCTGCAGGTGGGCGATCTCGCGCTGCTGGTTCTTGAAGCGGGCCGCCTGCTGCTCCTTGCGGGCCTCCTTCTGGAGGAGAAACTCGTCGTAGTCCCCGGTGTAGCGCTCGAGCGTGCCGCTGCGGAGCTCGAGGATGCCGGTGCAGAGGGCGTTGAGAAAGGCCCGGTCGTGCGAGATCAGGACGAGGCCCCCCGGGTAGCGGATGAGGTATTCCTGGAACCAGAGCAGGGCCTCGAGATCGAGGTGGTTGGTCGGCTCGTCCAGGAGCAGGAGGGCCGGCTCGCTGACCAGGAGGCGGGCCAGGTGGGCCCGCATGACCCAGCCGCCGGAAAACGACTTGGCCATCTTGTGGTGGTCCCCTTCCCGAAAGCCGAGGCCCGCGAGGATCTTCTTCGCCCGGGGCTCGAGCGTGTAGTCGATGTCGTAGTCGTCGTCGGTCTCGGGCTGGAGCTTGGCGCCGCTCGTGGCGATATGGAGGATGCTCTCGTCACCCGCCGGCGCGCTCTCCTGCGGCAGGAAGCCGAAGTCCGCGCCCCGTTCCCAGGTGATGGTGCCCGCGTCGGGCGACTCCTCTCCCAGAATCAGGTTAAAGAGCGTCGACTTGCCGGCCCCATTGGGCCCCACCAGCCCGTAGCGATCGGTCCGGGACACGAAAAGCGACACATCCTGGAAGAGAACGCGTGGGCCGTAGGACTTGGAGACGTCGGCGAGAGTGAGCATGCAAACCGTCAAGCAAACCAGCCGCGGGCGGGCGGGTCAATGGCGGAGACCCGCGGGTTGGCGTTGACCGGTCCGGGGGCCAAAGGGATAAGGCAGGGCAAGCCCAACCCCCGAAATGACTACTATCCTCTCAGGGGGCATCGTCCTCCTGATGGCGGCGCTTTCCGCCGCCGCCGCCGAAATCCCCGCCCCCTACGCCAATCCGATCATGCGGGGCGACTGGTCCGACCCCGGCTTCATCCGGGTCGGGGACGACTACTACACCTGCCGTTCCTCCTTCGGCTGGCAGCCCGGCATCCCCATCGCCCACAGCCGGGACCTGATCCACTGGGAATACATCGGGCACGCGTTCGCCACCCATCCCAAGCTCGAGCCGGGCGACACCCGCTACGGGATCTGGGGCGTGGAGCTGGGCTATAATCCCAACACCCGCCAGTTCCTGATCTTCGGGCCGACCCGGGACGGGGAGGTCTTCGTCTTCAACTCGAGCCGGCCGGAGGGGCCCTACCAGATGCGGAGCCTCGGCCCCAACCTCGGGATCGATCCGGGGTTCTTCGCGGACGACGACGGCCGGGTCTACCTCGTCCTCAACAAGGCCAAGATCTATGAACTGGCCCGCGACGGCCTCAGCATCCAGCGCGAGGTGGTGCAGCTCGACCGCCGGAAATACCGCTATTTCGAGGGACCGGCGATCTTCCGGCACGGCGGCTGGTACTATCTGCTCTTCTCCGACGGCGGCACCCTGCCGGGCGAGCCCAGCACGATCTCGACCCTGCGCGCCCGCGCGCTGGCCGGGCCCTGGGAGGCCGATCCCGAGAATCCGGCGATGTTTTCCACCGACAATGGCGCGCGCTTCCAAAGCCCCGCCCACGGCACCCTCGTCTCCACGCCCGACGGCGAATGGTTTGTCACCTACCACGCCTACGAGACGGCCTATTACACGCTCGGCCGTCAGCTCCTGATGCAGCCGGTGGAGTGGACCGCCGACGGCTGGTGGCGGCCGACGACCGGCAAGGTGCCGACCGGCAGCGCGCCGGGCCCGCGGTTGCCGACCTCCGACCTGCACCTGGCCCAGTCGGACGGCTTCTCCTCGGCGACCCTCGGCCTGCAATGGTTCTTCACCTGCCCGCCGGATTTCAGCGGTGGCAGCTGGTCGCTGGCGGAAAATCCCGGCCACCTGCGGATTCGCACCCAGCCCGGCGACCTCGGTGCCCTCTCGGCCCTGCCGGGCATCTTCCAGCAGCGGCTGATCGACAAGCGCTTCACGGTGGAAACCCGCGTCACCTTCGACGCGCGCGAGGGCGGGGAGGCGGCCGGCCTGCATTTCTACCATGATCCGGCGATGAACTTCTGGCTCGCCGCCACGGTGCGGGGCGGGGAAAAGCGCATCGCCGTCGGCAAATACGACCTCGGGGTCCGGACCGACCTCTGGTCGGTACCCAACCCCTTTGGCGCCGCCGTCCGTCTCAGGATCACCGTCGACGGCCAGGAACGCGCGACCTTTGCCTTCAGCTCCGACGGCCGCGCCTGGCGGTCCATCGGGGAGAGCATCTATTTCGGGGCCAGCGGCCACCAGCTCCGCGACGGCCTCAAGGGCGATCCCGACCTCGGCTGGGTCGGCCGCTACAAGGAGAAGGGCGTGTCGCCCGCCGAGATCAACGGCGCCAGCCTGGCCCTGCTGCCCCACCGCGCCGGCAACATCTGGACGGGCGCCACCTTCGGCGTCTTCGCCGTGCGCGACGGCGCCCCCGGCCCGCGGCCGGCCGACTTCGACTCCTTCCAGGTCACCCCGTTCTGACCGGCGCCGGGGCTACTCCTGGATGAAGAAGTCCGAGCGATCGGGCGCCAGCGTCAGGTGAAGCGTGGTGACGGCCTGGTCGCCGGTTCCCGATTTCGCGGCCTCGGCCGCGCCCCGTTCACCGGTGTGCGGATCCCAGACCGCCAGCGTCTTGTCGCCCCGCAGCGCCACCTGCACGTCCACCGGCTGCTCCGCCGTGTTGGCGAAGAAGTAGATGTCGTGCCCGTCCTTCACCTTGTGGATGTAGGTCAGGGCCCCGCGGTACCCCGTGCCACGCACCAGCGGCCAGAGCGGGGCGGCCTTGACCTCGACATCCCGGATGGGATCCGACTCCCGCAGGACCGCCTGCAGGATCCGGGTGTCGGGCTGGGGAATGAAATAGGCCCGCCCGCCCGAGGCGTTGCGGTGGCGGAAGTAGTCCTTGACCTCCTCGGGCACGATCAGGGCCTCCGCGGTCATCTGGTTCTCCCACGGCATCCCGAAGATCTCCTCCATGGCGGCGCGGACCTCCCGGTCGCGGCCCGGCTCGGCCGAGTGGGTGGGCAGCTTGCTCGTGCCGACGATCACGCCGCCCGCCCGGTAGAATTCCAGGAGCTTGGCCGCCACGTCGGCCGACAGCGTGCCGCCGCCGGGCAGCACGAGGACGCGGAACTCCTCCCGGTTCTCCTTGTTGTTGAGGACGAGGTGGGACCCGTTGACGCTGCAGCGTTCGAGGAGGACCTCCGGATGCAGGTAGGTGTAGTCGACCCGCAGGCCGCGGTAGAGCTCCTCGCCCACGTCCTGGTAGTCGATCTCCGGCGGGACGACTCCGCCCTCCACCGAATACGTGAAGCCCGTTTCGCCGCCGCGGCCGCCGGCCGCCGGCTGCGCGAAATAGTAGTCAGCCTGCAGCGAGGCGATCGGGTAGAGAATGGCGACATCGGCCACATGCCGGCCGCCGCGCAGGAGATAGTCGATCCGGCCCACCAGGGGCGCGGTGGACGGCTCGATGCCGCTCCTCCGGGCATCCAGCTGCATGTTGATGCCCATCGCGGCCTGGTCGAGGATCGTCCGCAGGGCGATGGTGGTGGAGATGGGCTCGGGACGCCGGGGCAGACCGGGGCCCGGCCGGGCGGCGTTGAAGGTGCCGTCCGCTGCCGGCGGCCGGTACGCCGCGAAGGTCTCGGCGATGCACTCGGGCCAGTCGTAGTTGAAGGCCGCCGAGGTCACGATCTTGTAGGAGACCAGCGTCCGGCCGGGATAGTAGATGTCGTCGATCCCCGGGACCTGCTGGTGCTTGAACACCTTCATCATGTCCCCGGTGATCGCGATCGGCATCAGCACCTCCTCCTGGTCCTGGTGCCCCGCGAGCTTGATCCCGTGGTCCGCGCACCACTTGGCCACCTGGCCGATGTAGTTCTCCGCATAGAGCTCGGAATGAAAGCCGAAGAGCGCGTTGCGCGCCGAGGCGGTGTCCGGGCCGATGTCGTACCAGAGCGCCGGATAGAGCGTCATCGGGTTGAAGCCCCGCGCCGCCTGGAAGTCCCGGTTGAAATGCGGGCCCCAGAGGCGCCCGTCCACCAGGTGCATCGAGGGCTCGTCGTAGAAGGTCCGCTTGATCACGGTGCCGAAGAAGTCCTTCAGGTGGGCGTAGTACTTGTCGTAGCTCATCGCCAGGTAGGTGGCCACCGCCTCGCGGTCGAGATAGTTGACCGATCCGCCCTTCTGGGAGGCCGGCCGGAATTTTCCGTTCAGGTAGAACCCCAGCAGCTTCCACCGGCCCGCGGGCACCTCGCAGCGCACGACGCCGCCGTCCGTGCGGCGGTCGCTGATGTCGCGGCGCTCATGGGTGTCCAGGTTCATCAGGACCGCCCCGACATAGTCGGCCGCCCCGCCGGGCACGGCCAGTTCCGCCACGGCCGGTCCCGCCACGTTCCGGTCCACCAGTTCCAGGCTCTTCTCCGCGAGGTCGGGATGCTGAGAGTAGAACTGGCCGCCCACGATGCCGGCGGGATAGGCCCACTCGTCGTAGATCGTGGCGGCCGGGATATGGTCCTTCACCGACTCCTCGATCGCCGCCCGGTAGAGCCGGAAGTATTCCTCGCTCAGGTAGGGCACGCCCTGGTCGCTGGGGGTCCGCTGGGACGCCTTGAGATACTCCTCCGACAGGCCGGTGGTCGGGCCGCCGCCGGGGCCCAGCATGGTCGAACCCCAAAAACCGGCGTCGCCACCCGCCTTGACGCTCGCGACGAGGCTGGGCTCGGTGACTTGGGAGAGCATGAGTCCCACCCAGTGGATCCCGCGGAACTCGGCCGGGGGATCCTGGAAGGTGGCGAAGTCGACCGCCGGTGCATCGGCTTTCACAATTGCCGACGGGTCAATGGCTAGCAGGAGCAAAGGCAGGGCAAAGCCCATGGCGTGCTTGGGGGCGAGGAAGATGTTCATGGAGGGGTAAAGGGCTGGTTCCGCTGACCAGACGTTCCGGCGGGCGGGCGGATGCGGAGGAAGGACATCCATTCTGTCGGTCAGTCCCCAAGGATCGGCAGCGGATAGTTTGCGGCCCGTAATCCTCTGGTCATCTTGACGGCGTAAAGTAAGAGAGCATCAAAACCCACCTCCGTGTCCGCCATGAAAAATAACCTCTCCCTCGTCCTCTTCACCGGCCTCCTGGCCCTCGCCGCGCCGGCGGTCCCGGTCCTGGCCCAGTCCGCCGGCGGACCCTACAAGGTCGTCCAGTCCGCCAAGGTGGGCGGCGCCGGCGGCTTCGACTATGTCAATGCCGACGCCGACGGCCGAAAGCTCTACGTCGCGCGCTCGGGCCAGACGGGCGCCCGGATCACGGTCTTCAACCTCGATACGCTCGCCCCGGCGGGCGAGATCCCGGGCGTCGGGGCCCACGGCGTCGCCATCGACCCGAAGACGCACCACGGTTTCGCCAGCAGCAAGCCGGTCGTGATGTTCGACACGAATACCCTCGAGAAGATCAAGACGATCGACGTGCAGGGCGGACCGGACGGCCTGCTTTTCGAGCCGGCGACCGAGCGGGTCTACGTGCTCAGCCATCGCGCGCCCAACGTCACCGTGATCGACGCCAAGGACGGCACGGTCGTGGGCACGATCGATCTCGGCGGAGCGCCGGAACAGGCCGCCAGCGACGGGCAGGGCCGGGTCTGGATTGACCTCGAGGACAAGGACCAGGTGGCCGTCGTGGATGCCAACACGATGAAGGTGACCGCCCACTACGACCTCGGCGGCAAGGGCGGCGGCCCGGCCGGCCTGGCGCTCGACGCCAGAAATCACGTCCTTTTCGCCTGCTGCCACAATCCCGCCACCTGCGTCGTCCTCAATGCCGACAACGGCGCCATCCTCGCCACGCTGCCGATCGGCACCGGGGTCGACGGAGCCACCTTCAACCCCGGCACGCTGGAGGCATTCAGCTCGCAGGGCGACGGCACCCTGACGGTGATCAAGGAGAACAGCCCGACCGATTTCGTGGTCGAGCAGAATGTGGCGACCAAGACCGGCGCCAAGACCTGCACGCTCGACGCCAAGACGGGCCAGATCCTGCTCATCACCGCGGAATACGGTCCTCCTCCCGCCGCGGCAGCTCCGGCGGCCGGAGCCGCGCCCGCCCAGCCGGGTGGCGGCCGGCGGCCCCGCCGCGGCCCGATGGTGCCGGACTCGTTTACGATCCTCGCGGTCGGCCGCTAGCCATGGTGACGCCGGCCGAGGACAATTTCAGCGACTACAAGCAGACCGAGAAGAAGGCGCTGGAGATCCTGGCGGCGATGAGGACCGTCAGCCCGAAGAAGGTGGACATCGAGCTCGCCCTGCTTGTGGCGATCTTCGAGCTCCACAAGGGCGCGCTGCCCGCCGACACGGTGGGCGCCATCGTCCAGGGCCACCTCAAGACCCTGCTGGCCTACTACGCCGCCAAGAATCCGCGGCGGGAGGATCCCCGCTGAAAATTCAAGGCGGCCCGATCAGGCGGTGCACCTCGCCCAGGACCTGGGCCAGCGGCGCGGTCTTCTGCAGGTACGCGGACACCTTCTTGCTCAGCACGTCGCGGATCACCTTCGGATCGAAGAGCACCCCGGTGAGCAGCATCATGGGCGTGTCGGGCAGCGACGCCTTCAGCTGGTCGATCATGTCCAGTCCATCCGAGTCGGCCAGCTGCAGGTCGGAGATGACCAGCTGCGGGGGATCCCGCTTCACGGCCTGCTGGGCCTCGTGCGGCGAATTGGCGTCGGTCACCCGATAGCCGCTGCGCGTTAGGAATTCCACCAGCAGGCTTCGGATCGAGGCCTCGTCATCGACGATTAGGATGTGCTTCTTCATGCGGGCGTGGCTTTCTCGGCGGGAGGAGCATCTTGCGGCATGATCCGCAGGATAACAACCCCGCCGACGACTTTGTCGCGGTCGCGCAGCGGGAAGAGGGAGAGACGCACCGGGATCTTCCGGCCTCGCTTGTCCTCCAGCCAGGCGGCCTGCTCCCGCAGGTCCTGGCCATCCACCAGCGCCTGGGCAAGGGGATCGACCAGGGGCTGCTCGGCCAGCCGGGCCAGCGCGGCCAGCGGCCGGTGGACCAGCTCCTGCGGCTCCCGTCCGGTCAGCCGGACCACGGCGGGATTCATCCGCGAGATGTTCAGCGCCTTGGTCACGACCAGCACGAGGTCGGTGATCGAGCTGATGATGAGCTGGTCGTAGCGGAGCTGATGCTCCAGGGCCTGGTTGACCCAGCGGCGCTCGAGATTCTCGGTCGTGAGGTTCTCGTTGGACGCCATCAGCTCCGCGGTCCGCTCCCGCACCTTGGTTTCCAGGAGACGGTTGGCCTCCTCCAGCACGGCGGCGGCCCGGCGGCGCGCGGCCAGGGCGTCGGAGACGAGCCAGCCGGCCCCGCCCAGGAGGAGAACGTCGAGGGCCACGCCCGACCAGACGGTCCACCGGATGGTCTGGGCCTGGAGAAAGGAGGTGCGATCACGATCCGCCAGGAGCGCCATCTCCTGTTCGGTCAGCTTCTCGACCGCGCGCTGGATCTCGCCCATCGCATCCCCACCGGCGTCCGCGGACAACAGCGAGCGAGCCGCTCCCGGCTGGCTGCCGAGGAGGCTACGGTCAAATTCCGCCCGGCGATTGGCCAGCGCCTCGACCCGGAGCACCAGCTCGTGCTGCGGCGGTTCCTGGCGGGTCAGGGCCTTGGCCACCTCCAGATGCTCCGCCATGTCCGCGAACGCCGCGCGGGCGCTTCCCTGGTTACGGGCGTCTCCCGTCGCCACGAATGCCATGGAGGCTCCATTGCCGGCCTGGAGGCTGGAAAAGACCCCGTCGACCTCGAGCATGACGGCGTGGGTATGATTGACCCAGTCGCTGCTGGCCATCGACCGGTTGATGTTTCGGATGGAAGCGACCGCCACCGCGATCACCACCGCCGAGATGAGGAGAAAGCAGGCCTGGATGCGCCAGATGGTCCGGTCCGGCGCGGGCGCGGGAGGGGGGGTCGGCGAATTCATCGGGGGGTGGCGGCGGGGCCGGCGAGGTCTGGATCCTCCGCCGGGGGGTCGGTTTTGACCACGGTCAGGGTCAAGTGCTTGATGTCCTCGGTGTAGTTATAGGTGTAGACCGACGCGGATGTCCAGTTGGCTTGAAAGGAATCCGCCACCTTGTCGGCGATCTCCCGGATGGACCGGTTGCTGTGCTGCAGCTTGCTGAAATAGGTGCGGTTGTTGTAGTCGAGGTAGGCCTTCACCTGGAAGACGTAGCAGACGTCGTGCGCCAGGGATCCCACCAGGACGACGCGAATCAGGCGCGTCTCGAATTTCTTCTGCCGGAGGACAAAATCCCCCAGAATGGCGTAGTCAGCGCAATCGCCCTTCTGCGTGCTCAGGAACACGTCCGGATTCTGCACCCGCAGGTTGTATTCGAATTCGAAATCCCCAAATCGGCCCGCGAACCGCTTGGGGGTCATGTTCGCATCGGACAGAAGGTCGTTCATCGTGAACCCGCGCAGGGTGGGTAGCGCGCCCGCCAGGGACGCGGTCAACAGGCAGACGAGCCGCCGCGCGGAGCATCTTTGCCCCCAGGGCGTCGCAAATCTGCGGAAGAGCGGCGAATTCAAGTTAAGGAAAATCATGGCCAGTCCGCGCCGGGTTGGCGAGGGAGGTTCATTACCCATCGGGCCGTCCCGATAGTACCTTTAGCGTCGGCGGCTTGACTCCACCACCCACCGAATCGCGGTCGCGACCAAATCCGGTTCATGCTGCAGGACATCGTGGCCGCTTTTCGATGTGACGATGTGCATCCCATTGGTGGTGAATTGGAAGAGCGAGGCGTGTTCCTCGCGCTTCATCTCGACGACCTTGGCGGAGAGGGCGTCGCCTCCCTCGGGCCGCAGGCCGGAAATTACCGCCATCGGCACGTCGGGCAGCGTTCCAGGCACCCCGAGTTCGCCGGTCCGCAGGATCTGGGAAAGCGCCATCCATTCTCCCCTGCCCCCGGGCGAACCCTTCTGGTCGGCAAAACCCGTGGCGTTGCTCTCCGCCAACCGCTTGAGGCTGCGGGCCGCTCCCTTCGGATCGATCCGCTGGAGGTCGAGCAGGTACCTCTCGGGCGTGCCCTCGACGAGGACCAATCCGCTCACCTCCGCCGGGTGCTTCATCGCGAATCCGCGCGCATAGAGAACCCCCACCGAATAACCCACGAGGACATAGGGCGGCCTGATCCCGGCCCGGTCCAGCAAGTGCTGCAAATCGTCGGCAATAGCCGCGACGGACCGCGAGCCCGGCGCGGGATCGGAGGAGCCGTTGCCGGCCCGGGAATAGCAGACGACCGAGGTGTACGCCGCCGCTGCCGGGATGAAAGGGCGCAATTCGTCCAGCGAGGCACCCAGGCCGTTCTCAAAAATCACCGTCGGACTGCCCTGCCCGCTCCGGACCATCTGCAGCTTCCGGCCTCCGATGTCGATGAACTCGGGCTCCGGCAGCGGAGCCGTTTCCCGCGCAGGTGCCGCCGCGGCCAGGCCCGCCAGCGAGACTGCGAGGAAGAATGCCAGGGAATGGCAGGCGGCTCTGATGCCACCAGCGTGCGATCGACCGCGCCTACCGCAAGACCTGGCTCCGCTACGGGCCGAACGCCTGAACTTGGATCGCCGCCAAGGCGGCCCTCACTGCGCGACGACGTGCAGCACGTAGCCGGCGGCCCAGGCCCCGGTCGACGTGTTGTCGCCGTTGGAATTCTGGGCGTCCGTCCAGAAATACCAGTCGCCCGGGGTCAGGGCCATGATCTGGCTGACTTGACCGGAACCGCCGCTCTGGGGGACGAAGCCGTTGCCGCTGCTGAAGAAGCCGGCGAAAGGTGTAAGATTTCCCGCCGGGGGGTTCCACATGTTGAAGCGGATCCCCGTCAGGTTGTTCGCCGATTCGACGGCGGTGTAGCGGATCGTCACGGTCGCGCTGCTTCCCTTGGCAACGGCGATGGTATCGCCGTTGCTGCGTCCGTCGACCGTGACGAGCGGGGTCGGCGGAAAGTCGCCGGGTGCGGTTGAGGGAGAGGGACTCGTCAAGGTGGCCGAACCGGTGCCCTGGACGACGTGGAGCACGTAGCCCGAGGTCCACGCTCCCGTCGAAGCCGAATCCCCGTTGGCATCCTGGGCATCGGTCCAGAAGTACCAGTCGCCGGGTGTCAGGGTGAGATTCTGGTCAACCTCGCCCGAGCTCCCGGCCTGGGGAAAAAAGGCGCTGTTGCCGTTGGAAAAGAAGCCGGCGAAGGGAGTGAGGTTGCCGGACGGAGGATTCCAGGCGTTGTACCGGATTCCCGACAGGTTCTTGGATCCGGCGGCCGCGCTGTAGCGGGCGGTCACCTGGAAGAGTCCGCTGGCGCCGGCCGCCAGGGCGATCGTGTCACCATTGCTGTGGCCGTCCACGGTGACGCGCGGGACCGGCGGGAGGATGATCGGGCCGCTGCCCGGGCTCGAACCTCCTCCCGAAGTTCCGCCCCCGCTGGAACTTCCCGTCACGGTCACGGAGTAGTTGAAGACCCCTGAAGCCAGGCCCTGCAGGTTGCCAAATTCGAAGGCCTGCAGCGTGAAGGCATAGCTTCCGGCCGTCGTCGGCGTGCCCTGCAATATCGGGGTGGTGCTGGAGTTGTTGCCGTTCGTGGCGTCGAGCACGCCCGGGCCGGTCAAGGTGGCACTCCCCTCCGCCGCCTTCAGGCTCAACCCCGGCGGCATCGATCCGGTCACCCGCCAGGAACCGATGTTGATCGTATTGATGACCCCGAAGATCACCGGCTGCATCGCCGATCCGGCCGCGAGGCTCAGGCTCGACTGGTTGTTGGACGCGACGAGCGTCGTGGCGCCCGAGAGGGCATCGATGGCCCCGAGGGAGGCCGCAGCGGCCGCCGAGGAACGGAGCACCGCTCCAGCCGGCGATGCGGTGATATAATCTCCCGCGTTGACAAGCAGTTGCACCGCCGGATTGCGCTGCAACAAGGCAATTAGCGCCCCGACGGGGAGGCTCAGCCTCGAACGCCCCTGGCGGATGGCAGTGGAGTGTTTCACGGGGTAACAGGTAGATATCGGCACTGAGCCGTCGGCCTATAGACGCCTCCTGGCATCGCCGGTTTCATGACAATCCCGCGATCGGCTAGTTGCAGCCGCAGCCGGCACCGCCGACGGAACGACCTCCGGCCGAGGCCTCCCGTGAAACATGGACATGGTCGGCCAGTCCCGAGCCCAGCGGATCGCGATTCGGGTCCATCGCCGTGTCCGCCAGCGCGGCCCGTTCCCAGGGATGCACGCGGACCAGCGCGGGCGAGGCGCACCCCCCCAACAGGCCGGCGGCCAGCGCGCCGACCACCATGGTCCAGAAAAGTGGTCTCCGCGCCGTCATGAAGGCGGGGCCGGTTCATGCAGGAGCACGTCGATCTCCTGCCGCAGTTCGCTCTCCGTCCGCCGCCCGTAGAAGCCGGCGTGGATAAAACGCACCCGGCCGTCGCGCCCGACCAGATAGCTCGACGGCATGGTCGGAACCTGGACCGCACGGACCAGCTTTTGCCCGCGGTCGACCGCGGTGGGAAAGCCCGGGCGCAGTTTTCGGACAAAGGCCGCGGCGGCCGAAGGGGACTGGTCGACGCTGACGGCGAGGATGACGAGTCCACGGCCTGCGTAGTCCGCCTGCAGCCGGCCATAGGCGGGAAAGGACGCCTGGCAGGGCGAACACCAGGACGCCCAGAAATCGACGAGCACTACCCGGCCCGCCGTGGCGGGAACAACCCCGTCGAGATCCGCGGCCGTGAGCGACGGAAAGGCGTCACCTGGCTTCACCTGGGCCGCTCCCGAGGAGGCCAGCAGGACGAAGCAGGCGGCCGGCAGGAATTTAGCTTGAGACCACATGCTGAAAAAAGCCGCGAGTTTGCGCGCGGGCCTCGGAAGTGAGAAGCGCTCCCTCGGCCCCCGGGAATGACTTGATCCAGTCGACGCCCTGGGGAACCCCGAGGACGAACGCGGCCGTCGAGAGCACACCGGCCTGCAGGCAGGTACCGGCGATGACGGTGGCCTGGGTGCAGCCATTGGCGACGGGCCAGCCCGTGCGGGGGTCGATGATGTGGCCGTAGCGGCGGCCCTCGACCACGAAGCTCCGGACATAGTCGCCGGAGGAAGCGATGCCCCGGCCGTCCTTGAGGGCCACGGAAGCCCAGGTCGTGCCGGGCCGCTGCGGATCCTCCAGGCCGATGTGCCAGGCGGGACGCCCGGGCGGGGCCCCCAACGCGCGCAGGTCGCGTCCAAAATCGATCAGGGCGTCCGCTATGCCGTGGTCCCTTGCAATGTCGGCCACGACATCAACGGCGTATTCCTTCCCAAAGCCTCCGAAATCGAGCGCCATCCCCGCCTCGGGCAGGAAGACGCCGCCTGGCCGGCGCTGCACCTTCGCCCAGCCCACCAGGCGCCGCGCCGCGGCAATCGCCTCGGCGGTCGGCACGACGGGAGGCTGCGCCTTCCAGTTCCACAGGCGAATCAGCGGCAGGGCCGTCGGATCAAGGATACCCTGGGTCATGAACACGACCGTGTCGCAAAGCTTGAACATGCCCTCCATCTCGGCATCGGCCTCCACCCAATCGCGGCCCGCCGCGGCGTTGATCCGGCTGAGCAGGCTGTCGGCGCGAAACCGGGAGTACCTGGCCTCGAACGCCTGCACCCAGCCGACCGTGGCGCGCTCAAACGCCGCCGCCTGGCTGTCGCCGCCGGACGCGGCATATTGAACCTCGCAGCGGGTGCCGAGCGCAGGGAAGGTCAGCCGGCGCAGCCCGGCCGCCGAAACGTTCGTCCCGCCGGCGGGGGCGGAAGGCAGGGAGGAGGCAGCGGGGATGGCCATGGCTTACCAGGAAATCCGGGCGCCCGCGGTCGTGATGGCCGCCAGGGGATAGGCGCTCTGGGGCGTGAGGCCATCCCGGCCCCGCATTTGATAGCGCTCGAAAGCCAAATCGAGCTGCAGGTGATCGCCCGCCTGCCAGATCGCCTTTGCGCCGAGCGAATAGCTGTCCAGCGACGAGATCCGATAGTCCGAGGAGTAGTTCGGTCCCCTGCCCGTCGGGATTCGCACGGGGATGATCGCGGTCTGATCCAGGTTGTAGTGATAGAAGTCGGCAGCCGTCTGGTCGTAAAACCGGAAGGACGGCCGCAGGCTGAACTTCGCGCCCACGTGCTGGAACCAGGCCAGCTCCGCGGTGTTGCCGGTGATTCCGAACGTGTCGCGATACCAGCGGTAGCTGCCCTCGGCCGCCCCGGCCAGGGAGGGGAAGGACCGGTTCAGGGAGAGGACTGCGTTGCCGTGGTCCTTCTCGTTCGGGCGATTCTCCCCGAAGCTCTCCGGGAAGAACACGCCGGGAATCACCTGGATGGTCTTCTGCACGAGCTTGTGCTGCTCGCCGAGATAGCCGGTGACGCGGCCCCACGAAACCGTCAGCGAGACGGAGGTGAGCGGATCGAGGAGCTGGGTCAGGCCGGCAATGCCGTCCGCCGTGTGCTTGGGCAGGTAAGCCGGCTCGAAGAAAACCTCCACGCGGTCGGAGGTGCCCGCCACGCCGAGCAGGAGGCTCGTGTTCTTCTGGTTGAAATCCGTGACGGTGTTGACCGACCACCCACGGGACACGTAGTCGCTCTCGCGGCTGTCGGCGAAGCCGGCGTCGATCGAGAAGTCCGAGAAACGCCGCATCAGGTCGCCGGTCCACTCCTTGCGCCGTTCGGTGAGCTGGGTGAGCGGCACCTGGCTGGTGCCAACCGGCGCCGGCTGGCCCGTGGGAGTGGCACCGGCGATGGCGTCGATCGTGCCGGTGAGCTTCAGGCTCGTTTCCGGATCAAGATCCTGGGTCGCCGACCCGGCCTGCTCCCTGACCTCGATCCGCCCGCCCGCCTCGCGGTAGTCCTCGTACTTATAGACAAGGCCGCCCTCCGCCCGCGCGCTGCGCTGTGGCCCGCATGCCAGGAGGCCAATCAACAGCGCCGACGCCCCGTGGCGCCGGAGAAGAGTGTGCGGGAAATAGGGCAAGCGGGCGGGGCTCGGATCCATAGACGCCGGAACGCCCGCTGATGTAACGGCGGGCTCTCGGATTGGGGAATTGTGTCCCGATTTGCGGCATTTTCCAGATCAGAGAGCGATCGGGCGGCCGGCGGCCGGCCGGACGAAGCCCTGACTTTCCGCCCGGGAAAGTCAGGATCAGGCCGCCCGGACCAAGGCCGCCGGCGAACGGGAGCCGGCCCCGAACGAGAGGACCTGGCCGGGAGGCGCGAGCGGCCGGAACGCCCGGCGGTAGTCGATGGCGAAAACCGCCAGAATGCCAAGAGCCAGGAGCGCATTGCCGGCAACGGCTATGGCGTTGACGGGAATCAGGGTGACCAGGGCCGCGCTGGCGGCCAGGACGGTGGTGAGGAGGAGGATATTGGTCTTCATGTTCGGAGGAATGTGTGGTTGCCCGAAGAACACGCGTCCGGCCCAAAAGTTGCGGGAATCGCCAACCCGCAAGGTCAGAGGCGACAGCGGCGACAGCTCGAGAACCTCGGGGCCGCCGCGCTCGAGCTCACCCCCGGCGATCTCCGCGAAATCGACGTCGCCGCCGCGAAGATCGCCTATCAGGGAGCACGCTACCCGGAGCACCTGCAGAAGCGGGTCGGCCGCTGAGCGGCTCCCGCCTCGGCCCGGCGTCCCCGTAGCACCCGGCCATTCAATTGGATTTGAAGGCCCCGGCGGCAAAGTTCGCGGGGGTCACGCCTTCGGTGTCGAGCAAGACCGCTTGGTGCCTGCGCGAATCGCCGCAGCCCGACGCCGGCCTCCAGGTCCTGGAAGGCGACCGCGCCGGTGCCGGGGACCGGCGGTTTTGCTATCGTTCCAGCAGGCGGGCGCGCGGCTCTTCAGTTCCAATATTTCTGCCCTTTCTCCCAGCCGCTTTGGCGCAAGGCTCCCACCGGGAGACCTCCAAAGGACTTGCCCCGAATAGTTTGCGAGCTGACCGATGGAGGCCGCGCCGGCACCTGGAGAAAACCTTGGGATGGCGCCAATCCGGGTGATTGCTCATGCCAGAACGGGAACGAAGGCAAACGCGGGAATCCGGGACAAGTAAAAAGGAAGCGGGATACTCAGGATCCAGGGTCCGGGAAGGCGAATGCCATGCCGCCCGAACGGGGTTCAACGACGCGAAATCAAAGTCCTCGACCAGCCATGCCTCGAATTAATCACTAGCGTGGCGCCGGAGCTTCGGCTAGTGATCGAACCCCAAAAACGACGATCGAATCCCCATGAAATCATTGCTCAAGCCCACCGCGGTCTTCGCCGCTTTTCTCCTTCTCGGCCTGAGCGCGCAGGCGACCCAGACTTCCACTGCGCAGGGCCTGTGTGCGGCGCCGGCAAACACCGTGGTCCGGTCGTCCGCGCCCAGCGTGATATCCGACCGGGTTCCGCTCACGCGCGAAGAACTGGCGAAGTACCAGCAGCAGGACGCCAGCTACCAGACGACCAGGGCGGCGGGGTCGGATGACGACCATAGTTGGTGGATCATCGGCGGCGCGGTGGTGGCGGTGGGTCTCGTGATCCTGATCGCGGGCGGCGGCCATGGGAGCGGTGGAAGCGGCTATTGACCCGCCGGCCCAGCGCACCCTCGGGGGTCTGATCGCACTGCTGCTCCTGGGCGGCTGCTCCTCCGTCGCCCCGTTCAAGGGGCTGCCGCTCAGCGAGGACGCCGTGTACGTGAACGGCGTCACGCCGATCCGGCAGGACCATGACTTTACCTGCGGCCCCGCCTGCCTGGCGGCGGTCGCGACGCACTGGGGAGTCAGTCCCGCGCAGTTCAAGGCGACCGCAGGAGTGGAACCGCGCGACTTCACGGCGCGCGACTTGCAGGCGCTCGCGGCTCGGCTCGGCCTTCAGGCATTTGTCTACGGCGGCTCGATGGAGGACCTGCGTGAAAACCTGGGCAAGGGCCGCCCGGTGATCGCGATGATTTCGATGCCATTGCCACCGCAGGGCGACCTGATCACGGCCGAGCTGCTCGCCCTTTGGAATGAGGTGGGGCCCCGGCCGGCCCACTGGGTGGTGGTGGTGGGGATGATTGGCCAGAAGTGGGTGATCCTGGACGATCCCGAGTCCGGCCCGCTGGCCGTCAAGGCCAACCGCTTCCAACGGTGGTGGGCGAAGCGCGACCGCGTCGCCGTGCTGGTCACCGCCCCGGCGCCGGCCGAACCCCCGTTCGGCCAAAATTCCCCGCCCAAGGGGCGGTAATTCCGGCCCGCTTCCGGGCGGAAACCAACCACGAAAAAAATTCTTGCCTTACATTACACCTTGTGGTGTAATGTAAGCATGGATCAACTTTCGGATGTCATGACCGCCCTTTCCCACCCGACCCGGCGGGCGATCATCGGGCGGCTGGCGAACGGACCGGCCCGTTTTCTGGACGTCGCCCAGCCGTTCGACACGGCCCTGAATGCCGTGACGAAGCATCTCAAGTTGCTCGATCGCGCCGGGCTCATCGAACGCCGGAAACAGGGTCGCGAAGTCATCATTTCCTTCCGGGCCGCCCCGCTGCGCGCGGCGGCGGTTTGGATGCATCACTACGAGCGGTTCTGGAACGAACGCCTGGACAAGTTTGGGCAGTCTTTTGAGGACAAGAAAACAACCACCAAAAACAAGAGGACGAAAAAATGAACAAGTCAGCGAAAACGATCCAAGTTAAGGTTGAGCGCACCATCCCGGCATCCCCCACCGCGGTGTTCGATGCCTGGTTGAATCCGAAGATCCCCGGCAATCCCTGGAACATGGGTGACAAGCTGATCCTGAATCCGCGAGCGGACGGGCTCTTCTACTGGAAGGTCCATGGAACTCCCCATTTCGGGAGATTCACGGAGGTCAAGCGGGGGGCTCGAATCCGGCATTCCTGGATGTCACCGTATACGACGGGCCTCGAGTCGATGGTGACGGTGACCTTCAAGAAGGTGGGCCCAGGCACGCTGATGACCCTCGTGCATTCCGGCCTTCCGAATACCGCGGGTGGAAGGACCCACGAGCGGGGTTGGAACTACTTCCTCGACATTTTCCCCCGGCAATTTGCCGGCACCTCAGCGAAGAAGCGGTCGGCCTGATCCCGCTGGCATCCCAACCGACAAATCCTGGAGCAGACCCCATGGACATCATCATCCAAGTCAATATCGCCACCACGCCGGAAAAGGTTTTCCAAGCCGTCACCACCGAACGGGGAATCGCCGGCTGGATCACACCCAAAACCAAGGCCCAACCCTCGGTCGGAGGAGTCAATGAGCTTACCTTCGACTCGGGAAACACCCTTGGCTTCCGCGTGGAATCGCTGGAACGGCCCGGACGGGTTGTTTGGGCCCCCGTCCAGGCCCCGGCTGAATGGCTGGAGTCGAGGCTGACTTTCGCCGTGGCCGCCGCCGGCGGTGCCTGCACGTTCACGTTCACCCACTCCGGCCTGCCCGAGGGCTATCCCGCCTACGGATTCTTCACCTATTGCTGGGGCCAGTACGTCCGCAGCCTCAAGCTGCTCCTCGAAACCGGCACCGGTGAACCCGATTTCTCCCCCGCCTCGCGCGCTTGGAAACCGCTCGGCTGAATCCGGCAGTTTGTCCCCCTGGGCTTCCTGGCGCGATCGGAACAGCCGGGAAATTGTCCCGCTTGCGTCCATACCATCCCCAATTCCGGGAGCCCGGAATCCCGGTGACTTCAGCGCGCCGGCGCCCGGGTCAGGGTCTGGGCGTCGGCGAGAAAACGCCCGGCCATTTTCGAGCAGACCAATTCGCAGATTTCAAACACGGCGGAATCCGAGATCGCGTAATACGCGAAATTGCCCTCCTTCCGCCGGCTGACCATTCCAGCGGACATCAAGACCGCGAGATGCTTGGAAACGTTGGCTTGATTGCCGCCGGTGCGGTCCACCAGCGCCCCGACCGACAACTCACCGTCGTGCAACGTGTGCAGCAAAGCCAGGCGCGTCGGATCGGCCAGCACCTTGAAACGGCCGGCGATCAGGGCCAGCGCCGCAGGAGAAAGGGAGGGAGGAATCGGCTGCTTCTTTCTTTTCATTGCTATATTCCCATTTAGTTATATTCTACTGTAACGATGAAACAGTCAATGATGGATGCTGGAGTCCCGCTGCGGGCCGCGCAACTGTCGGCGTTGCTGCAGGCAGAGGACGTGCAGGTGCTGGATGTGCGCGGCTACGACGAGTTTGGGCGGTCACGCCTGGCTCATTCGATTTGCATCCCGCTGGATGAGCTGGGGCAACGGATCGGCGAAGTTGCGACCGATTCCCCCGTGGTGCTGGTCTGCGAAACCGGGCAGCGCAGCGCCCGGGCTGCCGCCATCTTGCGGGCCGCCGGCATTCCCGCCGGGCAGTTGGAAGGCGGCCTGGCGAGCTGGCGCAAGCAGGGGCTGCCCCTCTGCGCCCGACCGGGCTGGTCCATCGAGCGCCAAGTGCGCCTGGGAGCAGGCGCCCTCGTCCTGATCGGACTTGCCGGCGCCCAAATTTGGACGCCAGCGCGATTACTCAGCTGGCTGGTGGGCTGCGGCCTCGTCGTGGCCGCGGTTTCCGGCACCTGCCTCATGGGCTCCGTGCTCATGCGCATGCCCTGGAACCGAGGACCCTGAAGGCGTCAGCCAGGCAAAGTGAACGCGGGCCCAGGCGGCTATCGCCGGTGCTGCTACTTTGCCGGCGCGGCCCCTGGGCCGGCAACGGGGGGCAAGGCGCGTCGCGCCCACGGGACCGCGCGCAACCGTGCGGCGGAAATCGGCAACCCCGTGACTTCGCAAGTCCCGTAGGTCCCGCTCTGGATTCGCTCCAATGCGGCATCAACCTCGGCAAGCTCGGCGTCTTCGAGGGAAATCTCGGCGAGCAACATGCTGTGAGTGCACTCGTCGTTGGCGACATCGACGAAGTCAGCTCCGCCTTCCCCTTCCGGAAAGGGGGTGTGCATGGCCAGAGCGTGTTCCGCGCGCTCGGCACCCAACGTTTCGCGAATCCGCCGCAACGTCCAATAATGCCATGACCATTTGGCGGGAACGGACGCCGATGCCTCCCGCGTCCTGGCCGTGAGCTCGGCCTGGGCCTTGAACCAGTCTTCCCAATCGCGACCAGCCGTGCGCCCGCCTTGTTCGTAGAGACGGTAGGCCTGCTCCCGAATTTCGGATTCCGAAGGCCGCTGACGCGTCTGACCGGATTTGGATCCTTCGTTCACGGCAGGGTGGGGCACGTGTTTGGCTGCGTGATCGGCGCCCACGGGCGGGTGCCGTGCGGTTCGGTCAGTTGGCCGCGGCAACCTTGCCGCTCACCCCGCAGCAACCGGGGGCCGTCTTGGCGCAGATCATGCAATGGCTCTTCATGTCGTTCGCGACCACCTTCCCGCGAATGACCGTGATCGACCCGGTCCCGCACACGAAGCAGGTGTGTTTGAAACCAACGATCTCCGCGTGCGCCGGCATCTTGCCTCCGGCATTGCTCGAATGAAACTCCCAGACGTCGACCGTCTTGCAGCCCACGCATGCCATCGCCGAATTGTCGGCGGCGGGTGCGGAGTTCATGGACGGGTCGCTGTCAGGCCGTGCCGAGCTTGGCGAGCCGGGGCTCGCCGCCGCGAAAGAGATGAGGCCGACGGAGAGGGTCAGGACAGAGCCCAGCCCGAAAATTTTCTTGCTGACACGGGTCCTTTTCATGGCGGTCGAATCTTGGATTTGGGGTTAAGGATCGGGGTGAAACGCGTGGAATCTTTGTGCACCTTTCGGTGGGTCATTGTCGTCGAGAATATACGACCGTCGCGGTGAATAGCTGCGCAGCGATTGCTGACGCCTGCTCGTATATTGCACACGGAGTTACGGCCAATGCTGGCCGGTGAGCCGGACTTCCGCGACGGCGGCTGGCTGTCCCGGGGGAAGGCTGGTAAGCGTGATCCGCACAAACTGCCAGGGCCGCCCGCCGGGAATCGTGTCCCAGCGCACGGCCGCAGTGCTTTCGGTCCGGGTCTGGTCGACAAGCAGGGTCCACGTCACACCGTCCGGCGAACCATCGAGGTGATAGCGGTAGTTTCCTTCCCCGGGAAACGTCACCTCGGCCGTCGTGACGGTGTAGGGCTGCTCCAGGTCGACCTGCCACCAGGCCTGGTCCCCGGTCCGGTTGTCCGACCAGAAGGTCGCATCATCGCCGTCCACGGCGCAGGAACCATTGTGACCGGGCGCTTCCCCGCTGGCCTCCGTGGGACGCCCGTAGGCGATGTCCTGCGCCACGCCGGCAGTCGCCAGAGGCCGGACAAAGCGAACATAGGGATGGTTCCAGGCCAGCGGCGTCCGACCGGGAACGTAGCGCGGCTCCCCTCGGGTCGTGATCCTCAGCACCGCGTCGCGCAGGCCGGGCGAGGTCGCCCGGATGACGCTTTCGCCGCCGGCATAGGAGCGGAATTCGATCGCCGCCTCGCCGTCGCGAATCGGGATGTCCGAGGCGGATTCAAAAGCGATGGTCCGCCCGGTCGGGAACTGTCCCGGTCCGCTTTCAATAGTGAGCGTGACCGGCGGCGAATTGGAGATCGGCCGGTTCAGCGCGTCCTCCACCGTGACTACCAGCTGGGTATCGTCGATTCCGTCGGTTCCGGCAATCTCGGTGCGGTCCGCCGCCAGCGCCAACCGGACCGGGATTCCCGGTGAGGGCCAAACCGGCGGCGGTAGGTGGCGCAATTCCTGGCGGTACCAGTACCAGGAGCGCTTCGGCAGGCGCGCATAGTCCACCAGTCCCTTGGACCCGGCCAGCGGGCCAAAAATTGTACCGTAGTCAAATCCACACCAGACCACCTGGCCGCTGCGCCAGGGATAAGCCGGGGTGTCGGCATCGAGCCCATCCCGGGGCTTGAACTGTCCATCGTAGTTGCCCGGACGCTTGGAGGTCACACTGCCATATTCGCTCACGACGCTCGGGATCCCGGGATTAATGAACAGGCGCGCGCCGTCGCCGTTGTAGCCGGCGATGTCACCCAGGTGGTCGAGACCGCCGCGCTGGCATCCGCCGATCGCCGCGGGCCGGGTCGGATCGAGCTCGTGGGTAAGCGCGACCATCCGGCTGAGCAGGCGTTTTACCCTTTCCTGGTTGCCGGAGAAATACACCTCGTTGCACATGCTCCAGACGACGATCGAGGGGTGGTTCCGGAAAATTCGGATCTCCTCGCGGAGCGAGCGCTCGACGCTGGCTTCGAACGCGGCGGCGTCATCCGGATTGGTGGGGTAGGCCTCGGCGGTCCAGGAGCCCTCGGCATGCGCGCCGCCGACACCCCAGAAATTGTTCTCCGACCAGAAAAGGACGCCCAGCCGGTCGCAGGCATCGGCAAAGGCGGGGTGGTGCGGATAGTGGGAGCCGCGGATAAAATCGAGGCCCGCGTCCTTCATCAAGCCGACGTCGCGGCGGACCCCGGCATCCGTCACCGCGTTGGCCCACCCGGCATGATCCTGGTGGACATCCGCACCGTGGAAATAGCGGTGGGCGCCATTGAGAAAAAAGCCGCGATCCGCGGTCCATTCGAACCATCGGATCCCGAAGGTCGTCCGGTACTCGTCGACCGGAGTGGACCCGGCGGCGACCGTGGTCGCCACCGTGTAGAGCGCGGGATGCTCGGGATCCCAGAGCTGCGGATCCGGCAGCGGCGGGCTGGCCTGGTCGAACACCGCGCTCGCGCCCGCGCCGATCGTCGCCGCCGAATCGAGCCGGGCGACCGTCTGCCCGTGTGGATCGATCAGCTCGGTGTGCAGGACGATCGCCTTTGCGGAGGCACCCTCGTTCTGCAGCTCCGTCTGCACTCGGACGACCGCGGAGGCCCGTGAGACCGCCGGAGTCGTGACAAAGGTTCCGCACCAGGCCACGTGAAGCTCGTCCGTCACGACGAGGCGGATGTCCCGGTAAAGGCCGCCCGGGAAAATGGCATCGCCGGCCCTCGGCGCCAGCCGGGGATTCCAGTTGTTGTTCAGGCGCACGGCCAGCACGTTGGCTCCGCCGCGGACGGCCCCGGTGATTTCCAAGGAAAACCCGGTGTAGCCGCCCTGGTGCCCGCCGACGCGCGTGCCGTTGACAAAGACTTCGGCATCCTGGAAGGCGCCATCGCTCTCAAAGAAAATCCGGCGGTGCGCCCATGCCGCCGGAATGACCAGGACCTTCCGATACCAGCCATAACCCGCATAGAAGTCCTTGCCCTGAAAATACGGTGCGCTGAACGAATGCGGCAGGCCCACCGGTTCCCAGGCCGAGTCGTCAAAACTTGGGCTTTGGGCACCGGCGTGATCGCCCAGCGCAAATCTCCAGTCGCGGTTGAGATTCAACTGCAGGCGGAGCGGGTCGGCGCCGTGGACCACCGTGGCCAGCATCGCCAAAGCCGCCACCACGAGCGGTATTCGCAGGCTCACGGCCACCTCAAATCGGCTTCGAGGATCGGCGGAGTGTGGCGGCGCCTGCCCGCGATGGCAAAGATGGCGTTGCCGAGCCGGGAAGCGGCGGCAGCGAGCGCAGGTGCCGCAGGAGACCTGGGAAAGAAACGATCATAGGTGGGGATGGACGGAGCTGCCGGAGGGGGGCGGAAAGTTCATCAGCATTCTCGCGTTTGATGGCAACCTCATTGGCCAGCTGCGCGCCTGCCTGCTGCTCGGCGAACGCTCCCAGGCACTCGCGCTGCTCAAGGAGGCCTGCGCCGAACCGCCAGGCCGCTTGCTGCTGCGTAACCTGTTTCGCGTCGATCCGAAGATGGCGCCATTCCGCATCTCCGTGTGCGGGCGGAAATCGCGAGCACTAGCGCTAAAACGCTCTACCGGAAGGGCTCATCGTAATTCAGCTGCGCACCGACTGCGAGGGTTGTGGTAGATCGTCCCTTCGAGCTGAATCCTGAGTTTTCTCGGCATCCCCTCTAGCTTAACAACCGCCCAACCGATAAAATTCACATCTGGCGGCCTGGCACCTTCCGCCCTTTCATCACTGTTTCGCAACCCAGGCATGTCTATCTAAATGGCGATCATCATTTTCCAGTGTGCGGCCGTTTTCGTTTTTGCAGTCGGCTCCTTTGTTCTCGGCCTCTGGCTGAGACGTTCCAAAACCCGGGAGACGGCTGAGCGCGCAAGCCGGTTCAGCCATCTGATGTATTGGGGACTTCTCGTTTTCCCAGGCATAATCGGTTTCTTTCGTCCCGGACTGACTCATTATGACGAGCTTCTTGGAGTCCCGTCCCTGCCGTTTCGGCTGGTTGATTCGATCGTTGGAGCCGTCCTCCTGCTCGTTGGGCTCTTCCTCTTGATCATCACCAACACGCTGCTCGCCAAAGCTGGAAAGGGCGCCGCAGCGTTCATGCTGACCAAGAGTGTCGTGGTCGACCGCGTTTACAATTTCACCCGGAATCCGATGTCGTTGGGATATTATGCCGCCTGTGTCGGCGTAGGCCTGCTCGCTGGATCCACCTCAGTCACGGTCGGGGTGATCCTGGGTGTGATTCCCGCCCATGTTTTCAATTTGAAATATTTTGAAGAAACCGAGCTGGATCTCCGGTATGGTCAACCCTATCGCGAATACAGGCAGCGCGTTCCCTTTCTGATTCCAAATCTGGT
>CAZKAH010000019.1:24050-49003 GCA_964550715.1 uncultured Opitutaceae bacterium
GTCAACCCTATCGCGAATACAGGCAGCGCGTTCCCTTTCTGATTCCAAATCTGGTTCGCAGTCGCGCGGTGTCGTGAGGCCCGGTGTCAACTGCCGCTAAAACCTCTTCCTTCGGCACAAAGTGGCAGCCGCGGCTCAGGCGGTAGTCCCCTTCTCAACTTCCGATATCGAGCGCCTTTGTCCCGGAGTTGGGCGGGACATGATAAGCCTGGTTTCGCGCCGGCTGCGCGACGGGAAACACGTTGCCTCAAGTGGAGTTGGCCGCGCCGCGAAATGGCGGTGAACAAGCTAGTGCCTGGCATCCCCACCGGAGGAGCCCGCCTCGGCCTCAGATGAGGCAAAGCTAAGAAAGTTCGCTGGGCGCCTTGCTTCGCCCGCAGCTCAGAACAACGGCGCGTTGCTTTTCGGATCGCTCAGCAACGCCTCGAAGCCCGGGGAAGACGGAAGGGGTCATGTTTCGGGTAGTAACATTAAGATTCGCCAAAAGGGATCATTTGCCTGCTTGAGCCGGCGGTAATCTGTAAGATTCCTGCTAAAAGCTTTGGGATGCCCGAGGGCCAGCTTAGTGCTTAGCCAGCCGTTGCTCGTGTCGGTGCGAGTTTTCATCCAAGCCGCCACTGCCATTTTCCATGATTCCGACTTTTTCGAAGCCAACGCCTCGGCGCAGGTGTAGCCGACAACTTCCATCGCCCGGGCCAATGCGGCCTCCCATCGGATCTGCCGAATCTCCACCGCTGCCTCCGCTTCGTCCCAGGTTCGAGCAGTCCCCCTCAGGCCAAACTCAGCGATCAAGTCAGCTTTGAACCGAGCGCTGCCAATGGCCCAGCCTCGGCACAAATTGGCGGATTTCTTCCTTTTCGTCCCCTGTTCCAACTCCAACTCGAGTCTCTGGCTGTATTCTCCCCTGCCCCATGGCGTGTCGGGGATGCCGCCCGCCCATGCCAATGCGCTCTGCGGCCGCAAAAAGGCCGGCCGCTTCGCCGGCTGATGTAGATACCAATAGCTCGAATGTCGGTATTCCTGCAGTCTTGCCACAGGAACGATCCCAGCTCTGACCGGATTGAGATGAATGTAGTCGCAGACCGCTCCGAGGGGCCGGCCTTCCTCAGTCAGGATCGCCTTGTACCTTCCCTGGAATAGATGGCCTCGCTCGTCCCGGAAGCGGTTGAAGCGGTTGGCGAAGGTGCCCTGGAACCACTGCATCCCCACCGCGAGATTGCCCTCTGGGGTCTCAAGAGCCAGATGGTAATGGTTCCGCATCACCACGAAGGCGTGGAGAATCCAGCCCGATTTTGCGCAGGCTTCGAACAAACACCCCTCGAAAGCAGCCTTGGTCTCGTCGGCCCAAAAGGCATCCAAGCGGTAGTTGCCCCGATTGATGATGTGGTAGCGCGCCCCGGGGTATTCCAGTCTCAGTTTTCGTGCCATCCCCCTATTAAGGCAACTGCCCCACGACCTCGCCTCGAATCATGTTACCACCCGAAACTTGACCCCTTCAACCCCCCTTCAACCCCTCGCCTTCAACCCCTCCGGAAACGCATCCTTAAGCCGGGTTTGGGACGCGGCCCTTTATTGCGTTGGCCCGAGCACCATAGGTGATACGACCCGCGGCATCTTCCGGCAGGCGCGCGCGCATCCGCGTTTTGAGCAGCACGAGATCCCCGGCCGCCATCGCGGCGAGCTTGGGGCCGACGCTCGGCCCCCCGAAGAGGGTCGTCCAGTAATCGGCGAAATCGGCGAAGGTCCGTTGCACGGTGATCTCCCGCGTTTCGACGGCTTCCAAACCCGCACCGGTCCACAAGGATCGCATGACGTCCAGGCGAGACGCGTCAGGGCTCGGCGGTATCGGAACCTCAATCCCCATCCCACGCATCTCAGCCTGCAATGCCTGGTAAGGAAACCCTCCGCCCAGCATGTCCCACGTGTAGGCGGTGACGATGCCGCCCGGGCAGACCACCCGCACCATCTCGGAGACGCCCTTGGCCGGGACGGGAACGAAGAAAATCACCAGCGGCATGACCGCCGCGTCGAAGGTGTTGTCCGGGAAAGGCAGCGCCATGGCATCTCCCAGCTGATACTGCGCGACCCGCGCAGCGGGCTGGGAGCGAGCATAGGCCAGCTGCCCCTCCGCCGGGTCTATCCCATGGACCGAGACCGGTGCACACCGTTCGACGATCATCTCGGTAAAGGCGCCGTTGCCGCAGCCCACGTCGAGCCACCGCGAACCTGATTTTGGAGCGAGCCAGTCGAGGAAGGCTTGACCCGCCAGCTGGCTCCACTTCCCCATGTATCGTTCGTAGGCAGCCCCGTCGTCGAAGCGGATTTGGGTAGTCATGATTAATGGCCTCTGAGCATGATCGGCTGGCGTCCCCACCGGGATTCGAACCCGGGTTCTCACCGTGAAAGGGTGGTGTCCTGACCAGGCTAGACGATGGGGACCAACCCGGGATTGGCCAAGCTACGGCAGGAGGCGGACCGGGCAAGGACTTTTTCTGACGGGGACGCGGCGTTCCGGCTTTCCTGCCAGCGGCATTTGCGTTTTCTGGAACGGCGTGACCTTCGCTGAAATCTCCTCCGCCCTCCCCCGCCAGGCCGTCACCGTGATCGACGGGCTGCCCTATCCCCGGATCGCCTCGGGCAAGGTCCGCGAGATCTTCGACCTCGGCGACGCCCTCCTCCTCTCCGCCAGCGACCGGCTGTCGGCCTTCGACGTCATCCTGCCCGACGGCATCCCGGGCAAGGGCATCATCCTGACGCAAATGAGCCTGTGGTGGTTTGCGCAGACCACCGGCATCATCGCCAACCACCTGCTCCCCGACCAGGCGGGCGAGTTCTCCCGGCGCGGGCTGCCGGACCGCGACCTCCAGCTGCGCAGCATGGTGGTCCGCAAGCTTAAGCCGCTGACGATCGAGTGCGTCGTGCGGGGCTACCTCGTCGGGAGCGGCTGGAGCTCCTACCAGAAGAACGGGACCGTCTGCGGGCTCCGGCTCCCGGCCGGCCTGCGCCAGGCGGACCAGCTGCCCGAGCCGATCTTCACCCCCACCACGAAGGCGCCCAAGGGCCAGCACGACGAGCCGATCAACGACGCCCAGGGTGCGGCGGCGATCGGGGCCGCCCTCTACGAGCAGGTGAAATCCCTGAGCATCAGGCTCTACACCTTCGGCCGGGACCGCGCGGCGAAGGCGGGCATGATCCTCGCCGACACAAAGTTCGAGTTCGGGACGGACGCCAAGGGCAACCTGGTCCTCATCGACGAGGTGCTCACGCCGGACTCATCGCGCTACTGGCCGGCGGACGGCTATGCGCCGGGCCAGTCGCCCCCGAGCTACGACAAGCAGTTCGTGCGCGACCACCTGCTGGCGCTCAAGTGGAACCAGCAGCCCCCCGCCCCTCCCCTGCCCGCCGACGTCATCCAGCGCACCCAGGAGAAATACCTGGCGGCGCTGCGCAACCTACTGCCGCACGGTTGATTGCTCGGCCACGGCCGCAGCCACGGGCACGCTGCGGCTGGCCCGGATCAGCTCGCGCCGGAGCCAGTCGAGCGCCGCGTTGACGGCGCGCTGCTTGATCGTGGGCCGCGGGCCGGGATAGCTCAGCTTCTTCGACCAGACGCCCTGCGGGGCGTGGAGCGCGACATAGATCGTCCCGATCGGATTGCCGCCCGTGCCGCCGCCGCCGGAGAACCCGGCGACCGCCAGCGCATAATCCGCCCCCAGCTTCTCGGCCGCACCCGTGGCCAGGGCCACCACGCATTCGGCGCTGACCGCGCCATGCTGCAGGAGCAGGCACTCGGGGATATCGAGCAGCTGCATCTTGGACTCGTTGGAGCAGCAGACGCAGCCGCCCGCAAAGAATTTCCCGGCGCCGCAGATGTCGGTGAAGACGTTCGCCAGCAGCCCGCCGGTCCCCGACTCGGCGGTCGCCAGCTTCCGGTCCTGGGCGCGAAGAAGGTCTGCGCACACCTTGGCGAGCGAATCGTGCCCGTAGCCGACGAAGTCCTCCCCCACGAGCGCCGCGCACTCGGCCGCGAGCGCCTCGAGCCGGGCCAGGTCGAGCCCGCCGTCGGGCGAGCTGAGCCGGCAGTCGACGTGTCCGGCATGGGCGCAGAACGCCGCGCTGAGCCCCGGACCCGCGCGATCGAAGACCGGCTGCAGCATCGTCTCGAGCCGCGACTCACCGACGCCCGAGGTGCGGATCTGCACGTACGCCTCGCGATCCAGGAGCCAGCCGCGCGCGGCCAGCCGCGGGATCACCTGCTCGACCAGGAGGGGCTGCATCTCGTTGGGCGGCCCCGGCAGCATGCAAAGCACCCTGCCATCCTGCTCGACCCAGAGGCCGGGCGCGGTGCCGTTGGCGTTGGGCAGGACCTCCCCGCGCTCGAAGCGGTACGCCTGGCGAAGGTTGTTCGCGGTCATCGGGCGCCCAAAAAGCGCGAAGCGGTCGGCAATGGCCTTCTCGATCGCCGGGTCGAACACGAGCTTCTGGCCGAGCACCTCCGCCAGGGTCTCGCGCGTGCGGTCGTCGCAGGTTGGCCCGAGGCCGCCGGTCGTGATCACGACGTCGGCCACCGCCCAGCTCTCGCGAAACTGGCGCGCGATCGCGCCGGCGTCGTCCGTCAGGGTGATATTGCGCTGCAGGGTGACCCCGCGCCGCCCCAGCTCGGCGCCGATGAAAGCCAGGTGGCTGTTCGTCGTCAGTCCCAGCAGCAGCTCGTCCCCGAGGGTGAGGAGCTCATAGCGCACCTGGGAGACTGGTTTGCGCGGGGAGGCGCCGGACGGTGTGGCGGGCGAAACCATTGCTTGCGGACACCAAAATTAAGCTAATCTGGGTGAAAATGCCAGCAATCGCTCCAGATATCGCCGCGCCCGGCACCCTGAAGGAGAAGGTGCGGCGGCTGCCGGACCGGCCCGGCGTCTACCTGATGAAGGACCGGCTGGGCCGCGTCATCTACGTGGGCAAGGCCAAGAGCCTGAAGAAGCGCGTGTCGTCCTATTTCCAGAAGGGCCGCGGCGCCGGCCTGCATCCGAAGATCCGCATGCTGATCAGCCTGATCGCGGATGTGGATACGATGACGGTCAAGTCCGAGCCCGAGGCGCTGCTGCTCGAGGGCCGGCTGATCAAGCAGTGGAAGCCGCGCTACAACACCGACTTCATCGACGACAAGCGCTTCCTCCTCGTGCGGGTCGATCCCGGCGAGCCCCTGCCGCGCTTCCGGCTCAGCCGCTTCCGCAAGGACGACCGCTCGCGCTACTTCGGCCCCTTCGCCCACAGCGGGCTCCTGCGCAAGACGCTCAACGAGATGCGGCGGCAGTTCGGCATCCTCCTCGGCGACTCCAATCCCCGCCGCCTGCCCGACGGCCGCTGGGAGCTCTATGACGATGTGCGCCAGGATCTCTCCGGGTTTCCGAACCTCGTCACCGCGGCCGACTACCGCCAGCGGGCGGACGACGCCTGCGCCTTCCTCGAGGGCAAAAGTCGGGAATGGCTCGAGGCCATGCAGCGCGAGATGGCCAAGGCGGCCGCGGCGCAGGAATTCGAAAAGGCCGCGGAGCTCCGCGATGTCATGTTCGCGCTCCGCAGCACGCTGGCCCGGACGCGGCGCTTTGAGCGCGGGGATCCGACCGCCGTCGGCGCCAACGAGACCGCCACCCGCATGCTGGGCGAGGCTCTCGGGCTCCCCGGCCCGCCCCGGACGCTGGACTGCTTCGATATCTCGCACATTTCCGGGACCTTCGTCGTCGCCTCGCTCGTCCGCTTCGCCGACGGCCGCCCCGACAAGGACCAGTACCGCCGCTTCCAGATCAAGAGCTTCATCGGCAACGACGACTTCCGCGCGATGGAAGAGGTCGTCGGCCGGCGCTACCGCCGGCTCCGGGACGAGAGCCGGCCCTTTCCCGACCTGGTCGTGATCGACGGCGGGGTGGGCCAGGTCGGGGCCGCGCTCAAGGCCTTCCTCTCCCTGGACCTCGTTCCGCCCCCGCTCGTCGGGCTCGCGAAGAAGCGCGAGACGATCGTCTTCCCCGACGGCCGGCCGCCGCTCAACCTGCCGCTGGCCCACCCGGGGCTCCAGCTGCTGCAGCGGCTGCGCGACGAGGCCCACCGTTTCGCCAACACCTACAACGCGGAACTGCGCTCGCGGAAGATCCGCGAGTCGATCCTCGACGATTTCCCCGGGCTGGGCCCCGTCCGCCGGACCGCCCTCCTCGCGCATTTTGGCGACATCGGCCGGATCCGCGGCGCGGGCCTCGCCGAGATCCGGGAGGTGCCCGGCTTCGGCCCGAAGCTGGCCGGCGAGCTCCAGCAATTTCTGTCGCGGAGGAAAGAGGAGGCGGCTAAGAAGCCGGGGTCATGAGAACACCGCTGACCAGCCTGGCGTGCGCGCTGCTCGGGGCCGCCAGCCTCCGGGCCGAGGTCGCCTTCGCCCCGCTCTTCACGGACCACGCGGTGCTGCAGCAGGGGAAGATCGTGCCGGTCTGGGGCCGGGCCGACCCGGGCGAGCACGTCAGCGTGACCTTCCACGGCCAGCAGGTCGGCGCGACCGCGGGCCCGGACGGGCGGTGGATCGTCCTCCTGACGGCGCTGCCCGCCTCCGCCGACGGCGCCGAGCTGGCCGTCGCCGGGACGAAAAACCGGGTCGCCCGGAGCGATGTCGTCGTGGGCGAGGTCTGGCTGTGCTCGGGCCAGTCGAACATGGAATTCACCGTCGACGACCCGCGACATCCGGCCTTTCACCTGCAGAACGCCAAGGCGGAGGTGGCGGCGGCGAAATTCCCCCTCATCCGCCAGTTCGAGGTCGGCCGCCAGGTTGCGAACGCACCGACCGACGAGGCGGGCGGCTCCTGGGTGCCCTGCTCTCCGGCCACCGCCGGAACCTTTACCGCCGTCGGCTATTTCTTCGCCCGCGACGTGCACCGCCGGCTCGACGTCCCGGTCGGGCTGATTGCGAGCACCTGGGGCGGGACGCCGATCGAGGCGTGGCTGAGCCCGTGGGCCCTCGGCTCCGACCCGGCCTTCGCGGTGGCGCAGGAGCGGTGGAACCACGCGCCGCCGGACTATCCGCACAAGCCGTCGTGGGAGCCGGCCGGGCTCTTCAACGCGATGATCAATCCCGTGCTGCCCTACGCGCTGCGCGGCGTCCTCTGGTACCAGGGGGAGAGCAATGCGGTCCGCGCCGGCGAGTATCACCGGCTGTTCGCCCGGCTGATCACGGCCTGGCGCGCCCACCTCGGCCAGGGCGACCTCCCCTTCTACTGGGTGCAGCTGGCAAACTACCAGGATCCGCATGACCCGGGCGGCCTGACGTGGGCCTGCCTGCGGGAGGCCCAGGCGCAGGCGCTGGATCTTCCGGCCACGGGCATGGCCGTGACCATCGACATCGGCGACGCGAAGGACATCCATCCGCACGACAAGCAGGAGGTGGGGCGGCGGCTCGCCCTCCTGGCCAAGGCGAAGGCCTACGGCATCACGGGGGATTTTTCCGGGCCGGTCTTCCTCGCGGCGGAGCGCGTCGGCGCCGGTCTGCGGGTGAGCTTCCGCTATGCGGACGGCGGGCTGACCGCCGCCGACAAGCCGCTGCAGTCGTTCGTGGTGGCCGGCGCCGACCGCAAGTTTCATCCCGCCACCGCGGCCATCGCCGGAGACACGGTGCTGGTGCAGTCGCCGGCCGTGCCCGAGCCGGTGGCCGTGCGGTACGCCTGGGGCAACAATCCCGAGGCCAATCTCTACAACGGCGCCGGGCTCCCGGCCGCCCCCTTCCGCAGCGACGATTGGTAGGGCGGGTTGTCCCAACCCGCCGATTCCACGGTTGGCCGGCGCTTTGGGACAAGGCGCCCTGCCGGCCCTAGAACTTGTAGACCTCGACGACGGTGAGGCCCGGCTGGCCGTTGGCGTCGGTGACCTGGATCGAATAGGCCCCGGCGGGAAGCGAGAGGACGACCGCGGAGTCATTGCCGCCCGCCGGCAGCGCGGAGGCGCCGGTGCTGGCCGCGGCCGCGGCGATGCGGGCCGAATCGGCGGCCGGATAGGCGGCATTGACGGTGGCCGGATTGCCCCAGCCCGCGTTGCGGGCGAGCAGGTTGCCCTGGCTGTCGTAGACGCTCAGGACCGGCGCGGGCAGGCCGGCGGTCCCGAGGGCCGGGCCGGAGGCCCGCACCAGGAGCGAACGGGCCGAGCCGCCGGCAACCACGAATCCGCCGGTCAGCGAGCCGCCGGCCTCCAGGCCCGAGCGGGCGGTGAGCACGGAAATCTGCTGCGTCGAGGCGAGCGGGTCGCCGTCGGCGTCATAGACCTCGGCAAGCGCGGCGCCGGTCTGGCCGTTCACGCCCGCAACCTGCACGGTGTAGGATCCCGGGGCCAGCACGGCCTCGGCGGCGGCATCGGCGCTGCCAAAGACGAAGGGGAACGCGCCCACCTGGGCAAAGACGGCGGACAGGCTGCTGTCGCCATTCCAGCCGGCGTTGGCGAGCACGAGGTGCCCGGCGCTGTCATAAAGCTGGAGCGTCGGATTGGCCAGGACGCCCTGGACGCCGAAGGAGCCCAGGCCGGGACCGACCGCGCGGAGGAGCACGGTCTTGGACGCGGGGCCCGCGATGGTGAATCCGGCGACCAGGGGATTGTCCGCCGTCACGTCCGCCCGCGACGAGAAGGTGATGAGCCGGGCGCCCGTGGTGGTGACGTCGGCCGGCGTCGCCGCCGGGGTGCCGGTCGTCGCCGCGGCGGCCGCCGCCGTCGCCGCGCCGACGCTGACCGCCTGCGCGCTGACCGCGGGCGTCGCCACCTCGGCGCTCGAGACCGTGCCGCCGGCGGCCACGCTGCTGCCGGTGACGCCGGTGGCGGAATCAAACTGCTGGACGGTCTGGAGGAGGCTGGACGAGCTGAACTGCGAGGTGGGCGTCAGGCCGAGGGCCCGCAGGTAGAAGATCGTGCTGGCCGGCAGGCTGAGGCCGGTGATCTGCCAGTTGCCGGAAGTGCCGACGCGGGAGCCGGCCCCGAGGTTCGTCCAGTTGGCCGCATCCGTCGACACCTGGAACTGGACCTGCGAGATCTCGGGCACGCTGCCGGACCGGGTCCACGTCGCGGCGTTGAAATTGCTGCTGACGGCCAGGGACTGGCTCGCGCCCGATGACTCGCTGAGCCGCGCGAAGCGAAACCGGTTGAGCCCGTTGACGTGGCTGAAGCCGCCGCCGATGAAGGTCTTGCCGTCGGCCTGGAAGGCCAGCGCGGTGACGGCCCCGTCGACCGCCGAGGTGAAGGTGGTGTCGACCGTCCCCGTGGAATTGAGCCGCGCCAGGTTCGGCTGGTTCACGCCGCCCACGCTGGTGAAGCTGCCGCCCAGCGTGATCTGCCCGTTGGCCTCGAGGCCGAGCGCGCTGACCGCGCCGTTGGCATTGGGGTTGAAGGTGGTGTCGAGCGAACCGTCGGCGTTGACCCGCGCGACGTTGTTGCGCGGCGTCCCGCCGACGCTGGTGAAGCTGCCGCCCAGCACGACCTGGCCGTTGGCCTGCACCACCGCCGCATTGACGGCGCCGTTCACGTTCGGGTTGAACGACCCGTCGAGCGAGCCGTCGGCGTTGACCCGCGCGAGGTTGCTGCGCGCCGTCCCACCCACGCTGGTGAAGCTGCCGCCGAGGATGATCTGGCCGTTCGGCTGGAGGGCCGCCAGCCGGGCCGTGCCGCTGACGTTCGGATTGAAGGAGGAATCGAGCGAATTGTCGGCGTTCAGCCGGGCCACGCCGTTCCGGGCCGCCCCGGCGATGGCCGTGAAGGCGCCCGCCACGACCGTGCGGCTGTCCGGCTGCACGGCGAAGCCAAAGACCGGCCCGTTGGGATTCGGCTGGAACGCCGCGTTCGGCGAGCCGTCGGCGTTGAGGAGCGAGAGATTGGACAGTGCCAGGTTGCCGGCATGGGCGAAGCTGCCGCCCACCAGGATCGCGCCGGTCGGCTGCAGGGCGTTGAAGCCGCCGCCGAGGAGGACGGAGCCATCCGGCTGCAGGTTGATCGCGGTGACGGCGCCGTTGGGCGCGGGGTCGAAGCCCGCGTCCACCGTGCCATCCTTCTGGATCAGGGCGACGCTGTTGCGGGTCGTGGGCGTCGGGGCGCCGTTGGGCGTCAGGGTCGTAAACGAGCCGCCGGCCAGGACCTCGCCGTTGGGCTGGAGGGTGAGGACGTTGACCGTGGAATTGAAATTCGGGTCGTAGCTCATGTCGACCGAGCCGTCCGGGTTCACCCGCGCGATGTTGTTCCGGGTGATGATCGTGGTGCCCAGCCCCGGCTGCAGCGTGTTGAAGCTGCCGCCGATGATGATCTTGCCGTCCGACTGGAGCAGCAGCCCGTTGACGTTGCCGAGCGGTTCGGGATCGAAGGAGGTGTCGAGCGTGCCGTCCGCGTTGAGCCGCGCGGCAAAATTGCGGGTGATGCTGTTGCCGGCCGCATTGGGCTGGAAGGAATTGAAGGAGCCGCCCACCAGGATCTGGCCGTTGGGCTGCAGGGTGATGGTGTCGATCGCGCCGGCCGCGTTCGGGTTGAAGCCGGTGTCCACGGTGCCGTCGGTGTTCAACCGCGCGATGTTCTCGCGCACGAAGGAGGTCGAGGACTCGTTGGGGTCGATGATGCTGAAGGAGCCGCCGATCACGGCCTTGCCGTCGGGCTGGAGGACGATCGCCGAGATCCCGCCGTTGGCGTTCGGGTCATAGCTGGTGTCGATCGTGCCGTCGGTGTTGATCCGCGCGATGTCATTGCGGTTGATGGCGGTGGTCGTGGCGTTGGGCGTGAACGAGGTGAACGAGCCGACGACGATCAGCTTGCCGTCGGCCTGGAGCGCCATGCTGGCCACCAGGTTGTTCGGGTTCGGGTTGTAGGTGGAGTCCAGCTTGCCGTTCGGGAGCAGCCGCAGGAGGTTGTTGCCGGTCACGCCGCTGCTGTTCCGGAAATTGCCGGCGACGATCACCTTCCCGTCGGACTGGACCGCGACCGCCTCGACGGTCCCGACGATCTGCGCGATCGTGTCGGAGCCGAAGGCGCTCCGCAGGGCACCGGTGGCGGTGACCCAGGCCACGCCGGCATCCTGGGTGGGCACGGGCACGCTGGAGAAGAGGATGGCCGCGGCGTTGATCGGTCCGTCGATGTTCGCGTTGAAGGTCGAGTCCGGCGAGCTGTCCGGGTTGAACCGGGCCAGGTTGACGCCGACCGCGCCGGCGATGCCGTTGAAGGAGCCCGCGAGGAGGACCCGGCTGTCGGGCTCGATCGCGATCCCGCTGACGCTGCTCCCGCTCACGGCGGCGGCCTGCGCCGCAAAGCCCGTGTTCAGCGTGCCGTCGGCGTTGAACTGGACCAGGTGGTCGACCTGGGCGCCGCTGATGACGGTGAAGCCGCCGGCGGCAAAGAAGCTGCCGTTGGCCAGCACCACGATGGAATTGACGATGGTATTCGGGTTCGGGACGAAGCTCTGGTCGACCGAGCCGTCGACGTTCAGCCGCGCGAAGCTGTTCCGCGAGAAGAGGGCCACGCCCAGGTTGGGCTGGACGGTCGTGAAGAGCCCGGTGATGAGCACGTGGCCGTCGGGCTGCACGGCGATGGCGGTGACGTTGCCCGACGGCTCCGGGTCAAAGTTCGTGTCGACCGTGCCGTCGGCGTTCAGCCGCGCGAGGTGGCCGCGGTTGAACACGGTCGTCTCCTTCGGGGCGAGCTGGGTGAAGACGCCGCCGGCCAGGATCCGGCCGTCCGGCTGGAGGACCATGGCATCGACGCTATTGTTGAAATTCGGGTCGAAGGCGGTATCGAGGGAGCCGTCGCCGTTCAGCCGCGCCATGAAGTTGCGCTGGGTGAAGACCCCCGTGCTCGCGGGCTGGAAGCCGGTGAACTCCCCGGCGATCAGGATCTTCCCATCCGCCTGGACGGCGACGACGTTGATCCGCGAGTTGACCGAGACATTGGGGAAATTGACGTCCACGGTGCCGTCGCTGTTGATTCGCGCGAGGCTGCTCAGGGTGGTGATCGAGGAGGAGCCATTGGGCTGCACGCCGCTGAAGCTGCCGGCGATCAGCATGTTGCCGTTGGACTGCAGCGCGACCGAGCTGATCGGGCCGTTGGGATTGGGGTTGAACAGCGTGTCGAGCGAGCCGTCGGCGTTCAGGCGGGCGATTCCGTTGCGCGCCACCCCGTTGACGTTGTTGAAGCCGCCGACGATGATGATCCTGCCGTCCGGCTGGACCACGATCCGGCCGACCGAGGCGTTGATCGTCGGGTTGAAGGAGGTGTCGAGCGTCCCGTTCGCGTTGATGCGCGCCAGGTTGTTGCGGGTCACGCCGCCAATGCTGGTGAGCGTGCCGCCCAGCAGGATCTGGCCGTTCGGCTGCTGCGCCATGGCCAGGATCCGGCCGTTGTCATCGGGATTGAAGGTCGCGTCCAGCGAGCCGTCCGGGTTGATCCGGGCCATGTTGTTCCGCGCCGAGGTGGCGATCGCGGCGTTGGCGAAAAGCTGGGTGAAATTCCCGGCGATCACGATCCGCCCGTCCTTCTGGAGGCCGATCGCGTTGACGAAGCCGTTGCAGCTCGGCTGGAAGGCGTTGTCGACCGTGCCGTCGGGGTTCAGCCGCGCGATATGCTGGCTGGTCTGGCCGGCGGTGGCGCCCAGCGGCAGCAGTTGGATGAAGCTGCCTCCGATCACGAGCTTGCCGTCGGGCTGCAGCACGATCGCGGCGATCGCCGCGCTCGGGCTGGGATTGAAGGTGGTGTCGAGCGTCCCGTTGGCATTGACCCGGGCGAGGTTGTTGATGGCCGTGCCCGTGGCCGCGCCATTGGGCGTCACGAGGTTGAAGGTGCCGCCGAAGACCACCTTGTTGTCCTCCTGCACCGCGATGGCGGCGACGCTGCCGTTCGGGCTGGGATCGAAGGTGCCGTCCAGCGAGCCGTCCGAATTCAGCCGCGCCAGGTGGTTGCGGGTGGTCGGGTTCGCCGCGCCGTTCGGCTGCAGGGTCGTGAAGGCCCCGCCGATCAGGATCTGCCCGTTGGGCTGGACGGCGACCGACGTCACGGCCGCGACCGCGTTCGGATTGAAGGCGTTGTCGAGCGAGCCGTCGGCGTTCAGCCGCGCGATGTGGTTGCGGGTGGTCGGGGCCGCCGCGCCGTTCGGCTGCAGCGAGGAAAAGGCTCCGCCGACGAGAATCTGCCCGTTCGACTGCAGGGCCAGGGCGAAAACCTGCGCCACGAGGGGGCCGGTGGCATTGGGATTGAAGGTCGGGTCGACCGTCCCGTCGGTGTTGAGCCGGGCGATGTGGTTGCGGGTGATGGGGCTGGCCGCGCCGTTGGGTTGCAGCGTCGTGAAATTGCCGCCGATGACGATCTTGCCGTCCGGCTGCAGCACCATCGCCAGGACCTGGTTGTTGGCATTGGGATCGTAGGTGGGGTCGACGGTTCCATCCGGGTTCAGCCGCGCCAGGCGGTTGCGGGTGGTCGCGCCGGCCGCGCCATTGGGCTGCACGGCGGTAAACACCCCGCCGATCACCGTCTTGCCATCGGCCTGGACCACCACGGCCTGGACCACGCCGTTGACGTTCGGATCATAGCCGTCGCTGGCGGAAGGGCTTTGGGCGAGGAGCGCGGCGAAGGGCGAAGCCAGCAGGCACGCGCCCGTCAGGCAGAGGAGACGCGCGCAGGGGCGGAAAAACGAAGCTAAAAGCATACCGGGTGACGGGTGGTGTGATAAGGCGCCGAGGCGCGAAGGGTCAGAATAGCATGGTTTTGGGGGGCACTTGGCGAGCCAAAACCGCAGGGATGGGACGCGGGCGGTTAGTGTTGGCCGGGGCCTCCAAGGTTCCAGAAAAATCCACCCGCCCGCTTGCGAATCGGCCGGCCTCGGTTCACACTGGCGCGCCATGAAAATTACCTCCGCCGTCCTGGCGTCCGCCTTCCTCGCCATGTTCTCAATTGCCAAAGCCGAACCCCTCAAGGTCGGAGATCAGGCCCCGGCCGTCTCCGGCGTCACCGAAACGGGTGCGACCATCAACCTGGGTGCCGTTTACAAGCAGCAGCCCTACACGCTGGTCTATTTCTATCCCCGCGCCGGCACCAAGGGCTGCACCGCGCAGGGCTGTTCGCTGCGCGATGCCTATGAACAGCTGACTCAGAAGGGGGTCGTCGTCGTGGGCGTCAGCACCGACAGCGTCGCCGCCCAGGCCAAGTTCAAGGAGGAGCAGCATTTCCCTTTCACCCTGATCGCGGACACGGACAAGACCGTCATCAACGCCTTCGGGGTGCCGACCCACGCCATTCCGGTCCTGGGCGAGATCGCCTCCCGCCAGGCCTTTCTGATCAAGGACGGCAAGATCGTCTGGGCTGACTACAAGGCGGCGACAAGCAAGCAGGCCGAGGACGTGCTCAAGGTCCTCGCGACCCAGGGCAGCTGAGCCGGCTTATTTTTCCGGTGCCGGTGCCCGCAAGCTGCGGGTGACCAGCACCTTGTCCACCCGGTGGCGGTCCATGCTGGCGACCTCGAAGCGCCAGCCAGCCCAGTCGAAGCCGTCCCCGGCCACCGGGATGCTGCCGAATTGGGTGACGACGAAGCCCCCCACCGTTTGAAATTCGGCAGCCCGCTCTTGCGGCAGGGCGGCGTCCATTCCGAGGACCGCCTTGAGTTCGCCGATGGGCAGCGTGGCGTCGATCAGCCAGGATCCGTCCTCGCGCTTGCGCGCCTCGGGCTGCGCCCGCCGGCCAGCCTCGGGGAGGTCGCCCACGATGGCTTCAAAGACGTCGATCAGCGTGACGAGCCCCTGGACCGCCCCGAACTCATCCGTCACGACCGCAATGTGCTTCCCCTCCTGCTTGAACTTCTCGAGCAACTGGTTGGCCATCATGGTCTCCGGCACGAACAACGGGGGCACGAGCAGGTTCTTTAGGGTCGCCGGCAAGCCGATGGCCGAGTGGGCCCAGAGCGCCTTGACCGCGACCAGGCCGACGATCCGGTCGCGGTTGGTCTGGTAAACCGGAAAATACGAATGGCCGCTGGCGACGATCTTGCGCCAATTGGCCTCCTCCGGGTCGTCGAGGTTGAGGAAGACGATCCGCGGCCGGGGGGTCATCAGCGCGGTCACGCGGAGCTTGTCGAGCGCGAGGACGCCCTCGACCATGGCCTTCTCGGCCGGCTGGAAAACGCCCGCATGGAGCCCCTGCTCCACCAGGGCGCGCACCTCGTCGTCCCCGACGCTATCCGCCACCGAACGCGGTCGGATCCCGGCCAGCGAGGTCAGGCCGTTGGTCGCCAGCTCCAGCCCCCGCAGCAGCGGGGCGGCCAGGACGGTGGCGGCGCGCAGGGCGCCCGCGAGGAGGAAAACCACCCTTTCAGGGTGGGCCAGGCCGACGCGCTTGGGCAGCAGTTCGCCAAAGATCACCAGGAAGATCGTCAGGACGAGGGCCACCAGCGCCACCGCCAGCGGGAAGGCAATGGGAGCCAGCGGAGCCCACAGGGCGAGCCGCGGCGCGACGCGGGCCGCCAGGCTTGTGCCCGCGAGAACACCCGCTGCGAGGGCCGATCCCGTCAGCCAAAATTCCACCAGAGCCAGGAACCGGGCCGGATGCTCCACCAGCGCCAGCGCGCGGATGGCCCCCTCCCCCCCCTTTTTTGCCTGGGCGCGCAGCTTGCCCCGCCGTGCGGAAACCACGGCGGTTTCAGCCATGGCGAGGACGCCGTTGGCGAGCGCCAGCAGGACCACGATCAGCAGCTCGGTCGAAAGGCTCCGCACGGCGGGCAAGGCTGGACGGGGCGCCCGGCGACGCAATCCTTGTGTGCGCCGCACCAGGGGGCCAAGCTGCGCGGATGCCCGACGGCCCATCGGAAAACGCCTTCGCCCCCACCCGGCGCAAACCGCATTTTCCGATCGGCGAGGGCTTGCGCGGGTACCTCCGCCGCTACAAGCGGGAGAGGGACCTGCCCCTGACCTACGAGCGGCTGCGCGCGTTTCAGGAAGGCATTCCGCTGGTTGACGCCGACGGCAAGCCGACGCTCTGGGACACCGTCATCTATCACGCCGGCGAGATGTCGGCCCTCAACGAGGCCCTGAAGCAGATCTACGCGCTGCTCAAGGTGGACGGGGATTTCACGGTCATCCAGCACCTCTACGTCGACCGGGTGGACTTCTGCACCTTCGGGAACTCGACGCCATTCCGGATCCGGATCGTCAATGCCTTCAACGACAACCAGGACTACTTCTACATCAAGAAGGCGGACGCCTCCCGCGCCTACGGGCTCGAGCTGGAGCACCTGCTCTCGCCCAACCGCCTGAATTTCCTGACCCACGGCAACACGCTGGTCGAGGAGCACATCCCCGGCGTCCCGGGGGACATCTTCATCAAGGACTGGCTGGCGGCGCGCCCCGACGTCCGGCCGGTGCGCATCGCGAAGGAGCTGGTGAAGTTCAACGAGCGCTGCTTCGTCCGCCTGCTGGGCGACATGCGCTCCTACAATTTCGTCTTCGTCGTCACGCCCGATTTCGAGGACGCGCAGCTGCGGATCCGCGCCATGGACTTCGACCAGCAGTCCTTCGACGGCCGGAAGAACTTCTACCTGCCGCAGTACTTCAAGGAGAACCGGCCGCTCGCCATGTTCTGCGCCAAGCACCTGCGGCTGGAGACCGCCAACCAGTACCAGCGCGAGGAGCAGACGCTCATGCTGCAGCGCGCCGACCTGGCCTCGGAGCGCCTCGGGCGGCTCCTCCGGGAGATGGCCGCCGACCCGATCTCTCCGCCCGAGAAGGTGCGCCAGCTGCGCGAGTCGCTGGCCGAATACTACCAGCGGACCGAGTACCTGCGCTGCGAGTCGATGGGCGCCCTGGTGCAGCAGAACCTCGAGTCCATCCGGCAGCGGCTCGGGCGGCCCGTCGGCAACCGGGAGATCGAGGACCGGGGCCCCGGCCGGCCCTTCTGAACGGTCACTCGATCCGGCCCTCGTCGAAATCGATCAGGTCGGGCACGTTGAGGATCTCGCCCGCCCGGTCGGCGCAGCCCATCGCCGTCAGCGCCTCCCGGAGGAATTCGCGGCCCGCGGGCGTCGTCCCGCGGTGGACGAACTCGTGATTCCACCGCGCGACCCGCAGGTCCGGCGGAAAAAGCGCCCGGAGCCGCCGGTCGACCTCCGCGTCGTCGGCCGAGGCCTGCACGATCTGCTCGACCGCATCGGGCTCGACGCCGAGGTGCAGGCAGAGAAACCGGTCCATCCCCCGCTTGTAGTTCTTGGCGTAGCTCGCCGGCAGGGCCCCGTGCTCCCGGACGTAGCGCGCCTTCGCGATGAAGCGCGGCAGGTGAAGGAGGCCGGTGGCCGGGTGCGGCCAGTAGGGGGACGGCAGGCAGGTCAGGACCTCGCCGGTCGATCCGGGAATGGGCTTCGAGGGCATGAGAAAAAGGGGTCAGGTCGCGACTTGTGAATTTTCCGGGAAAATTAACAAGTCGCGACCTGACCCCTTCACGGGAGATCCGTCGACCCCATCAGGTACCGGTCGCATTCGCGCGCGGCACCGCGGCCCTCGTTGAAGGCCCACACCACGAGGCTCTGTCCCCGGCGGCAGTCGCCGGCCGCGAACACGCCCGGGAGGCTGGTCGTGTACTGCTCGAACTCCGCCTTGATGTTGCTGCGGGGATCGGTCTCGAGGCCCAGCCCCTTGAGGAGCGGCTGCTCCGGCCCGAGGAAGCCCATGGCGAGGAGGACGAGCTGCGCCGGGCGCGTCTTCTCGGTGCCCGGAACCTCCCGGGGGACGAACTGGCCCTTGTCGTTCTTGCCCCAGGCCACCTCGACGGTGACGAGTTCCTTCACGCGGCCCTCGGCGTCGCCGATGAATTTCTTCACGGTCGTGAGATAGACCCGCGGATCCGCGCCGAACCGGGCCGCGGCCTCCTCCTGGCCATAGTCCAGCTTGTAGGTCTTGGGCCACTCGGGCCACGGGTTGTCGGCCGCCCGTTCCAGCGGCGGCTGGCCCATGATCTCGATCTGCAGGAGGCTCCGGCACCCGTGGCGCATCGCCGTGCCGACACAGTCGGTGCCGGTGTCGCCGCCGCCGATGACCACGACGTCCAATCCCTTGGCGTGAATCGGGGCGGGCTGGCCGCCATCGAGCACCGCCTTGGTGTTGGCGGTCAGGTACTCCATCGCAAAGTGCACTCCCTTGAGGTTGCGGCCCTCGATCGGCAGGTCGCGCGGCTGGGTCGCGCCGGTGCAAAGGACGGTCGCGTCGAATTCCCTGAGGAGATCGGCCGCGGCGATCTTTTCCCCGATCGCGGCGTTGCAGACGAACTTGATGCCTTCCGCCTCCAGGAACTTGATCCGCCGCAGGACGACGTCCCGCTTGTCGAGCTTCATGTTCGGGATGCCGTACATCAGCAACCCGCCGGGCCGGTCGGCGCGCTCATACACCGTGACCAGGTGGCCGGCGCGGTTGAGCTGCGCGGCGGCGGAGAGGCCGGCGGGGCCGGAGCCGATCACCGCGACCTTCTTGCCCGTGCGCTGCGCCGGAACCTCGGGGACCACCCACCCTTCCGCCCAGCCCCGGTCGATGATCGACACCTCGACGTTCTTGATCGTGACCGGCGGCGAGCTGATGCCGAGCACGCAGGACCCCTCGCAGGGCGCAGGGCAGACCCGGCCGGTGAACTCGGGGAAATTGTTGGTCTTGTGCAGGCGCGCCAGCGCCTCCTTCCAGAGGCCGCGGTAGACGAGGTCGTTCCACTCGGGGATCAGGTTGTGGATCGGGCAGCCCGAGGCCATCCCGCTGACCAGCTTGCCGGTGTGGCAGAACGGGACGCCGCAATCCATGCAGCGGGAGCCCTGCTGCCGGAGGCTTTTCTCGTCCAGGTGCTCGTGGAACTCCTTCCAGTCCCCCGCGCGCTCAAGCGGGGCCCGGTCCGCGGGCAGCTCCCGCAGATATTCGATGAATCCAGTTGGTTTTCCCATCGTGCGAAGTTGAAGCGGAAACCGGGTCAGTTGCCGCCGACCCGGGAAAGGTCGCGGGCATTCTCCTCAAAGGCGGCCATGATGGCTTCGTCGCCCGTCAGGCCCTGCCCCTGCGCGCGCCCGATGTGGTCGAGGATGCGCTTGTAGTCCTTGGGCATGACCTTGACGAACCGCGGGGCCATCGCCTTCCAGCCGTCCAGGACCTGGCGCGCCCGGGCGCTCTGGGTGTAGGCGAAGTGCCGCTCGATCATCGCGCGGACCTCGGCGAGCTCGGCGGCCTGCTCGAGCTTCTCGATGCCGACCATCTGCTGGTTCACGTTGCCCGCGAAATCGCCGCGTTCGTCCAGCACGTAGGCGATGCCGCCGGACATGCCGGCCGCGAAATTCCTCCCGGTCGGCCCAAGGATGACCACCCGGCCGCCCGTCATGTACTCGCAGCCGTGGTCGCCCACGGACTCCACGACGGCGTTGACGCCGCTGTTCCGGACGCAGAAGCGCTCGCCCGCCATCCCGCGGATGTAGGCCTCGCCGCTGGTCGCGCCGTAGAAGGCGACGTTGCCGATGATGATGTTTTCCTCCGGCACGAAGGAGGAGCCGCGCGGCGGAAAAATGACCAGCTTGCCGCCGGAAAGGCCCTTGCCGACGTAGTCGTTCGCGTCGCCCTCGATGGTGAAGGTCATGCCCTTGGGCAGGAAGGCGCCGAAGCTCTGGCCGGCCGAACCCTTGAAGCGGATCTGGATCGTGTCCTCCGGCAGGCCCGCGGCCCCCCACTTCTTCGTCACCTCGCCGCCGGTGATCGTGCCCACGACCCGGTGGATGTTGCGGATGGGCAGCTCGGCGATGACCTTCTCGCCCCGCTCGATCGCGGGCCGGCAGATCTCGAGGAGCGAGGTCACGTCGATCGACTTGTCCAGGCCGTGGTCCTGGGTCGTCTGGCAGAAGCGCCCGACCTCGGGCCCGACGTCGGGCGAGTAGAGGATGTTGCTGAAATCGAGGCCCTTGGCCTTCCAGTGCTGGACCGCCTGGCGCGCCTCGAGCCGGTCGACCCGGCCGACCATCTCCTCGATGGTGCGGAAGCCGAGCTGGGCCATGAGCTCGCGGGCGTCCTCCGCAATGAACTTCATGAAGTTGATCACGTGCTCGGGCTTGCCCGTGAACCGCGCCCGCAGGCGGGGGTCCTGCGTCGCCACGCCGACGGGGCAGGTGTTGAGGTGGCAGACCCGCATCATGATGCAGCCCGTCGCGACCAGGGGCGCCGTGGCAAAGCCGAATTCCTCGGCGCCGAGGAGCGCCGCGATGACGACGTCGCGGCCGGTCTTAAGCTGGCCGTCGGTCTCGACGACGATGCGGCTGCGGAGATTGTTGAGGACGAGGGTCTGGTGGGTCTCGGCCAGGCCGAGCTCCCAGGGCAGGCCCGCGTGCATGATCGAGGTCTGCGGCGAGGAGCCGGTGCCGCCGTCATAGCCGCTGATCAGGACGACGTCGGCGTGGGCCTTGGCCACGCCGGCCGCAACCGTGCCGACGCCGACCTCGGCGACCAGCTTCACGCTGATCCGGGCCAGGCGGTTGCCGTTCTTCAGGTCGTGGATCAGCTCGGCCAGGTCCTCGATCGAATAGATGTCGTGGTGCGGCGGCGGGGAGATCAGGCCGACGCCCGGCGTCGTCAGCCGGGTCTTGGCGATCCAGGGATAGACCTTCGTGCCGGGCAGCTGGCCGCCCTCGCCGGGCTTCGCGCCCTGCGCCATCTTGATCTGGAGCTCGCGGGCGTTGACCAGGTACTCGCTGGTCACGCCGAAGCGGCCGGAGGCGACCTGCTTGATCGCGGAATTCTTGGAGTCGCCGTTCGCCATCAGCGTGTAGCGCGCCGGGTCCTCGCCGCCCTCCCCCGTGTTGCTCTTCCCGCCGATGCGGTTCATCGCGATCGCGAGCGTCTCGTGCGCCTCCTGGCTGATCGAGCCGTAGGACATCGCGCCGGTCTTGAACCGCTGGAGGATCGAGTCGACGGACTCGACCTCCGCCAGGGGGATCGACGGGCCGGCCTTGAAGTCGAGCAGGCCCCGCAGCGTGCAGAGGTTCTGCGACTGCTCGTTGATCAGCCGGGCATATTCCTTGAAGATGGCGAAGCTGCCCGTGCGGACCGACTTCTGCAGCCGGTGGATCGACTCGGGGGTGAAAAGGTGGGCCTCGCCCTCGCTCCGCCACTGGTACTGGCCGCCGACCGGGAGCACGTGGCCGTTGACCTCGCGTTCCGGGAACGCGGCATGGTGGCGCATCATGACCTCCTGGGCGATCACGTTCAGGCCGATGCCGCCGACCCGCGACGAGGTCCAGGTGAAGTAGTGGTCGATCACGTCCTGCCGGAGCCCGAGCGCCTCGAAGACCTGCGCGCCGCGGTAGCTCTGGATGGCGGAGATGCCCATCTTCGAGGCGACCTTGATCACGCCCTTGGCGGCCGCCTTGACGAAGTTCTTGCACGCCGTCTTGTGGTCGATGGCCACGAGGACGCCCTCGCGGATCATGTCGTCGATCGTCTCGAAGGCGACGTAGGGATTGATGGCGCTGACGCCGTAGCCGATCAGCAGCGAGAAGTGGTGCACCTCGCGGGCCTCGCCCGTCTCCAGGATCAGGCTCACGCGCGTGCGCAGGCCCTCGCGGATCAGGTAGTGGTGCAGGCCCGAGATCGCGAGCAGCGCCGGCACCGGCGCGTTCTCACGGTCGACGCCGCGGTCGCTCAGGATGAGGACATTGACCTGCTCCTCCTCGATCAGGCGGCGGGCCTCGGCCGAGAGCTCCTCCATGGTCTGGGCCAGGCCCTCCTCGCCGCGGGCGACGCGGAAGAGCGTGGGCACGACCCCGACCTTGAGGCCCGGCAGGTCCATGCGCTTGATCTTGGCCAGCTCCTGGTTCGTCAGGACCGGCCACTTGAGCTCGACGCGCCGGCAGGCGTTCGGGCCGGGATGGAGCAGGTTGCCCTCGGAGCCGAGCCGCGTCTCGGCCGACGTGATGAGCTCCTCGCGGATGCAGTCGATGGGCGGGTTCGTCACCTGCGCGAAGAGCTGCTTGAAATAGTCGTAGAGGAGCCGCGGCTTGTTCGAGAGGACCGCCAGGGCCCCGTCATTGCCCATGGAGCCCAGGGCCTCGACGCCGTCGCGGGCCATCGGCGCCAGGAGCAGGCGCTCGTCCTCGTTGGTGTAGCCGAAGGCGATCTGCCGCTGGAGGAGGGTCTGGTGATCGGGCAGCGGGAGCTGCGGCGCATCCGGCAGGTCCTCCAGGTGCACCAGGTGCTGGTCGAGCCATTGCCGGTAGGGCTGGGCGGTGACGACCTTCCGCTTGATCTCCTCGTCCTCGATGATCCGGCCCTGCTCGGTGTCGACGAGGAACATGTGGCCCGGCTGGAGCCGGCCCTTGCGCAGGATGTTCTCGGCCGGGATCTCCAGGACGCCGGCCTCGGAGGCCATGATGACGAGGCCGTCCTTGGTCACATAGTAACGGGAGGGCCGCAGGCCGTTGCGGTCGAGCACCGCGCCCATCTGGGTGCCGTCGGTGAAGGCGATGGCCGCCGGGCCGTCCCACGGCTCCATCAGGCAGGAGTGGTACTGGTAGAAGGCGCGCCGCGCGTCGTCCATCGTCTGATGGTAGGACCATGGCTCGGGAATCATCATCATCACCGCATGCGCCAGCGGGCGGCCCGCCAGGACGAGGAGCTCGAGCGTGTTGTCGAACATCGCCGAGTCGCTGCCCTGCGGGTTGATCACCGGCAGGATCTTCTGCATGTCCTCGCCAAAGAGCTCGGAGGTGAAGAGCGCCTGCCGGGCGTGCATCCAGTTGATGTTGCCGCGCAGGGTGTTGATCTCGCCGTTATGGGCGATGTAGCGGTAGGGATGGGCCCGGTCCCAGCTGGGGAAGGTGTTGGTGCTGAAGCGCGAGTGCACCAGCGCCAGGGCGGTCTCCACGGCCGGGTTCTGCAGGTCGGTGAAGTACTCCTCGACCTGCTCGGTCGTCAGCATGCCCTTGTAGACGAAAGTCTTGTAGGAGAGGCTGGGGACGTACCAGTACTCCGCCCCGTCGATCGTGGAGGTGCGGATCTCGCTGTAGGCCCGCTTGCGGATGACGTAGAGCTTCCGCTCGAAGGCCAGGTCATCCGCCAGCCCGGGATTCCGGCCGATGAAGACCTGCCGCATGAACGGCTCGCTCGCCTTGGCGGTGTCGCCGAGGGTGGCATTGTTGGTCGGGACCGTGCGCCAGCCGAGGAAGGCCTGGCCCTCCGACTGCACGATCTGCTCGAAGCGCTCCTCGACCCGGCGGCGCCGGATGCGGTCGCGGGGCAGGAAGACCATCCCGCTGCCATACTGGCCGGGCTCGGGCAGGGTAATGCGGGCCTTGCGGGCCGCTTCCTTGAAGAAGGCGTGGGGGGTCTGGATCAGGACCCCGGCGCCGTCGCCGGTGTTGGCCTCGCTGCCGGCCGCCCCGCGGTGGTCCAGGTTGCGCAGCACCTGGATGGCCTGCTTCAGGATCTGGTGCGACTTGCGGCCCTTGATATCGACCACAAAGCCGACGCCGCACGCGTCGTGCTCGAACGCGGGATCGTAAAGCCCCTGCTTCGGCGGCGGACCGAGCGTCCGGCGCCGCCGGGGGGCGGTGCTATCCTGGCGGGAGGCCATGAAGATTGGCTAAGTGCGCAAAAAAAGGGCCGGTCAAGCGGTGCGAGAGCCGGCCCTGGAAAAACGTGTGAGGTTTAAGCGGGACCGCCCATTAGAAGAAGCGGATCGTTTTGGTGGCCATTTTGGCGTGCTCCTCATCCGAGCAGCCCGCGTTGGTCGGGGTGCTGACGGCAGCCTCGCTGGGCTTGGCCAGGTCGTTGCTGAGCAGGTAGTTTTCGACTTCCTCACCGGAGACGTCGGCCAGCATCACACCGTCGATTTCCACGCAGGGGGAAAGCGGCTGTCCGGACTTCCGGACCATCTCGGCGTAATTCTCACGGTTGTTGATGATGTCGATATCAGCATATTCCAGGCCGTACTTGCCCAGGACGGCCCGCACGCCGTTGGACCATCCGCATTGCGGCTTGAGGTAGGCTTTGATGTTCATGGCTGGAATGTAAGCGTATGCGGAAACGGCGCAAGGTAAAGGCCGCGGATTGCGCCAATCAAGCACTGTCTTGTAATTTTTTCCCCTCCCTTCCCATGACCACCATTCTCCTCCTCATCGGCGCAAACCTCTTCATGACCGTCGCCTGGTACGGGCACCTCAAGTGGCTCCCCGGCCGCCCGCTGTTGCTCACCATCCTGGTCTCCTGGGGCATCGCTTTCTTCGAATACTGCCTCCAGGTGCCCGCCAACCGCATTGGCTTCACGTCCGGCCGTTTCGACGGCTACCAGCTCAAGGTCATCCAGGAGGTCATCACGCTCTGCATGTTCGTCGTCTTCGCCTGGGTCGTCCTGAAGGAGAAGCCCACCTGGAACTACTCCGTGAGCTTCCTTTTCATGATGCTCGCGGTCTATTTCGCCATCGGCTTCCGCCCGCAGGGCGGTCCGCCGGCCGGCCATTGACGGCTGTGTTACGCTAGGGCGGGCTGCGGGCTTGCTACTATAAGATGCGCAGGCATGAAATCTCTCCTTCCCTCCCCCGCCGTTTAATCCCCACCTTTTTCCCATGTCCAAAGCCGCTCCCGCCAAAGCCACCGAGACGAAAGCCGCCGCCGCTCCCGCCGCCCACGTCCGCGACAAGAACATCGAGCTGGCGCTGTCCTCGATCAGCAAGGAGTTCGGCGAGGGCTCGATCATGCGCCTCGGCAGCAATGCCAAGATGAAGATCGAGACGCTCTCGACCGGCTCGCTCGCCATCGACCTGGCGCTCGGCGTCGGCGGCCTGCCGCTCGGCCGCATCATCGAGATCTACGGGCCGGAGTCCTCCGGCAAGACCACCTTCTGCCTCAGCGCGATCGCCGAGGCCCAGCGCAAGGGCGGACTCGCCGCCTTCATCGACGTCGAGCACGCGCTCGACCCGAAATACGCCCGCGTCG
>CAZKAH010000020.1:0-46742 GCA_964550715.1 uncultured Opitutaceae bacterium
CCAGCTCCTGCGGCATCGAGTCCATCTCGGTCCGGATCATGGCGCAGGCCTCGTCGACGAGGTCGATCGCCTTGTCCGGCAGGAACCGGTCGGAAATGTAGCGGTGGGAAAGCGTGACCGCGCTGACCAGCGCGTTGTCCTGGATGCGGACGCCGTGGTGCAGCTCAAAGCGCTCGCGCAGGCCGCGCAGGATCGAGATCGCGTCCTCGACCGAGGGCTGGTCGACCTGGACCGGCTGGAAGCGCCGCTCCAGCGCCGCGTCCTTCTCGATGTACTTCCGATATTCGTCGAGGGTGGTCGCGCCGATGCAATGGAGTTCTCCGCGCGCCAGCATCGGCTTCAGGAGGTTGCCGGCGTCCATCGCGCCGTCGACCTTGCCCGCGCCCACGATCAGGTGCAGCTCGTCGATGAAGAGGATGACCCGGCCCTCGCTCTGCTTGATCTCCTGCAGCACGGCCTTGAGCCGCTCCTCGAACTCGCCGCGATACTTCGCGCCGGCGACGAGGGCGCCCATGTCCAGGGAGAAGATGCTCCGGTCCTTCAGCCCCTCCGGCACGTCGCCGCGCAGGATGCGCTGGGCGAGGCCCTCCACGATGGCGGTCTTGCCCACGCCGGGCTCGCCGATCAGGACCGGGTTGTTCTTGGTCTTGCGGGAAAGGATGCGGATCGTCCGGCGGATCTCCTCGTCCCGGCCGATGACCGGGTCGAGCTTGCCCTTCTTCGCCTGGGCCACGAGGTCGATGCCGTACTTTTCCAGGGCCTGGTAGGTGGCCTCTGGGTTGTCGGTCGTGACCCGCTGGCTGCCGCGGACCTCCTGGAGGGCCTTGAGCAGCTTGGCCCGGTCGAGCCCGAAGCTCTTGAAAAACTTCTTCATCGCCTCGGGCCGGCCCACGTCGAGCAGGGCGAGGAACAGGTGCTCCGTGCTGACAAACTCGTCCTTGAGGGAGGCGGCCTCCTTCTCGGCCCGGGTCAGGACGTCGTTCACCGCCTGGGTGACGTAGACCTTGGAGGTGTCGACGCTGCCGCTCACCTTCGGGACCCGCTCGAGCTCGCGGTCGATCGCAAGCTGGAGGGCGCTGACCGTCAGGCCCAGCTTCCCGACCAGCCCGGGGACGATGCCATTCTCCTGGGCCAGGAGCGCGGACAGCAGGTGCCACGTCTCCACCTCGTTGTGGTTGAGACGACGGGCAATGGCCTGCGCTTCAGTCACCGCCTCGCGCGACATCTGGGTTAACTTGGCTTGGTCCATGGTCATACATTCGCACAACTCGGGCCAAGTCGCCAGCATGCCCTCCCGAAGGAAAGGGCCGCCGGGGCCGGGACAGGCAGGCTCGAATTGGCACAGGACCGCGCCAGCCTGGCGTTCACCCGGCGCAATCGGGGAAACCACAGGGGATGCGCCGCGGAGGTGCCGGCCCGGCGTTCCCCGGCCCAAGACCGGCTCGCCCCCCCCGATTCCATAAGTAAATTCCGCCGTCGCGGGCGGCCCCGTGGGGCTACTATTTCTGCAGCTGATGCGTGCAGTTTCTAAAGAATTAGCCGCCTGGTCCGATAAATACCTCTGGAGTCTCATGCCCCACCCCACCTCCAGTTCAGCCTTCCACACCTCCCAGTCCCAGACTGGCAAGGTAAGGACGGGCTGTCTCGTGGACATCGGCTGGGGCCGGCCGGTCTTCAAGGCCCCCGACCTCCCCTCGCCCCGGGTGATCTTCGATCCCCTCCCCTTCCGCACTGCCTTCTCCGGCAGCCAGCGCCAGGCCGCCGGCCGTTAAGGCCTTTGTCACGTATTGCGTGACAGGATAGCGGGCCGTCCGACTGGACTTGTCACGCAATACGTGACGAGATCCAGGCTCTCCATCCGCTTCAGGGCCGCGCCGGGTTCTGTCCGAATTTGGCGGAGCCATACCTCCCTGAGGAGGTTGCTGCCTCCTCCGACGCCTCCGGCGCGCCAATCTGGCCGGCCTATGGCCGGCGGCTTTTGGCGCGCGGCCTTGGCGTCGGATCCGGGCCTTGGCAGCCCCCGACGAAGGGGGGTATGGCTCCGCCAAATTCGGACAGAATCCCGCTATCGATTCTAGAAAACCTAAAAAAACAAAATCCGGGAGGGACCTCAGCCCCCCCCGGACTTCGTTTATACACCTATTTTCCCCCTACAAATTATAGCATGGACCCCGTCAAAACTGGTCCACGAAGTTGGCGTCCGAGCCGAGGGCCAGGGTGCGGGCGCGGCGGGCGGTGGCGGCCTGGGCCCCGTTTGACCCACGGCTGTCCTGGCCGGGGCCGTTGCGGTCGGCCGTTGCGGTCCGGTAGCCGGCGCGGGCCGGCAGGACCGGGCTGACGATGCCCTCGCGGGCCGGGACCGGGCAGGCGTCGCCGCTCGTCCCGTCGACCATCCGCATGAGCTCGGACACGGCCGACTGGACCTGCTCGGCCTGAGCCTTGAGCTCGTCGCTCGAGGCGGCGGACTGCTGGGCGAGGGCGGCGTTGGACTGGGTGATCTTGTCCATCCCGGCCATGGTGTTGTTGAGCTGCCCGATGCCGTCGCTCTGCTCGTGGGACGCCTGGGCGATGCCGGCGATCATCTCGTCGAGCTTGCGGATGCGCTCCACGATCGCGGTGAGGTTGTCCCCCATCTTGACGCTGATCGCGACGCCCTGCTCGCTCTTGGCGGCGGAGTCGGAAATCTTGTCGGAAGTCTCGTGGGCCGCCTGGGCGCAGCGCTGCGCCAGGGTGCGGACCTCGTCCGCCACCACGGCGAAGCCGGCGCCGGCCTCGCCCGCCCGGGCCGCCTCGACGGCCGCGTTCAGGGCGAGGATGTTCGTCTGGAAGGCGATCTCGTCGATCGTCTTGATGATCTTCGAGATCTCGGTGCTGGAGGCCTTGATCGCGGACATCGCCGCCTTCATCTCCTGCATCTCCCGGGCGCCGGCGTCGGCCGTGCCGCGGGCCTCCTTCGCCAGGGTCTTGGCCACCTGGGCGTTCTCGGAGTTGCGGGTCGTCATGCTGGCCATCTCGTGCAGGGCGGAGCTGCTCTCCTCGATGGCGGAGGCCTGCTGGCTGGCGCCGTCCGCGATGGACTGGCTCACCTGCGAGACCTGGTGGGCGGCGGCATTCGTCTGGGCGGACTCGCTGGCGAGGCGGGTGGCGATGGCGCCGATCGGCCGGGTGATGCCGCGGACGATGCGGTAGGACACGAGCAGGCTCAGGCCGCAGCCGAGGAGCGTGCCCCAGATGACGAAGATTTCGTTGCGATGCTGCTCGGAGTACATCCGCGACTCGAGGTCGTACTGGAACTGGCCGACCGCCTGCCGGACGCCGGCGAGGGCGGCGGTGAACTGCGGCGCAATCTGGTCCATCTGGTTGGAGACGATCTGGTCGCGCTCGGTCTTCAGGGCGACCGTGCGGTCCAGCCCGTCGGTATACGAGGCGGCGGCGGCCTGCAGCGAGCGGATGACGGATTCGCGGCCGGTGTCCTTGAGCGAGGCGTCGACCTTCTCCATGTCCGCCTGGTCCTTTTCGATCCGCTTGATCTCGGCCACGGCGGCGCCCAGCGCGTTGCGGGAGGCGGCGGCCTGCTCGGCCCGGGAGGTGAGGAGGAACGAGCTCATGTCGCTCGTGCACTCGAAGAAGGCCTTGAGCGCGTTGGACAGCCGGAAGGAGGCGTTCATGTCGCCTTGGTCGCGGGCTTCGGCCAGCATCTTCTGCAGGCCGGCGGCGATCTGGGCCGCCGCGGGCTCGAGCGTCTGCCGGTCGACGCCGGCGAGCTGGCGCTCGTTGTTCACCAGGCGCTGGAAGGAGTCGTCGTACTGGCCGAGCAGCCGGCGGGCGGCGGCCAGCTGCGAGGCGCGGCCCGGCTCGACGATGCGCTTTTCCGCCGTGACGAAGCCGGTGTCGAGCGCGGCCTTGTCCTTGTTGTAGCCGTCGACGCTGGCGGTCGAGCCCGTCGCGAGGAACTCGTTCACGCGCATCTTGAGCGCCAGCATGGAGGCCTCGAGGCTCGCGGCGGCGTTGGTCTCCTGGGCGCTCCCGGCGTAAAGCGTGAGCTTCCGGCCCGAGGCCCCGAGCGCGAGGAAGGAGACCGCCGTGAGGGCGAGCATCAGCCCCAGCATGAGCGCGAAGCCCCCGGTGATCCTGTGGCCGATGGTCCAGTGGGACAGGGTCATGGGGCGGCGGCTCAGGTTTCGAAGGTGAACCGGATCGGGATGCTGACGCGGATCGAGACCTTGGCGCCGTCGCGCTGCGCGGGCTTGAAGCGCCACTTGCTGAGCGCCTTCATGGCCGGCCTCACGAACTCGTCGTTGCTGGCCTTCTCGACCTTCATGTCCTGCACGGAGCCCTTTTCGTCGATCAGGCAGTTGACCAGGACGAGGCCCGAGAGCCCCCTGCTCCGCATGGTCTCCGGGTAGTCCGGGGCGGTCGTGCGCACGGGCACGGGCGGCTCAGTTCTCTCGTCGGCCAGGGCCGGCACGGCCAGGGCGAGGGACAGGCCAAGGGCAAGAAAGGCTGCTTTCATGGGGACAATCACGTAGCGGTTACTTCGACTCGGGCGGAGGCCAAGTTGAGGGAAAACGGGCCGTCTAGGGGAAACTGCCCAGGCCCGTTCATTTTCCGCTCAAGTTCGCCCGGAAACGCCCGCAGAAGGCCGGTCAGAACCGGATCAGCCTCCTGGTGGGCAACGAAAAGCGCGGACTCCCGGACGGTGGCGGCGGCTCCGCCCGCTCCCGACCGTGGCCTGGCGTTTTTTCGTGAACCTCCGTCCCTCGCCCGGCGCCTCCGTGGTTGCCGTCCGCGGCCGCTTCACCCAATTTGGCCCAACTCCAGCTTTCTTCCGCCCCCCAACATGTCCATGCAGAGCACGTTGTCCCGCAGCGCCGGCATCGCCGCGGTCCTGGCGAGCAGCATCGGCGCGCTCGCGCTGCTGGCCGCCGGGCTGAACCTGGCCGCCGACTCCGGAACCGCCACCGCCGGGCCCGCGATCGACCTGGCCGCCGGGCTGGTCCTCGCGGGCGCCGGCCTCTGGATGCTCAATCGCCGCAGCCGGCCCCTCTGCGTTCCCCTCGGCCGGACCTGCGCCGCCCTGGCCGGGCTGATCGCCGTCGCCGGCCTGGTGGTCTGGCACGCGCAGATGACCGTGCCCGCCGCCGTCGCCCTCGCCTGCGGCGCCGCGGCCCTGCTGCTCCTCCACCGCGGCGCCGGGCAGACGTTCACGGCCTCGACGGGCCTCGGGCTCGCCACCTGCACGGTCGCGCTCATCACGTTGCTGGACTACCTCCTGCGCTTCAGCGGGCTCACCAGCCGCCGCGAGACCGCGATTTCCCTGGAAAACCTGCCGCCCGCGGTGGGGCTGCTCGCGCTCGGGATCGGCGTCCTGCTGGCCCAGCCGGACCTGGACTTCATCCGCGTCTTCTTCGGCGAGAAGGCGACCAGCCGCCGCGCGCGCAACCTCCTCACGGTCCTGGTTCTCGCGCTTCCCGCGCTGGAGTTCCTGCGCATCGAGCTGATCCGCTTCCAGCTCCTCAACATCCGGCTCACGATCGCCGTCGTCACCGCCGGGGAGATGGCGCTCTTCCTCGTCCTGACCGCCCTGATCGCGCGGGCCGTGGCCGCCCCGGGCCTCGACGCCGAGGGCCGGCCCATCAGCCGCGACGACATGGACCGGCTGCAGAGCCAGGCCGCGACCCTCCAGCAGGAGGTGGCCATGCGGACGCGGGAGCTGCAGATGGCGAACTCCAACCTGCGCGTGGTCGCCAAGGCCAACGCCCTGCTCGCCCTCACCACCCAGCACACGCCCAACGGGGTCATCATCGCCGACGCCCGGCACAGCGTCCTGTGGGCGAACCCGGTCTGGGAGCGGCTCAGCGGCTGGAACCAGGCGAAGTCCGCCGGCTGGCGGCTGGACGAGCTCCTCGGCAGCATCTGGGGCCCCGGGGCGGCGACGGCCGCCGGCGAGGTCCTGCAGTCCGGCCAGCCCGGCAGCCTCGAAGTCAACGGCCCCGGCCAGGACGGGCGCAAGCGGTGGCTCCGGATCACGGTCCAGCCGGTCCGGGACGACTCGCATGCCCTGACCAACACGATCGCAATCCTCGACGACTTCACGGCCTACCGCGAAGCGGACGAGCACCGGCAGGCGGCCAACGACCGGCTGCAGTTCGCGCTCCGCTCGTCCGGCTATGGCATCTGGGAGACCCATTTTCCCGACAACCGGATGGAATGGGACGAGCACATGTTCGAAATCTACGGGATCAATCCCCGGGATTTCGGGGGCCGGGCCGAGGACTGGCTCCGCCTCATCCACCCCGACGACGTCGAGGGGGTGCGGGCCCACCGCCAGCAGGTCCTGGACGGCGTCCTGCGGCATTTCGACATCGATTTCCGGATCGTCCGCCCGGACGGCTCGGTCCACTACGTCGAGGCCCACGGCTTCCTGGCCCGCGACGAGGCGGGACGGCCGCAGCGCCTGGTCGGCCTCAACCGCAACATCACCTCCGAGATGGAGATGCGGGAGACCCTGCGGGTGGCCGAGGAGCGGCTGGGCCTCGCCCTCCTCGCCACCAACGAGGGCGTCTGGGACTGGAACGTGTCGACCGGCAAGGTGTACCGCGACCAGCGCTGGGCCGAGCTCTTCGGCACCGGCGTCCAGGAGATGGGCGAGACCGGGGACTGGGCCGCCCAGGTGCACCCCGAGGACCTGCCGATCGCCCAGGCCGCGCTGGATGCGCACCTCCAGGGCCGCAGCCCGGTCTATTTCTCCGAGCACCGGTGGCGGACCAAGTCCGGCCAGTGGATCTGGACCCTCGACCGGGGCAAGGTCGTCTCGCGCGACAAGGACGGCCGGGCGCTGCGCATGGTCGGCACCCAGGGCGACATCACGGCGCGCAAGAAGCTGGAGGAGCGCCTGCGGCACAGCGAGGAGATCTCGCTCCAGGTCAGCCGGCTGGCCCAGATCGGCGCCTGGGCCTGGTCCCTCGAGGAGCAGACCCTGACCTGGGGCCCCGAGCTCTACCGCATCTGCGAGGTCGAGCTGGGCTACGTCCCCACCCTGGGCTCGATGCAGGACTTCTTCCCCGCGGAGCACCGAGACGCCTTCATGCGGGCGATCGAGCAGGCGACCCGCGGGGGCCGCGCCTTCGACCTGCGCGCGCCGTTCGTCACCGGGCGCGGGCGGCGGCTCTGGGTCCGGGTCATCGGCCGCGCGGAGTTCAAGGACGACCGCGCCGTCCGGCTCTTCGGCGCCGTGCAGGACATCACCCTGCAGCAGGAGGCGGAGGAGTCGCAGCGCCAGCTCGAGACCCAGCTCTTCCAGGTGCGGAAAATGGAGACCCTGGGGACCCTGGCCGGCGGCATCGCGCACGACTTCAACAACCTCCTGACGGGCATCATGGGGTACGAGGACCTGGCGCTGGACACCCTGGACAAGGACCACCCCTCGCGCAACTGCCTGACCGAGGCGCACAACGCCTGCCTGCGCGCGCGGGAGCTGGTCGAGCAGATCCTCGCCTTCAGCCGCCAGCCCGACGGGGGCGAGCGCGTGCCGGTCGACCTGGCCTTCGTGGTCGAGGAGGCCCGCCGCTTCCTGCGGGCCACCGTCCCGGCGACGATCCAGATCGAGGCGACCATCGCCCCGGACTGCGGCCGGGTCCTGGCCGACCCGATCCAGCTCCACCAGGTCCTGCTCAACCTCGGCACCAACGCCGCCCATGCCATGCGGCACACCGGCGGCGTCCTCCGGCTCTCGCTCGGCTCCGTCGTCTTCAACCCCGACCAGGCGGCGGAGCACAGCAACCTCCCCCCGGGCAACTATCTCCGGCTGAGCGTGAGCGACACCGGGCACGGCATGGACGAGGAGACCCAGAAGCGCATCTTCGACCCGTTCTTCACCACCAAGGACGTCGGCGAGGGCACCGGGCTGGGGCTCTCCGTCGCCCACGGCATCATGCGCGCCCACGGCGGCGTGATCGAGGTGAACAGCAGCCCGGGCGAGGGGGCGACCTTCGACCTGTATTTCCCGACGGCCGCCGCCGCCACCGAGGGCGCGGCGCCGGCCGAGCCGGCGGTGCCGATGCCGCTCGGCCGGGGCGAGACGATCTGCGTGGTGGACGACGAGCACATGGTGGCCCACGTCACCCGGCTCAGCCTCGAGCACTTCGGCTACCGCGCCATCGTCTTCAACTCGCCCGAGCGGTGCTACGAGGCGCTGCGCGAGGACCCGGAGAGCTGCGCCCTGCTCCTGTCCGACCAGACCATGCCGGGCATGACCGGCCTGGAGCTGTCGGCGCGGATCCGCGAGTTCCGGCCCAACCTCCCGATCGTCATCATGTCGGGCTATTTCTCCCAGATCTCCCGGCGCACGCTCGACGACATCGGCAACATCAAGCTCCTGGCGAAGCCGTTCACGATGCCCGAGCTCGCCCGGATCGTGAATCGCGCCCTCCACCAGGAGGTGGCGACGTGAAGGGGGCCTAGTCCTGGAGCAGGCTCCAGGCTGCGTCCGGGGCGACGTTGGCCTGGCCGGCGAGCGCCGCGGAGGGCTGGGCGCCGATGCCGCGGGCGGCGCTGCCGTTGGCCGCCGCGGCCGCGGGCGCGTCCGTGAGGGCGGAGAGCCGGTTCTGGCGGGCGATGAGGGCGGTGAGCCCGGAGGCGTCGACCCCCGAGGCCGGGTCCTGATCCCCCGCGGGCGAGGCCGCCTGGGCGCCGGAGGAGAGGTCGGTGAGCGAGCGGTCCAGCCGCGCGCGGTGATGATGGGGGGCGGTGCCCGCGGCGGGCACGGAGGGAAGCGAGGTGGGAATGGCGTTCATAAGTTTCAGGCGGCCGGGCGGTCTTTCTTTTGGGTGAACTTGGGGAGGACGAGGCCGGCAAGGGCCGAAGCCGGGGCGGCGGCCGCATGGTTGGCCATCACGATGTCGGCGTGGACTTCCTTGCGGAAGATGGGGATCTCGCGGGGGGCCTGGATGCCGATCTTCACCACGTCGCCGTCGATCCGGTTGATCCGGATCTCGATCGAGTCGCCGATGATGATCGCCTCGTTGGTCTTGCGGGAGAGGACGAGCATGGCTCAGGCGTTCCCGCCGGCGGGGGTGTCGTTTCCGAGCAGGGGGTGGCGCGCGCTGTAGCGCGAATTGTTGGCGATGACCAGCTGGCGGCCGAGGCGGGTCCGCCGGTTGACCACGAGCGGGCCGACCAGGTTGACCGTGGCCGAGAGCGGCGCGTGGGGCTGGAGCGAGACGATGGCAAAGATCTGCGCGTCGCCCGGCTCCGCCAGGTCGAGGGCGGCCGCGTCGGCGTCGAAGAGCTCGGGCTCATAGCCGGGCACCACGCCGCCGGGCTCGACCACGACGAAGTTGACGATGCCCGCCGGGCCGTGGAGCGTCATCCAGAGGAACGGCGGCTGGTCGGGCAGCTCGCGGAGCTCGGCCCGGGTGTAACCCGCGAAGCCGATGAGGCCCTGCGGCAGGTCGATGGTGGCTTCGGAAACCTGCTCGGCTTCCGGCGGGAGGGATTCAGTCATGACTTTCATGGGAGGGCGGCGGACAGGCCGGTTCAGTGGATGTAATTGAGGATGGAAAGCTGCATCACCTGGCCGGCGGTCTGCAGGGCGGCCTGGTAGGCCAGCTGCACCTGGTTCAGATGAACGATCGTGGAAGGGAGGTCTGCGTCGGCCAGGGAGGAGATCTGCGAGGAGATCTCGGTCAGGCCCGCCTGCTGCTGGGTCTGGTCGGAGAGGATGCGCGCCTGGACGGCGCCCGTCTCGGCCACCGCGGACGTCAGCGTGTCCTCCGACGTGTTGAGATTCGTCGTCGCCGTGGTGAGCGCGGCGGTGTCGCCCGACGAGAGGGCGTCGCGCAGGGAGGCCAGCGTGTTGATGAAGTCGCGGATTCCGGTGTTGGTCGAGCCCGCCGTCCAGGGCGAGATGCTCGTCGTCCCGGAGAGCGGAATGGCCGCCTGGGTGGCGTTGCCCGCGTAGGCCACCGAGGCGATCTGGCCCTGGCCATTCAGCGTGGTGGTGAAGGGCGCCGTGGTCACGGCGGTCCCGCTGTAAAGGTATTCGCTGCCGAGCTGGCTGTTGGCGACCTGCGTCGCCTGCTGCACAAGCTGGTCCATTTCCGTGGCCAGGGTCGGGCCGTTGGTCGCATCCACGCCGTTCCCGCCCTCCGCCGCCAGCTCCGAGGCCCGGTTGAAGACCTGCATCAGGGAATTGAGCCCGGAATACGACGCCTGCGAGACCGACAGCGCGCGGTTGGCGTTGTTGCCGTATTGCGTGATCTGGGTGTTCTGGCTTTCCAGGTTGAGCACCTGACCCACCGCGGCCGGGTCGTCGGAAGGCTGCGTGATGCGCAGGCCGCTGCCGACCTCCGTCTGCAGGGTGGATTGCTGGGTGTTGAGCTGCTGAATCTCGCTCAGCAGGTTGTTCGTAACCATGTTGTTGGTGATGCGCATGGCGGGGGGGGGTAGGAAAGAAGGGGAAGACGGCCGGCTTACTGGCCCAGGTGGTTCACGAGCTGGTCGAGCAGGCCGTTGATCACGTTGAAGACCTCCGAGGAGGCCTGGAACGCGCGCTGGTAGCTCATGAGGTTGGTCATCTCGTCGTTGAGCGAGACCCCGCTCAGGCTGTTGCGCTGGGTCATCACGATGTTCTGGACGTTGGTCTGGTCGGTCACCCGCGTGTTGGCGGTGTCCACGGCCTGGCCAATGCCGGTCACCGCGTTGGCGTAGAACTGGCTCATCGTGCCGTCGATGGCGTCGCCGCCGGAGGTCGCAAAGACCTGGTTGCCGACGGCCGCGACGGCGAGGGCTATGGTGTTGTCGCCCGCCGCCCCGACGCCGGCGGTGAGGGTCGCGTTGGACAGGTGGCTGTCGAGGGCGATGGTGGCGGCCGTCGTGCCGGAGCTGTCGAAGAAGTTGCCGCCCGCCGTGTTCGAGGGATTGTAGGCGGCATTGACGGAGGTGACGAGCTGGTTGGCCAGCGCATCGAGGCCCGTCCGCAGGGTCTCCACCGCGCCGGTGCCGGCGGTAATGTCGCCCTGAATGGATCCGGAAGCGAGCGTGAGCGTGCGGGCCGTGCCGCCCGAGCCCGCCGTCACGACCCCGGACGAATAGCTGAGCGCGGTCGCGGTGCCGGCGGTCACGAGCGTGGCCGGACCGGAGATCGGGGGCGAGCCGCCGGTGGTCGCGGCCGCGGCTGTCACCGTGACCTCGCCCTGGGAGTTTTCGGTGGAGGTGATGGGCATCAGGCCCGCCAGCTGCTCGAGGTCGGCCTCCCGCTGGTCGCGCAGGTTCACGGCCGAACCGGGGGTGTTGACCTCGACGCTGGCGATCTGGGTGTTGAGCCCGGCGATGTCCGTCAGGAGGGTGTTGGCGCTGGCCACGCCGCTCGTGGCCTCCGAGTCGGCTCCGGCCTGGACCTGGGCGAGGTTCTGGTCGATCTGCTGGAAACGGTCGGTGAGGACGCCCGCCTGCTGCAGGAGCGCCTGGCGCTGGCCATTGTCCGTCGGATCAGAGGCGAAGCTCTGCACCGCGCCGAAAAAGCCGTTGAGGGCGGACCCGAGACCGCTGTCGGTCGTGGTGGAGGAATTGGCCGTGGCGGACGTGGAGGAATTCGTGATGCTCTCGCCCAGCGCCGCCTGCGCCTGCTGGTAGATGTTTTGCTGGGAGGTGAAGCCCGAGGTCAGCGAGGCCTCCTGCCGGACCATCTGGTCCAGGACCGAGCTGCGCATCTGCTCCACGCTGACCGACAGCCCGACGCTCTGCACGCCGTCGGGGGTCGCGACCGCGCCCAGGCTGTTGTAGGCAATCGTCTCGCGGGAGTAATTCGGATTGTTGACGTTCGCGATGTTGTTGCTCGTGACGCCGATCGCCTGGGTCTGGGCATCCAGGGCGGTGGCGGTGGCGCCGAGGGCGGAGAAGAAACCGGACATGGCGGGGGCAGGAAGGCGGGAGTGGCGGTATCAGCCCTCGGTCAGGACCGGCCGAGCCGAGCGCGGCAGGGCGACCGAGATGCGGCCGTTGCGGGCATAGGTCTTGGTGAAGGCATCGGGCCGGATCCGGCGCAGGAGCTCCTGGTGCACCTCGAGGGTGGCCCCGAGCAGCCGCTGGTTGAGCCGGATCGCCCGGCGGACCCGGTGGGTCAGCCGGTTGACCTCCCCGATCAGGGCCTCGATCAGCGGGCGCCCGACCGGCGCGACCCAGGGCAGGAGCGAGCGGAGGGTCGAGCCGGCCGCCTGGCCGCAGCCTGCGGCAAAGCCGGCCGCGATGCGCTCGCGGCGCCGGCGGAACCCCTCGAGGACGACCGTCTGGGCCTTGATGCTGTCGTTGGTCAGCAGGATCGCGTCGACGTCCCGCTGGAAGATGATCCGCTGCTGCTCATCGATCAAATGGAGGAGCTGGCCGTACTCGGCCGCCTCGCCGCGGAGACAATCCGCGATGTCTTCCCATGAAGTGTTCATCAGTTGCCTTTCCCGGACGCGGCGAGCTCCGGAGTGGCCGGAGTGGGCGTGCCGCGCGGTGTGAGTTGCTGTTCAATGGTCTTGGAAAGCCCCAGCCCGCCGCCCTCGGAGAGCTTCTGGGAAAGGACGTCCGTCAAAAGATAGCCGTAAACGCTGCCCTGCGCGCTGTCCTGGCCGCCCATCATCGAGCCGACGCTGTCGTTGAGGAACTGGCGCAGGAGGATCGCCTCGAACTGGCCGGCGGCGGCCTTGCGCTGCGCGGCGGGCGAGGAGGTGGAGGCCACGTGCTGGCCGAGGATGCCGCCGGGCATCGAGGCGAGGGCCGTGTCGACGGGGGAGATGTTCATGGCGCGGGGGTCAGTTGATGATGAGCTCGGCCTGCAGGGCGCCCGAGCGCTTGAGCGTCTGGAAGATCGCCATCATGTCGCGGGTCGAGACGCCCAGGGCGTTGAGCGCCGCGGCCAGCCGCTCGATCGTCGGCGGTTCGTAGAGGATGGTGAAGCCGCCCTTGCCCTCATTGACGTCGGTCTGGGTGCTCTTGGTCGTCTGCGTCGTGCCGCCGCTGCTGAAGGCGTTGGGCTGGCTGACGCCCTGGTTCGAGGTCACGGTGATCGTCAGCGAGCCGTGGGCGATCGCGACCTCGGAGATGCGGACGGTCGAGGTGGCGACGATCGTCCCGGTGCGCTCGTTGATCACGATCCGCGCCAGGGTGTCGGGGATGACGTCCAGCGCGCCCAGCTCGGAGATGAAGGGGACCTCCCGGCCGCGGTACCCGGCCGGCAGCTTCACGACCACCGTGGCCGCGTCCAGCGCGTTGGCCATCGCCGGCCACTGGGTGTTGATGACATCGGCCATGCGCGCGGCCGAGGTGAAATCGGGGTTGTGCAGGAGGAGACGGAGCGCGCCGTCGTGCACGAACTGGGCCGGGATCTCGCGCTCGACGATCGCGCCGTTGCTGATCACGCCGACCGTGGGATGGTTCTTCTGGACCGTGGCGCCGCCGGCCCCGCCCGAGCCGCCGAGGAAGCCGCCGATGGCCACCGGGCCCTGCGCGACCGCGTAGACGCGGCCGTCCGCGCCGAGGAGCGGGGTCTGGAGGAGGACCCCCCCCTGCAGCGACTTGGCGTCGCCCATCGAGGCGACCGTGGCGTCGATCCGGGTGCCCGACTTGAGGAAGGCGCTGATGTCCGTCGTCACCATGACGGCGGCCATGTTCTTCGAGGTCAGGTCCTGGATGTTGACGGTGATCCCGTAGCGCTGGAGGACGTTGGCCACGGCGTGCAGCATGGCGGTCGAGTTGCTGTCGCCGTCGCCGGCCAGGCCGGCGACCAGGCCGTACCCCACCAACTGGTTGTCGCGGCCCCCCTCGATCAGCGTGATGTCCTTGATCCGCGAGGCGCGGGCGCCGGACAGGCCGAGGACGCAGGCCAGGAGGGCGGCGAGCGGGAGTTTCATGCGGGTGGAATCCATTCCGGTGGGCGCCCGGTCAGAACGGGCGGAGTTTTTCGTAGAGCTTGCTGAACCAGCCGAGCTTCTCGGCGTCGGAAAGGGAGCCCTCGCTGATGAACTCGACCCGCGCCTCGGCGATGTTGCTCGAGAGGACGGTGTTGTCGCTGCCCACGTCGTCCGTGCGGACCAGGCCGTGGAGGACGACGTACTGGGTCTCGCCGGAGAAGGTGACGAGCCGGACGCCCTCGATCACGAGGTTGCCGTTGGGCAGGACGTCGGTGACGAGGACGGCCGCGCGGCTGGTCACGCTCTGGGAATTGCTGACCTGGCCGCCCCCGGTGTAGTCGGACTTGCCGTCGATCCCGATGGCCGGGAGCTGCCCGGCGTGGGTGCCGAGGCCGCTGACCGCCGGGGGATAGAGGAACTGGCTCACGGAGTCGCTCAGGCTGGATTTCCGGGTGGACTCCTTGTTCTGCGTGCTCGAGGCCGCCGCCGACTCCTGGACCACCACGGTGAGGATGTCCCCGTTGCGCGAGGCCTTGTGGTCGGAGTAGATGCTGCGGGGCTCGTTGGCGTGGGTGGACCAGAGCGAGTCGGCGCTCGCGGCCGGGAGCGAGAGGGCGAGCGCGACCGGCAGGGGAAGGAAGCGGCGGAAGCCCATGGCTAGAAGCGGACCTCCACCTTGTTCTCCGCGACGACCAGGCCGGAAATGTCCTTGTGCGACTCGAGGTTGCGCACCGTGACGACGTCGCCCCGGCCGCCGTTCTCGAGCGCCATCGCCTTGAGGGTGACCAGGAGGTCGCCGTCGGCGGCCACGACGTCGATCACCTCGCCCTTGTGGACCCAGGGGCGCCGCGCCAGGTCGCGCCACGTCAGGACGTGGTCGGCGGGGACCTGGGTCGCGAAGATGTAGGAGCGGTCGCCCGCGCTCGCCGGGAGCGCGGCGCGCTCGCGCAGGGCGTCGATCCGGCGGGTCTCGAGCGCGGCCGGGTCGAAGCCCGAACCGGCGGGCAGGGGCTGCCGCGAGACCCAGGCGTCGCGCCAAAGCGCGGCGCGCAGGACGAAGGTGGCGTCGTCGGCCACGATCCCGTCGGCCACCACCCGGCAACGGACGACGAGGGTCGGCGTGGCGGCGGTCGGGTACTCGGAGACGACGACCGCCCATGTCTCGGCGCTGCGGGCCGGCGGGGTCCAGGGGCGGACGAGCTCGAGCTGGAGGTCGCCCTCGAGGCGGAAGTGGGCGGCCAGGTCGCGCCCCAGGGCGGCCACGAGCTGGTCCGAGGTGTAGGACGCCGGCGCGGCGGCCGCGGAGCGGGCCGCCGCGAGGCCGCCGAGGCAAAGAAGGGAGAGGAGGAGCCGGCGCGCGGTCATTGCTTCATGTTGGCGACGTTCTGCAGCATCTGGTCCGAGGCCTGGACCGACTTGGAATTGATCTCATAGGCGCGCTGCGCGGTGATCAGGTTGACCATCTCCTCCACGATGCTGACGTTGGAGGACTCGAGGTAGCCCTGGAGGACGCTGCCGTAGCCGGCCTGGCCGGCCTGGCCGGTCGTGGGCGCGCCGCTGGCGGGCGTCTCGTTGTAAAGGTTGCCGCCCATGCTCGCCAGGCCCGCCGGATTGGGGAAGCGGACGAGGTTGAGCTGGAAGTTCTGCGCGCCGTTCGGGCCCTGGACCGAGACCGCCCCGGTCGAGGAGATCGTGATCCCGGTGGCGCCGGCCTGGATGGTCTGGAAGCCGCTGGCCACCGGCAGGCCGTCCGCCGTCACGACCTGGCCCTGGGCGTTGAGCTTGAAGGAGCCGTCGCGGGTGTAGGCCAGCGTGCCGTCGGCCTGCTGGACCTCGAAGAAGCCGTCGCCCTGGATCGCCAGGTCGAGCTGCTGGCCGGTCTGGTTGACCTGGCCCTGGGTGAAGACCTTGGAGGTGGCGGCGACCTTCGTGCCGTTGCCCACCTCGATGCCCGTCGGGACGAGGTTGCCGCTGCCGGAATCGGCGCCCGAGCTGCGGGGCTTCGAGTAGAGGAGATCCTGGAACTCGATCTTGCTGCGCTTGAACCCGGGGGTGTTCACGTTGGCCAGGTTGTTGGCGATCGTGTTCAGGTTCAGCTCCTGGGCTTCCATGCCTGTCGCCGCCGAGTAGAGGGAAAGGTTCATGGATTTTTTGGAAAGAGCGACACCGCCACGACTGGGGCCGGCGCGCTCCCATCGCGCGCGCGGCCGTGCAGTCGTGATTGCGGTTGTCTACTATATGGGAAGTTCATGGGCGGGGCCTCAGGTCAGGGCTTCGAGCGTCTTCTGCCCCTGCTGGTCGCTGTTCGCGATGACCTTCTGGTTGGCCTCGTAGGCGCGGGAAATGAGGACGAGGTTCACCATCTCGCGCATGGGCGCGACGTTGGAGGACTCGAGGAAGCCCTGCTGGAGCTGCGGCTTGGCCACCGGCTCGGGCGCGTTGCCGCTCGTGTCGACGAACAGGCCGCCGGAAAGGGGGACGAGGGAGGTGGTGTCGGAGAACTTCAGGACGCCGATCCGGCCCACCTGGGCCGTGCCCTGGACAATGGTGCCGTCGGGATTGATCGTCAGCTTGCCCCCGTCGGGCTGCAGCACGATCGGCGAGCCGCCGTCGTTCAGCACCTCCTGGTTGGCGGAGTTGATCAGCGTATGGTCGTTGCGCGTGGTGAATTCACCGCTGCGGGTGAAGCCCTTGGTGCCGTCCGGCAGCTGGACCTCGAAGAACCCCGGGCCCTGGATGGAGACGTCGAGGTCGCGGCCCGTGTGCTGGGCCTCGCCCGAGGAGAAGCTGATGCCGTTGGTCGCCTTCGGAAACACCGCGGGAACGGAGGTGTCCCCGTTCTTGGGGTCCAGCTGCCACTGCCCGGCCTGCTGGGTCGAGAACTCCACCGTGCGCTTCCGGTAGCCCGTCACCTGCCCGGAGGTGATGTTCTGGGCGACGGCATCCTGCCACCTCTCCAATGCGGAGAGGGACGAGGCGCTTTGATAGATGCCGATGTCCATTTGGGAGGACCTTACAGCACCAGGGATGCCAAGATCACAACTAGCGTTGTGATAACATCTTACAATCCATGCTTCCCTTCCCCTCCCCTGCCACCCCCGCAGCGGCAGTTTCTGCCGACCCCGGCAGGGCTAGTTTCCCGGCCGGTAAAGGCACTCCACTTCCATCTTTTCCCCGCAGGCGCAGGTGATCACCAGCCGCATGACCTTCTCACCCTCCTTCACCACCTCGATGGCCGGGCCGGGCCCCCCCGCCGGGGGCGCCACCAGCACCCCGGCGACCGGCAGGACGGATTTGACGCTCGGCGCGTGCAGCGCCTCGGCCGGCAGGCTCTTTTTTCCCTGAAGAAAGGGTCGCATGGAGCAGAAGGGGCTCAGAGCGGCTGCTGCGGCCGCTCGGCCGGGGGCGCCGCGGCGGCGGCAATCGGATGGGCCCGGGCGTCCTCCCGGGCCTTGGCCGTGAGGGAGAGGCTGAGCGTGATGCGCTGGTTGGACTCCGCGGTTGCCTTCTCGCCGGCCAGGGGGTGCGTGTCGCCGTAGCCGCTGACGCGCTCGATCATCTTCGGCTCCACCGCGTAGTAGACCAGGCTGCGCCGCGCGGCGTTGGCCCGGTCGGTCGAGAGCTCCCAGGAGGTGTAGTCCGGCCGGGTGAGCGCCAGCTCCGACTTGGTGTGGCCGTCGATCGTCACGCGGAAGCCGTGGCGGTCGATCAGCCAGGCGAGGTTCTGCATCACGAACTTGCCCCAGGGGGTGAAACCCGCGCTGTCCCCGGAGAAGAGCGGATGCTCGCCGCGGTCGAACAGGGTCACCCGGAGGCCGTCGCTCGTCACCTCGATGTCGATCGGCTTCTTCTGCAGGTCCTGGTCGATGTGGAGCAGGCGGTAGAAGTCGGCCGCGACGGCGTTGAGGTAGCTGATGTCGACCTGCTTGTCCTGGGCCGCCGGCTTCGGCGTCGACTCGTCATCCGACTTCGGGCTGCTGTTCGACTCTTTGTTGAAGGGCATGATGCCCGAATGGTCGTCCATCGGGCTGTGGAAGGGGCTCTGGAAGTAGCGCGAGGTCGCGATGAGGATCTTTTTGTCCTGGGAGGAGATCCACAGCACCATGAAGAGCGCCATCATGGCCGTGACGAAGTCGGCATAGGCCACCTTCCAGGCTCCGCCGTGATGTGCCGCTTTCTTGGCCATGGCGCGGGCTACTTGGCGGTCCCGAGGGCCTTGGTGGCCACCTCGAGGTCGTCCGACTTCGGCTGCATGGCGGCGTCCAGCGAGCGGCGGGCCACCTCCACCGCGGTGAAGGGAGCCAGGCCCTTGGCGAAGCCGCACACGGCCTGCTTGATGCACTTGAGGTACATGGCGTCGGAGCCGTTGTTGAACTTGATCCGGTTGGCCAGCGGGTTGACGAAGCCGTAGGCGACGAAAATGCCGAGCAGGGTCCCGGTGAGCGCGGCCGCGACGTGCTCGCCAACGGCCGCCGGCCCCTCGGCGATGGCGGACATGGTGTTGATGATGCCGAGCACCGCGGCGACAATCCCGATGCCCGGGAGCGAGTCGCCCACCATCTGCAGGAGGTGCACCGGGTGCTCGTGCTCCTCCATCTTGGCCTCGAGCTCGGCGTTGAGGAGGGACTCCAGCTGGTCGGGCTTGATCTTGCCGTCGATGACGGGCTTCAGCCCGTTGCAAATGAACTCGAGCCGGTCCGCATGGTGCGTGACCGACGGGTACTTCTGGAAGATCGAGCTGTTGGGGGGGTCCATCACGTGCTCCTCCAGGGCGATCAGCCCGCTGCGTCGGCCGATCATGAAGAGCTCGAAGAGCAGCTTCAGCAGGTCGAAATACTCCGGCTTGCCGGTCGCGGCGCCGGTGATCGCCTCCTTCACCTTGTGCACGATCTCCGTCAGCATCCGCGTCGGGCTGGCGATGATCAGCACGCCGGCCGCCACCCCGAGGATGACGACGAACTCGGACACCTGGACAAGCACCAACGGCTTGCCGCCCTCCATCATAAAACCGCCGATGGTGGCTCCGAAAACGACTAGGGCACCGACAAGGACAAGCATGCGAGCGTGGCGCAGGCCCCCTCGGTTAGCGGTTGCGCGCCCGGCCGAGATAAGCCCGCAAGCCGAGGATGGTTTGCGAGTGGATTTGGCAGATTCGCGACTCCGTCAGGCCGAAAACAGTCGCGATTTCAGCCAGGCGCATGTTCTCGAAGTAATACATCGCGAGGATCTTCCTCGGTATATCGGGCAATTCCCCAATACGTTGAGCGAGAAGTTGCAGGAGTTCCTGCTTTTCCACCTTGTCCCGCCCCGTCTCGTCATTCTCGTCGGGCAGGAGCTCGTGCAGGGAGACCCCGTCGGAGTCGTCCCCGGAGCCCAGGTGGTCGATGGCGATGAAGGTCACCGGGCGGGACTCCTCCAGCCATTTGGCATAGTCCTTCGCGCTGAGGCCCAGCTCCTTGCAAATGTCCTCCTCGCCCGCGGCGCGTCCGAGGCGCTGCTCGAGCTGGTTGATAGCCTCCTTGATCTTCCGGGCGCGGGCCCGGGCCCGGCGGGGGCACCAGTCCATTCGGCGGAGCTCGTCGAGGATGGCTCCCCGGATCCGGGTGGCGGCATAGCCGGCGAAGGTGTTGCCCTGCTCCGGGTCGTACTTGCGCACGGCGGCCATGAGGCCCGTCACGCCGACGCTGCAGAGGTCCTGGGCGTCGATGTGCGAGGGCAGGTTGAGCTTGATCCGGTCCACGACATTGCGGACCAGGGGCAGGTAGCGCTCGATCAATTCCTTTTCATCGAGCGCGCCGGTGGTGGTGACTCCCTGGTAGGCGCGCCAGGCGGCGGCCGAGGGCGGGGCATCCTTGCCGCTGGTCGGGGGAACTTCGGTTTCAACGACGTTATTCATGGAGGAAACAGGGCTGGGGGGACGGGGCGGGGCGAGCGAAGGGCGTCAGGGTCAGGACTTGGCGGGCCGGGCCGCGGCGGGAGCCGGGGCGGGAGCGGGCGGCGGCGCGGGCGGGGCGTGGTGGCGCGCCAGGTAGGTCTCGCGGAAGCCGCGGACGAAGATCGACCAGAACCACTGGAAGAGGAGCGCGCCCGCCAGGCAGCCGAGCGCGGCGTCGAGCAGGACATGGTCGAAGGCGCGGTCCGCCGCGAGGCCCGCGATGCCGGCGATGAGGAAGCCGATCAGGCCGCCGCTGAGAAAGACGAATTTCATGAGTGGGCGGAGGCGGCCAGCGCCCCGGTTTCATCCTCGTCCGCGTCCGCGTCGTCGGCCGGCGCCGCGTCCGCGGGCGCCAGGGTGCGGCGGACGAGCGCCCCGCAGACGTCCTCCTCGCAGTCCCCGGTGAGCGAGGGGCCCGTGGCGAGGAAGAGCGGCTCGAGCGCGCCGTCGAAAAGATAGTCCCAGAGGCGGCCCCACTGCGCGACCTCGTCAAGGTGGGTGAAGACGAGGTGCGTCGCGCCGAGGTCCCGGCCCGCGGCGTAGCTGGCGCGCAGCGTGGCGTGGTCGTAGGCGGCGTTGAGGACGAGCACGCGCTGGTCGATCCCCTCGCGGTCGAGGAACCGGGCGAGCGGCGCGTTCGCGGCCTGGTCGCGCAGGCTGAGGGCCGGCAGGTCGAGATAGACGAAGCCGCCGGCGACGCTCGGCCGGGTCGAGGCGGGAAACCGCGCCATCGGCACGCCCAGCGCCTCGCAGAAGACCGGCAGCGGGCCGGGAGGGTTCGGCCGGTCGAACTCGGCGGTGAGCACGTGCCCCAGCCGCCCATGCCGGAAAACCTCGGCGCCCAGCCATTTGCAGAGTGCGGTCGTGCGGCCCGATCCCGCCGTCCCCAGGAAGGCGGCGCGGGTCAGCGGCGCGCGGGGTGCGCGGCGGTCGGCCTCGCGCCGGAGGTGCCGGCCGATCTCGACCAGCCCGCGGTGGAGCGGCGCCGCGGCCACCTCGGCCCAGAAGGGCGCGGATTGCAGCCGGCCGAGGGCGACCTCGGAGAGGCCGGAGCGGCGGAGGAGATCCGGGAGCGGGGCGCGGCTTTCCCGGGCCGGAAGGCCGGGCCGGGCGGAAGCGGGGCCCGCCGCGGTGAAGGCGGGCGGGGCCAGGGCGAGGGCGGGGGCCGGGACCGGGGCGGCCGCCGGCGCCTCGGCCGGCGCGGGATCGAGCTGGGCGACCACCTCGAGGCGCGGCGCGGCCCAGAAGCGCAGGCCCGACGCGGGCACCGTCCGCACGGAAAGCACCCGGGCCCCGGGCCCGAGGCGCTCCCGGATCAGCGCGGCCGCCTCATCGGCGGACGCGACGGTGAACCGGTAGCAGGCGCCGGGGGCCAGGGGAATTGCGGGGGAAGAGGGCATCGGGGGAGCAGGGGCCGGATTTCAGGCGGCCTTCAGGCCGGTTTCGGCGCGGGCGAGGTGGGCGGGCAGCGGGACCAGGCCGGCGTTCTCGATCTCCGTCGCGGCCGGCAGCTCCTGGAAGGCGAGGACGGCCAGGCGCGGGAAGGACGGCTCGAGGAAGCGCCGGAGCGCGAGCCGGATCTCGGTCGAGACCACGAGGACGGACGGCAGGTTCTGCTGCACGAGCTCGGCCGAGCGGCGATTCAGCTCGTCGATGAGGTGGCGGCCGGTCGTGGGATCGAGCGCCAGCCCGACCTCCGTCGGCGAGCGATGGATCTTGCCCGCCAGCCACTGCTCGAAACGGGGGTCGAGGGTGATGGCCTTGACGAAGCCCGGGCGGTTCTCGTATTCGGGGACAAAGTACATGCCCAGGCGGCGGCGGACCAGCTCCGCCAGGTCGTCGGGGTTCTTCGAGAGCGAGGCGAAGTCGGCGATTCCCTCCAGGATCAGGGTCAGGTTGACGATCGCGACCTGCTCCCGGAGGAGGTTCTGCAGCACGCGCTGGATCACGCCGAGGTTGACGAGATCCGGCAGCAGCTCCGCGACCAGGGCGGGCTGCGAGGCCTTGAGGTGGTCGAGCAGGGACTGGACCTCCTGGCGGCCGAGGAGGAAATGGGCCTGCGACTTGAGGGTCTCCGCGAGGTGGGTGATCAGGACGGAGGACGGGTCGACCACGGTGTAGCCGTTGAGCTCCGCGGTCTTCTTCTCCGCCTCGTCGACCCACGTGGCCTCGAGCTTGAAGACGGGCTCGCGGGTGGGCAGGCCGCGCAGGGGGACCCCGCCGCCCGCCACGTTCATCGCCATCCAGCGCCCGGCCATGACCTGGCCGCGCGCCACCGGCTTGCCGCGGATCAGGAAGCGGTAGTCGTTCGATTCCAGCTCAAGGTTGTCGCGCACGGCGATCGGGGGCACGACCACCCCCCGCTCCCGGGCGAGGTTCTTGCGCACGCCCGTGACCCGGGCGAGGAGGTCGCCGCCGGTCTTGGCGTCGGCGAGGCCAAGGAGGCCGTGGCCGATCTCGATAGCGAAGACGTCGACCTCGATCAGCTTCCGGACGTCCTCGCCGGCGCTCGCGACCGGCGCCGCGGCCGGAGCCTCGCCCGGCTTGCCGGGCCGGCCGGGCTTGCCCTTGGCCACGGTCGGCGCCAGGGGCGCGCCGGCTTCGGCCGGCGCCTTCAGCTTGCGCGAGAGGAAGCCCGCGCCGCCCGCGAGGAGGAAGAACGGGATGGCCGGCATGCCCGGGAGCAGCCCGAAGATGGCGAGCATGGCCGAGGCAATGCCGAGGGCCCGGGGCTGCTGGAAAAGCTGGCCGAGGACCTGCGTGCCGAGGTTGGTGTTGTCCGAGGCGCGGGTGACGAGGAGGCCGGCGCCGATCGAGATGATCAGCGCGGGGATCTGGGAGACCAGGCCGTCGCCGATCGACAGGAGCGAGAATTTCTGCAGGGACTCGGCCAGCGTCAGGTCCATCTGGAAGACGCCGATGGCGAAGCCGCCGACGACGTTGACCAGCATGATGAGGATGCCGGCGACGGCGTCGCCGCGCACGAACTTCGAGGCGCCGTCCATCGCGCCGTAGAAATCGGCCTCCTTCTGGATCTTGACCCGGCGGGCGGTGGCCGTGGCCTCGTCGATGATCCCGGCGTTGAGCTCGGCGTCGATCGCCATCTGCTTGCCGGGCATCGCGTCCAGGGTGAAGCGGGCGGCGACCTCGGCGATGCGCCCGGCGCCCTTGGTGATGACGACGAAGTTGATCACCACGAGGATGATGAACACCACGGCCCCGACCACGTAGTTGCCGCGGATGGCGGTGTGGCCGAATGACTCGATGATGTGGCCGGCATAGCCGCTGACGAGGATCTGGCGCGTCGAGCTGATGTTGAGCGCGAGGCGGAAGAGCGTCAGGGTCAGCAGGATCGTGGGAAAGCCGGAGAACTGCGGCGGGTCCTTGACGTAGACGATGGCGAGCAGGACCACCAGCGAGAGCCCAATGTTCAGCGACAGCAGGATATCGAGCAGGAATGGCGGGACCGGCAGGACGAGCAGGAGCACCGTCCCGAACAGGGCGAAGGTGAAGAGCAGGTCCGCCCGGCCGAGGAGGCGCGTCACGAAGTGGCTGGAGCTGGTCGGCATGGGCGGGGTCGCGGTCAGCCGACGTGCTCAACCAGGCGCCGGGCCCGGAGCTGGTGGAAGTAGTAGCGGTGCGTCCGGTAGACGACGGCGAGGATCTCGGCCACCGCCTGGTAGAGCTGCGGCGGGATGGCCTCCCCCACCCGCCCGGCGGCGTAGAGCAGCCGGGCCACGGGGACGTTCTCGACCATCGGCACGCCATGCTCGGCCGCGAGGGCCTTGAGGCGCATCGCAAAGCGGTTCTCGCCCTTGGCCAGGACGACCGGGGCGCGGTCGCGGCCCCGCTCGTACTTGAGCGCGACCGCATAATGGGTCGGGTTGGTCACAACGACGTCGGCCGTGGCCACGGCGTCCAGCATCTGCTTCTGCATCAGGCGCCGGGCGAGCCGCTTTTGCGCGCCCTTGATCTTGGAATTGACCTCCGTGTTCTTCGACTCGTCCTTGACCTCCTGCTTGCTCATCATGAGGCTCTTGCGGGTCTTGACCTTCTCATAGGCGTAGTGGATCGCGGCGATCACCCCGAGGGAGAAGATCAGCCGGCTGAAGAAGGCCATTGTCGCCTGGTTGAGGAACTGGCCGAGGTAGGCTGCCTCGATCGGCGCGCTGAACAGGGGATCGAGCAGGAGCCGCCGCGCGCCCGAATAGAGGGCGAGGCCGACCGTCGCGACCTTGAGCACGTCGATCCCGGTCCGGACCATGATGTCCTTGGCGGCGAAGATCCGCTTGAAACCCTCCACCGGATTCAGCCGCTCGAACTTGATCCCGAGCGCCTTGGGAGAGACGTGGAACCCGCTCTGCAGGCCGCCCGCGAGCAGCGCGGCGCCGGAGCAGGCGACCAGGAGCGGCAGCACCACCGGCGCCACGGTGAGCACGATCTCGCCGAAGAGCGTGACCACGGTCTCCGGGCGGACCACCATCTTGGGAAAGCGCGTGAAGGTCGCGATGGTGAACTCGGCCAGCCGCTCCACGGCCGAGCGGCCGACGAAGCCCAGCGTGGTGAGGACTGCGGTGAGCGTGAAAACGACCTGGATCTCCGGGCTGCGCGCGAACTGGCCCTTGTCCTTCGCTTCCTCCAGGCGCTTGCCCGTCGGTTGCTCGGTGTTTTGCTCCTTGTCTTCGGCCATGGCTGACCGCGGTTTAGCAACGTCGATGCCAACACGGTCCGTCGGTGTGTTAGTCGTTGATTTACAATCGATTAAACTTCACCACCGCCGCCCCTTCCTCCGTCCTGCGCCGCCGCGGTTTTTTTTTACCGCTGCGGGGCAAATTTTGCCGCGGACGCGCCGTCCCCTCAGCGGGCCGGCATCAATTGCAGCAACTTGAGCGGAATATCCGCGTATTCCGAAAAAAGATAGCGCGCCACCAGGGTCCCGGCGCCGCTGAACAGCGCCAGCCCGGCGAGCCCGCGGACCGTGCCGCTCATGATGAAAACGTGCATGCGCGGCACCGCGCGACCCAGCACCGAAAAGGCCAGGTTGATGAGGAAATTCAGCGCGATGAACGGCGCCGCCATGCGCAGGCCGAGCTCGATCACCCGGCTGGTGGCGACGATCACCATCTCGCCGGCGCCGGGGTTGAGCCGCGCCGCCCCCGGCGGCGCCAGTTCGAAGCTGCGCGCGAAGGCCCCCAGCACCGCAAGGTGCCCGCTGAACTGGAAGAAGAGCACGATGGCGAAGGCGGAGAGGAAGGCGGCGACGGGTTCCGAGGAAAGCTCCGGCGCGTTCATCCCGGGCGCGGCCGACAGCCCCACCTCGGAGGAAATGATCCGGCCGGCGAGCTCGATCGCCCGGAACGCCATCTGGCCGACAAACCCCAGCGCAAGTCCCACCGCGATCTCGGCGGCGGAGGCGAGGATCAGCCCAGCGTAGTCGGTCGGCATGACGGCCTGGGGCACGACCCCGGCGAGCAGCGTCGCCAGGCAGGTCGCCAGCCCGAAGCGCACCATGATCGGGGCGCTCCGATTCGCCATCTGCGGGAGAAACATGACGACGCCCACCGCCCGCAGGAAGACCAGGAGCCAGGTGTACAGGAATACCATGCTCATGGCGGCAGGGGCGGTCGCGGCGGGTCGCGCGGCGGCTCAATGCCCCATCGAACCCATGCGGGTGATGATCGAGATCGTGAACTCCCCCAGTGTCCGCAGGAGCCAGGGCGCCAGGAGGAGGATCAGGCCGGCGAAGGCGAGCAGCTTGGGCGCAAAGGTCAGCGTCGGCTCCTGGATGCTGGTGACCGACTGGAAGAGGCTCATCAGCAGGCCGACCAGCATCATCCCGAGGAGGAACGGCGCCGCCATGTAGAGCGAGAACATCAGGGTCGACTTGAAGACGTCGATGGCGACTTCGGGATTCATGCGGACGGACGGCCTAGCCGGTGAAACTCTGCACGAGGGAGCGCACGATGAGGTGCCAGCCGTCGACCAGGACGAAAAGCAGCAGCTTGAAGGGCAGCGAGACGACGTTGGGCGGCATCATCATCATGCCGAGCGACATCAGCACCGAGGCGACCAGGAAGTCGATGACGAGGAACGGCAGGAAAAGCAGGAAGCCCATCTGGAAGGCGGTCTGCAGCTCGCTGATGACGAAGGCAGGGATGACGACCCGCAGCGGGAGGTCCTTGACCGCGGTCGGCCCGAAGCCGCCGAGCTCGAGGAAGTACTCGAGGTCGCGCGTCCTCGTCTGCTTCAGCATGAATTCCTTGATCGGCTCGCCGGCCCGGTCCAGGGCGTCGGTGGACGTCATCTTGCCGTCGAGGTACGGCTGCAGCGCCTCCTTCTGCACCCGGTCGAAGACGGGGGCCATGATGAAGAAGGTCAGGAAGAGCGCCAGGCCGAGGATGATCTGGTTCGACGGGGCGCTGGGCACCCCTAGCGCCGTCCGGACGAAGCCCAGCACGATGACAATGCGGGTGAAGCTGGTCATCAGCAGCAGGATCGACGGCGCCAGCGTGAGCAGCGTCATCACGATCACGATCTGGACGGCCACGCTCATCTGCGCCGGCTTCTCCGTGCCGTCCAGGGAGATGTTCAGGCGCAGGCCGCCGGAGTCCGGGGCCGTTCCCGTCCCCGAGTACGAGGGCAGATGGGGCGGGCTGAAGAGCACCGCGCCGCTGGCGGGCGCCGCCGCCGCCTGCGCCCGCAGGAGCGTCGGGACCGCGGCCAGGGCCGCCAGGACGAGGATGAGCCGCAGGACCTTCATGACGGCGGCGGCGGCGCGGCGGCCTCGCCCGGCCCGAGCGGGGCCAGGAGGTCGATGCGGCCGGGGCACACGCCCAGGAGGAATTTCCGGCCCTCATAGTCCGCGACGACCAGGTATTGGCGATTGCCCAGCGGGCGGGTCTCGGAGACCGCGAGCTTGCGGTCGCCGCGGACGGCGCCCGTGGTGTTCCGGCGCATCCGCCACCAGAGCCACGCCCCTCCCAGCCCGCAGAGGGCGACGAGGATGGCCGAGCTGAAGCTGGCGCCCGGGGCGGCCGGGCTCGGGGGGAAGGCCTGGGGCAGCACCGCGCCGCCGGGATGCAGGACGGTCCCGGGCGCGGGCGCGCTCGCCGGCTGGGCGGCGAGCGGAAGCGCACCCAGCAGGGCGGCGGCCAGGAAGATGGCCAGCGGCCTCATGGTCAGGCGACGGCCGTCTGCCCGACCAGCTCGGTGATCTTGATGCCGAAGTTGTCCTCGACGACCACGACCTCGCCATAGGCGACGAGCTTGTCGTTCACGTAGAGCCCGACCGGGTCGCTGGCATGCTGGTGCAGCTGCACGACCGAGCCCGGGCTGAGCTCGAGCACGTTGCGCATCGGCAGCATGCAGGAGCCGAGCTGCACGGTGACCTTCACTTTGACGTCCAGGACGATATCAAGAGTTTTTTCTTCCATGGGAGGGTTGGGTTTCCGCCGGGAGGCGGGGTAACTTGCGGGTGATCTGCACCGCGGCATGCTCGCCATCGAGACCGACGGTCCCGGTGAACTTCGGCGTGCCATTGAGCAAAATCTGGGTCTGCTGCAGCAGGGAGGCGGGCAGCTCGAGCAGGTCGCCGACGCGGAGGTTCGCGATCTCGCGCAGGCTGATCTCGAAGGCGTCCCACTCCGCGCGGACCGGGATCTGGATGTGGTCGTACGCGCCGATCCACGTCGCCTGCTTCTCGCTGACGGAGACGGCGGAGTCCTTCTGGCGGCGGGCCTGCATCTTCTTCACCAGGGGCTCGATCATGTAGTACGGCACGCCGATCTGGATCTGCTCGGTGCAGTCGCCGAAGCTGGCCTCGAGCGACAGGGCGAGGACCACGGCGTCCTTGGGTGAGGTCTGGAGGAAGTGGCCGTTGTTCTCGTTGCCGACGAGGAGGGGCCGGAGCTCCTGCTCGTTGCGCCACTGCGCGCACCATTCCTCGAGGATGATGATCACGATGTCCTCGAGCAGGGCCACCTCGATCTCGGTCAGGTAGCGCTCGGTCTTGAGCGAGTGGCCGCGCCCGCCCAGGAGCCGGTCGGCCAGCGTGAGCGCGAGCCGGGGGTTCAGGTCGAGGATGCCGACCCCGGCGAGGGGCTCGGCCTTGAACAGGCAGAGGTGCGTCGGGTTCGGCAGCGTCTCGGTGAACTTGGCGTAGCTGAGGGTCGTCAGCTTCGCCATCTTCAGGCCGAACTCCATGCGCAGGAAGAGCGCCAGGCGGGCGCTGAGGTAGCGGATGAAATCCTCGTGCAGCAGGCGGAGGCGCCGCAGCTCGATCTCGGAAAGGAAGACGGGGTTGCGGAAATCGTAGTTCTCGACCTTGGCGGCGGTCGCGCCCTCGGAACCGCGGCGGCCGTCGGACGTGACCAGGACCTGCTTGTTGGCGGCCTGCTCGGTCGTCTGCGCGAGCAGCTTGTCGATCTCGGATTGATCGAGAAAGTCGCTGGCGGGCTTGGCGGGTTCGTCGGCCATCGTGGCGGCGGTTCCCTACTGCACGACGAAGTCGGAGAAATACACCTGGTCGACGACCTTGCGGCCGAGCGCCTCGTTGTAGGCGCCCACCAGCTTCTCGCGCAGCACGTTCTTCGAGCCGGGCTCCTCGAGGTCGGCCAGCGTCAGGGCGGAGAGGACGTTGAGCGTCACATCCGTCAGCTGGGCCTTCTTGCCCTCGAAGAGGGCCGGCAGGCCCGCCTCCGGGCCGGTGACGATGAAGGAGGTCTTGAGGTAGCGCGTGCCCATCGTGCCCGACAGGTTCACGACGACGTTGCTGAACTCGAAGGTCGGCGGGGCGGCCTTGCCGCCCTTCCCTTCCGCCTTGGCGGGGGCCTCGGCGGCCGGGGCCTCCGGCTCCGCGGCCGCGGCGCCAGGGGCGGCGGGCAGCGCGAGCTTCTTTTCCAGCTTGGGGAGGAGGACGAATTGGGCGACGCCCAGGCTCAGGACCGGGGCGAGGACGACGGCGCCGATGGCGGCGAAGAGGCCAAGCTTGCCCGGAGCGGCCGCCTTCTCGGGCGCGGCGCCCTTCTCGGCCGGCGCCTTGTCGGAAGCCCCCTTGTCCGGCGCGCCCTTGTCCGGCGCGGCCTTCTCGGGAGCCGCCTTCTCGAGCGCGGCCTCTTTGGCTTCTGGTTTGGCGGACATGGCGGGGATGGGCCGGACGTGCGGGATCAGCGCTTCAGGTCGATGATATCCTGCAGGATCGTGTCCGAGGTGGTGACCAGCCGGGCGTTGGCCTCGAAGGCCCGCTGCAGCGTGATCAGGTTCGAGAACTGCTGGGTCAGGTCGACGTTCGACTGCTCCAGCGTGCCCGCCTCGAGCGTGCCCAGGCCGCCGGCGCCCGGCGTGTTGGTCGTCGCGGCCATGGTGGCGGCGAGCGGGCCGGCGGCGGCCAGGTTGGAATAGAGGTTGCCGCCCTGCGCCGTCAGCTGGGTCTGGTCGGTGAAGCTCTGCGTGAGGATCTGGTTCGTGGTCGCCTGGCTGCCGTCGGAATACGATTCGACGACGTTGCCGGAGGTGCCGATGCTGACCGACTGGAGCGTGGCCCCGGTGGGAGGCGTGCCCAGCGCGACGGGCCCGAGGGTGCCGCCGGCCAGGCCCACCACCTCATAGCCCTGCTGGTTCACGAGGAAGCCCGTGCTGTTGAAGTGAAACTGGCCGTCGCGCGTGGCGTACTGCGCCGAGGTGGCCGGATCCTGCACGATGAAGTAGCCGTTGCCGGAGATGCCGAGGTCGGTCGGGTTCCCCGTGCTGGTCAGCGCACCCTGGCTGAAATCGGAGTTCACGCCCGAGACCTGCACGCCGACGCCGTTGAAGGTGTCGGCGAAGCTCGCGGACGAGCTCTTGTAGCCGGTCGTGTCGACGTTGGCGATGTCGTTGCCGACCGTGTCGAGGCCCGTGGAGAAGCTGCGGAGGGCGCTGACGCCCGAGGTGAGGGTGCTGAGGAGTGCCATGGCGGGATGATTTTAGGATGAGGAACTGGTTGAGGAAGAGGAGGCGGGGGGCGTGACGGAGCCGGTCGTGCCGCCCGTGCCGGTGGTTGATCCGCCGGTCGTTGCGGTGCCGCCCGTCGCCGGGGATCCGCCCGTCGTCGGGGCCGGGGGCGTCGCCGCGGTGACCGCGGTGATGGCCGAAAGGGCGTAGGAGATTCCGTTGACCACGATCTCCGGCGTGCCGCTCGACAGGTCGAGGCCCGTGACCTTGCCGGTGACCGGGGAGGGGTTGCCCGCGACGGTGACCGTGCTGCCGATGAAGGTGTTGGCGGTCGCGAGCGTCTGGTTCTGGGTCAGCTGCGCCATCTGCTGCAGGGAGCTGAACTGCGCGAGCTGCGTCATCGTCTGCGTCGGGTCCATCGGCTGCAGGGGATCCTGGTTCTGCATCTCGGTGCTCAGGATCTTCATGAAATCGTTGGAGCTGAGCGAAGCCGCTGCCGTGACGGACGAGGAGGAGGCGGAACTCGGGGTCGTGCCGTTGGCGGCGGCGAGGGTGGAGGTGCTGACGGGGGAAACGCTCATGGAAAAAGGAGGGGGTTCAGGCGAAGGCGTGGAGGCGGCCCGCGGCCACCAGCGGCGGCGGACGCCGCGGCGAGACCGGACCGGAGGGGACCAGCGGGGCGGAGGCCGATCCGCCATCGGACTGGCCCCACTCGCGGCCGAAGCCGGACTGCGCGGATTGCCGCGACTCGTCGCCGGACGCGGAATCGGAGGATGAGGAGAAAACCGGGGTCGCGAGCGGGAGCGCCCGGCTGGCGGGCGCCGCGGCCATGGTCTGCCATTCGCCGGCCAGCGCGGCCCGCAACTCGTCGGAGTCCGTGCGAAACTGCGTCTGGACGATGCCGTCGCGCCAGGCGACGCGGACCGAAAGGTTGTCGTCGCCAAACTTAAAGCTGAGATTCACGGCGGATACCCCGCCCTGGGACTGGTTGGCCTGCGCCTGGATGAGCTTCATCACCGCGGCCACCGCCTCGGACGCGCCCGGGATGGTCACGGGAGCGGCGGTCGCCGCCGCCGGGACGGAGGACGACGAGAACCCGGCCGGGGTCTGCGCCGCCTGGGCCGAACCCACCCGATCGACAAAGCCCTGGATGAAGGTGGCGGCGTGAAGAAAGCTGGAGGTGGTCATGGCCGGCCCCGGATTAGCACCGGCGGTGCCAACGGCAGGGGTAGGTCTCGCAGCCTTTTCATCATCAGGCGTTAACAATTTTTTTTGCAGGTCGCTGACGATGGGTTTCAGCGCCTCGGGGCCGAGTGGCGCAGGCGCGGCAAATTTTTCCGCGGACGCGCCCGGACGGGCGCCGGCGGGGGTGGGAGTCGGGGCCGAGGTCATCGTGGCCGCGGTGACGGCCGGTGCGGCGGCCGGGTTCGCGGGTGCCCCGGCGGCGGGCGCCGGCTCATCGCTCCGGCTGCGATCGGCCGCGGGCGAACGGGCCGGCCCACGGCCCCTCGCGGGCTGGGGCGCACCGGGGGTGGCCGCCAAGGCATTCAGCGGCAGCGCCGCGTCGGCGGGTGCCGCGACAGGGTTGCCCGCGGAATCGGCGACCGAGCTGGCCGAAGCGGTCGGAGTGGTCGGAACGGGTTGTCCGGCGGCCGCAGCCGAGAACGCCGCCACGCCCGGGCCGGGGACATCCGGCAGGGAATTCGTCGCCGCCGGCACCCCACCCTCGTCCGGCACGGCGGCATTTCTCACCGCGGGCGCCAGCGAGGAGGAAAGAAGCTCGGCACTCCCCTGCGTCCAGGCGCCCACGAGGAAGGCGGACGGGGACGGCGCCGTGGGGTCGACGGGGACGGCCGCGCCGGCCGCGGATGGGACCGGCGACGCGACCGCCGGCGGCACGGGCGCGTCGCTGGCGCTCCGGCGCCGGCGGGACGGGTCGCGCGAGGCGGAATCCGTCGCGACCGCCGGCGCCTCAGGCTGGTCCGGAGACGCCGCCACGGGGGCGGAATCCGGGGGGCCGTCCGCCGCCTTCCCGGATCGGCGGCCGGAAGGAGCGGAGTTTCCCGGCTGGTCCGGGCTGTCCGCCCCGGCCGGCGAGGATGAGTCCTGGCCCTCGGGGCCGCGGGACCGCGGCGCCGGGGAAATGAAATGATCGAAGTTCTCCTGCCCGTCATCCGGCGCGGCCGGCGCGCCGCGCGGGCCCATCTCCATGCCGTCCGCGGGCGGGGCTTCGGCAGTCAGGGAGGGGCCGGAGAATTGCATGGCGGGCCGGTGGGCGCTCAGTTCGACGCCGTCGCGGTGGTGGGCGGCCCCGCCTTCATGAGCCTGATCTTCTCGGACAGCGTGGCCGCGCGCCGGGCGAGCGCGTCGTCGCCCCCGCTGGACTTGGCCATTTCCTCGAAGATCGGGCCGACGATGTCGGCCTTCATCAGCGAGAGGATCTTGACGACGGTCGCGTCGTCCATCTCGCGGAGGATCGTGACCGCGGCATGGGGCGACAGCGTGGCGTAGGTCTGGGCGAGCGACCGCAGGTTCTTCGCCTCGTCGGCCCCGATGGCGATGACCCGCTCGTCCATCTGGCGGCTCATCGCCTCGATGTCCGCGCGCATCTTGTCCAGCTCCTGCTTCTCCGCGGCCAGGCGGGCCGTCCGCTGGTCCAGCTGGTCCGCCTGCTGCCGGATCCGGGCCTTCTCGCCCTTCAGCTCGGCCGTCAGGTTGTCGATCGCGATGGTCCAGAAGTCCCAGCCCTTGGCGCGCGCGCTCTGCTCGGTCTGGAGCTGCTTGCGGCGGACCGCCTGCCGGGCGATCAGCCCGTCGGCCTGCTTCCAGTACCAGGCGGGTCCGGCCGCCGCCCCCTCGAGGACGGCGAGCACGACCAGGATGAGGGGCAGGAGGCGGCTCATGAGGTGAACCCTCCGGGCGGTATGCGGCGGCTGGCGATCTCATCGAGGCCGGCCTGCTCGAGGCGGAGGCCTTCCATCCGGTGGGCGGCCCGCGCGCGCTCCTCCAGCCGGGACACCATCTTCACCTGGCGGCTGGCCTCGACATAGGCCTCGCGCCGCTCGTCGACCAGGCGGCGCGCGGCGGCGGCCTGCCGCTGCGCCTCGACCTCGGCCGCGCATTCGCGGCGGTAAATCTGGCTGAAGGCGATCTCGTCGCCCGGGGAAAGGTTGCCGCGGCGGGCCCCGCAGATCGCCTTCGCGAGGTCCTGGACGCGGGCGGTGGCGGCGACGTCGCGCTCCTCGGCCTGGATGCAGGCCTCGATGGCGGCGGCGAGGGCCTCGCGGGCGCAGAGCTCGCGGTGCGAGCGCAGGACGGCCACGGGGCGGAGGGGGAAATGAAAGCGCTTCATGGAGTCAGGATTTTCTTGAGTTCGGCAAAGCTGGCGGCCCGCGGGTTCTGCTCGTCGATGCCCTGGCGCAGGAACTTGCGCAGGGGCTCGTGCAGGGCGATGGCGCGGTCGAGCGCGGGATTGGCGCCCTTCTGGTACGCGCCGATCGCGACCAGGTCCTCGTTCTTGCGGTAGAGGGCCAGGAGCTCGCGGGCGCGGCCCGCCGAGTCCAGCTCGTCGGCCGTGCAGACGTCGCGCGAGAGCCGGCTGACGCTCTCGAGGACGTCGATCGCGGGATAGTGGTTGAAGTTGGCGAGCGAGCGGGAAAGGACGATGTGCCCGTCCAGGATGCCGCGGACCGCGTCGGTCACCGGCTCGTTGAGGTCGTCGCCCTCGACGAGGACGGTGTAGAGGGCCGTGATCGAGCCGGTCTCCCCGGCGCCGCTGCGCTCGAGCAGGCGCGGCAGGAGGGCGAAAACCGAGGGGGTGAAGCCGCGGGTGGCCGGGGGCTCGCCGATCGCGAGGCCGATCTCGCGCTGGGCCATGGCAAAGCGCGTGACCGAGTCCATCAGGAGCAGGACGCTCTGGCCCTTCTCCCGGAACGACTCGGCGATCGCGGTGGCGGTGAAGGCGGCGCGGAGCCGCAGCGGGGCGGGCGTGTCGGAGGTCGCCACGACGACGACGGAGCGCTTCAGGCCCTCCGGGCCCAGGTCCTTCTCGATGAACTCGCGGACCTCGCGGCCGCGCTCGCCGATCAGGCCGACGACCACCACGTCGGCGGCGCAGCCGCGCGCGATCATGCCAAGGAGCGTCGACTTGCCGACGCCGGAGCCGGCGAACAGGCCGAGCCGCTGGCCGCGGCCGGCGGGAATGAAGGTGTCGATCGCCCGGACGCCCGTGGGCAGCGCGTCGCGGATCCGCTGCCGGCGCAGGGGGTGCGGCGGCGTGGCGGCGCCCGGCGCGGTGCGCTCGACCGGCACGAGGCCCTTGCCGTCGAACGGCCGGCCGAAGGCGTCGAGCACGCGGCCGAGGAGCTCGGGGCCCGGGCGCGGGAGCGGAGGCCGGTCGCTGGCCGCGACCTCGCAGCCGACGTGGAGGCCGGCCGTGTCGCCGAGGGGCATGAGGAGGACGCGGTGCTCCCGGAGGCCGACGACCTCGGCCCGGACGCTGAAATCGGTGCGCGGCGAGCGCACCACGCACAGGTCGCCGAGGCCGACGTTCGGGCCCTCCGACTCGATGATGAGGCCCGCCATGCCGATGACCGCCCCGACGCGCTGCACCGGCGCGGTGTGGCGCACCTGCATCCGCAGAAGGTCCACCAGCGGGGCGACGGCGTCGGGGGAAAGTTCGGATTTCACGGTGCGGATCAGTTTCCGGTCAGGCTGTGCTCCAGGATGGCCAGCTTGGTCTGCTGGCGGCCGTCGGTGAGGCCGAAGCGGCTGCGCACCATGCAGTCGCCCGGGGCGAGGGCGGCGTCGGTGCGCACCCGCAGCTCGGGGAACCGCTGCAGCCAGTCGGGGTTGAGGCGGCTCAGCTGCTCGGCATCGCGGGGGCAAAGGGCGAGTTCCAGGCCCTCGCGCTCCGGAAAGAGCTGGTCGAGCGCCTCGCGGCAGAACCGCTCGATGATCTCGGGCGGCGGCTCGAAGCCGGCCAGCAGCCGGCGGGCGATCTCGAGGGCCAGCCCGGGCAGCGATTCCCGCAGCTGGGCGAACAGCGCCGGCTCCGTGGCCGCCAGCTTCTGGAGCACCCCCTGGCTCAATTGCTCGATGTCCGCGCGCAGCTCGACCATCTGCTGGTCGGCGGCGCCGCGCGCCGCATCGACGCCGCGCCGGTAGGCCTCCTCGGTCTTCGCGGCCACCTCCGCCTCGGTGAACGTCTGGCCGGCCACGCCCGGCAGCACGATGCCGGCGAGCGGGCGGTCGAACGAGATGAGCTTCGCGAAGGCCATGGGGCGGGTCAGGTGCCGACGAGCTGGGCCTCGTTCTCGAGGGAAATCTGGCCCTCCTCCTCCAGGCGGCGGACGGCGGCGATGATCGCCTCCTGGGCGACCTCGACATCCTTGAGGCGGATGGCGCCGAGCATCTCGATCTCCTCGCGCAGGCCCTCGGCGGCGCGCTTGGAGAGGGCGGCGTAGATCTTCTCGCGCAGGGACTCGCTGGCGGACTTCATCGCGGTGGCCAGGCCGGTCGTGTCCACCTCGCGGGTCACGCGCTGCATGTCGCCGGGGCTCAGGCGCATCAGGTCCTCGAACCCGAACATCTTCTTGCGGATCGCGGCGCCCAGGGTGGCGTTGCGGTCCTCCAGGCGGGCGAGGAGCGTCTTGCTCATCTCCTTGTCGAGCTGGTTGAGGAGGGTGGCGACCGTGCGCACCCCGCCGCTGGCGTGGAAGGAGGGCCGGGTCTTGGTGTCGAAGTGCTTGCCCAGGCTGCGGGCGATCTTGCCGACCAGCTCGAGCGAGGTGGATTCGATCGTGCCGAGGCGCTCGATGACCTCCTCGCGCATCTCGGGGTTGAGCAGGACCACCACCTCGGCCGCCTTCGCGCCCTCGAGGTAGGAAAGCATGAGGGCGATCGTCTGGGGCTGCTCCCCCTTGATCAGGTTGAAGATCTGGCGGCCCTCCATCTCGCCAATGTCCTTGATGACGTCGACGGGCGTGCCGACCGAGCCGACGTGGCTCATGATCGATGCCGCCTTGTAGTCGCCCTTGGCCAGCCCCAGGGCGCGCTGCGCGTAGGGCATGCCGCCGGCGACGGACGTCGCGCTCTGCGCGACGATGCCGATGAACTCGTCCAGCGCCTGCTTCTGCATCGACTCGGGGATCATCGGGAGCGCGGCCATCTCGCGGCAGATCGCCTCCGCCTCGTGGTCGTCGAACTGGCGCAGGACCTCGGCCGCGGCGTCGGCGCCGACGATGATGAGGAAGACCGCGAGCTTCTGCTGGCGGGTGAATTTCTGGTAGTCGGGGGCGGCCATGGGGTCAGTTCTTGCTGTTGGCGGCCATCCAGTCGCGCAGGGTCGAGCCGATGTTGCCCGGCCGCTGGCGGATGAGCTCGTTCAGCGCCTCCGGGGTGACGTGGCTCGACGGGAGGGCGCGGGCGGCCGCGTCCGGCGGGAGCGACAGGACCTCGACCGGCACGGGCTCGGCCTTCTGCTTCGAGAGGAGGCGCAGGAACAGGAGGAGCGCGGCGCCGCCCACGACGAGGCCGACCCAGCGGCGCGCCGCGTCGACCCAGTCGAGCCAGCGGCCCTGCCCCTGGGCCGCCTGGACGGCCTCCACGGCGGGCTCGGCGGCAAAGGGCAGCTCCTCGAGGGTGACCAGCGAGTCGAGCGACTGGCCGGGTGCGGCGTGGAGCCCGAGGGCGTTGATCACGACCTGGCGGAGGGTGTTGAGCTCCTCGGCGGTGCGCTTGGCCGGCGCCGTCGCCGGGGCCCCGGCGACGGCGGCGGGCGCGGCGCGCGGCGCGATGAAGACCGCCGCGGTCACGCTCTTGATCGAGCCCGGGTTGCGGGTGACGTTGGTCAGCACGCGGCTGATCTCGTAGGTGGTGGTGTGATTGGTCCGGTCCTGGTCGGTGGTGGAGGTGGGCCGGTTGGCGTTGTCGGCCGGGTTGGCCGCGGCCTTCTCCGGGACGTTCGCGCTCACGCCCACCGGGGCGGCGCCGCTGCGGGCCTCGACCGAATTGCTCTTGTCCTCGACCGTCGACTGGCTGCGCACGACCGCCCCGTCCGGATCGAACTTCTCCTCGGTCGAGGTCGTCGCCGCGGTCTCGATCTCGGCCGAGACGCGGACCACGGCGTTGCCGGGGCCGATCACCTGCGCGAGCATGGATTCCACCTTGTGGGAAAGATAGTCCTCCACCTGCTGGCGGTAGCGGATCTGCGAGGAGGCCGTGCCCAGGGTCGGATCCTGCTTCAGCTCCTCCGACAGCACCCGGCCGTGGTTGTCGACGACGGCGACCTGGTCGGGGGCGAGGCCCTGGACCGCGTTGGCCACGAGATGACGGATGGCGTTGACCTGGTCCGACTCGAGGCGCCCGCCGCCGAGATCGACGAAGACCGACGCGGTGGACTTGATGCTCTGGTCGGTCAGCAGCAGCCGGTTCTCCGGCTGGACGATGAGGATGCGGGCGCCCCGCACGCCCTGCAGCTGGCTGATCGTGCGGGCGAGCTCGCCCTGGATGGCGCGAAGGTAGTTGGTCCGCTGGACGAAGTCGCTCAGGCCGAACTGGCCCTTGTCGAAGATCTCGAAGCCGACGCCGTCGCCGCTGGGCAGGCCCTTGGCGGCGAGGTCCATCCGCAGCTTGTAGACCTGGTTCGCCGGGACCTGCACCGCGGTGCCGCCGGCCGTGACCTCGTGGGGGATGTTCTGCGCCTCGAGGTAGCCGATGATCGCGGCCGAGTCCTTGTCGCCCAGGCGGGCGTAGAGCAGCTGGTAGTCGGGCCGCTGCGACCAGAGCGCGATCGCGGTCAGGCCGCCGGCGACGGCCAGCGCGGCCACGACCAGCGACACGCGCTGGTTGAGCCCGAGCTGCTTCCAGAGGGCGAGGAGGGATTGGAGGAAATTATTCATGGATCGGAAGGGGGGGCGCTCACACCTGCATGGACATCAGCTGCTGGTAGGATTCCACGAGCTTGTTGCGGACCTGGACCATGAGCGAAAGGGCGGTGGAGGCCTCCTGCATCGCGATCACGCTCTGGTGCAGCTGGCCGGTGTCGCCCAGCAGGACCTGGCTCGTGATCGCGTCGGCCTTGGCCTGCTGGCCGTCGACGGCCTGGACCAGGCCCTCGAGCAGCCCGTGGAAGTTCGACCCGGAGGCCGGCGCGGCGGAAAGGTTGTCGGGCAGCCCGGGCACCTGGGCCGGCGCAATCGGGGCCGGCCCGGAGGGATTGGCGGAGAGGAGCGAGCCGATGGAGCCGAGGGGGGACATGGGTGACTACTTGCCGATATCGAGGGTCTTCATCGCCAGCTCGCGCGCGTTCTTCGCGAACGAGAGGTTGGCCTCGTAGGCGCGGGAGGCGGTCAGGAGGTCGACCATTTCGTAGGCCAGGTTGACGTTCGGCATCTTGACCGTGCCGTCGGGCAAGGCGTCCGGATTCTGGGGATCGTAGACCGACTGGCCCGGCGTGGGGTCGGCCGTGATGCCGGCCACGTGGACGCTCTGCACCGCGCTGCCGTCGGCATGCTTGAGGAACTCGGTCTCAAAGGAGACCACCTGCCGCTGGTAGGGGCCGCCCGAGGCCGTCCGCGTGGTCTGCGCGTTGGCGATGTTCTGCGCCACGATGTCCAGCCGGGTCTTCTGCGCCGAGAGGGCGCCCGCGGTGACGTCGATTCCGGAAATGAGGTCCATGGGTCAGGGAGGGGGCGGCGGTCAGGCGGGTGTGCCGGTGATCGCGATCCTGAGCTGCTTGATGTTCTGCGAGACCACCTCGGTGAGGTAGCTGTAGTCCACGGAGTTCTTGTCCATGGCCAGGAGCTCGCTCGTCAGGTCGACGGTGTTGCCGTTGGGGCCGGTGCTGCGCGCGGCGGAGTCCTCGGTCAGCTTCGGCGCGACCATGTCGGCAATCGCCTCGCGGTCGCCGGCCTGGAAGCTCGACTTGAGGTGCTCGGCGAAGTCGGGAGCCAGGTCGACGCGGCGGTACCCGGGCGTCTCGGAATTGGCGATGTTCGCGGCGATCGCTTCCTGGCGCAGCGCGGCCCCATCCAGGAGCTTTTGAGCCAACTGGAAATTGCCAGATTGGTAGATCGGATCGAGCATGCGGAGCCCGTTAAGGCAAAGCGCGTGCCAGTGCGCCAACCGCTTCCCTAACATTTTCGCGATCAGTGAGATAAAACAGCGAAGGCCGCCGAAGTCACCGGCGCGGCCGGGGAGGGCCTCCGCCCCGGGCCGGTCGCGGCAATTTTTGCCGGAGGCCCGCCGCACACTAATCCGGGCCCGGCCTACATTTACCTCCCGAACGTGCCGATAGCGAAATCAGACAAATCCATGAGGGAAAGTGAATTCGAGTTCATCCGCACACTCATCTACGAACGCAGCCGCATCAGCCTGGGCGCCGACAAGCGCGAGCTGGTGGCCGCGCGCGTGGCGAAGCGGCTGCGCGCAGTTCGCGTCCCCACCTTCGCGGCCTACTGCCGCCTCCTCCAGTCGCCGGACTCCGAGGAGGAATTCATCGAGCTGATCGACGTCATCTCCACGCACCACACCGCCTTCTTCCGGGAAAACGGCCACTTCCAGTTCATCCGGGAGAAGATCGTGCCCGAGATGCTCGAACGGGCCCGCGCCGAGAGCTGGTCGTCCTTCCGCGCCTGGAGCGCGGCCTGCTCGTCGGGCGAGGAGCCCTACTCCCTCGCCATTACGCTGGCCGAGGCGCTGCATGGCCGGGCCTGGCCGTGGCAGGTCGAGGCCACGGACATCTCCCACCGCGTCGTCCACCAGGCCACCGCGGGGATCTACGGCGAGGAGGCGCTCGAGCCAATGCCGGTCTCCCACCGGCGCGCGCATTTCCAGAAGGGCATCGGCCCGCAGGCCGGCAACTACCGCGTCAAGGCTTCCCTCCGCGCCGGCGTGACCTTCCGGCCCTTCAATCTCTTCGGCGGTCCCCCGCCCTTCGCGGGCCTGTTCCAGCTGATCCTCTGCCGCAACGTCATGATCTATTTCGACCGCGCCAGCCAGCAGGAGCTCGTGAACAAGCTCGCGCGCCAGCTCGTGCCGGGCGGCTACCTCCTGGTCGGCCACGCCGAGAGCCTGACCGGCATCGACCACCTCCTCCAGATGGTCCGGCCGGCCGTCTACCGCCAGCCCCTCGTCGCATGAGCCGCCCGCGCCGCATCCGGGTCCTGGTGATCGACGATTCCGCCGTCGTGCGGAAGATCGTGGGCGACACGCTCGCGGCGGATCCCGACCTCGAGGTCGTCGGCACCGCCGTGGATCCCTATGTCGCGCTGGACCTCATCGCCGAGCGGAAGCCCGACGTGCTCACGCTCGACCTCGAGATGCCGCGGATGGACGGGCTCACCTTCCTCCGCCTGCTGATGGCGCAGCGGCCGCTGCCCGTCATCGTGATGAGTTCCCTCACCTCGCGCGGCTCGGACTACGCCCTCGAGGCCCTTCGGCTCGGCGCCGTCGATGTCCTGGGAAAACCCGGCTCCTATTCGGTCGGGGACCTGGGAATCCAGCTGATCGCGCGGATCAAGGCGGCGGCCGGCGCCCAGCTGCGCCCCGCGCGCCCGGCGGCGACAACCCCGCCGCCGCCAGCCGTCGCCGACGGCGGCGGACGGTTCGATCCCCGCGCCCTGATCCTCCTCGGCGCGTCGACCGGGGGCACCGAGGCCCTGCGCGAGATCCTGAGCCACCTGCCCGCGGGCCTGCCGCCGATCGCCATCGTGCAGCACATCCCGGCGGTCTTCTCCCGGACCTTCGCCGCGCGGCTGGACCAGCTCTGCGCCCTCGAGGTCCGCGAGGCCGCCGAGGGCGACGTGCTCCAGCCGGGGACCGCGCTCATCGCGCCCGGCAACACCCATCTCGTGCTCCGCTGGCGCGGCGACCGCTACGTCGCTCACGTGACCGACGGCCCCCCCGTCTGGCACCAGCGCCCCTCGGTCGACCTCCTCTTCCAGTCCGCCGCGGACGCCGGCGCCTCGCCGCACTGCGTCGCGGGCGTGCTGACCGGCATGGGCCAGGACGGCGCCGAGGGCCTGCGCCAGCTGCGGATGCGCGGGGCCGCGACGTTCGCGCAGGACGAGGCCACGAGCGTCGTCTTCGGCATGCCCCGGGCGGCCTGGCAGGCCGGCGCGGCCCAGACCCTCCTGCCGCTCGAGCGCGTCGCCCCCTTCCTCGTCCGGCAATGCCGGGAAGCGGCCCTCCCGGTCGCCGCCCTCGCCGCCCTCCCCTCCCCCTGACCCACCCGACCCGACCATGAACATCCTGCCCGCCGCCAAGGCGCCCGCCGCCGCCCCCCTCTCGATCCTGATCGTCGATGACGAGCCCGTCGTCCTCGCCGCGCTGAAGGAGACGCTCGAGCGCGAGCGCTTCCACGTCGTCGCCTGCCCGAGCCCGCGCAAGGCGCTGGCCATCCTCGCCGAGCAGGATTTCGCGGTGATCGTCTCCGACCAGAAGATGCCCGAGATGTTCGGCCTCGATTTCCTGATCGAGAGCCGCCGGATCCGCCCGCTCGCCTCCCGCATCCTCATCACTGCGGTCCTGTCGCTGCCGACGATCGTCGACGCGATCAACAAGGGCGAGATCTTCCGCTTCGTCGCCAAGCCCTGGCTCCGCGAGGAGCTGATCGCGACCGTCCGCAACGCCTTCCAGCGCCACGAGCTCATCACCCACAACGAGGCCCTGCAGGCGGAGACCGCCCGGCTGAACGGGGAGCTGACCATCGCCAACCAGGCCCTCGGGGCGCAGGTCGTCCACCTGGAGGAGCGGCGCCGGCAGCTGGACACGGCCAACCAGGAGCTGACCACCCGCTTCGAGAACTCCCTCGAGCTCTGCCGCCGCATCCTCACCGCCTACGACCCGATCCTCGGCGGCCAGGCCAAGGTCATGGTCGAGTTCGCCAACAAGATGGCCGAGACCGAGCACTTCAGCGACGCGGAGCGCCACGCGCTGCGTTCGGCGGCCTGGCTCTGCGACCTCGGCCTGATCGGCGTGCCCCGAGAGCTGCTGCGCTCCTTCCGGCAGAAGCCCGGCGAGCTCACGGCCCGCGAGCGCGCCATGCTGCACCACCACCCGGTCTACAGCCAGACGCTCGCCGCGCTGGTCGATCCGCGGTCCGATGTCGGCGAGACCATCCGCTGCCACCACGAGCGCTTCGACGGCTCCGGCTATCCCGACGGCCTCGAGGGCAAGGCCATCCCGTGGACCGCGCGCTGCCTGGCGGTGGCCGCGGGCTTCGTGGAATCGGGTCAGCGCAAGCAGGCGGCCAGCGACACGATCCTTTCCCAGGCCGGCACGGCCTACGATCCCGAGGCGGTGCGCCTCTTCCTCAAGGTCACCCACATGATCAACCTGCCCCGGCAGGTGCGCGAAATCCTCCTCGACGAGCTGGAGACCGGGATGACGCTCGCGACCGGCATCTACAGCCCCCACGGCCTGCTGCTGGTGGGCGAGGGCCAGACGCTCGGGGCGGGCATCATCGCCAAGCTGCACAGCCACAACGAAGTCACCCCGATCAACCAGCGGCTCCTCGTCTTCTCGTGACCCGGCGGGGGCGGATCGCGTGCTTCCGCCCGCTTCCCTCCCTGGCGGCTCCCCTTCCCTCCCATGGCCGCCACCGCCATCCCGACGCCCTCGGCGCCGCACGTCATCATCGGCGTCGGCGACCTGGCCGTGTCGGATGACCCCGGCCGGGTGCTGAGCACGTACGCGCTCGGCTCCTGCGTCGGCCTCGTGGCCTACGAGCCCTACCTCAAGGTCGGGGGCATCCTCCACCTGATGCTGCCGGACTCGACCATCTCGCCGGTTAAGGCGGCCGCGCACCCCGCCATGTTCGCCGACACCGGGCTCCCGCAGTTCTTCCGCCTCCTGGCCAGCTTCCGTGCGCGCGCACCGTGCCTGCAGCTGCTCATCGCCGGCGGCGCCAATGTCATCCTGGGGCACGACCCGTTCTGCATCGGCGAGCGCAACGTCCGCGCCACGGTCGATTTCCTCACCCGCCACGGCTTCGAGATCCGGCAGGCCGAGATCGGGGGGTCCGTCAACCGCACCCTGCACCTCGTCCTCGCGACCGGCCAGGTGACGGTGAAGAGCCCGACCGTCGAGCAACAGGTGTTCCTGACGGCGTAGGCGGCCCGCCTCAGCCCACCAGGCCGACCGCCAGCTTGTCGCCCAGCCGCTCGAGCGCGCGGGTGCGCACCTCGATCATGGCCTCCTGCAGGAACTCGGAGTTGAAGCCCCACTCGCCCAGGAAGTCGCCGTGCAGGGTGAAGAGGAACCCGTCCTCGGTCACGCCGGGCCCCAGCGTGACCGCGAGGTAGCGGGCGGCGTGCAGGTGCGCCAGCAGCGGCAGCACCTCGGCCGGCGCCCTGGACGGATCGAACTGGTGCTCCACCGCCTGGGCAAACACCTCGGGGAAGCGCCAGGCCCGCAGCATCCGGGCCCCGGCCTCGGCATGGTGGAAGCCGAGGACGGACTTCTCCGCCTGCTCCCACGCGCAGGGGGCGACCGCGCAGCAGGCCGAGATCGTCTCGTAGTAGGGCGCGCAGACGTAGGCCAGCGCCAGCTTCCCCAGGTCGCAGACCAGGCCCGCGGTGTACGCCATCGCCGGGTCGATCCGCTCGGTCGCCTCCGCGAGCACCTCGGCCGCGATGGCCGTGCAGAGCGAATGCCGCGAATAGTCGCCCGGCGCCCAGCGCAGGTTCGCGTGATGCACGGTCTCCCAGCGGCTGACCAGGGCGAGCGCCGCCAGCCGGTAGATCTCCCGCTGGCCCAGCCGGATGACGGCCTCGTCGAGGGCGGAGACCGGCTCGCCGGTGCCGTAGTGCGCCGAGTTGGCCAGCCGCAGGGTCGCGGCGGCCAGGGCGCTGTCGAGGCTGATGATCCGCTCGATCTCGTGCGCCGTGCTGTGCGCATCCTGGAGCGTCGCGATCAGGCGGGGGAGGAGCGCGGGGCCGCAGGGCAGCTTGAGGGCCGCGGCACAGACGTCGTCGAGGCGGGGCGGAAGGAGGAAGGACATGGCGCGGGGCGGGACGGCGGGTTCAGGCCGCCTCGAGGAGGGCGATGGGATCGAGGATCAGCGCGATGTTGCCGTCGCCCAGGATGGCGCCGCCGGAAACCCCGGGAAGGTTCTGCAGGAAGGCCCCGAGGCTCTTGATGACCACCTCCTGCTTGGTGATCATCTCGTCGACCAGCAGGGCGCAGACCTTCCCGGACGACTCGACGATGACGACGATGCCGTCCCACGGATCCTGCGCGCGGGCCTCGATGCCGAAGCGGCGGCCCAGGCGGTGGAGCGGCAGGAGCCGGCCGTGCAGGTCGAGGACCTCCCCGCCCTGGATGGTGACGATGGACTCGCGGGTGGGCCGCAGGGCCATCTGGACGGACGTGCTCGGCAGGATGAAGCGGTCGTGGCCGACGCGGACGACGAGCCCGTCGATGATCGCGAGCGTGAGCGGCAGCTTGATCCGGAAGACCGAGCCCCGCCCGACCTCCGAGGAGACCTCGATTCGCCCGCGCAGCCGCTCGATGTTGCGCTTGACGACGTCCATGCCCACGCCGCGCCCGGACACCGAGGTGACCTTCTCCGCCGTGGAGAATCCCGGCAGGAAGATGAGCTCGAAGATCTCCTCGCGGCTGAGCTCGCTCCCGGCGGGCACGAGGCCCTGCCGGAGCGCCTTGGCCAGGATCCTGGCGGGGTCGATCCCCCGGCCGTCGTCGCGCAGCTCCAGGATGACGCTGCTGCCCTGGTAGCAGGCCCGCAGGCAGACCGCGCCGGTCTCCGGCTTTCCCAGGGCGCGGCGCTCCTCGGGCGTCTCCAGGCCGTGGTCGAGGGCGTTGCGCACCATGTGGACCAGGGGATCGCCGATCTCCTCAACCACCGTGCGGTCGAGCTCGGTCTCCTCGCCTTCGGTGGTGAAATCGACCCGCTTGCCGCAGTCCCGCGCCAGGTCGCGCGCCAGCCGCTCCATCTTCTGGAAGGCCGGCTTGATCGGGATCATCCGGAGCGCCATCGCGGTGCGCTGGAGCTCCTTGGCGATCCGGCCGAGCTGGGCGATGTCGCGCTGCAGCGGGCCCGCCGCGGCGCCGAGGCCCAGGGCGGTCTCGATCAGCTGGCTCTGCACGATCACGAGCTCGCCGACCACGTCCATGAGGGAATCCAGCTTCTCGGTGGCGACGCGGACGGTCTGGCTCGGGCCGGCGGCGACCGCCGCGGCCTCGCCGGCCGGGGCCGGGACGGAGGGCACCGCCACGGTGGGCGCGGCCGCCGGCTGCTCCGGGGCCTCGATCCAGCGGCGGACCGCCGCGATCAGGTGGGCCACGGGGATCACCCGGTCCGGTGCGACCGCCTGCTCGAGCGCGCGCCCGACCTGCTGGACCAGCGCCTGCAGGGCGTCGCGGCTGCGGAGGACCTCCGTGATGATCCCGGAGTGCAGCCGCAGCTTGTGGTTGCGCGCGAGGTCGAGCAGCGACTCGACCTCGTGGGCCAGCCGGTGCATCGGCCCGAGGCCGAGGAAGCCGGCGTTGCCCTTGATGGTGTGGAAGGAGCGGAAGATGGAATTGAGCGCCTCCGGGTCGTCCGGCTGCCGCTCGAGCGCGAGGAGCGCCGCCTCGATCTGCTGCAGGTGCTCGACCGCCTCGCCGTGGAATTCCGTGAGCAGGTCGCGGCTGCCCTCCAGGTCGAACTGGAGCAGCGCGTCCACGGGTTCGGCCGCGGCGGCCGCCGGGGCCGGCGCGCCCGCCGCCACCGGGGCGGCCTCGGCGAGCGGCACGACCCGGCGGCCCTCGCGCAGCGCCGTCAGGGCGGCCTCGAGCCACTCGACCAGGCCCCGCAGCCGGGCGACGAGCGGGGCCGAGAGGGGCTGCGCGGCCTCGAGGCTGCGCTCCAGGTCCGCCAGCAGGGCTTCCAGCGGGGCGCCCAGCTCCGGCGCGGGCGCGCAGCCGTCGCGGAGCTCGCCCAGCAGGCTGTAGATCGGCACCAGGCCCTCGTCCCGCCCGGGCGCGGCCAGCACGGCCTCGACGGCGAGGCGGTTCAGCAGCCCCTCGAGGGCGGGAAATTGCTCCGGGGAAATGGGCATGGCGCAGCGTTGCGGCTAACCAGATTACAACGGCGCATCCGCCCCGCCCCTTGAGCCTTTCCGCTCAAGAAACCGGCCCCGGGGCCGAAGGAAAAGACTAGTCCTCCATGACCACGTCCCTCCCGGTTCCCACCGCCGCGCCCGCCGCGGGAAAATACCTGACGGTCGCGCTCGACCGTGAGCTCTACGGCATCGCCGTGCTCAAGGTTAAGGAGATAATCCGCCTGCAGAAGATCACGCCCGTCCCGCAGATGCCCCCGCACATCAAGGGGGTCATCAACCTCCGGGGCCGGGTGGTCGCGATCGTCGACCTGCGGACCAAGTTCAGCCTGAAGGCCGAATGCGCCGAGCGGACCTGCATCGTGGTCGTCCAGGTCGCCACCGGCGGCAGCGCGGTCGTGCCGATGGGCCTGATCGTCGACAGCGTCGACGAGGTCGTCTCCCTCGGGGCCGGCGACATCGAGCCGACGCCCGACTTCGGCTCGGCCGTGGACACCCGCTGCTTCCTGGGCATGGCCAAGGTCAAGAACCGGGTCATGACCCTCCTCGACCTCGACCGCGTGATCGCCACCGAGGCGGCGCAGGTCATCGCCGGGCCCTAGTCCCTTCCCCCCTTTCCCCTCAAGCCGCCCCAAAAGGGGAGAGTTGGCTTGAGCACGTTGGATTCCGCCGCGCCGCGGCTGGAGGCGAGCCGAGGGGCTCTCGCAGCGTCCCTTTGGCCTCATCGCCGGCTCCGACGGTCGCCGACAAGGCGACCGGATTGGAAGGCGAGATTGGGAATTGGCCAAAACAAGACGCGGAGAGAGCCCCTCGGCTTGCCTCCAGCCGCGGCGCGCCCGCGAGCCAATCCGACTCAGGTGCCAGCCAGGACCGGGGCGGCCTTCGCCGCTCCCTTGCCCAGGTTCGCCTTCGCGTCCTCGT
>CAZKAH010000021.1:0-40299 GCA_964550715.1 uncultured Opitutaceae bacterium
GGTGGACCCGATCAGGATCGAACTGACGACCTCCTCAATGCCATTGAGGCGCTCTACCAACTGAGCTACGAGCCCTTATCCAATCGCGAAGGTGAGGAAAATCAACTTTCCGCCACCGGAGGCAAGTTTTTTGTGACCGGGGGAAAGGGGGCTGTCAGGGCCCCAATTCGCCGCCGGGCGCCTTCGGGGGGAGGAGCGGGGGCTGATCGAGGAACGGGGGCTCGACGGGGCGCGGGCGGGAAAGGTGTCGCATCATCTCCTCCCAGTGGGCCTGGGCCTCCTCCTGGCGGCGGATCATGCGGTACTCGTTGTCGCCGGCGATGAAGATGAAGGTGAAGACGGCCGTCGCCAGGTAGCTGCCGAGATAGAGGGTGATGACGGCGGCGATGATCGCCAGCACCTTGCCGATCGTCACGGCCACGGCCGTCGCGCGGAGGTAGGGGAGGCGGGTGGCCAGGACGGCCCGCAGGATGCGGCCGCCGTCCATCGGGAAGATCGGCAGGAGGTTGAAGAGGCCCATGACCAGGTTGGCGGCGAGCAGGTAGCGGCCGAGGTCGGCCAGCGACGCGGGGGATCCCGCGAGGTCGCCACCGTCCGGATAGTCGACGACGAGCCACAGGAGCCCGGCGATGACGAAGTTCACCGCGGGGCCGGCGATCGTCATGAGGATCTCCTGCCGGGGCTTCCGCGGGATCGAGTCGAACTGCGCCATCCCGCCGATCGGCATGAGAAGGATGCGCCGGACGTGGACTCCGAAGCGCATCCCGGTAAAGGAGTGCCCGAGCTCGTGGAGGACGACGCAGGTGAAGAAGGCGAGCGTCGTGGCGGTGCTCCATGCCATGCCGTTGACCCCGCCATCCCGGTACCCCTCGTAGGCGAACCAGCCGAGCAGGAGGACGAAGCTGCTGTGCAGCGCCAGCTGGATGCCGCGGATGCGGAAGAGGTTGATTGACCAGCTGAGCATGTGGAGAGAAGTTTGCGGTGAGACCGCCTGTTTCCAACCATTGTTTCCATGTCCGACCCTGCCGTCAAATCCCCCACCATCCTCATCATCGACGATGACGCCGAGGTCCGGTATTCCCTGGCCCGGGTGCTTTCGACCCGCAAGTACCAGGTGAGCGAGGCCGCCAGCGGCGAGCAGGGCGTCGCGCTGGTCAAGAAGGGGCCGCCCCCGGACCTGATTTTCCTGGACGTGCGGATGAGCGGGATGGGCGGCATCGAGGCCCTGCAGCACATCCGCTCCACCAGCCCCCGCCAGCTCGTCGTCCTCATGACCGCCTTCGGGACGGCCCAGACGGCGATCGAGGCGATGAAATACGGGGCCTTCGACTACGTGATGAAGCCGTTCGACCCCCAGCGCGTGCTGGCCCTGGCCGAGAACGCCCTCAAGACCCACGCCGACCTGCGCGCGGCGGGCGAGTACAAGCCGACGATCAACACCGAGGACTACAAGGAGGGCATCGTCGGCAGCTCCCCGGTCATGCAGGAGGTGTTCAAGATCATCGGCCAGGTGACCGCCAGCGACGTCACGGTGATGATCACCGGGGAGAGCGGCTCGGGCAAGGAGCTCGTCGCCCGCTCGATCTGGAAGCACAGCCACCGGGCGAACAAGCCGTTCATCGCGGTCAATTGCGCCGCGATCCCCGACAACCTGATCGAGAGCGAGCTCTTCGGCCACGAAAAGGGCTCCTTCACGGGCGCGACCGGGCAGCGCCTGGGCAAGTTTGAGCTCTGCGACGGCGGCACGATCTTCCTCGACGAGATCGGGGACATGGCCCTGGCCACCCAGACGAAGATCCTGCGGGTCCTCCAGCAGGGGGACATCCAGCGGGTCGGCGGCACCGAGACGATCCACGTCGATGTCCGGATCATCGCCGCGACCAACAAGAACCTCGAGGAGATGGTCAAGGCCAAGTCCTTCCGCGAGGACCTCTACTACCGGCTCAACGTCGTGCGGATCAAGATGCCGCCGCTGCGGGACCGGCCGGAGGACATTCCCCAGATCGTGGATTTCTGCCTCCAGAACCTCGTCAAGCAGCGCAAGGCGCGGGTCGGCAAGGTCGCCCCCGAGGCGATGGCGATCCTGTCGCGGCACCAGTGGCCGGGCAACGTGCGGGAGCTGGAAAACGTGATCTACCGGAGCGCCGTCATCGCCCAGGGCGACGCGATCCTGGCCAAGGACCTGCCGAACGAGATCCGGGGCGGCGGGGCCGCCGTGCCGGCGGTCCCGGCGGAGGGCGCCCCTGCGCCTCCGGTGCCTCCGGCTCCGCCGAGGGCCGAGGAGGCGGCGGCCGACCTCGCGCCCGCCGCGCCCGGGGACGCGATCGGAGTCCCGATGGAGGCGAAGCTGGAGGCGGCCCTCGACTATGTTTTCGGACAGTTCGCGGCGGGCGACCAGCCGGTCATGGCCAGTCTCGAGCGGGAGATGATCGAGCGGGCCCTCCGCCTGGAGGCCGGCGACCAGGCGGCGGCGGCCAAGCGGCTCGGCATCACGAAGGCGGCGCTGCAGAAGCGGCTAAAGTAGGGCGGGCGGCACCTTGCGGCCGTAGCCCTGCGGGTGGCCCGAATGCCATTTCCAGGCCGTCGCCACGATCGAGTCGATGTCCGGGAACCTGATCGTCCAGCCAAGCTCGTGCTGCGCCTTGCCGGAATCGGCGTAGAGGGCGGGCGGGTCGCCGGGGCGGCGAGGGACCTCCACGACCGGGATCTTCCTGCCGGTCGCTTTTTCGACGGCCCGGATGACCTCGCGATTCGAGGTCGGCCGGCCGGTGCCCAGGTTGTAGAAGAGCGCGGCGCCGGGCTGCGCCAGGCGGGGGAACACTGCGATGTGGGCCCGGCTGAGGTCGTCGACGTGGACGTAGTCGCGCAGGCAGGTGCCGTCCGGCGTGGGGTAGTCGGTCCCAAAGAGCTGCAGGTTGGGCCGCCGTCCGACCGCGGCATCGATGGCCAGGGGAATCAGGTGGGTTTCGGGATCGTGGTCCTCGCCGATCGAGCCGTCCTCGGCCGCCCCGGCGGCGTTAAAGTAGCGGAAGGCGGCAAAACTCAGGCCGTGGGCGTGGGCGACCGCCTTGAGGGCGTTTTCGACATCCAGCTTGGTCTGGCCGTAGGGGTTGATCGGGGCCTGCGGCATCGTCTCGACGATGGGCAGGGATGGCGGAACCCCATAGGTGGCGCAGGTGGAGGAGAAGACAAACTTGGCGACGCCGGCCTCCCTCATGGCCTTGAGGAGATGCAATGGGGCGGCCAGGTTGTTGAGGTAGTACTTCAGAGGGTCCGTCACCGATTCCCCTACGTAGCAATAAGCTGCGAAATGCATCACCACCTCGATCTTCTCGTCGCGGAGGATCCGGCCCACCGCCTGCTCGTCGCCGATATCTGCGGAATGGAAGGGAACCGAGGCGGCGAGCGCCGCCCGGTGGCCGTAGACCAGGTTGTCGACCACGACCGGACGGTGGCCGGCCGCGATGAGCTGGCGGACGCAGTGGCTCCCAATGTAACCGGCTCCGCCGACGACAAGTACGTTCATAGGTCTCGGCAGCTTCATATTGCCTTCGCCGGCCGGTTGGCTAGCGATTTCCGCTTGCCCGGATAGCTTCACCCATGCAGACCGCACGCATCGTCATCACCGGAGTGGGCCTCACCGCCCCCAACGGCAACTCGTTGGCGGAATTCCGGCAGAACCTGCTGAACGGGGTCTCGGGCGTGGAGCACAAGGAGGTCCGGTACATGGGGATCCAGCCGGCGGGGGTCTGCCACTACGATCCCCTCAAGTACCAGAAGAAAAAGGAGCTGCGGGTGGGGACGCGGGCCGGCAGCATCAGCATCTACTGCGCGCGGGAGGCGCTGGCCGATTCGGGCCTCGATTTCGGGGCCCGGCCGACGGACCGGGTGGGGATCTACATCGGCTGCACCGAGCACGGCAACGTCGAGACCGAGAACGAGGTCTTTGCCATTTCCAAGTTCGGCTACGACACGAAGTTCTGGTCGCATTACCACAACCCGCGCACCGTCGCCAACAATCCGGCCGGCGAGATCTCGCTGAACCTCGGCATCACCGGGCCGGCGTACACGATCGGGGCCGCCTGCGCGGCGGGAAACCTGGGGCTGATCCACGCGGCCCAGATGCTGCGCCTGGGGGAGGTCGACTGCGCGCTGGGCGGCGGGGTGAGCGAGAGCATCCACACCTTCGGCATCTTTGCGGGTTTCCGCTCCCAGGGGGCCCTGGCCGCCCACCCGGACCCGAAGAAGGCCTCGCGCCCCTTCGACAAGTCCCGCAACGGCATCGTGGTCTCGGAGGGGGGCTGCCTCTATGTCCTGGAGCGGCTGGAGGACGCGCAGACCCGCGGGGCGAAGATCTACGGCGAGATCGGCGGCTACTGCGTCAACAGCGACGCGAGCGACTATGTCCTCCCCAATCCGACCCGCCAGGCCGACTGTGTGCGGCGGGCCATCGCGCACGCCGGCCTGCAGCCGAGGGACATCCACATCGTCAACACCCACGCCACCGCCACGCCCCAGGGCGACATCCAGGAGTGCGAGGCCATCCGGGCGGTCTTCGGCGAGGGCTGCCCCGACACCTACATCAACAACACCAAGAGCTTCATCGGCCACTGCATGGGCGCCGCCGGCGCGCTCGAGCTGGCGGGGAACCTGCCCGCCTTCGACGACCGGGTGGTCCACCCGACGATCAACGTGGACGAACTCGACCCCGCCTGCGCCCTGCCGGGCCTCGTCCTCAACCAGCCGAAAAGGGTCGGGCGGGTTGACGCCATCCTCAATAACTCGTTTGGTATGCTCGGGATAAATTCCACGTTGATTGTGAAGCGGTTTGTCCCCTAATTCGCGCACGACCTATGACCAAAGACGAATGCAAGCAGCGGGTGATCGACATCATCGCCGACATCGCCCCTGACGAGGACCTGTCGAACCTCAAGTCCGACGTCAAACTGCGCGACCAGCTGCAGATCGACAGCATGGATTTCCTGGATATCGTGATGGAGCTGCGCAAGCGCCACGGGCTGGAGGTGCCGGAGGCGGACTACGGCCAGCTCGCCTCGCTCGACAGCTCCGCCGAGTACCTGACGCCGAAGTTCAACGCGCTGGCCGCCAAGCGGTAGCCGTCCCGCGGTGAACTCCCGGGCGCACTACGACGTCGCCATCATCGGGGCGGGTCTGTCCGGCTTGGCCGCCGGCGTCCGGCTGGCCCACTTCGGGAAGAAGGTCTGCATCTTCGAGCGCCACAATGCGCCGGGCGGGCTGAACGGCTTCTACAGCATCGCGGGCCGCAAGTACGACGTCGGCCTCCACGCGCTCACCAATTTCGTGAAGCCGGGGGTGAAGGGGACGCCCCTCGGGACCCTCCTGCGCCAGCTGCGGATCAGCCGCGAGGAGCTGGTCCTCTGCGAGCAGCGGCAGTCGCGCATCGCCTTCGGCCCGCGGGGCGGGGCCTCGCTCCGCTTCACCAACGACTTTGCGGTCCTCGAGGCGGAGGTCGCGCGGGCCTTTCCCGCCCAGGTCGACGGGTTCCGCCGGCTGGCCCAGCGGATCCGGGAGACGGTCTACTCGCCGGGCAGCCCGGCCCTTTCGGCCCGCGAGGTCGTGCGCGCCCATGTGGCCGACCCCCTGCTCGAGGACATGCTGCTGTGCCCGATCCTGATGTACGGCGGCTCGCAGGAGCATGACGCCGACTTCCGGCTCTTCGCGCTGCTCTTCCGCGCCATCTTCCTGGAGGGCCTGGCGCGGCCGCTGGAGGGCATCCGGGCGCTCCTGCGTCTCCTCCTCGACAAGTACCGCTCGGCCGGCGGCGAGCGCCGGATGAAGTGCGGCGTACGCCGCATCCTCGCCCGGGGCGGGCAGGCCGCGGCGCTGGTCCTCGACAGCGGCGAGGAAATCACCGCCGGGCAGGTCCTCTCCTCGATCGGCGGGCCCGAGACGGCGGCCCTGATCGAGGCGGCGCCCGGCGCCGAGGCCCCGGCCGCCGCCGCCCCGCCCCCGGGACGGATCACCTTCGTCGAGACGGTCACCGTGTTCGACCGCGAGCCGGCGGCCCTGGGGTGGGGTGAGGACACCATCGTCTTCTTCAACGACTCGGAGCGGCTCGACTATGCCCGGCCCGACGGGCAGGTCGACGTGCGCAGCGGCGTCATCTGCATCCCGAATAATTTCGTGTCCGCCCCGGGCCCGGGCCTGCCCGACGGGGTCCTGCGCGCGACCTGCCTCGCCAACTACGACCGCTGGGCGCACCTGCCCGAGGAAACCTACCGGGCGGACAAGGCGCGGTGGTACGGCGCCATCCAGGCGTCGATCCGGCGTTTCCTGCCGCCGGCGGACGAGGCGGCGGTGGCCGCCGCCACGGTGGCGACCGACATGTTCACCCCCCGCACCGTCACCAAGTTCACCGGCCGGCTGAACGGCGCGATCTACGGCTCGGCGGTCAAATCCCTCGACGGCCGCACCGCCCTGGCCAACGTGCACCTCTGCGGCACGGACCAGGGCCTGATCGGGATTGTCGGGGCCATGCTGAGCGGCATCGCCATGGCCAACGACCGCATCCTGCGGCCGGCCTGACCCCGCCATGGCCTACGACTGGCTCAAGGGCGTCGCCGACGAGTACGACGTGATCGTGATTGGCAGCGGGCACGGCGGCCTGACCGGCGCAAACTGCCTCGCGAAGGCGGGGCACAAGGTCCTCCTCCTCGAGCACCACTACCAGTTCGGCGGGCTGGCCACCTGGTTCACGCGCAAGGGCGGGCACATCTTCGACATCTCGCTCCACGGCTTCCCCGTCGGCATGGTCAAGTCCTGCCGGAAATACTGGACGAGGGAGATCGCCGACGCGATCGTGCCCCTGCGGGACATCCGCTTCGCCAACCCGCAGATGAACCTGCGGACGACTTTCACCGAGGCGGACTACACGCGGATCCTGGTGGAGGAGTTCCGGCTCGAACGGGCCGCGGTCGAGCGCTTCTACGCCCACCTGCGGGCGATGAACTTCTACGACCGCAATTCCGAGACGACGGGCGAGATGTTCGAGCGCTTCTTTCCCGGCCGGGACGACGTCCACCGGCTCCTGATCGAGCCGATCGCCTACGCCAACGGCTCCGAGCTGGACGACCCGGCGCTGACCTACGGCATCGTCTTCTCCAATTTCATGGGCGCGGGGATCTACACCTTTCGCGGCGGCTCCGACCGGCTGATCGCGCAGATGACGGCCGAGCTCCGCCGGAACGGCGTCGAGCTGCGGAAGCACGTGCGCGTCGAGAAGGTCCTGGTCGAGGAGCGCGGCGGCCGCCGGGTCGCGGCCGGCATCGTCGCGGGCGGGCGCACCATCCGCGCCCGGGCCGTTCTCTCGAATGCGAGCCTGAAGAACACGCTCTTCCAGCTGGCCGGGGAGGAGAACCTGCCCGCCGACTATGCGGCGGCGGCGCGGGCGGTCCGGATCAACCACAGCTCCTGCCAGGTCTACCTCGGGATCCGCAAGGGGGAGACGATCCCGCACATCGGCGACCTGGTCTTCACCTCGGCGGCCCCGCGGTTCAGCAGCGCCGAGCTCACCGACCTGCACACGAGCAGCCGGACCTTTTCAGTGTACTATCCCGACACCCGGCCGGGCTCGGACCGCTACGCCGTGGTGGCCTCGATCAACGGACGGTATGCCGACTGGAAGGGGATGGCGGACGCCGACTATGAGCGGGAGAAGGCGCGGCTGATCGAGGAGACGATCGCCGGGCTGGAGAAGTTCATCCCGGACGTGCGGGCCAAGATCGACTGGCGGGAGGCCGCGACCCCCCGAACCATCGAGCGCTATACGACGCATTTCGGGGGCACCTCCTTCGGGACCAAGTTCGAGGGCCTTCAGGTCTCGATGGAGCTGCCGGACCGGCTGCCCGGCCTCTACCACGCCGGGTCGGTCGGGATCATCATGTCGGGCTGGCTGGGCACGATCAACTACGGGGTGATCGTGGCCAACAAGATCGACGCCGAGCTGTTCCGCCGGAAGCGCGAGGCCGGGGCAGCCTAGCCGCCGGTGAATATGAGGTTGTCTGCCGGGGGCAACCCGTGACGCAATAGCCGCCGCTCCCGCCATGCTTCCCGCCGTCACCGACCTGATTCCGCATCGTCCGCCGTTTCTCTTCGTGGACGAGATTGTGTCGGCCGGCCCCGGCGTCCTGGTGGCGAGGCGGCTCTGGCGGAAGGAGGAGGCCTTCTACGGCGGACACTATCCGGGGTCGCCCATCACGCCCGGGGTGCTCCTCTGCGAATCGGTGGTCCAGACCGGCGCGCTGCTGCTCGCGCTCGGCCGCGAGGCGGAGCGGCCGGCGGGGGGCATGCCCATCCTGGTCAAGATCAACGATGTCCGCTTCCGCCTCCCGGTCTTTCCCGGTGACACGACCACCATGGAAGTGAGGCGGAAGGAATGGATCGGCGCATTCGGTCTGCTCTCCGGCACGATGAAATGCGGCGACAAGCGCATCCTGAACATCGAGTTCACCGTGACCTTCCGGGATCCCGCGGCCCCGGCCGCCGTCGCATCGCCCGCATGAGCTTCCTCGCGCTCGAGGGGAAGACCTTCCTCGTCTTTGGCGTCGCCAACCGCAAGAGCGTGGCCTGGTTCGTCGGCCGCTCGCTGGAGGAGGAGGGGGCGACCGTCGTGTACAGCGTCCGCTCGGAGGCCCGCCGCCAGTCCCTGGACGCGCTTCTCGCGGGGAAGCCCGTCCTGGTCTGCGACGTGGAGGAGGAGGGGGCCGCCGGCCGGCTGGCGGCGGCGGTGGCCGCGGCCGGGCATCCCGTCCTGCACGGGATCGTGCATTCGATCGCCTTCGCCAACTATGAGAAGGGCTTCAAGCCCTTTCACGAGACGGGCCGCGCGGACTTCCTGCAGGCGACCGCGATCTCGGCCTTCTCGCTCGTGGAGATCGCCCGGGCCTTCAAGCCGCGGCTCGCGCCGCGGGCGTCGGTGGTGGCCCTCGGCATTTCCTCGCTCCTCGTGACTCCCGGCAACTACGGCTACATGGGGCCGATCAAGGCGGCGCTGGAGTCCTGCGCCCGCTTCCTGGCGAAGTCCTTCAGCGCGGACACGGAGGTGCGCTTCAACGTCATCGGATCCGGGCCGCTCAAGACCAGCGCCTCCGCGGGCATTCCCGGCTACCTGGAGAGCTACCTCTACGCCGAGAAGTTGACCCACCGGAAGCGCAACCTGGCGACGCAGGAGGTGGCCAACGCCGTCCTCTTCCTCCTCAGCGAGCGCAGCAGCGGGGTCAACGGGACGACGCTCGTCGTGGACGCGGGCCTCGGCAGCAACACGTTCGACGAGGAGCTGGTCCGCCTCGCCATGCGGCCCGACGCGAAGCCCTAGCCGGCACTATGCGCTTCGAGCACGTCTGCATTGAGTCGCTGGCCGTCGCCCTGCCCGGCGAGACCTGGACCTCCGCGGAAATCGAGGAGCGGCTGCGGCCGCTCTATGAGCGGCTCAACCTGCCGTTTGGCCGGCTCGAGCTGATGACCGGGATCCGGGAGCGGCGCGTGTGGCCGGCCGGCCAGCTGCCCTCCGACGCCAGCGCCGCGGCGGGACGGGCACTCCTCGCGAAGTCCGGCCTGCGCGCGGACCAGGTGGAACTGTTCATCCACGGGGCCGTGTGCCGCGACATGCTGGAACCGGCGACCGCCTCCTTCGCCCATCGCAAGCTGGGGCTCCCCGGCACGGCGCAGATCTTCGATGTGTCCAATGCCTGCCTGGGCTTTGCCAACGCCCTCACGGTGGCGGCTGGGCTGATCGAGTCGGGCCAGATCCGCTGCGCAATGGTGGTCGCGGGCGAGAGCGGCCGTCCGCTGGTCGAGCACACCGTCCGGACGCTGCTCGAGCGGCCGCTGAGCCGGAATGAGATCAAGCCCTACTTTGCCAACCTGACGATCGGCTCGGGCGCCGCCGCGGCCATGGTCTGCCACCGCTCACTGGTCCCAGGCCGGCCGCACCGGCTCCTCGGCGGGGTCGCCCGGGCCGAGACCCGCCACAGCGAGCTCTGCCAGGGCGACACTGCCGACGCCGCCTCGCTGGCGATGCAGACCGACTCGGAACAGCTGCTGCTCGCCGGGGTCGAGCTGGCGCGCGCCACCTGGGCCGACTTCAAGGCGGCGACCGGCTGGGACGAACGCCGCATCGACCGGCTGGTCGGGCACCAGGTCGGCTCGGTCCACCGCCGGAAGATCTACGAGGCGCTCGGCCTCGACCTCGCGAGGGATTTCTCGACCTTTGAGACCCTGGGCAACATGGGCTCGGTCTCGCTGCCGGCGACCCTGGCCGCGGCGGTCGAGGCGGGGGCGGTCAAGGACGGCGACCGGGTGGCGCTGTTCGGGATCGGCAGCGGCCTCAACTGCCTGATGCTCGCCCTCGAATGGTGACGGTCCCCCAGGCGCCCCGGCGGCTCCCGGAACGGCTGGCCCGCCTGTATCCCTTCAGCCCGCGGAGCTTTCAGACGCGCGGCGGCGCCCGCCTGAGCTACCTCGACGAGGGTCCCCGCGGCGACGAGGCGATCCTTCTTCTCCATGGCAACCCGACCTGGTCCTTTTACTACCGCGACCTCGTGCGGGAGCTTGCGCCCGCCTTTCGCTGCATCGTGCCGGACCATGTCGGGATGGGCCTCTCCGACCAGCCCCAGGCCTATGGCTACCATCTGGCGTCGCGGATCGACGACATTGAGGCCCTGGTCCTCTCGCTGGGCCTCCGCCGCGTCCACCTGGTGGTGCACGACTGGGGCGGCGCGATCGGCTTCGGCTGGGCCGCGCGGCAGCCCAAGTGCGTCGGGCGGATCGTCGTCCTCAACACCGCGGCGTTTCCCTCCGACCACGTGGCGGCCCGGATCCGGCTCTGCCGGGTTCCCTTCCTCGGTGCCTTCCTCGTCCGCGGGCTGAACGCCTTTGCCGGCGGGGCGGCGTCGATGGCCATGCATTCGCGCCGGCTGACCCCGGACGAGCGGCTGGGATACCTCTGCCCCTACGACACCTGGGCGCACCGCGTCGCCGTCCACCGCTTCATCCGCGACATTCCCCTCGAGGCGGACCACCCGAGCCGGGCGGCCCTCGAGGCCATCGCCGGGCTCCTGCCGAAGCTGGCCGGGCACGTGGGGCTGATCCTTTGGGGCGGCCGGGATTTTTGCTTCGACGATTATTTTCTATCGCGCTGGCAGGCGCTCTGTCCCCAGGCTGAGTGCGTCCGGTACCCGGATGCCGGGCACTATGTGCTCGAGGATGCGGGGCCGGACGCCCGCCGGCGCATCCGCGAGTTTTTCCAGAACCAGCTGAACCACCCAACCCTCCCATCCCCATGAAGTTCGAGCACTTTGCCCTCAATGTCCCCGACGCCCGCGCGTCGGCGGCCTGGTACATCCAGCACCTCGGCATGACCGTGGCGCGCAAGCTGGAAGCCTCCCCCTTCACCCATTTCCTGGCGGACGAGACCGGCCGGGTCATCTTCGAGGTCTACACGAACCCCGCCGCGGCGATGCCGGACCACGCCTCGGCCCATCCGCTCAGCTTCCACGTCGCGTTTGTCGCCGCCGACGGGCTGGCGGAGAAAAGGCGGCTGATGGCGGCGGGCGCCACCTCCTTCAAGGACGAGACGCTGGCCGACGGGACGCTCCTGATCATGCTGCGCGATCCCTGGGGCGTGGCCCTCCAGCTCTGCCAGCGGACGAAGCCGTTCTGAGCGGCGCCCCGGGCCGCAAGGCCGGCGGGATCCCCCGAGGAAATTCGCTTCACATCGGGGCGGAAGGGCGTAGATTCGACTTTCTGTATGCAGAAAACCCTCATCATCTTTAAGCCCGACTGCATGGAGCAGCGGCACGTCGGGAATGTGCTCAATCGCTTCGAAACGGCGGGTTTCACCATCATCGGCTGCAAGATGATCCGGCTGACGCCGGCCCTCCTGCGCGACCACTACGCGCACGTCGCCGACAAGCCCTTCTACCCTGAGATCGAGAAGTTCATGAGCTCGAGCCCGGTGATCGTGATGGCCCTGAAGGGCGACGCCATCGTCCAGAAAGTGCGCGACCTCCTGGGCCCCACGGACTCGCGCAAGGCGGCCAAGGGCACGATCCGCGGGGATTTCGGCACGGAGATGATGAAGAACGTGGTGCACGCCTCCGACAGCGACGCCAACGCCAAGACCGAGATCAACCGCTTCTTCAAGGCCGACGAGATCTACTAGGGGGGCAGGGGACCGGACATGCGTCTTTGGACCGTGCATCCGGCCTATCTTGACGGCAAGGGGCTCGTCGCGGCCTGGCGGGAGGCCCTGCTGGCCCAGAAGGTCCTGGCCGGGGGCACCCGCGGCTACCGGCACCATCCCCAACTGAGGCGGTTTCAGTCACAGGCGAAGCCGCTTCGCGCCATCGCGGCCTTCCTTCGGCCGCTGGCCGCCGAGGCGCGGCGGAGGGGATATCGCTTCGACGCATCGAAGATCAACCGGTCCGGGCCCGCCGGGCGGATCGCCGAGACGGAGGGGCAGCTGCTGTACGAATGGGGGCATCTGCGCTCCAAGTTGCGGGCGCGTTCACCCTTGGTCTACCGCGAGCACCGGCGGCTGGCCCGGCCCAGGTCGCATCCGCTGTTCCGGATCGTGCCCGGGGGCATCCGCGAGTGGGAGAAGCGCTAGCCGTCTGGCCTGGGCAAAAAAAGAGCCGCCCCGGGGCAATCCCCGGGGCGGCGTTGTTTTCTTATTTCTCGGACGTCTGGTACTGGGTCTTCGTCAGGAAATAGATTCCTGCGACGGCCAGCCAGGCGATAGAGAGGGCGACGGTCGTCATGACTGCGTCCTTTCCATGCCGCACTTGCGGCGGTTTAGGCCTGTCCCCCAGAGGGACGGGGCGATTGACTTTCAACTAACGGGACTACTAACGACGCATGTGACCGCCGAGTCAAACGATTGGTTCCAATGTCTTCATAGATCATTGATGATAAGCTAGTTAGTTTTTATCGACCAAGGGAATTGTATCCTGTGAATATCCGAGATTTGGCTTGTATTTGATATCAATGATAGCATATCTGGGGCATGCCTCAACTGATCGTGAGGAAGCTGGACGAGTCGATCGTCAAACGGCTGCGCCAAAGGGCTGCCGCCCAGGGCCTGTCGGTCGAGGAAGCCCATCGCCGGCTCCTTCGCGATGTCCTCCTGTCGCCCGCCGGCGGGGGCCCGGCCAAATGTTTCAAGGACCACGTGGTGGCGATGCCCTCGGTGGGCGAGGATGCCGACTTCACGCTGCCGCGCGGCGCCCACCGGCCCTTTCCCGCCGTCTAGCCCCGACCATGGCCTGGCTCCTCGACACCCAGGTGATCTGCGAATGGCGCAAGGGCGACCGCGCCCACCCGCGGGTCCGGGCCTGGTTTGCCGCTGCGAGCGACGCCGAACTTTACACGAGCGTCCTCGTCCTCGGCGAAATCCGCCGGGGGGTCGATCTCACCGGCCGGCGCGACCCCGCCGCCGCGCAGGCGCTCGGCCAGTGGCTGCGCCAGCTCCAGCTCCATTTCGCCAGCCGGATCCTGCCGGTGAACCTGGAGATCGCCGAGATCTGGGGCCGGATGGGTCCGACGCCGCTCGTGCCGGCGGTCGACGCCCTGCTGGCCGCGACCGCCCTCCATCACGGCCTGACCCTGGCCACCCGCAATATTTCGAATGTTGCCCGCTGCGGGGCGGTCGCGGTAGACCCGTTCGCGTAGAACCCCAGCCCCATCATGCGAAATATCCGTTTTGGTTTTCTTGCCCTGCTCACGCTCGGCCTCCTCGCGGCCGCTCCCGCCCGCGCCCAGGACCGGTTCGCGGCCGTGCCCCAGCGGGTGCAGCCCTTCATCGACCGGGGGGAGATCTCGGGCGCGGTCATGCTGGTCGCGAACGGCGACCGCGTGCTGCACCTCTCCGCCGCGGGCGAGAGCGACCTGGCCTCGGGCCGGAAAATGCGGACGGATGACATCTTCTGGATCGCCTCGATGAGCAAGCCGATGACGGCGGTCTGCATCGGCATCCTGGCCGACCAGGGCCAGCTCTCCTTTGACGATCCGGTGGAGAAGTACCTGCCGGAATTTCACGGGCAGTGGGTGGTGGTGGAGCAGTCGGCGGACCGGCGCACCCTGGTGAAGGCGGCCCGCCCCGTCACCCTGCGCGACCTGCTGACGCACACGAGCGGGATGGGCGAATACCCGGCGACCGACCCGCACTGGTCGCTGGCGGAGTACGTCAAGGTCGTGGCCCGCGAGCCGCTGCGCTTCCAGCCGGGCAGCAAGTGGGCCTATTCGACGGCCGGGTTCGACACCTTGGGTCGGGTGGTCGAGGTCGTGAGCGGGACTCCCTTCGCCGCCTTCATGCAGCACCGCCTCCTTGATCCCCTCGGGATGAGGCAGACGACCTTCTGGCCTGTCGCGGCGGACGCGCCGCGCCTCGCCCACCAATACCTCCGCAACGAGCAGGCGGGCAAGTTGGTGGAGGCCCCCATCCACTATATGTACGGCGGGGAGGTGCTGGATCCGGCCCGGCCCGCGCTCGGCGGGGCGGGCCTCTTCTCGACGGCACAGGACGTGACCCGGTTCTACCAGATGATGCTCCACGGGGGCGAGTCGAACGGCTACCGGATCCTGCAGGCCGCCACGGTCGCGGCAATGACGCGCGTGCAGACGGGCGACCTCAAGGCCCGCCCGGGCATGCCCTGGGGTCTCGGCTTCTGCGTGATCGCCGACCCGAGCCAGATGGAGGCGAACAACCACCTCTCGCCCGGCACCTTCGGCCACGGGGGCGCCTTCGGGACCCAGAGCTGGGCCGACGCCAAGACCGGGCTCGTCTACGTCTTCATGATCCAGCGGGACAAGATGAAGATGAATCCCGACAACTCGGACATGCGCCGCGCCTACCAGGACGCGGTGGCCGACGCGCTGCGCTGAGGGTTCAGCCCTGGGCGGCTCCGGCCGCGAGGACCGCGAAGTAGGGCTGGTTGTCCAGGTTCGGCCCGAGGCTGGGAAGAAGCCAGCGCGTCGAGCCCACGCCGAGCTCGAAATAGTATTCGAGCGGGTAGGGCGTGCCGGTGTAGCTCGCGGGAATCTCCCCGCGGAAGCCGTCCCCGGATGAGCCGATGGGGATCGCCTGCCAGGCCTCCGCCTGCTGGGCATGGCGGTAGTGCAGGATCGCGTGTTGGGCTGGCGCGCTGACGGCCAGCGCCACCGCCTGACCTGGCTGGAAAGTGGCGGGCGGGACATGGCTGCCGTTGCTCGCGCGCATCGGGGGGCGCCCGGCGATGAGCCGCAGAATGGAAGCCATCCGCTCCGGCGGGACCGGCAGGACGTCTCTCGGCCCCGGCCGCGGGACGGCCAGGTCGGCGATATCCGCATCGATGGCCGCGAGCCGGTCGGCCCAGTTCCCGCGTTTGTACGGGCTGTCGCCGAAAGAGATGTCCGCCACGTAGGCGCCGGCGCTGGCGGTCACGATCCCGGCCCAGGCGGCGCGAGCCTCGCGCAGGGCCGTGAGGGCGGCGTCCAAGGCGGGACGGTGGCCGGTCAGTTCATAGACCTCGAAGGCGAGGCCGGCCCGAAACTTGCGGGCGAAAAACTTGCCCAACCCGCTCTGGATCCGGACGTCGATCGCCATCCGCCGAAAAGCAGGATCGCCGGGATTGACGGCCCGGGCCTCGGCCTCCGCCAGGCTGCCGGCCGCGGTGGCGGCGAGATCGTCCAGCCATTGCGCGACTTCGAGTGGGGAATATTTCGCCCCTTGCCACATCCCCGGGGCAATCCACGCCAGCTGCGCCTCCTGGACGAGATCGCGGGCGCAGTCGGCCATCCGGGAAAACAACTGCGGATCGAGCGGGCTCACGGTGCCCAGCCGGCGGGGCAGGGGGGTGTCGGGATAGGGCCGGTCGGGGTCGAGGAGAATGCCCATGTTCGTGTACATCTCGGGCCAGTAGCTGTTGTTCGAGGCCGACGGAAGGTGCGCGGTGGTGATGAGGGGGAGGATGCGGCTGGCGTGGCCGAGCGCGGTTTCCACGGGGCCGGCCGCGCGCCCGTAGTCGTGTCGCAGCTCCCGCTGCCAGACCTCGGGATCGGTCTCGGGATTGTAGAGCATCCGGCCCCAGAGGCGGTAGGTGTAGGCGTACTTCTCGAAGTCGCCGCTGCCCGCGCGGAGCGAGGCGTCGGCATAGCCGTCGCGGTGCCCCGGCTGGCCCGAGCCTTCGCGGCCCTTGAAGGACAGTGGATCGAAGAGCTCGGTGCCGGAGGTCCCGCCAAAATGAAGCTCGCGGCCATACGCCGCGGCAAAGACCGGGTCGCCCCAGAGGAGCAGTTTCTGGGTGCCGGGCCAGATCCGGTGCATGACGTGGTAGCGCCGGTCCGATTTCAGGAGGTCGCCATAGCCGTAGCGGAGGAAGCTGCGCGCGCCCTCGCTCTGGGCGAACGCGCCCGAGCCCTTGGCCCGCTTCGGCAGCTCGTTCGGCCGGATTGCCGCCTGGTGATAGGGGAGGCCGAGGTGCTCCGCCCAGAACTTGGGCGAGATGGAGACCGGGAGCCCCGTGCCGAGCGCGATGTCGATCGTCTGCTGGTCCATGCCCTTGGCGTGCATGTCGATCTCGATGGGGCGGCCGCATTGGCGGCAGCCGTCGAAGACCGCCCGCCAGAAGTCATAACTGCCCTCGGGCACGCCGCTCTCGCCGTGGATCCGGAAGGTGACACCCCCGATGCTCGGGCATTCCTTCAGCAGCAGCGCCAGGGCCTCCCGGCTGTAGGCCGCGTGCGTCTGGGCCGTGAGCCCCTCGATGTTGTGGTTCGCCTTGGGACTGTTGGTCCACTCATACGCGTGGGTCCACAGGCCCAGCTGGAAATGCAGCCCGCGCGCGGCGGACTCGTCGCTGATGAACCGGAGCATCTCCAGGTTCCGGTCGCGCTCCGCGTCCGGGAGGCGGGTCGCGCGGACGTTGTAGCCCGGCACCGACAGGAGGAAGGGGTACGCGAAATAGAGGTAGGTGTCGGTCAGCCGGTTCGGCGCGTCGTAGCCGAGGCCGAAGGCGAGGTTGAACCGGTTGAAGCGCTGCGCGGCGAGGAGCGAGAGGTACCGTTTCCAGAAGTCGCGGTTGCCGTACCAGGCCTTGTCCTCGACGTCGCTGGAGAAGCACCGCATCAGGCTGCGGGTGGCATTGGCCGGCTGCTCCCGGACGGGCCGGGCCGGTCGCAGGGCCGCGACGGGATCGTCCGCCAGGGCGACGGCGTCCGCGAGTTCGTTGAGAGCGTAGGCCAGGCCGCGGACGTCGTTGCCGGTCGCCACCACCGCGTTGCGTCCGCCGAGCCGGGCGGGGACAATGGCCAGGCCCTCCGCGGCCGCGGGGGGGATCGCGCCGGCGTCCCGGGCGAGGGTCGACAGTTTTCCGGCCGCGATCACGCAGAAATCCCCCGCTGGCGCCTCTTCGAGCCGGGTGCAGCGGCGAACGATGCAGCCCTTCGCGGTCAGCGCCGCCTGCAACTGGCCCAGCGCCCATTGGGGCGCCGCCGCGTTCGCGGTGCGATCCGCGGGATCGCTGACGAGGCTGATGGCCCGGCCGCCGCCCGGGGCGGCGCCGGCGCGGGTGAGGAGGCCGCCGGCGGCGAGCCCCGTGGCCGCGCCGGTCTGGAGCAGGAATTCACGTCGGTTCATAAGGGGGGTGGGGTCGCGACTTGTGATTGTGCGGGGCGACCCCAACGATGCTCAAGCCTTACGATGGCCGCCCCTGCCAATCTCGCCCGGATCAGCCGCATGCTGGCGGAACTCGGAATGACGCCGTCCCACCCCCGGCTCGTCCGGCTGGTGGCCTTCGACGAGGCGACCGAACTCGTGCCCGTGCGGCGCCCCTTTTCGGATCGGGGACATCTCCTGACGGAAGCGGCGGCGGCGGCCTGGGCGCGCCTGGCCGGGGCCGCCGCCGCGGACGGGGCGGCCCTGGAACTGATTTCAGGATTTCGCTCGTACGGCTACCAGCTCGATCTCATCCGGCGGCAGCGGGAGGCCGGGCGCGTCCTCGACGAAATCCTCCAGTCGGTGGCTCCGCCGGGATTCAGCGAGCACCACACGGGCGAGGCCGCCGACCTTGGCGTCCCGGGCTGCAGCGACCTCACGGCTTCATTTGCGGACACGGCGGCGTTTCGCTGGCTGGAGGCGAATGCGCGCCGGTTTGGATGGACCATGAGCTATCCGCCGGGCAATGAATCTGGCTACGTCTACGAACCCTGGCACTGGAAATGGAACCCGCAGAATGTCACCCCATGAAGAAAGCTCTCCTCGCCCTCGCCGCCCCGCTTCTCCTCCTCGCCCCGGTGGTCCGCGCCGCCGATGCCCCCGCGCCGATGGCCTCGGGCGTCATCCACTGGGACAAGATCCAGCTGCAGCCCACCCCGACCGGCGCCCGGACGACCGTGTTCGACGCCCCCACCGTCACCCTCGACAAGTTCCACTGCCATGTCTCGAAGCTCAACCCCGGGAAGGACACGGGCGCGCCCCACCGCCATCCGCAGGAGGAGCTGGTCCTCCTGAAGGAGGGGACGCTGGAAGTGAACATCAACGGGAAGATTGAGACCGCCGAGGCCGGCTCGATGATCTTCTACTCGGCCAACGAGCTGGAGAACATGCGCAATCCCGGGACGGTGCCTGCGCTTTACTACGTTTTCCAGGTCTACACCCCGGCAACGCCCAAGAAGTAGGCCGCGGCCGCGCAGCCGCCTGCCATCGGCACCTCCGGCGGCGGCTTGAGCGAATTTCGGTATTTTTTCCGGGGACGGGCCGCGAGCATCAAAGCTGCTGCAGGCGGCGCCATGCTCTCGATGCTGCTTCGACGCCAGGGCCGGGCCGTGTCCGCCCGGACCGCTCCGGCGCCGGCCGGGCCGGCTGACGCCGCGGCCGCTGCCGCCGGGACCGACCTCGGCCGGATCGCCCAGGATGCCGTCCAGCTCGCGGCGGTGGGCCCGCAGCTGGCCTCCTTCGCCGGGGAGGTGGAGAAACAGGCCCGGTCACAGGCGGACCGGGCGGCGGCGATGGCCCGGGCGATGGAGCGGCTGGCGGCGGACCTGCACGCCGCCGTGGCCGAGCTGCGCTCGTCCTCGGGCCAGGTGGGCCGCGCGCTCGAGACCGTCGGGCAGATTGCCGATCACACCCGCATTCTCTCCATCAACGCCAGCATCGAGGCGGCGCGGGCCGGCGAGCAGGGCCGCGCCTTCGGGGTGATCGTCGACGAGGTCAAGCAGCTCGCGGACCGGACGGGCCGGACCACGCTCGACATCGGCGCGCGCATGGGGGAATTCGCCGCGAACCTGGGCCGGGTGGATGCGGTCACCCAGGCCCGCCCGGCCGGCGCGGAGGCCGGCGCGGGGCTGACAGTCGCGGACGTGAACCAGCAGGTCCGCGGGATCGCCGAATCCGCCGGCTACCAGCTGACCAACGCCGAATCGGTCCACGCCATGGGGGACCAGATCCGGGCCCTCACCGAGTCCCTGCTCCTGGCCGTGGGAAAATTCCGGTTCGAGGCCCATGCCCGGGCGCGGGGGGCGGTGGAGGAGCTCGTCCCCGGCCTGGTCGCGGGCCTGGGCGAGCGGGCGCGCCTGGAAACCCTCATTGAGGAATGGCTGCGGGCTCGGCCCTGGTTCGAGCTCGCCTACCTGACCGACGCCGACGGGCGGCAGGTCGTCGACAACCTCCGTCAGCGCGGGGGGCGGGTCACCCACGATCCGGGCGGCTTCGGCCGCGACTGGTCGGCGCGCCCCTGGTACCGGGTGGCGCGGGCGCAGCCGGGCGCTTGCGCGACGGATGTCTACCGCTCAAGCGCGACGGGCGACTTCTGCTTCACCGTGGCCGTGGCGCTCCGGGACGGCCGGGGCGGTCTCCTCGGCGTCTTCGGGTCGGACGTCAATTTCCTGCGGCTGGTCAGCGGCTAGGCAAAGCTCGCGCGCCGCGGCGGACGGGGCCAGGCTCGGGGCGTGCGGAGCGGATATTTTGTTCTCGGGCTGGCGAGTGCGCTGACGGTTTTGGCGGCCGAACCGCCGGCTCCCGTCCAATCCCCGCCAGCCGGTGATCAGCTCTACCAGCTGGGCCAGCAGCTCTTCGACCAGTATGCGCCGCCGGAGGTCAAGGCGCAGTACGACTTTCCGACCAAGGAACAGTGGGACGGCTTCGCCGCCCGGCTCCAGGCGGCGCTGGACCATGGTTCGCTGGAGGACCTTGCGGCGCTTGAGCCGGAGGCGCGGGCCGCGCTGGTTTCGGCCCGCACCCTTCCGGACGCCCGCGAGTACGCGGACTGGCTCGAGCTCCGGCTGGACGAGATGGGCGCGGCACGCCAGGCCCTCGCGCCGCTGCCGGCGCCCGGTCCGGTCCGCCGGCCTTATCCGGCCGTTCCGCTCTTCGAACTCTGGCAGGCGCGCCTGCGGGGCCGCCCGCTGCCGGCGGGAGCGGCGCTGATGCCGCGCCTGCGGCCGGCCTTTGCGGCCGAGGGGGTGCCGCCCGAGCTGGCGTGGCTGGCCGAGGCGGAGTCGGACCTGAACCCCGGTGCGCGCAGCCCCGCCGGGGCGCGAGGGCTGTTCCAGCTCATGCCCGAGACCGCTCATCATCTCGGGCTGGGCACCTTCCTGCCCGACGAGCGCTCCGATCCGGAAAAATCCGCCGGCGCCACCGCCCGCTATCTCCGCAGCCTGTACGGAAAATTTGGCAGCTGGCCGCTGGCGCTCGCGGCCTACAACGCCGGCGAGGGCAGGGTGGCGCGCCTGCTCGCCGCCCGGGACGCGGGCGATTTCGCCGGGATAGCTTCGGCGCTGCCTGTGGAGACGCGGATGTATGTCCCGAAGGTCCTCGCGCTGGTCGACCTCCGGACCGGCGTGGCGCCGGCGGCCCTGCGGGCGCCCGCCGCAGAAAAGGGCCGTTGAACTCGGCCGGCCTTGCCCCCTAGCTCCCTGGCATGCGGCTTTCATCGGATGACCATGACTTCCGGCACATGCCGGGACGGCGGTCGCGGGAGTAGGATGGACCGTGCTTTCCTTGCTCAAGCGCTGGTTTAGCTGGACTTCCCCGCCCTCCCTGGCCTTCGCCGCCACGGTGTTCCTGGCGTTCCTCTGCTCACGGTGGGAGGGATCGATCCATCTCGGGAGCCGGTCAGGCCTGGCCTGCCTCGTTTGCGGGGTGGCCTACGCGCTGCTGGGGACGATCGACTACTGGTTCGCTCGGCTTAATCTCAGTCGCTGGAGCCGGGTCGCATATCTTTGCCTCCAGGGAGCACTGCTTTTCGGAATCCTCTGGTTCAGCCGCCTCAACGGTGAAATGAGCCTCTCCGCGTTTCCGCTGGTGGCGGCGGCGCTCGCGCTGCTGCCGGGGATCGCGGGGACCCTCGCGGTCTTCGCGATCTATTGCCTGATCCTGGCGGTCGAGTGGCATTTTTACGGCAACGCGGCCTGCCTCCGCTGGGCGATCTCGCTCCTGCCATCGTTCGGCTTTGTCATGATCTTCACCCGGATTGCGCTGCGCGAGATCGCGGCCCGCCATCGCGCGGAGGCCCTCTCGAAGGAGCTGGAGCGACTCGCGGTGATCCAGGAACGGAACCGCCTCGCCGGGGAAATCCACGATGGGCTGGGCCACTTTCTCACGACTATTCACGTCCAGCTGGAGGCGGCCCGGACCATTCATGCCACCGATCCCGAGCGGGCGCTCTCGGCGGTCGCGCTGGCCCAGGATCTCGCGCGCGACGCCCTGGTGGAGGTCCGCCGGTCCGTGGGAGCGCTGCACGCCGACCGTCCGCCGCTCCCGGTGCGGCTTCGCGACCTCGCCTCCACCACCGACGGTTGGGGTGCGGCCGTGTCGCTGGAAATCCTTGGCGAGGAGCGCCGGCTGGCGCCCGAGCCGGAGCACGTGCTCTTCCGGGCCGCGCAGGAGGGCCTGACCAACGTGCGCAAGCACGCCGCTGCCCGGACCGCCCGCGTGACCCTCGACTACCGCGATCCGGCCCGCGTCCTCGTCTCCGTGGCCGACGACGGATCAGGCGCCGGCCGGAGTCCCGATGGGCGCGGGCTGAAGGGGCTGCGCGAGCGCGTGGCCGCCCTGGGCGGCCGAGTGCTCGCGGCCGACGCGGCCGGCGGCGGCTTTTGCCTCCGGGCGGAGGTGCCGGCATGAAGAGGCTCCGGCTTTTGCTGGTCGACGATCAGGCGATGTTCCGCGAGGGCCTGCGCCTGATCCTCGACCAGCAGCCGGATTTTGACGTGGTGGGGGAGGCGGGCGACGGTGTCGCCGCGCTGGAGGCCGTGGCCCGCCTAGAGCCCGACGTCGTCCTCATGGACCTCCGCATGCCCGGGATCGGGGGGGCGGAGGCGACCCGCCGGATCAAGGTCTCGGCGCCGCTCGTCCGGGTGATTGTCCTGACGACCTTCGAGGAGGATGAGGAGGTTTTCTCGGCGCTGCGGGCGGGGGCGGTCGGATTCCTCCTCAAGGACGCGGGGTCCGCCAAGCTGGGCGAGGCGATCCGGCTGGCGGCGCGCGGCGAGAGCTGGCTCCAGCCCACGGTCGCCGCCAAGCTGGTCGCGGAATTCTCCCGGCTGACGCGGCGGACGCCGGCCGTCGCGGCCGGGAGCCTCATCGAGCCGCTTTCGCCCCGCGAGCGCGAGGTCCTGAGCTGCCTGGCCGAGGGCATGAGCAACAAGGAGATAGGCCGCCGCCTGGCGATCTCCGAGGGGACCGTGAAGAACCACATGAGCCAGGTCCTGGGCAAGCTGCAGGTGATGGACCGCACTCAGGCGGCGCTGCGCGCTCGGGAACTCGGGCTGCTCTAGGCGTGGCCGGACGTCACGGTCGCGCCCGTGACGAGCGGCACGGGCCAACGCTGGCGCGATCTGTTATCGTGCGGGGATGGAATCCATCGAATTCAATGCCGGGGGAGCTTCCCGGCGCCTGCGCTGGGTCATGCTGGGCGTGATCCTTTTCAACCTCGTCCTCTCGATTTGCGGGCAGCCCGCGAGCTACTGGCACCACCCGGAAACGGCGGACGAGGGCAACCGCCTCTTCCATTTTTTCATGGTGCTGGGGCCGGCGGCCTGGCTCGCCTTTGAAGTCGTCTACGTCGCGGTTGCGTTCGCGGTCGCATCCCTGGCGTGCGGCACTGGCGCCCTGATCGGCATCTTTGCATATATCTTTGGCCATTACTTCGGGGCCTGCACCGGCCTCGTCTTCCATTGGCACCTCGGCGCCGCTAGCTTCGTGATTTACGGCATCGTCCTCGCCTGCATCATCGGGGCCGTGATGTTCCCCCAGCCGCCGGTCCCCGTCTCGCCGGGCGCCGGGCGCCCTTGAGAGCAAACCCGCCCGATCTTTTCCCCGCGATGGACGCCGTCACCGCCAATGCGATCCCGTCCCGCCCTCCGGCCGGGGGGCGCGCCGACTCCTGGACGCTCCCCGCCCTCGTCGCGGGCGCGACCCTGGTCACCATTGGGCTGACTTGGGACATATCCTGGCACGTTACGATAGGGCGCGACACGTTCTGGACGCCGGCGCACCTCGCCATCTACCTCGGCGGCGCCACCGGGGGATTGATCTGCGGGTGGCTCGCCGTCCGCACCACCTATTTTGCGAGCGCCGCGGAGCGGGCCGCCAGCGTCGGCTTTTGGGGCGGCCGGGCCCCCCTGGGAGTCTGGCTCGCGATCTGGGGGGCGGTGGCCATGCTGACCTCGGCCCCCTTCGACAACTGGTGGCACAATGCGTACGGGCTCGACGTGAAGATCCTGAGCCCGCCGCACGTCCTCCTCTTTCTCGGCATCCTCGGCCTGCGCGTGGGGACGTGGCTTCTGCTCCTGCGCGAGCAGAACCGGCCCGGCGGCAGCGCGGCCGCGCCCTGGCTCTTCTGCTGGATCGGCGGCCTGGTGACCGGGGGGAGCATCGGGCTCATGCTCACGCAGATCTGGCCCAACCGGCAGCATTCCTCCGGGTATTTCCTGCTCATCTCGGTGATGCTGCCGTTTTTTCTCTGCATGGTGGGCGAGGCCTCCAAGCTGAAATGGGGCGCGACGATCGCGATGGGCGGGAACATGCTGCTCGGCTGCGCCATGCTCTGGATCCTGCCGCTTTTCCCTGCGGTGCCGAAGCTGGGCCCCATCTATAATCCGGTGACCCACATGGTGCCGGGCCCGTTTCCCCAGTGGGAAATCGTTCCCGCCATCCTGGCCGACCTGCTGCGGCAGCGCCTGGGTTCCCGGGCAGGGTGGCGCTACGCGGCGATCTTCGCGGGCGTGTTCTCCGTCCTCTTTCTCATCACCTTTCTCCCGGTCCAGTGGGAGTTCTCAAAGTTCCTGATGACCCCCGCCGCGAACAACTGGTTCTTCGGCGGCGGGCGGATGTGGGGTTACAACGCGGTGCCGGGACCCGGCTGGAGGGAATTCTTTCCCGATGAGGCGGGGTGGACGCTGCCCTCGGTGGCTGCGGCGCTCCTCGCCGCGGTGATCTCGGCCTTCGCCGGCGTGCGGCTCGGCCGCTGGATGCTGCGCATCCAACGATGAACCCGCGCCGCGTCTTCTGGCTGGCCGCCGTCCTCGGGCTGTTCGCCCGCCCGGCAGCGGCCCACATCGGCAGTCCGGCGGTCGTCTTCGACGGCGCCGCCGGGCCGTACCCGGTGCGCGTGATCATCCTGCCGCCGCCGGTCATCCCCGGCCGCGCCGAGATCAACGTCCGACTGCTGCAGGATGACGGCAGCCCGGTGAAGGTGACCGTCCTCCCGGTCAACTGGCGGGCCGGCCTGACCGGGGCGCCGCCGCCGGACGAGGCGACGGCGGTGCCGGGAGAGCCGGCGCTGCGCCATGGGGAACTGTGGCTGATGAGCTCGGGCTCCTACAGCGTCCACGTGGCGGTCGAGGGCGCCCGGGGGAGGGGAACGGCGATCGTCCCGGTGGTCGCCATCGCGACGCAGCGGCTGGACATGGCCAGGGGCCTCGAGGTCGGGCTCGGAGTCCTGGGCGTCCTTCTTTTTGCCGGGCTGGTCGGCCTGGTCGGAGCCGGCGTCCGCGAGGGTGTGCTTCCGCCGGGGGCGCCGGTCGGCGCAGTGGAGCGGCGGCGGGGCCTCGTGGCGGTGGCGGTGACCACTGTCGTCCTGGGGGCCGGGATCCTCGGCGCCCGGCATTGGTGGAACCAGGTCGACCAGGATTATCGCAGCAACGAGATCTACCGGCCCCAGCCCCTGCAGGCGGCGGTCTCTGGGGCCGCCGGGGCCCGGGTGTTGCACCTCACCGTCGGCCGCTCCGGCCCCAACAATCGCGGCCGGCTCATGCTCATCCCCGACCATGGGAAGCTCATGCACCTCTTCATGATCCGGGAGCCGCAGCTGGACGCGCTGGCGCACCTCCACCCGGTGCGCTCGGGCCCGCGGTCCTTTGACGTCGCGGTGCCGCCACTGCCCGCCGGCCGGTACCGCCTCTACGCCGATATCACCTCCGAGACCGGCTTTGCCGCGACCCTGACCGCCACGGCGGACGTCGGGCTGGGAGGCGACGATGCGCCGGCAGCCGCGGTCCCGGCGCGGGATCCGGACGACTCCTGGCATGTCTCCGCCCCGGCGGAGCCCGGCGCGAGCGAACCCCATCTGGTGCTGGTGGGTTCGCCGGAATGGCGGGCGGGGGAGGACGTGAACCTCGCCTTTGCGGTGCAGGACGGAGCCGGGCGGCCGGTCGCGCTCGAGCCCTACATGGGGATGCTCGGCCATGCCGCCGTGCGGCGGGCCGACGGCTCGGTCTTCGCGCACCTGCATCCGGTCGGCACGATCTCGATGGCGGCCCAGGAGTTTTTCACCGCCCAGGCCGCCCGTGAAACCGGGACCGCCGCCCCGATGGACCACAGCCAGCACCTGCACCATGGCGGGACGGGCAACACCGTGTCTTTCCCCTATCTCTTTCCCCGTCCCGGCACCTATCGGCTCTGGGTGCAGGTGAAGGTCGAAGGCCGGGTGGTCACCGGGGTGTTCGACCTGGAGGTCGCGCCCGGCGGGGGCTGATTCCCGGGCTTGCCCGTGGCGGGCTCGCCCGCCATCTTCCGGGGATCTTCCCCATGAAAAAATTGCTTTCCCCCGCCCGCCTGGCCGCCGCCTTCCTGGCGCTCAGCCTCGCCGGCCGGCTGTCCGCCGCGTCCGATTCCACTGCTGCCTGGTATGCGAAGATTCGAGGCACCCCGGTGTTTCCCGGAACCTATTTTGAGCCCCAGACCGTCGACACCCCGGCGACCCCGATCGTCAACCCGGTGCCGCTCATCACGTCGGACGAACGCCAGTCTGACGTCCGGCTGCACTTGGTCGTCGTGGCCATCGTCGAACCCGATGGAAGAATCCACACGGTCCCCCACATCCTGGAGGAGCACTCGATCGATTCCATGAAGCTGAGGGATTTCAAGCTGGGCGTCATGCAGGCACTGCGTTCCTGCAAGTACCGTCCCGCGATGAAGGGCGGGCAGGCGGTGCGGATGGTGCTCGTGCTCCCGTTCGACTTCGACCCGAGCCACCCCGCCTATTAGCCCCGGTTGTTCCGGGCCAGGATCGCCCCGATGGCGTCCAGGATTTCCGCCCGCCCCTCCCTGGAGCGCGAGGAACAGGCAAGCGCGGGCGGCGGGGTCTCGCAGATATCGGCCAGGATGCGTTGAAAGGCGGTCACGCGCCGGCCGAGCTCCCCGGCGGGCACCTTGTCGGTCTTGGTGAAGATCAGCGTGAAGGGCGCCGGACCGTCGGCCAGCCACCGCAGGAACTCGAGGTCGATCGGCTGCGGGGGCAGCCGGGAATCAACCAGGACGAAGACCTGGAAGAGGTTTCTCCGCCGCTTCAGGTAGTCCCCGACCGCCTGGTTGAAGGCGTTGCGGTCCTTTCGGGAGACGTGGGCATAGCCGTAGCCGGGCAGGTCGACGAGGCTCCAGGTCTGGTTCAGGACGAAGAAATTGATCAGCTGGGTCTTGCCGGGGGTAACCGAGACCTTGGCCAGCGCATTCCGGCCGGTCAGGAGGTTGATGAGCGAGGACTTGCCGACATTCGACCGGCCGATCAGCGCGAATTCCGGGAGGGCCCAGGCCGGGCACGAGGTCAGGTCCGGGGCGCTCTGCGCAAATTCAGCCGTGTTGATTTTCATGGTGCCGGGCGGCCCCGGAGGATCGCCCGATCCCCGCCGTTTTATCGGCGGAGGCGCGCGGGGTCAATGGCGCGGGGCGGAGGCAGGCCTTGGTTCCCGCTTGACCAGCGCCGCCCGGACGGGCGAATTCGAAAGGGATGACCCCGTTGCGCGCTGGCCTCGCCCTGTCGCTCGCCGCTTTTGGCGCCGCCGCCAGCGCCGCCCAGGCGCCGGCGACGACGTTCAGGTTTCAGTTCGGCTCGGGCCCGGCGGCGCCGGGTGGCACGCGGGTCGACCCCGCCACCAAGTACTCCCGGGCGGGCGGCTTTGGTTTTGAGCCCGGGCCCGCTGTGACCGCCGAAGGCGGGGCGGTCACAGCGGCCGCCCCGTTCTCCTTTTCGGTGGCCGTGCCGGAGGGCAACTACCGGGTGACGGTCACGCTGGGGGATCCGCAAGCCGAGGCCACCGCCACCGTCAAGGCTGAGGCCCGCCGCCTGATGGTGGAGCATCTCCACACGGCCGCGGGAGAATTCGCCACCCGGACCTTCACGGTGAATGTCCGCGGGCCGAAGATCTCCACGGGGGGGGAGGTCGACCTCGACAGCCGGGAGCGGAACCCGGCCACCGGCGAGATCCTGGCGCGCGGCTGGGACGACAAGCTGACCCTGACCTTCAGCGACCGCCATCCCGCGCTGGCCGCCCTGGCCATCGAGAAGACCGACGCCGCGACCACGGTGTTCGTCCTCGGCGATTCCACCGTGACGGACCAGCCCGGCGGTCCCGGCAGCAGCTGGGGCCAGATGGTCACGCGCTGGTTCGGGCCGGAGGTCGCGGTCGCCAACCATGCCGAGTCGGGCGAGACGCTGAAGGGATTCCTGAAGGAACGCCGCTGGGACAAGGTGCTGGATTCGATCCGGCCCGGCGACACCGTCATCATCGAGTTCGGGACCAACGATTCCAAGAAGAGCGGGCCGCAGAACATCTACCCGAACCAGGACTTTTCCGAGACCTACGCGGACGCGGCGACCACGTACCGGGAGCTGCTGCGGCGTTTCGTGGCCGACGCGCGCCGGCGCGGGGCCCATCCGATCGTCGTCTCGCCCTCCGCCCGCCGGGGCGAGGTGTCCAACCCCAGCAGCCTGGGTCGGTACGCGGAGGCGGCCGGCGTCGTGGCCCGGGAGCTGGGGGTGCCCTTCATCGACCTGAACACGATGGGGCAGGAGCTCAACGCCGCCCTGGGCGCGGACGCCCCCCGGCAGTTCGCTGACATGACGCATCATGTGGAGTACGGCAGCTACCTGCAGGCGAAGTGCATCGTCCTCGGGATCAGGCAGGCCGGCCTGCCCCTGGCGAGGTTCATCGTGGACGACTTCGGGGACTTTGACCCGAGGCATCCCGAGCCGACCCCGGCGACCTTCCTCCTTCCGCCCGATCCGCGCGGGCGCGGCGAGGGCCGGGGCCGCGCGGCGCCTCCGGGGCCGGCGGCCAGCCGGGCCGGCTCCTAGCCGCGACGGAAAACTTCCCGCAAGTCGGTCTTGCGGGCGGCGGCCCCGGCGGCTACTTCTGGTGGACCCCCGTGATTGTGATCCCGCGCGCCGCTTTCCGCTGCTGCTGCCCAGGGCTTCGGAGTCCTCCATGGCCCCGGTGACGCCCGCCACGCCCCGCGGACTCTCGGCCCTGGTCCCAAGGACCATCGGCTCTCGGCTGGTCGCCGCCATCGGGCTCGCGAGCGCGGTGGTGATCGGCGGGATTTCCTACACCGCCTTCCGGGCCAGCCGCGCGGCGCTGATCGCCCAGATGAACGCCGAGGGCTTCACGGAGGTGCAGACGGCCGCCACGGGCATCGACGAGGCGGTGAACCGGCTCGCCTACGTGCCGCGGATGCTCGCGGCCTACCAGGCCGGGGTCGGCCGCGAACCAAAGCCGGAGCTGGAATTCATCATCCGCAATCTCCTGCGGCGGATTCCCGCCCGCGAGATCTACGGCACCTACATCGCCTTTGACGCCAAGACCTGGCCCGACCCGGCCGGCATGATCTGGATGGACCGCACGAGCTGGCCCGTCCTCCGGCGGGTCGACTACGACTACCACGATCCGCGGCGGGACTGGTACGACGGGGTCAGGGAGACCCGCCGCCTGCACGTCACCGAGCCGTATTTCGACGAGACCGGGTCGGCCACGACGATGGTCAGCATCACCTTCCCGGTGATCCTGGAGGGCGACTTCATCGGCGCCTCCGGCGTGGACATCCCGGTCAGCGAAATCACCGAGCTGATGGCGGGCGTCCACCGACTGGCGGCCGAGCGGCATGGCGGCGGCGATCCGAACGCCAAGGGCTTCATCTATCTCGCCAGCCGCGCGGGGCAGCTGATGGTCCATCCCGATCCTTCGTTGACGGTGCGGGAGGGATCCGCGGGCGTGGCGCTCGGCACCCTGCCGCAGGGCGGCCGCCTGGCGGCCGAACGGGAGGGCACGGCCCACTACCTGGCGGCGGACGGGGAGAGGATCCTGTATTGGACCGTGGCCGCCGACACCGGCTGGAAGGTCGTCCTCGACCAGTCGGCCGCGGTCGTCATGGCGCCGATCCACGCCCTGGAACTCCGCACGGGCGCCATCGGCGGCGGCGGCCTCGTCATCCTCCTCGCCCTCGTCGGCCTGATCTCCCGCGGCGCCGTCCGCCCCGTGGTGAAGCTCGAGCGCGCCGCCAGGGCGCTCCAGGCCGGCGCCTTCGATCCCGCGGAACTCGATCCCCTCGTCGCGCGGCACGATGAGAGCGGCCGGCTGGCCCGCGCCTTCCAGGGGATGGCCCGGGAAATCCGCTCCCGCGAGGCCGCCCAGGCCGAGTGGAACCGGAACCTGGAGCGCACCGTGGCCGAACGCACCGCGGACCTGGTCGCCGCCCGCGAGGCGGCGGAGGAGGCGAGCCGGACCAAGAGCACCTTCCTCGCCAACATGAGCCACGAGCTCCGGACCCCGATGAACGCGATCATCGGGTACAGCGAAATCCTGATGGAGGAGGCCCAGGATCTCGGACAGGAGGGCTTCATCCCCGACCTCACGAAGATCAACGGCGCGGGCAAGCACCTGCTCGGGCTGATCAACGACATCCTGGACATCTCGAAGATCGAGGCCGGCAAGATGACGCTCTACCTCGAGGAATTCGCCGTGCCGGCCATGGTGGCCGAGGTCGGGGCGACCATCCGCCCGCTGGTCGAGAAGAACGGCAACCAGCTCGCGATCGAGTGCCCGGCCGACGCCGGGCCGATGCGCGCGGACGTCACCAAGGTCCGGCAGACGCTGTTCAACCTGCTGAGCAACGCCGCCAAGTTCACCCACGGCGGCCGCATCACCCTCAGGGTGGCGCCGGCGGATCGGGACGGGGTCCGCTGCCTCGCCTTCAGCGTCGCCGACACCGGGATCGGCATGACGCCCGAGCAGATCGCGAAGCTTTTCCAGGCCTTTGTGCAGGCCGACGCCTCGACGACGCGCAAGTACGGCGGCACCGGCCTCGGCCTGGCGATCAGCCGGCGCTTCTGCGTGCTGATGGGCGGAGACATCACGGTCGCCAGCGAGCCCGGCCGCGGCACCGTCTTCACCGCGGTCGTGCCCCTCCGGGTGGAGGAGGGCGCCGGTGCCGGTCCCGCCCCGGTGGCCGCCCCGGGCGAGACCGACGACGCGGCGGAGATGCCGGGGCCCGATGCGCCGCTCATCCTCGTGGTGGACGACGATCCGACGGTGGGCGACCTCCTCAGCCGCAGCCTCATGCGCGAGGGGTACCGGGTGCGCACGGCCCTGGACGGGCGCGACGCCCTCGCGCTCGCGCGCGAGCTCCGCCCGCGGCTGATCACGCTGGACGTGATGATGCCGAGCATGGACGGATGGTCGGTGCTTTCGGCGCTGAAGGCCGACCCCGCGACGCACGACATCCCGGTGGTGATGGCCTCGATGGTCGACGACAAGCAGATGGGCTTCGCCCTGGGCGCGGCGGAATACCTGACCAAGCCCATCGACCGCGACCGGCTCTCTGCCATCCTGGCCCGGCATGCGCCGCACGCCACCGGCCGCCTCGCGCTGGTGATCGACGACCTGGCGGACAACCGCGATGTGCTCCGCTGGACGCTCGAGGGCCAGGGCTGGAAGGTGATCGACGCCGAGCACGGCCGGGCGGGGCTGGAGCAGTTCGAGCAGCAGCATCCCTCGCTCATCCTCCTCGACCTGATGATGCCGGTGATGGACGGCTTTGAATTCCTGCGCGAGCTTCGCAGCCGGCCGGCCGGCCGCTCGGTGCCGGTCGTGGTCGTGACGGCCAAGGAGCTGACGGCCGAGGAGCGCAACCTCCTCCAGGCCTGCGTCGAGCACGTCGTGCAGAAGGGGGCGTTCGGCACCGAAAATCTCATCAACGAGATCCGCACGCAGGTGGCCGCGGCGAGCCGGGCCGTCCCCGATTGAATCCCATGACCTCTCCCGTCCCACGCTGCCTGTTCCGATCCGCCGCCCTCGCGTTCGGCGCGGCGGTCCTGCTCGGGTCCGGCCCCGCGCGGGCCGCGCCGAAGATCGGGGTGCTCCTCAAGGGCGACACCGCTTTCTGGCATGCCGTCGAGGAGGGCGCGAAGCAGGCCGCCCGGAAGGCCGGCGCCGAGGTCATCGTGCGCATGCCGCCGTCCGAGTCGGACATCGCCGGGCAGGTCCGGCTGCTCAACGAGATGGCGGGGGAGGGGATCGCGGGGCTCATCATCGCCCCGGGAAGCAGCGCGGCGCTGTCGGCCCCGGTGGCGGCCGTGGCGGCCCAGGGTGTCAAGATCGTCGTGATCGACTCGCCGCTTGACGTCGACATGCCGTCCTACATCGCCACCAACCACACGAATGCCGGCATGGCGGCGGGCCAGCTGCTGGCCTCGCTGGTGGGAGACCGCGATGAGGTCAGCCTCCTGCGGCATTCGCGCACGGGCGGCGCCACGCTCCTGCGCGAGTCGAGCGCCTACGCGGCGCTCTGCGCCTCGCACCCGAAGCTCCTCGTCCATCGCGACATCTTCACCGGCACCGACGGGAAGGAGGTGCCGCAGGCGCGCCTCCTCCTCCAGAAGTATCCCGGGACCACGGCCGTCCTCGCCACGGGCACCCCGGGGTCGATGGCCATGCTCCAGGTGCTGGGCGAGCCGGGCCGCGCGGGCCACATCAAGTTTGTCGGCTTCGGCTTCGACCTGAATCCCGCCGTGGCCTCTGCCATCGACCGGGGCATCATGGACGGCTGGATCGCCCAGCTGCCGCACGACATCGGAGCCCGGGGCGTGAACGCCATGCTGGCGCTGCTGCAGCACCAGCCGGTGCCCGAGGTGATCTATTGCGATTTCCTGGTGATCACGAAGGCCAACCTGCATGACGACCGGGTGCAGGCGCTGCTGCCGGCGGGCCGCCCTGGGCCATAGGTCCGCCGCTCAGCGCAGGGCAACCGCGGCGTCGCGCTCCGGGTGGGCCGCCTCGCCCACGAAGCTGGGAAAAGTCAGTCCCGTCACGTCATGGGCCTCCAGCGCATGGGTAAAATAATCCGGCCTGTTCGCGCCCCAGGTGACGCGGCACCGCCGCAACGCGACGTCGTCCGCATAGCGAACATGGATCCCCGGGCAGCCATGCTTCTCGAGGGCCGGATAGGCCGAGGTCGTGGGGCGGTTGTCCCACACCCCCCCGCGATACTTCGTCTCGTGGTCGAGGGTCACCGCCACGTTGTCAAAGGACACGTTTCGGACGCGGCTTTCCCGGCAGCCGCTGATCCTCACACTGTTCTCGGCAAGACCCGAGACCTTCTCGACCCGCACGTCGCGAATTTGCCCGAGGCGGGAGCCGGGGGCGCGGGGCAGGGCGGTGAATGAGATCGCCTCCCCGCGTCCCCACCACGGGTCGGAATGACAGCGCGCCTTGAAGGTGATGTCGCGAAAGAGGATATCATGCACGTCGGCTTCGTCCCGCAGTTGGATGTCGAGCGCCCGGCCGCTGCTGCGGATGGTGCAGCGCTCGAAGCGCACCCCGCGCACGGCGCAGGCGGTCTCGGTGCCAACCTTCAGGCCGGCGTCCTGGGTCTCGATCACGCAGTCGCGCACCCGGATGTTGGACGTTTCGCCCCAGTCGGCGAACGTCCGCGAAGCCTTGACGACGATGGCGTCGTCGCCGCAGACGATATCGCAATTGCGGATCTCCACCTCGCGGCTATGGTCGGGATCGATGCCGTCGCAGTTTGGGACGTTGAGCTGGTTGCGGATCCTGACCGCGTCGACCAACACCTCTTGGCAGCCCACAAGATGAAGCGTCCGAATCGGCGCATCCTGAAACGTCAGGTCGCGCACCACGAGATCGCGGCAGCCGATGAGAACGGCGAGATTGGGCCGAAACAGCCCCGGCCGCCACCATTCGTCCGCCTCATCGTAGCCCGCCATGAATTCGCGGAAGCGGCCGTCGATGCGCCCCGTCCCCGACAGGCTCAACCCTCGGGCGGCGTACGCCGTCAGCAGCGTGGCCGCGCGTTCGGCGGGAGCGGGTTCCACCCCGGCGACCCGGCCGCGCGCCTGGCGCACCGCCGCCAGCACGGCCGCGCCCCCGACGTAGTCTTCCGGCCGGACGCTGGCCCGCAATACGGCGTCGTCGGCCAGGTGAAAATCGATGCCGCTTTTCAGGACGAGCGTGCCGACCAGGTAGCTCCGGCCGCCCGGCACGATCACCCGGCCGCCGACGCCGGCCGCGGCGTCAACTGCCCGCTGAAGGGCGGTTGTGTCCAGGGTCGTTCCGTCTCCGGCTGCGCCGAAGTCGCGGACATTGAACTCGGGTCGGCGCGTCCGGCCCGCCTGTGCCCGAGTTGCCGCCGCGGACGCGAGGCCGCAGGCGAGGGTCGCGCCGAGACTGGCCAGAAGGCCGATTGCCTGACGGCGGGAAACGTCGTTCGGGTGCATGGGGAGAGTCCAGCGACCGGCCCCAGTTCAGGGGAAACCGGCCTCCGGCGCAAGGCGCGTCAGGTTTTACGCCCTGGGGCCTTTACCGCGTTCTTCGTTGAAATTCCAGTTTTTCCGCCAGTTCTCAGCCAGCGATCCGTGGGATCGCATCGCGCAGTCCGAAATTGGAGTCCCCTCTCGGCATCATGAAAATAGAGGCGAGGGAGGGGGCTTTGCTGTTTAAGAATGCGTTTTGGGAATGGAACAAAAAGGATCCGTTCCGTGAAAGTGCCGGGCGAGCTCGACCCGGTCGCAATCCCCTGCACCCGCGGTTAGGAGGTGAATCCCTCGTCTTTCTCGCGCCTGCGCGACAGGTCAAGGACCGGAGCGTGCCCCGCAAAGCGACTCCGGCGGCCTGATCGATCACGTCCGGCGATTCCGGCGCGGCCGGGGGGAACACCCCATAGCGGGTCATCAGCGTTTGGGCGTATGCTGGCTGCCAATGGCCACCGTCAATCACCCGGTCTACATCCTTAGCGCGTTCGCCGGATGCGCCTTGGCGGGCTTCCTCGTGATTGGCGAGCAATACCACCCAGACACCGCCTCGAGCGGATTGATCGCGTACGGCTGGTTCGCGCCCCGCGTGGTGAAGGCAATCACGACCGACCTTCTCGTGCCCACCACAGTCGCGGGGGCGGGCGCCGCTTCATACGTTCGCGGGGAACTGGAGGCATCGCTCAGCAATGGCTTGGATTCCGTCGTCAACGCGCTCAATCGGGCGATTCCCCAGCTCCAGCTGACCAAGGTCAGCGAGACCCGGACTGACTCTTCCGTGGTGATAGTCGCCCGGACGATCGAGGATATGCGGGTCGAATTTAGGCTGAGTACGGCAGCCGATAACGTGACCAGGGTGGTGATCCTGGCCGGCGACGAGCTCAGGGCGCGGACTATTTTCGAGAAGACCAAAGCCAGCCTCTTGCTTGCCGTAGCGCCCTGAATCCCACTGAATCTGGACCATGGGCGCCCCCGGTTGGCGCAGCGGCGAAATCTGGAGGCGAGAATGGATGGACGCGGTTTGCGCGCCTACTGCGGACTGGGAAATGCCCTTTTTGCGCCGCACCCATCCGCTGGCGCGCACCCGTCGGGCGCCGGCTATCCCCGGGCCAGCCTCAAGCCGCCATTCCGGCCACCTGTGGTCCGGCCTTGCGGAGCAGCACCACCGTCGGGGTTACACCCCATACCGCCCCTGCTGTTTGTCGCGTATACTCTGGCGAAGAAATTGCAATGAATTCGACGACGCTAGCGGGATACCCGCCTTGTTTTCGTCTTAACCGTTAGTCAATAACCTATGAATGCTACTAAAAAAGAATTCGACAGAAACGACAAATCACGCAATCCCGATCCGATCACCAAAATTCACAGTTCACATGTCGTAGGAACTGGAATTGGCGCAGTCGCTGGTGGCGCCGCAGCCGGTGCCGCGTTGGGAACTGTCGCAGGACCGGTCGGCACCGTCGCAGGAGCAGCCGTCGGAGCCGTCGTCGGCGGTTTTGCCGGTCACAGTGTGGCGAAAGCTGTGAACCCCTCCGTTGAAGATGCCTACTGGCGCGAGAATCATCTCCGCCAATCTTTCGCCAAGAGTCGATCGTACGATGACTTTGGCCCAGCCTACAGGAGTGGGTACGAAGGATATGCGCAATATGGCGCCAAGGGCTGCACATTCGAGGATCGCGAAGTGGAGCTGCGGAGGAGCTATGAAGCGACCCAACCGATACTAGTTTGGGACGAGGCTCGCCCGGCTTCCCGTGCCGCGTGGCAACGGCTTCATAAGCAGGCTCAAAAGGAGTCGAAGGGCGCTTAAGGCGCAGAGCTATGAACCAGCGGAAGGCCACGCCTGTCCTTGGGGGGTGGCCTTTTTAGCGGGCACAGTCCTCCGTGCAACCATCACACTCAGCTTGGGCCGCAGACCTCGATCGGTTGCTTGTGGCCACCGCCCGGCAGTCGAGAGACTCGATCCTGATCACGGACGCCGAGCTTGATGAGCCGGGACCGCGGATCGTGTTCACGAATGCCTCGTTCACAAAAATCACCGGGTACACATCGGAGGAGTTGTTGGGCAAGACGCCCCGGATTCTCCAGGGCCCAAAGACAAGCCGCGCATTGCTGGACCGCCTGCGCGCGACGCTTGAGCGGGGGGAGGTATTCGAGGGCGAGGGAATCAACTATCGCAAGGACGGAAGCGAGTTCTACATCGATTGGCAGATTATTCCACTGCGCGGACCGGACGGTGCGATCACGCATTACGCGGCGTTTCAGCGCGATGTCACCGAGCGGAGGCGCGCAGAGCAGACCCTCGCGGAAAGCGAGGAGCGTTACCGGATGCTCGTCGAGAGTTCGCCGGATGCGATGTTAGTGCATGTCGAGGGGAAGATCGTGTTCGCAAATGCCGCAGCGGCGAGACTGCTGGGAGCCGAACGCCCGGAGGGCATCGTGGGCATGGGCATCGGCGACATCTTGCCGCCCGAGCATCGCGCCGCGGGGGAGCGGCGCATCGTGGAGTATGCGGCGAAAGTGACGCCGCTTTTCGAGCAGACCCTGCTCCGGCTTGACGGCACGCACGTGCAGGTCGAGGGCGTGGGAATTCCCATCACGTATGGCGGCAAGCCCGCTGCGCAGGTTATCCTGCACGACCTGACGGAGCGGCTGAAATTGGAAGAGCAGTTCCGGCAGGCCCAGCGCCTCGAAAGCCTTGGCATGCTGGCGGCCGGGATCGCGCACGACCTGAACAATGTCCTCGCTCCGATCCTCATGGGAGCGCCTCTCCTGCGGGAGACAAGTTCGAGCGCATGGGACCGGGACTTGCTGACCGACATCGAGAAGAGCGCTCTCCGCGGGGCGAGCCTTGTGCGCCAGATCCTCGGGTTCGCGCATGGCATAGGCGGCGAACCGCAGACGATTCAGGCGACCTACCTGATGGCGGACATCGTGGATGTCCTTCGAAGGACGTTTCCGCAGAACGTCGGGATCGAGCAGCGCGTGCCGAAGGACATTTGGCCGATCAAGGCGAATCCGACGCAGATACACCAAGTGCTGCTGAACCTGGCCGTGAACGCGCGCGACGCGATGCCCCAGGGAGGGCAGCTACGCCTGCGCGCAGAGAACTGCGAACTCGACGAAGCTGCCGCCGGCGCGCTCCAGGGTGCGCGCCCCGGCAGATGGGTGGTGCTGCAGGTCGGAGACACCGGCACGGGGATACCCGCGGATGTGCTGGCGCGGATGTGGGAGCCATTCTTTACCACGAAGCCGGCCGACAAGGGCACCGGGCTGGGTCTCTCCACCGTCCGCGGCATCGTCGAGGCCCATGGGGGGTTTATCACCGTGCAAACGGCCCCCGGACACGGAACGACCTTTCGCGCCCATTTCCCTCCTGCCGAGGGCGCGCCCTCGGTCGAACCTCCGGTGCCGCTTGCGCCCCGCGGCAATGGAGAACTCATCCTTGTCGCGGACGACGTGGCGAGCATTCGGAGCCTGGCCGATACGATCCTGAGCCGCCATGGCTACCGAGTGCTCCCCGCGGTCGACGGGACCGACGCTCTGACCCAGTTTATGCGCACCGAAAAAATCAGCCTGGTGATCACCGATCTCGATATGCCGAATCTAGCCGGCTCGACGCTGGTGGAGATCGTTCGCCGGCTCAATCCCGCCGTGAAAGTCATCGCCATGAGCGGCATCGACACCGCGCCGGCCGAGGCGCTGCGTCCGGAGGCACGCGCGGATGCGTTTTTGCTCAAGCCCTTCACCGCCCAGGAAATCCTCTCGCTCACCCATGAGGTGCTGAATCTCAGAGCCGCGCCCGCGGTTTAGGTTCTTTTAATGCCATTGCGGGCAGTCTTTATTTGGGGACTAGGCGCGATCGGCGTTATGCTGACGGGACCATGAACGAATCCCCCTCTGAATTCGAAGATACCCCGGCTTACCTCGCTCACTGGATTGTCGGTTATATGCTCGTGGCGATCGTTGCCTTCCACTTCGCCTCCCTGCCCGGCCCAGCTGATCATTTCGCTGCGCGCAATCCGTCCTCCTGGGCCAATCGCTAGGGGTGGGCGAGCTGCCCCGGAAGGTCGGGGGTTTCCAGATCGGCGGTGAGGCCGAAGCTGTGTTCTTGCGAACACGGAATACTTTGCAGGAGATGGACGTAGGTCATGGTATGACGAGCGAGGGTCGGCCAGGGCGTGGCGCGGCTGGCGGCAGTGGGGTCCGCCTTCGCCCGTTGGGCTACGGCGGACAGCGTTTCGCATTGCGAAACGCTGGCGCCCTCAAGGGGAATCGAACCCCTATTTGGGCCTTGAGAGGGCCCCGTCCTAACCGTTAGACGATGAGGGCAAACGCGGAGCGGATGACCCTCGGGATTTTCCTGCCAGGGTCAAGAGGATAGCGGGTGGCGCGGATCTTGCGGCCATTCAGCAACTTTTCGCCCGGTTTCGCGTCAATTCATGCGCTGCAAGAAAGGCCTTGCAGTGCCGCCCTTCAGATCCGGCCCAATGTGGCGATGCTCCTACCAACCACCTCCCGTCCCCCATGCGTAAATCCCTGATGCTCCTCGCCGCCGCGCTGCTCGCGGCCGCCAATGCCTCGGCCCAGGATTGGGCCAAGGCCAAGCTCATCCAGTCCCCCCGCCACCAAGAATGGATCACGGTCAAGCAGGGAGAGCGGAGCCTGCAGTGCTTCGTCGTCTACCCGGAGGTGAAGGACAAGGCTCCGGTCGTCCTGATCATCCACGAGATCTATGGCTTGAGCGACTGGGCGAAGAGCCTGGCCGACGAACTCGCGGAAGCCGGCTATATCGCTGTCGCGCCCGACCTGCTCTCGGGCCTGGCGCCCGGCGGCGGCGGGACGGCCGAATTTCCCGACCAGCTCGCGGTGACCAAGGCGATCGGCATGCTGCCCGCTGCCCAGGTCACGGCGGACCTCAATGCCGTCGCGGACGAGGCGCTGAAATTTCCGGCGGCCAGCGGCCAGCTGTTCGTCACCGGCTTTTGCTGGGGCGGCGGCAAGTCCTTCCAGTTCGCGACCGACCGCCATGACCTCACGGCGGCGTTTGTCTTTTATGGCACGGCGCCGAAGGCGGATGCCGTCGCCCGGATCAATTGCCCCGTCTACGGTTTCTACGCGCAGAACGACGCCCGGATCAGCGCCGGCATCCCGGCGACCACGGAGCTGATGAAGGCGGCCGGCAAGACCTACGCCCCGGTGGTCTACGCGGGCGCCGGTCACGGCTTCATGCGCGCGGGCGACGCCCCGGCGCCCGCCGCTCCCGCGGCCGGCGCGGACGACGCCGCGAAGCAGAAGTATCAGCGCGACCTGGTGGCCTACCAGGCGAACAAACAGGCCCGCACGGACGCCTGGGCCCGCTGGACCGCTCTCCTGGCGCACCCCTGATTTTCGCATGGCGCGGATCCTGATCATCGACGACGAGCCCGAGATCCGGCTGCTGCTCCAGCGGGTGCTGGAGGGCGCCGGCTACGAGACGGCCGCGGCCGCCGACGGCCGGGAGGGGATCGGGATCCTCCGGCAGAAGCCCGCCGACCTGATCATCACCGACCTGATGATGCCGGGGCAGGAGGGCCTGGAGACGATCATCGAGATCCGGCGGCTGTATCCGAAGGCGAAGGTCATCGCCATGTCGGGGGGAGGGCACGGGGGCGTCCTCGACTTCCTGCCGATGGCCACGCAGCTGGGCGCCGCGCGCACCCTGGCCAAGCCGTTCACCCACGAGCGGCTCCTGGCCGCCGTGCGCGAGGTATTCGCCGGCTGACCGTACCGCCTGCTTGCCAGGAGCGGGCGCGGAGTCCAGATTGGGTCTTTCCCTTCCGTCCATGCCGAAGTCCCTTTCCGTTCTCGTCGTCGAAGATGATCCGGTCGTGCGCGCCATGGTCGTGATGGTGCTGGAATCGGCGGGACACACGGCCGTCGGCCTCGGAGGGGCGCTGGGTGCCTCTGAGATCATGAAGCTCGAGCCCTTCGACCTGATCGTCACCGATGTCCTGATGCCGAAAATGGACGGCGTGGCCTTCATCCGGGAGGTCCGGCTCAAGTGGCCCGGCCTGCCCGTCATCGCAATCTCCGGGGATGGCGATCGCGCGGCCGGGACGCGGCGCCTGCAGGGCGCGAGCGAGGCGGGCGCGGCGGCGACCCTGGCGAAGCCCTTCGAGAACAAGGAGCTCCTTGCGCTGGTCGCCAAGGTCGCGGCGCAGCATCCCCGGGGCGGCAGGTAGCCGACCGGGTCCGGCCGCCGATG
>CAZKAH010000021.1:40399-45862 GCA_964550715.1 uncultured Opitutaceae bacterium
TGGAGAAGCCCATTGACGAGCGGAGGCTCCTGCAGGTCATCACCGAACTCGCGGCGGGAAGGTAGCCGCGGGCCCGGGGGCGGTCCGCCGATGTAACAATGCCGCGGTTGCCTTTCGGCGGGCGGTTTTGCCGAATTGCCGCCCGTTTTTCCCGGGAACCCCACCGTCATGTCGCTGCCCGCCGCCACCCGCCTAGCCGTCGAGGAGCTGTGCGCAAAGTTCGAGGCCGAGACCGCCCACGCCTACCACGTGGCGGCGCTGGCGCTGAAGCTCTTCGATGCGACCCACGGCCTCTGCGGGATCCCCGCCGGGGACCGGGTCCCGCTCGAAGCCGCGTGCCTGCTGCACGACGTCGGCTTTGGCGCCGATCCGCGCCGCCATGCCGAGGTGGGCGCCGAGTTGGTCCGCCGGGCGCAGCTGCCGGGATTGGACGCGGAGCAGCGCGAACGGGTGGTGGCGCTGGTTCGCCTGCACAGCGCGGGCCTGGGCCTCGAGCAGGCCCGGCGGCGGGTGAGACGGTCCTCCGAGCGGCAGCGGGTGCTTTACCTGGCGGCTCTCCTGCGGATGGCCGACGCGCTGGACAGCTGCCACCTGCAGGATGCCGTGATCATGTCGGTCCAGGCGACCAAGCGGCACATCCGGGTGGGGGTGCGGTGCGCGCATTTTTCGCCGAATGTCGACGCGGCGCGCCGGCAGGCCGGCCTTTGGCGGGAGGCCTTTCCCGTCGGCCTCGCCTTCCGGCTGCTCAAGGGGGGGGCGCATCCCGCCCTGATCGGACCGGCCGTGCTCCTGCCGGAGGCGATCCGTCGGCTGCTTTTCCTCCAGTTCCGCACGATCCTGATCAACGTCGAGGGCGCCCTGGCCGCGAACAGCGACGAGGCCCTGCACGACCTGCGGATCGCCATCCGTCGGATGCGCACCGTGCTGAGAGCCTTCCGCGGCCCCCTGGCGGGAACCGCCGCGCGGCGCCTCGAGTCCGACCTGCAGCAGCTCAACCGGGTCCTGGGAATCGCCCGCGACCTCGATGTCTGGATCGGCTTCTTTTCCCGGGAATCGGTCTCGAGTCAGTTCACCGGCCACCGCCTCTGGGCCGGCTTCGTCTCGCACCAGCTCGAGGTGCGCCGGCTCCAGCAGGTGACCGTGCGGCGGCAGCTGCACGGGGCGCGCTTCAACGCGCTGCGGGCCCGGATCACCCGCTTCCTGCGGCAGGAGCTGCCGCGGCTGGCCGGGATCGGCCCCGAAGTGCCGGTGGCGGGTCCGGCGCGCCAGGCGGTGCGGCGGAGCCTCCGCCGCGCGATGGAACTGGGGCACCTGCGCCGGTCGCACTCGCCGGATAAGCTGCACCGGCTGCGGATCGCCCTGCGGCGCGTGCGCTATCTCAGCGGATTCTTCGGTCCGGCGCTCGGCCGGCCGGTGCGGAAGCTGGCCCGCCGCACCCATGCGCTCGAGCGCGTGCTGGGGGAGATGCGCGACGCCGACCTCGCGCTGGCGCGCATCCGGCAGGAAGGGCCGACGCCGCCGCGGCTGCTGGTCCGGCAGCTCGACCGGCTGCGGCAGGCGGACTCGGCGACGGTGGAGGCCGCCTGGGCCCGCCTGGAGGAACCCGCGTTCCTCCTCGGGCTGCACCGGCTGCTCAAGCAATAGTGTCGACAGCCTGCGGGCGCGTCGGTGTTGTTCTTCCCCAATGGACGCCGTGATCATCGGACTGTTTCTGGTCGGTGTCATCGTCATCTATTTTCGGAGCAATCCGCTGAAGCACAGCGCCTGGTTCCTGATCCGGCGGTTCATCAACTGGTTCCCGCTCGGGATGACCTACGCGTTCCTCTACATGGGGCGGTACAACCTGCAAGTGTCGAAGAACGCGCTCGGCGGCCTGATGACCAAGGAGAACTTCGGGGTGATCGCCGCCACGGGCACGATTACCTACGCGGTATCCTTCATCATCAACGGTCCGCTGGTGGATCACATCGGGGGCAAGAAGGGGATCCTGATTGCCGCGCTCGGGGCTTCGCTGGCCAACATCTGCCTGGGGGTCCTGACCTATCTCGTGGTCACCCATCACCAGGTGAAGATCGGCCTCGTGCCGGCGTACGCGGGGCTCTACGCCCTGAACATGTATTTCCAGAGCTACGGGGCGGTCTCGATCATCAAGATCAAGTCCTATTGGTTCCACGTCCGGGAACGCGGCGTCTTCGGGGCGATTTTCGGTTCGCTCATCTCCATTGGGATCTACTTCGCCATCGACTGGGGCGAGAGCATCCACCAGATGACCCGGGCCAATCCCGGTCCCGACGCGAGTTGGCTGCACCACCTGGTGCTGCGGATCTTCGCCAGCCGCGATCCCGCGCTGGATGCCTCGTGGGCGATCTTCTATATCCCGGCCTTCATCCTCCTTTTCTGGTTCGTCCTCGACCTGTGCCTGATCAAGGACTCTCCCGAAGAGGCCGGCTTTCCCCCCTTTGACGCGGCCGACGCCTCCTCCGGCCAGATGCACATCCAGCTGACGACGTGGGACCTCCTGAAGAAGGTCTTCACCAGTCCGCTGATGCTGATGATCGCGTGCGCGGAGCTGACGGCGGGCGTGTTTCGCGACGGGATCCAGAACTGGTATATCTTCTTCAGCAAGGAGGTGCCGCAGCCGAGCGCGCACGTGTTCGCCAACCACTTTGGCTTCCTCCTCTGCGTGTTCGGCATCATCGGCGGCTTTTCCGCGGGCCTGGCCTCGGACCGGCTGTTCCAGTCGCGGCGGGGCCCGCCGGTGGCGGTGGCCTGCGGCGTCGTCATCCTGGCGTCCGTGATCATGGCCCTCTGCCTGTACCGGTTTCCCATCATCGCCGGCGCCATGGGCATCCTCATCGTCATGTGCGCCGTCGGCATCACCTCGCTCATGTCCGGCACCGCCGCGGCCGACTTTGGCGGCCGCAAGGCTACCGCGACGTGCATGGGCATCGTCGACGGCTTCGCCTACGTCGGGAGCAGCCTGCAGGCGCTCTGCCTCGGGCACATCACGAGCTGGAACTGGCGCATGTGGCCGGTCTTCTTCATTCCCTTTGGGATCATGGGCCTGACGATCGCGATCAAGATCTGGCACGCGCTGCCCGCGGCGACGCGCAAGTACATCGACGAGGTCGAGACGAAGCGCCTGGTGCCCTCCGCTCCCATCGGCTGATCCGCCGGGCGCTCAGAGGTCGGCCAGCTCCGAGAGGTCGAAGTTGCCGCCCTGGGCGGACTTGAAGGCGGCGCGCAGCTTTTCCAGGCCGCGGCGCTCGAGGTCGGCCACCGTCGTCTCCCGGAGCATGAAGATGTTCGCGATCTGCTTGTGGCTGATCTGGCTGCGCACGGTGCGGTCGGTCGAGTAGTGGCGGCTCACGTGGGCGAGCCGCTGGGGCGTGCGGGTGCTGTCGTCGCCCTTTTCAAAGGCATAGGGATAGTGGATCACCCAGTCGCGGATGCCGCCCACCGCCCAGTCGATCACGACCTCCGTCTTCAGGGGCTTGCGCGTGACCGATTTCTGGGAGGGATAGCGCAGCAGCGCCTCGAGGCAGATGTCGAGCGTGCGCAGGAAATTGTGTCCCAGGAGGAGAGTCCGCGCGATCGCCTTGGCCTGGAGGGGATTCTTGAGGGCTGCAAACACGAGGTCCTGGCCCTCCTTGGCACAGCGTTCCTTGGTTGCCAGCGCCTCGCGGATGAAGACGTCGCGCCGGGCGTCGCCCGCCTGTGCCCAGAGGGAGAAGGCCGACTCGGTCACGCTCTTCAGCGCCTCCCAGAGCTGCACCTGCCGGTGGAGATAGGTGACGCGGGTCTGGTCCTCGATCTCCCGGCTCTGCAGCATCAGCTCGCTGAAATGGCAGCGCACCTGGAGCTCCGCCTTGGGCCCCTTGCCCTGGAGGAAGTATTCGGCCTGGGGGTCGTCCAGCGGAGTTTCAGGGGGCGGGGTGCTCATGGGTGGGAGAGCGCGGCAGGCGAGTACCGGGCGATCCGGCGATCGGCCTCGCCGGAGAGGCCGAGCGAGAGCAGTTCCGAGCGGATCTCCCTTTCCAGGGGATTGCCCGCGTCGACCTCGCGGAAATAGGGCCAGAGGTGGACGTGGCAATGGAGCACGTGGCCGCGGCCCCTTTCATCATGAAAGATCTTGAGGGGGGATTCGTGCTGGATCCAGCGGCCGTCCCTGGCGGCATCCGCCAGGTCCAGGGCGACCCGGGCCCCCACGGCGTGGACCATGCCCCGCTCCTCCATCACGTGGCGCATTTCGGCGGTGCTCATTTCGAACAGGACTACATCCTTGAGATGTTGGACGGTCATCGGCGGCGCCGCGGCGGCAACAGGATTCAATGGTTCAAACGCGCGGCCTGATCGAGCAAAACCGCGCGTTGTCTGAGGAGTTCCTCGCGGCGCCGCTGCGCGGCGTCCAGGGCCGGCTGGGCCGGAGACGGTTCTGGGGCCGCCAGGGGAAGTGCCAGCCTGTAGCCAGCCCGGCCTCCCGGCCCGGCCGGGAGGACCTCGAGGCCCGCCTGCCGGGCCGCCTCCCGCAGCGCCTGCGCCAGGTCGAGGGAGGAAAAGTCGCCGCTGATGGGGGCGCTCGCGTTCGCCGTGATCGTCACGGCCGTCCGGAAACGGGCGGAGAGAACCCGGGCCACGTTGCCGAGCTGCATCCGGTCGAAGCGGAGGGCCGCGGCCGGCATGGCGGCCGGGGCCGCCGCCGCGAACCCCGCCGGGGTCAGCAGGAAAAACAGCAGGAAAAACGGCGAAGGTTTCATTTTTGGGAGGGAACTCCTGCTATGCTACTGAGTATAGCACGGGATTAATCCTGAACCGCCGCGTCCTCCATGTTTCAACCCTCTGGCAGCCAGCAATTTGGAATCACCCATCCCCTCGGCCTGCCGCGACCCGTCGACCCGGAGAATTTCTTCGGGGTGAAGCTGATCTTTTTCGCCCGCAATCAGATGCCGATCCCAACCGGCTGCCTCGCGGATTTCGACCGCGCCGTCTACCGGCCCTACGTCGAGCGGATTGTGGACAACCTCAACCGCCACGAGTTCGGCTGGAGCGGCCCGGTGGTCATCGAAGGACCGGCCCGGTATTGCCTCCTGCGCGACGGCGTGCCGGCCACGGTCCCCGTCGACCTTCGTCCCCATATCCCGGAGCCGCCGCGGGTAAGATTCGAGGAAATCCTCCAGCATTTCGCCGGCCGCCACGGCACGGCGCCCCCGATGCAGCTGCTCGACGTGCTCACCCTGGTCAGCGAGGACCTGGGGCGGCATAAATTCTCCCTGGCAACTGCCGGCCACCCCTGGGTGGCGGAGTTCATGAGATAGGGAGTGGGTAGCGAGTGGCCCAATTTGCCGGAGAGGGCTCTCTCCGCGTCTTGTTTTGGCCAAGGCCCAAACTCGCCGTCAAACCGGCCGCCTCAAACGCTGGCCCAGAGACGGCGATGAGGCCAAAAGGCCGCTGCGAGAGCCCTCT
>CAZKAH010000022.1:0-15550 GCA_964550715.1 uncultured Opitutaceae bacterium
GGGCAGGTCGGTCTCCCCGGCCATCTTCCAGATGAAGCTGCCCACGTTGCTGTAGATGAGGGCCTGCCAGAAGGAGACGCCCGTAGACCGCGCGAACCCGAACATCATGGACCCCTGGTACGGATGGGCGAATTGGTTGACGTTGAACGGATCGGTATCGAACACCCAGTGCTGTTCGTGGACGTGCGTCCAGGTGCTCGAAAGCGTGGAATCATACACATCGTGGGGGATGGTGACGCGGTCGACGAGGTTGAGGCCGAGCAGGAAGCCCGGGACCTCGTAGGCCGGGATCACGTAGCTCTTGTCCGCGCCTGTCTGCCAGTCGTGCACCTGGCCCTCCGGGGGCGGGGGCAGGCTGACGGAAGTCGTGGTCGTCTGGGCCTGGAGGGCGGTGCCCAGCAGCAGGACGGCGCCCGAGAAAACGGCGGAGCGAAGGAGGGGAGTCGTCATGAAGAATGCGCGAACGGCGCCGGAAGGGGTGAGAGGGATGGGCGGTTAAAATGACAGATCGAGGACCAAGCCGTTCCACGCCCCGCCCACGACGGGCGCCAGGGAGACGTGGCGATGGCGGCCCGCGGCCCGATGCCGTACGACCGCCCGGCCGACGGCCGTCCCGATAATTGCCCCCGCCAGGACATCCGAGGCGAAATGCGCGTCGTGGTCGATCCGAGCCATGGCGACGAGGCTGGCCACACCGTAGGAGGCGACGTCGATCCAGGGGTTGTCGCCGTAGTGCGCTGCGATGACCGAGGCGACGGCGAAGGCCTGGGTGGCGTGGCCCGAGGGGAAGGACGCGTTGCCCCGGTACGCGAAGAAATCGAGCGTGCCCTTGTTCGCCTCCGGTCGGGCGCGTCCCCAGGCTTCCTTCAGAATGTCGGTAATGCCGCCGGACACGATGCTCGCGGTCAGGCCATCCTCGGCGACGAGCTTGGCCCGGTCATTGTGGACGACCAGCCCGTCGAGATAGAAGGCGCCGAGGACGCCGAAGGAATAGCCTGCGCCGAAGTCCTCGAACTTGTTGGCGAAACGCTCCTCGACGCTGGCGTGGCTGCGCCGGGCGGCGTCGCGAAGGGGCTTGTCGACCAGGGCCGCCGTCCCCACGACCGCCACGGTCGCGCCGCCAACCTCCAGCCAGGCCGTGCCGTCCCAGTGCAGGGGAGCCGTCAGGACGCTGACCGCCCCGTCCCAGGCCGTGCTCGCATAGTCGGAAACGGAGACGGCCGGCACGACTGTCTGGGCCCCGACGGTCTGAATCAGGAAGAGAAGGGCCGATCCCAGGACAAGCCACCCCTCGGCGGGACGAAGGAATTTCCCACCGGTACTGTGACTGGGGGCCATGGCGACTTCGCCCGGCGCCTCAATCCGCACGCGCCTTGTCGTACGAGGCCTTCAGGTGGTCCCAGGCCGAGATCGTGTTCTGCTTGGCGCTGTCCCAGGTGTCGGCGGTGGCGGTCCCGAGTGCATCGACCTTGGCCTTATAGTCGGCCTCGGAACTCTTGAGGTCATCCCAGGCCGCCTTGCGGCTGGCGCTGGCCTGGGCGTCGGCCGCCTTGGCCTGCAGCTTGGCGATATTGGCGTCGACCTGGGCCATCTGGGCCTTGGCCTCGCTGCTGAAATCGTCGCGCTTCTCGAAAGTGTAGGACTTGACGTCCTTCCAGGCGTCGACGACGGCGTCCTTGGAATCCTGGTAGGCATCCTTCACCTTGGCGGTGGCGGTATCGGTGTCGGATTTGGAGCAGCCCGAAAAGAAGGCCAGGGCGGCGAAGCAGGCGAGGGGAGCGGTATAGCGGAGCAGGGTTTTCATGGTAAAAAGCCGGAAGGTTGAAATGGCCATGTCCTATGGACAGCCGTTTCGGCCTTTCGTCCTCTCCCAAGGCAAAAAAAGTCAGCGGGAGCCCGTATTTCCAGGATCCGCCAGCCAGCGGTCCATTTCCGGCAGCCGCTCGGTCCGGATGGCCGCGGCATAGCGGATCTGCGCCACAGCCTTGCGGAGGTCCTGGTCGTGGCCGGGCGAGATGTGTGCGGCGGCGAAGGCGTTCAGCGGAGCCAGGATCCCGAGCTCGCTGGCGCTGCTGGCCAGCCGGGGCACGTACCGGGGCTGGGTGGTCGGCTCGATGAGCGAGCTCAGGAGGTCCCAGTGCGCGATCCCGAACTCAAGCGCCATCGCCGGATGCGTGCCGCTGACGGCGGCGACGATCCTCGGGCGGAGGGTGACGTCGGCCTCCGTGGTGAGCGCGAGTTCCAGGGCCTGCCGGGCCAGGGCGGGGTCCTTCGCCGCTCCCAGGAGACCGTAGTATTGCTGCTTTTCCAGGGGCGAGGCGGTGCCGCGGGCCAGCGCGTGGAGCTGTTCCCACACGGCGGGACTGGCGTTGATCGCCGCCACCGTCAGCACGGATTCGCGGTCGGTCCCGATGAGGGTGGCGGGATCCTGCAGGAAGAGGGAGAAGCGGCGGAGGGCTTCCGCCGTCACCGCCGGGTCGTTGAACTGCCCGAGGGCCGTGAGCAGCGTCGAGCGGAGGATCCGGGTGTTGGCGGTCTCGCCGGCGCGGGTCGCAAATCCCGTCCTGTCCAGCAGGGGTCGGAGGAGACCCGTGGCGAAGCGGCGGAACGCCACCTGCGTGGGCAGCCCGTCCGAGACCGAATCGAGCGCGGCCAGCCGCCCCGTCACCATCGTCCAGACGCTGGGGTCCGCGTCGATGGGCAGGCGCGCGGCCAGGGCGAGAAGGTTGGAGAGGGGAGCCCGTCCGGCGCAGCCGAAGGCGTAGGTGTCGTTCAGGATCCCGATCTGGTCGTCGGCCGAGAGGGAGGCGAAGCGCTCGTTCACCGCGGTGAAGGCGTCGCCGCGATAGAGCACCCGAAAATAACCCGTCTGCCCGGCGTTGACAATGGCTCCCCGCGGCAGGTCCGGCACGGTCACGGGAGCGACCGAGGCCACCACGACCCGGCGAACCCCGGCCGGATTGTCACCCGCACCGAGGATAACCGGCAGGTGCCAGGTCCCCCCCGCGGCCCCAGAAGCGTCGTTCGCGAACCGGTCCGCCGTCAGGGTCAGCCCGGTCCCGGCCCGCTCCGCCGTGACCATCGGCACGCCGGGCTGCAGGGTGAAATCATGGGCGATCTGCGTCAGCTTGCGGTCGCCGTCCGCGTCGATTTCCCGCCAGAGGTCGTCGGTCACCGTGTTGCCGTAGGCATGGTGCCGCATATAGCTCCGGACTCCCGCCCGGAAATTGTCCTCGCCCACGTAGGCCTCGAGCATGCGGATCACCGCCTGGCCCTTCTGGTAGGTGATGGCGTCGAAGGTCCCGCTGGCCTGGAGGACGTCGCTGATCGGCACGATCACCGGATGGGTCCCGTCGCGGGCGTCGATCTGCATGGCGGCCTGCTTGCTGCCGAGGGCGTCCAGCCAGACCTTCCATTCGGGATGGAAGTGGTCGGTGGCCTTCTGCTGCATCCACGAGGCGAACCCCTCGTTCAGCCAGAGGTCGTCCCACCAGTCCATGGTCACGAGGTCGCCGAACCACTGGTGGGACATCTCGTGGGCGATCACGATGTGGATCCACCGCTTGTCGCTCTCCGAGGAGATTTTCGGGTCGAAGAGCAGGGCCTTCTCAAAGTAGAAGATCGCGCCCCAGTTCTCCATCGCGCTGAAGAACTGGCTCGTGCCGGGGCCGGCGATGAGGTCGAGCTTCGGCAGCGGGTAGCGCAGCCCAAAGTACTCATTGTAGTAGGGCAGGATGGCCGCGGCGGTCTCGAGCGCATACCGGGCCGCGGCCGTGTCGCCGCGCTTCACGACGACGCCGACGTCGACCCCGTCCACGTCGCGGTGGATCCGCTCCAGGTCGCCGAGCCCGAAGAAGAGGAGGTAGGACGCCATCTTCGGCGTCGTCGCGAAATGCACCCGCTGGCGCCCGTCGGGCAGCGCCTCCGTGGCCGCGACCGGCGTGTTGGAGATCGCCAGGAGGCCGGCGGGGACGGTCGCCGTCAGCGTGAAGGTGGCCTTCTGCGCCGGCTCGTCCCAGCAGGGGACGAAGCGCCGGGCGTCCGAGTTCTCGAACTGGGTGAACAGGGCGCGCTGCCTCCCGCGGGCCGTGTCGTAGTCGAGGGCGAAGAGCCCCGAGGACTGCTGGTAGATCCGGCCGTGGTATTCCAGGGCCAGCGTGTAGGGGCCGGGCGGCAGCGGGGCGGGGAAGGCGAAGGCCGCGGTCTGGGCCTTCTCGTCATAGCTCACGGCGGGGGCCGCCGCGGCTCCGGCCAGGGCGGCCCGGTCGATGACGAGGTCGGCGCAATTGAGCACGATCCGGTCCGTGGGCGTCACGACCTCGAAGCGGATGGACACCGCGCCCTGAAAGGTGAGGGCCTGGGCATTCGGCTCCACGGCGATGGCATAGCTGATCGGCCGGGCGTCGCGCGGGAGAAGGATGCGGTCCGCGGGTGCGGCGACGGCGGAGCCGGCGGCGGCCAGGGCGGCACCGAAGGCAAGGTGGCCGAGGCGGAGGGCAAAACCGGGGGAGGGCGAAGTCATGGGTGCGAGGTGTCGCTGGCCGGGAGACCGGAGCGGCTGCCCGGGTCCAAGCTCATAGGCATCACCGGGGCAAAGGACATATCAATTTTTTGCCGCGGGTTCCGGGCGTTCCCGGTCTGTCCAATCGGGTGGATGGTTGAAGTCCCCGGGGAACCCCACCCATGATCGGCTCCTTGAACACCCCTCCGGTCGCCCGCATCCGCGCCCGCCTGCTTCCGGTCCTCCTGGGCTGGGCCGGCTGGGCGGCCCCGGTTGCCGGACAGACCACCGTGCTTTCCCCGGTCATCGTCGCGGCCTCCCGCTCGGGGCTGGCGCCGACCGATGCCCCGGTGGCCACGACGGCGCTCTCCGGGCGGGACCTGGGCGCCTTTCAGACGATCACGCTCGACGACACCCTCCGGGACGATCCCTCGTTCAGCCTGTTCCGCCGGACGAGCAGCCTCACTTCCAATCCCACCTCGCAGGGAGTCTCCCTGCGGGGAATTGGTCCCAGCGGAGCCAGCCGCTCGCTCGTCCTCCTCGACGGCATTCCCCTGAACGACCCCTTCGGCGGCTGGGTCGTCTGGAGCGCGGTGCCCCGCCTTTCCCTGGAGGGCGGGGAGATCGCCCATGGCGGCGGGTCCGGGGTCTGGGGGGACGGGGCCCTCGCGGGATCGATCAGCCTGACCCAGGCGCAACCGGAAAACGGCGGCGAGGTTCAAGCCGAAGCGGGTGCCTTCGGGACCCGCAGCGCGGAGGTCGCGGCCGGCACGGTCGGCGGCCAGGGCGGCCTGAGCGTCGACGCCCGGGATTTTTCGACCGACGGCTTCTACAACCTGGCGGCGTCCACCCGGGGCGCCGTCGACCGGCCGTTCCATTCCGAGCACCGGCTCGCCGAGGCCACCTCCGAGCGCTCGCTTGGCGCCGTGACCGCCACCGCCACCGGCCGGCTGTTCGAGGAGAGCCGGGGCAACGGCACCGTGCTCCAGAACAACGCGACCCACATGGGGCTGGTTTCGCTGGCCCTGCGCGGGGGTTCTTCCGCCGGCTTTGACTGGAACGCGCTCGGCTATGTCGAGCGGGAGAGCTTCTCCAGCTTCTTCAGCTCGGTGGCCGCAAACCGCGCCAGCGAGACCCCGGCCAACAACCAATTCGACGTGCCGGCCACCGCGGGCGGCGCCTCCGTCACCGCCCATTGGACGGGGACGGACGCCTCGACCTCGGTCGGCGCCGACGTCCGCCAGGTGCAGGGCGAGACCCGGGAGGATTTCTCGTTTGTCGGCGGGGCCTTCACCGGGATCCGTTTCGCCGGCGGGGCCCAGGATTTCGGCGGCGTCTTCGTCCATCACGACCGGACCCTGGCGCCCGGCCTGAGGCTCTCGGCCGACCTGCGGCTGGACGAGTGGGCGAATCGGGAAGGCCACGACCGGGAGTTCAAGCTGCCGACCGGCATCCCGACCCTGCTGGCGGCGTACCCCGCGAAATCGGGCAGCGAGGCCAGTCCCAACGTGGGGCTGGTGTGGCAGCCTGGGCGCCCCTGGCGCCTTCGGGTCGCCGCTTACCGCGGATTTCGCCTGCCGACCCTCAATGAGTATTACCGGCCCTTCCGCGTCGGCACGGTCACCACCCAGGCCAACCCCACTCTCACCGTCGAAAATCTCTACGGGGCCGAGGCCGGGGCCTCCTACGAGGCGGGTCCGGTCGAGTTCCAGGGAACGGCCTTTGCCGATGAGCTCACCCACGCCGTGGGGACGATTCCGCTCACGCAAACCCCGACTGCGACGACGGTGCAGCGGCAGAACCTCGACGCCGTCCGGACCCGGGGCTTCGAGGCCGCGGCGCGCTGGTCCCCGGCCGCCGCCCTGCATCTCCGGGTCGCCTACCTCTACGACGAGTCGGTGGTGACCAAGGCCCGGGCGGAGCCGCTGCTGAACGGTCTCCGGCTGCCCGAGGTCCCGCGCGGCACGGTGACGGCGGCGGTGGAGGGAGACGGCCCGCTGGGCCTGCACGGGAGCGCCCGCCTGCGGTGGGTCGGCCTGCAATTCGATGACCAGGAGAACACCCTGCGGCTGCCGGCGGCGGCCGTCGCGGACTTCGAGGTCTCCAGGGATTTTGGCCGGAAGCTCAGCGCCTACCTCGCGCTCGAGAACGCCTTCAACGCCCAGGTGGCCGCGAGCCTCAGCACCGCCGGCCTGTTCACCTACGACGCGCCCCGCCTCCTGCGCGGCGGAATCCAGGTCCGGTGGTGAACCCGGCGATCACGGGTCCGTGAGTGCGACGACCTCCGAGGGCGCGCGGTTCACATACTGGGGATAGCTGCCGCGATAGCCGAGGAGCCGGGCGATCGGGCCGAGCGTGCCGAAAAGAATGCGCTGCACGGCCGGCGGTGGCGTGGTGAAGACGACGACATCGGAGAACTCCGGGGCGAAGAGCGAAAGCTGGAGGAGGCCGGGCAGGCCCTTGGCGTTGGTCTTCCCGTCCTGCGCCAGCCCGAAGATGTTCAGCACCATGTCCTGGAAGCGCGCGCCCGGGCGGATCTCGACCCGGACGAGGGCCTCCTCGGTCCCGGCGTTCCACCAGTCATGGGCGACGCCCGGAGGCAGGACGAGCGTCTGGCCGGGCTCGGCCACGGCCTTCCGGCCGGCGAGCTTGAAGCCCACCCGGCCCCGGAGCACGGTGAAGCGCTCCTCAATCGAGGGATGGATGTGCTCACCCACCACCGCCCCGCCCGGGCGAATGTAGAGGTCGGCGACCATGAGGCCGCCGCCATTCTCATCCGGGCTCACGCGGACAACCGCGCGCTCGCCCGTGACCGGATTGATGTGGACGTCGCCTTTTTTTCCCATTTCCCGATTCTACGAACTTGCCACCCTGGCGGATGAGTCAAAATGCCTGGTTCCCACCGGTGCGGAGCTGTCGTGGCGGCTCCGACCGGCGCGAGTGGCCGCTACTGCGCGGCGGCCTTGGCGACCTCGACCGCGAAGGAGTAGTCCGGGCCGAAGATGTTGGCCCGGAAGATGACGTACTTCTGGTCGGGCGTGAACATCGGGTTCGGCTCGAGCCGGTAGTTCTGGGCCCCGTGGATGTCGGTCTTGGACATGTTGACCAGGCGCTCGACCTTGAGCGAGCCCCCGTCGATCAGGTTTGTCCCGAGGGTCTTGTCGTCGGCATTCGGCACCGGGTGGCAGAGGACGATCCAGGGATTGCGCGCGTTGCCGTCGCCGCAGAAGTCCTTGCCGTCCGGCGAGGAATTATGGTGGATCGAGCCGGCGTCGAGGCCCTGATGGTACCAGACCCGGTCGTGGGTCTCCACGTTGTAGCCGGAGATGAAGCCCGAGCCCATCACGCCCCGGGGAAACTGCAGCTGGTACCAGAGGGTCTTGCCGTCGAGGCCCCACCATTCGTGGCCGGCGATCTCCATCTTCATGATCCGCTTGTGGATCAGCTGGTTGTCCGAGCCGTCCGTCCGGATGGTCCAGATGCGGTCGACCTGGTGCCAGGCGCCCTCGTGGCAGTACATCAGGAGGGTGGGATCAGTCGGGGAAAACTGGAAGTGGTTCAGCCAATCGGTGCTGTGCTCGATGAGCTTCGTGATCGCGCCCGTCTGCAGGTTCACCGTGAAGAGGGTGTTCGGGAGCCGCGCGTCGAGCCGCATCTGCATGTTCTGGCCCTTGTTTTCGGGCTCGCCGAGGTTCTTGGCTCCCATCCGGTTTTGGCTGTTCATCCGGCCGCCGTACACGCCCGGTCCCACGATATCGCCCTCGATGTACGATCCGGCGCCGAGGGTCTCGTCCGCGTTGATCGTCACCACGCTCGCGCGCCGCGGCAGGTCGGCAATCTTCCGGATCGCCCCGGTGTCGATGTTGGCCGACCAGAGCGAGAGGTGCCAGGAGTCCTCGTTCTGCTTGGTGAAGTAGATCGTCGGGGTCTTGTGCCCGACGACGATCGCCCGGGCGATGCCCTTGGCCAGGGGGCGGGCCGGAAAGTCTCCCCCGAGCGTGAGCACCATCAGGCTGCCGTCGGAGGTGGTGTAGATCATTTCCTTCCCATCCGGGGTGAAGGCGTTGAAATTGAAATAAAAGCTGTCGGAACCCGGCTCGTTGGTGATGCGGATGACGCGGTGGCCGGTATCGGGGTCGATCCAGGACTTCGGCGGATCCTTCACCTCGGGAGCGAGGGCGTTTGGGTCGGGGACCTGGGCCGCGAGGGGAGCACCGGCGAGGAGCAGGAGCGCGGCCGAAGTGGCCAGGGCGCGCAGGGAGGGAAGCGATTTTGCGGTAATCATGGGGGTAAGGGTTGGGTGGAGTGCCCAGCTAGACGCGTCCGCGGGCGATAGGTTGTGACCGGTCGTGAAATTCCGCCGACGGCCCGCGGAGGATAAATTTGTTGTGCCCCCGACGGGCGGCAGGAGACTCTTCCCCTCATGGCCCAGCCCCCGGGCAATCCGTCTGCCCGCCCGCCTCCCGATGGAAGCCGCTGGGCGATCCTTGGATCCGCCGCCGCGATCGTGCTCGCGGCGCTGATCGCGTACCAGAACAGCTTTTCCGGGCCGTTCATCTTCGACGACACGATGGCGATCACGGACAACCCGACGATCCGGGACCTGGGGCGGATGGGGGACGTCCTCTCTCCGCCCACCGCCGGCTCGGCGGGCTCGCGTCCCCTGATCAACCTGTCCCTCGCCCTGAATTACGCGGTCAGCGGGCTGGATCCATGGAGCTACCACCTGTTCAATCTCGTGATCCATGCGCTGGCCGGCCTGGCGCTCTTTGGCATCGTGCGCCGCACGCTGCTCCGCCTGGGCCCGCGGGGAGAGGTGGATCCGGGGCGGGTCTCGGACGCCACGCTGTGGGCCTTCGCCGTCGCGCTGCTCTGGACCGTTCACCCGCTGCAGACCGAGTCGGTCACCTTTGTCATCCAGCGCACCGAGTCCCTGATGGGTCTCCTGTACCTGCTCACGCTGTATTGCTCGATGCGTTTCATGGTTGGTCAGTCCTCCTTCGCCCCGCTTCGCGGAGCTTCGGCGGACAAGGAAGCAGGGCGACGCGTATGGGCGGCACTAGCGATCCTGGCCTGCCTCTTTGGCATGGCGACCAAGGAGGTCATGGTGTCGGCGCCGCTGATCGTGCTGCTCTACGACCGCACGTTCATTGCCGGCACCTTTCGCGCCGCGTGGGCGCAGCGGCGGGGCCTTTACCTGGGACTCGCGGCCACGTGGATCCTGCTGGGCACCCTGGTTCTGTCCAACGGCAGCCGCGGCGGGGCGGCGGGATTCAGCACAGGGATAAATGGGTGGACCTATGCCCTCACGCAGGGCCATGCGATCCTGCATTACCTGCGCCTGGCGGCGTGGCCGTATCCGCTGGTCCTCGACTACGGCGACTGGGTGGTCTCCGGCTTTTGGTCGGCGTTGCCCGGAGTCCTGGGCGTGCTGATCCTCCTCGTGGCGACGATCGTGGCGCTGCGGCGCCGGCCGGCCCTTGGCTTCGTGGGCGCGTGGTTTTTCGCCATCCTCGCCCCCAGTTCAAGCGTCGTGCCGCTGGCGACGCAGACCATCGCCGAGCACCGGATGTACCTGCCGCTCGCCGCGCCGGTGGTCCTCGCCGTGCTGGGCCTGCGGGCCTGGCTCGGCCGGCGGGCCTTCCCGCTGCTGCTGGCCGCGGCCCTCGTCCTCGGATTCCTCACTTCGCTCCGCAACGAGGACTACCGCAGCAGCGTCGCGATCTGGCGGGAGACACTGGCGCACAATCCCACTTCCTCGCGCGTCCAGAACAACCTGGCCGTGGCGCTGGCGGAGCAGCCCGGCGGGCAGGCGGACGCCATCGCCCACTACGAGGCGGCGCTCCGGCTGCACCCCGACTCGATCGAGGCGCACAACAACCTGGCCAACGCGCTGGCCCGGATGCCGGGCCGCCAGGCCGACGCCATCGGGCATTACGAGGCGGCCCTCCGCCTGAATCCGAAGTACGTGGAGGCCCACTACAACCTGGCCGGCACGCTGGCGGAGATCCCCGGGCGCGAGGCGGAGGCGATCGGGCACTACGACGCGGCGATCCGGCTCCGGCCCGACTACGTCGAGGCGCACAACAACCTGGCGAATCTCCTGTCCCGGATGCCCGGGGGCCAGGCCGAGGCCATCGCGCACTATGAGGCCGTCCTGCTCCTCAAGCCCGACGCCATCGAGGCGCACAACAACCTGGCCAACCTCCTGGCCCGGACGCCCGGCCGCCAGGCGGAGGCGATCGCCCATTATGAGGCGGTGCTGCGCCTCAAGCCCGACTCGATCGAGGCGCAGAACAACCTGGCCAACACGCTCGTCGGCCTGCCCGGCCGCCAGGCCGAGGCGCTGGCGCACTACGAGGCCGCGGTGCGGCTGAAGCCGGACTACCTCGAGGCCCACTACAACCTGGCGATGGCCTATGCCGCCGCGGGGCGCTTTGACGATTCGATCCGCCAGCTGGAGATCGTCCTCACCCTGAACCCGGGGCTCGGCGACGCGCGCCGGATCCTGGAGAAGCTCAAGGCGATGCGCGGGGGCCCGCCGTAGGGTGCGAATGGGCGGCGGCGCTGCATTGCCGCGCACTGCGGGTTCCGGCTTGGCTAGGGCGGCTTTGGGCCAAACCCTTCCTGCGACGCATGATTGTTCACTCGATTCTCGTCGTCGACGACGACGCCGGCACGCTGAAGGTCATGCGCCAGGTGCTCGAGCCGCTGGGCTACGTCGTGACCGTGGCGGGCAGCGGCCGGCAGGCCCTGCGCCTGCTCCGGCAGGAGCGGGTGGACCTGGTCATCACCGACCTCCTGATGCCCGATGGCGACGGCTTTGAGCTGATCGCCAGCCTGAGCAAGGACTTTGCCGACCTGCACATCCTGGCGATCTCCGGCGGCGGCCAGGTGGGGGCGGATACCTACCTGACGATCGCCCGCGGGCTGGGGGTCGACGTGGTCCTCCAGAAGCCCATTGTCCGGGAGGACCTGATGATGGCGATCAAGGCGGTGGAAGCCCGGACCACCGGCCGGTCGCCGCGACCGCCGCGCCCCCCGAAAAAACACTGACCGGGCGGCGGCCCGGCGCCGCGCGGGGCTACTTTGGGTCGGCCGGCGCCACCGGGGCCATCACGCCGCTGCGCTCGTCGTTGAGGACCGTGCGGTCGAGGCCGTCGAGGACCAGGACGCCCTGCAGCGACGAGACGAAGGATCGGTCGCTCCATTCCCAGACGAGCTGCCCCTGGGCGTCGAGTTCGACGAGCTGCGAGCCCGAATTCTGGTGGCCGCCGCCATGGCCCTGCCAGTTCGCGATGACCACGTCCCCGTTCGGCAGGAGCTGGAACATCGCGTAGAAATACGGCCGGATCCGCGCCGGCACCTCGTTCCCGGCGCCGAAGCGGTGGACGACGGCGCCCGCGGGGTCCACCTCGACCATGAAGGAGGAGCCGCCCTTGCCCGGGGGGATGGACGTCCCGAAGCCGGCCGACATCAGGGTGTTGCCGCTGGGCAGGCGGAGCGCCTTCCAGGCGTGCTGGAAGCCCGCGACGGGGATGTCCCGGATCCAGTTGCCCTTGCCGTCGGCCTCGCGAAAGAGGGTGTTGCAGGCGCAGAGATAGGTCCCCGCGGCCGTCTCGCGGACGAGCCGCAGGTAGTCGCCGACGTAGGTGGTGCGGCTCACCTCCCGGCCGTCGGGCCCGTATTCCACGAAAAGCACGTGCCGGCCCTTCGGATCGCCGACGGGGTCGTGCCCCCGGTTCAGCTTCTTGCCGTCGAAGTCGACGCCCGCGACGAGGATGTTGCCATTGGCGAGCCGGCGCGCGGAGGAGACGTCGTGGTAGAGGCCGACGTCCTTCAGCAGCTTCCCGGTGGCGATGTCGTATTCGGCGTAGCCGTTGTCGTGGCTGATCAGGAGTCGGTTGCCGCCCTCCAGCTGCATGTCCCGGGGCAGGAGGTGGTCGATGTGCACGAGCCAGTTCTGCTTCGGGTTGGCCTCGTTGACATGCAGGACGTTGCTCAGGCCCTCGTCGAGGGCGAGGAAGTCATGCTGGACGGGGGCCGCGTTCAGGGCGGCGGCCAGGCCGAGGCAAAGCGGGAGGATTTTTTTCATGGGGCGGCTTTTACCTCGTCTTCAGGGGGCCGAAACGCAAATTATTTTGCCATGAAACCCTCCCCGCTGCTTCCGCTCCTGTGCCTCGCCACCCTCGGATTCGCCGGCCCGGCCTTCGCCGCCGATGCGCCCATCCCCGGTCCCGCCCCCGCTGAGGTCGTCCTCTTCAATCACGACCAGGTCGAGCAGACCTTCGCCCGGGGCTTTCCCTTCAATATCAACACCGAGTTCAAGGTGCAGGCCGGGCACCGGCAGCCGGGCGGGCCTTACGCAGTGGAGGTCCACACGCGCGACACCGACATCTTCTACATTCTCGAGGGCACGGCGACGTTCGTCACGGGTGGCACCGCGGTGGATGCGAAGGAGGTGCGGCCGAACGAGGTGACCGCGAAGACCATCTCGGGCGGGACGGAGCGGCACCTGGAGAAGGGCGATGTCATCATCATTCCCCGCGGCATCCCGCACCAGTTCATCAAGGTGGACGGCCAGTTCGAGTACTTCGTCGTCAAGGTCACCAAGTAAGGGCGGGAGGTCGCGATCGGGCCGACGGGGGCCCCGGCGGTGGGGGAAGCCCTTAAATTTCGGCCCGGGGGCAACTTCGGGTTCCGGCCAGGGTCGAACCTTGGCCATGGGGCAGACCGATTCCCTTTCCCAAACCGCGACCGCTCCGATGCCGATCCGCTCGATCCTCGTCGTCGATGACGACCTGGACACGCTGACGGCCATGCGCCGGGTGCTCGCGCACCTGGGCTACGTCGTGGCCATTTCGACCGACGGCCATGACGCCATCCGGAAGCTGACCCGCGACCCGGCGGACCTGATCATCACCGACATGCTCATGCCCCATGGGGATGGGTTCGAGCTGATCATCGCCCTGCACCGGAATTTCCCGACCCTTCCGGTGGTCGCGATGTCGGGCGGCGGGCACCTCGGCCCCGAGGTCTACCTGGGCATGGCCCGCGGCTTTCGCATCGACGGGGTCCTACGGAAGCCGGTCACCCGCGACGAGCTCGCGCTGGCGATCAAGGCCATCGAAAACCGCCCCTCGCTGGGGGTGCCGCAGGCCGGCGCCTAGCCCGACGTCTGCGCTTCCCTTCGGGTGCCCGGCGGGGCAGATTCGATCTGCCGCGACCGTCATGCCACCCCGCCAGCAGGCCTGCTTTTCCCTCGTGCCCCGGATCACCGGCGAACAGCGAACGCGGCCGGCCGAGGCGTCCCGCTGAGTTCACCCTTTCGACCATGGCCCGCCCCCGCTTGACTCGTCCCGGCCCCGCGCCGCGCTGGCTGCGGGTGGCGGCGATGGCCGCCCTGCTGGCCGGCGCGGTCGTCCCCCGGGCCGCCGCGGCCGAGGCCAAGCACCGGATGATCCTGCTCACCGACCTTCTGGGTGAGCAGGACGACTCCCAGATGCTCGTGCGGCTGCTGGTCTACGCCAATGAAATGGACATCGAGGGGCTGATCGCGGTGAGCCTGAGCGAGCCCTGGTATCCCGCGCGGAACCCGTCGCAGCCCCACCGGATCGGCGTCCATCCCGAGGAACTGGTGCAGGACATCGAGGCCTATGCGGCGGTGCGGCCCAACCTGCTGAAGCACGCGGCGGGCTGGCCGACGCGCGAGGCGCTGCTCGCCGTGGTCGGCGCGGGTCCCTACGGATACGGCATGGCGGCCGTGGGGGCGGGGCAGGGGACGCCGGGAACCCGGCTCATCCTCCGCGCCCTGGAGAAGGACGATCCCCGTCCCGTCTATATTTGCATCACTGGCGGCGCCAATCCGCTCGCCCAGGCCCTCTGGGACTACCGCCAGGCGCACACGGCCGCCCAGGTGAAGGCCCTGGTCGCGAAGATCCGGGTCTACGAGGACTACGGCCAGGACGACGCCGGCGCGTGGATTTGCCATGCCTTTCCCGACATCTCCTGGATCCGGAGCCTCGACCAGGTCTTCGGCTTGATGGGGCCCGGCCCGCCGCACATCCCGCCGGGGGTGTCGCCGACGGCCCGCGATCCCTACGTCTGGCAGCCGTATCCCCCCACCGACGAGGGCCAGCACCTCTGGATGCACGCCCATGTGCAGCAGAACCACGGCCCGCTGGGGGCCCTCTACCCGGACCGCACGAGCAACGGGCGCTTCCGGTACCTGGAAGGCGGCAACACCTCGACCTGGATCGGCCTCGTCAACCGGGGCCTCTTTGACCCCGAGCATCTCACCTGGGGAGGGTGGGGCGGGCGCTTCCGAGACCGCAAGGCGCACCTGCCCGCGGGCCAGGACCGCGTCCGTTACGGGGCGGGCGAGACGCCCTACGAGCCCTTTGCCATGTATCCGGACGCCACCGACAAGTGGACCGATCCCGAGACCGGGCGGACCTATGACGATGTCTGGACGCCCATCCGGCGCTGGCGCCGGGCCTACGAGAACGATTTTCAGGCCCGGATGGACTGGTGCGTCCGGGACTTCCGCGGGGCCAACCACAATCCGCTGGCGGCATTCGGCGGCGACCGGAGCCGGACCATCGTCCGGCTGGCCCCCGCGGCCGGCTCGCGCGTCGTGCTCGATGCCTCGGCCTCGACCGACCCGGATGGCGACCGGCTGGCCTTCCGCTGGTATCCGTATCCTGAGGCGGGAACCTACCGGGGCGGGATCACGATCCCCGACGCCGACCGGGCGACCACGGCCCTGACGATTCCCGCGGACGCCGCGGGCCGGCAGATCCACGTGATCCTCGAAGTGCGCGACGACAACCCGGCAGTTTCGCTGTACGCCTACCGGCGGATCGTCCTCGACGTGCCCTGAGGCCGGGTCCGGGGCGAGCCGCCCCGCGCCCGTCTTCCGGCCTGCTCAGGAGGCCTCCACCACGGTCACGCCGGTCTCGAGGGTCTGGCCGCCGCCGCCGCTGAAAAGCCCTTTCACCGGGCTGACGTCGAAGAAATCCCGGCCGCGGGCGATGACGATATGCCCCG
>CAZKAH010000022.1:15650-45337 GCA_964550715.1 uncultured Opitutaceae bacterium
TTCACCGGGCTGACGTCGAAGAAATCCCGGCCGCGGGCGATGACGATATGCCCCGAGGCGACAAAGCAGGCATTGGTCGGATCATAGTCCACCCAGCCGGTTCCGGGGAGATAGACCGAAACCCAGGCATGGGAGGCGTCGGCGCCGACCAGCCTTGGCTGGCCGGGCGGCGGCTCGGTAAGCAGGTAGCCGCTCACGTAGGCGGCGGGCAACCCCTGCTGGCGCAGGCAGCTGATGAACAGGTGGGCGAAATCCTGGCACACGCCCCGGCGGTCCGCGATGACTTCGGCCAGCGGCGTCGAGATCCCCGTCGCTTCGCGGTCAAAGGTAAAGGCCCGGTGGAAGCGGCGGCCGACCAGGGAGAGCCAGTCCATCACCGCCAGGCCCGGTTCCAGGTCCTGGGCGAGTTCGTCGGTCAGCGCGCGGGCCTCGGGGAGCAGCGGCACGAGGGGCGAGGCGTGGAGATACTGCTCGAGCGTGAAATCATCGCCGACCACCGCCTCCCGGACCAGCCGCGGGATGTCGGGCAGGGCCGGCGTCAGGCCTGGCATCGGGAGGAACGGCTCTTCCCGGGTGACCAGGCTCCGGCTGGTGACCATCAGTTCCTGGTGGGGCTCCCGCAGGGTGAAGAGATGCTGCTTGTTGCCGAAGTAGTCGAGTCGCGAGGTGAGGTCGGTCGGATGCGGCGCGACCTCGAGCTCGAAGCCATCGCAATGCTGGGCGGCCTCATTGCGCGGCTGCAGGTGCAGGGCCTGCCAGGCGGCGCTCGCCAGGGAGGCGTGCGTGTAGCAGGTGGTGTGGGTGATGCTGTAACGGCGCATGGTGCGGCTAGACTCCCTGGAACGTCGCGGGCACCTCGGAATGCGCGAAGTAGATCTGGGTCACGCGGTTGTTGATCTCGACCAGCAGGGCGCCGGCCGAGCGGAAGAACTCCTGCGCGAGCCGGCTGTCGCCCGCCAGCGCCGCCGGATCGGCCAGCTTGACGTCGCTGACCAGCCGAAAGGCCGCCGCGCGCAGCGCCGGAACGGCGCGAGGGCCCAGTTCCTCGGGCAGGGCGACCAAGTGCTCGGCGATGCGTTCGACCTGGAAGCGCAGGCCGCGGGGATTCTCCGGGGCGCCGATGAGCCAGGCGAGCACCGAGGCCTGCTGGTAGAAGCCGTGGTAGATGCTGCGGTAGATGAAAAGGCAGTCGGTGAAGTGCAGCATCGTCTGCAGTCGGAATTCGCTCGGGGCGGCGCCGGTCCCCCCGGCCGGCTCCGCGAGCAGAAACTCCTCGGCGAGGAAAACCAGGTGCCGGGCGCGCTCAAGCCGCCGCCCGAGTTTAAGGAAGCGCCAGCCGGTGTCGTGGGCCAGCGTCTCGGTGGTAAGCGCCTCGAGGGCGGCGAGCTGCTGGCCGAAGTCGGAATCGAGCTGGGGCTGCCCCTGGGCCGCGATGGAGCGCAGCTTCCGCAGGATCCGCCAGAATTCCGGGGGCAGGTTCACCTTCACCTGGTCGAGGACCCGGATCAATTGGGCGAGGTTCGCGGCCAGGCTGCCCGGGTGGTCGGGATCGTCGGCCTGGAGCCGGATCTGGGTCGCCAGTTCGCCGATGGTGGCCTCGTCCTCCGCCGGGCTCTGCTGGGCCGCAAGGAGGAACCGCAGCGAATCCTTCGTGACCGCCGGATCGAGGGCGGATATCTCGTCCCGCAGGAGCGGGTCGAGGCGGTCGAGGAGCCGGGCCATCTGGGCGGTGCGCTCGAGGTAGCGGCCCAGCCAGAAGAAGTTGTCCGCGAGCCGGCTGGGCGTGGTCTCGGGGCGATGATATCCGCCCGCCGGCTCGGTCAGCGTCAGCTGCGGCGGGCTCTCGGTCGGGCCCGTGGCAAAGATCCAGGTGTCCTTGGTCGCGCTGCCCCGCTGCAGCGAAACGATGGCGTCGGCCCCGGTGGAATCGAAGCGGGTGAGGCCGCCCGGCATGACCCGGTAGTCGCCGTCCTGCCAGGCGACGAAGAGCCGCATGACGAAGGGCACCGGCCGAAGCGCTCCCTCGGACCAGGCGGGGGTCGTGCCGAGGAGCACCCGCTCCTGCCCGCAATAGGCACCGGGACGGGCCTCGATGTCGGCGATGAGCTTCTCGCGTTCGCGCGCGCTGAGCAGCGCGCCATAGCGGGTGGCGAACGCCCCCCGCTCGCGGAAGGAGGGCTTGATGACGAGGGTCTCGAGGTTTTCCAGGACGTACTTCCGGGCGTCGGGCTGACCGCACCACCAGGTGGCCACGCTGGGCAGCCGCAGGTCCTCGCCCAGGATGGCACGGCTGAGCGGCCTCAGGAAGGCCAGCAGGCAGGCGCTCTCGAGGGCGGCTCCCCCGAGCTGGTTGGCCACGGCCACCTGGCCGCCGTGGGCGGCATGGACGAGCCCGGGCACGCCGAGGACCGAGCGCGCGTTCAGCTCGAGCGGATCGCAGAACCCGGAATCGACCCGGCGGACGATGGCGTCGACCCGCTGCAGTCCGCCCACCGTGCGGAGGAAGACCTGGCGGTCCCGCGTGGTCAGGTCGGCGCCCTCGACCAGGGGATAGCCGAAGAAGCGGGCCAGGTAGGCATGCTCAAAGTAGGTTTCGTTGGCCGGCCCGGGGGTCAGGACGACGACGCGCGGCTCCTCGCCCCAGGAGGGGTTGGGCGCGAGGTCCGCGAGGGAGGTCCGGAAATCGCGGAAGAACCGGGCAAGACGCTCGACCGGGCACCCGCGGAACGACTGGGCGAGGGCGGTCCGGACGATGAACCGGTTCTGGAGCGAGTAGCCGAGCCCGGAGGGGGCGTCCAGCCGGTCCTGCAGCACCCACCACTGGCCGTCGGGCGAACGGGCGATATCGACGGCGTAGTGATGGAGGAAGACTCCCGGCCGCTTCCCCAGCCCGGAGCAGGGCCGGAGGAAATGGGGGTTCGCCATCGCGAACTGGGGCGGGATCACGCCCTTGCGCAGGAGCTTCTGGGGCCCATAGAGATCGGCGAGGAGGGTGTCGTAGAGGCGGGCCCGCTGGCGGAGCCCCTCGCTCAGCACCTGCCAGTCGTCCGCGCTCACGAGGTGCGGCACGACGTCGAGCGGCCACGGCCGGGGCTCGGAACGGTCGCCCGCGTAGACATTCATGCTGACGTCCTGCTCGAGCACCGCGCGGGCGCAGATGTCCGCCGCGGTCTTCAGGGTGGCGGCCGGGTCGGGACCCAGGCTCCGCAGGAATTCCGCCCAATGCGGCCGGACCGAGCCGTCGGCCGCACGGCACTCGTCATAGCGGTCCGCGAACCCGGTGTAACCAGGCAGGGGATCGTCAGACGCCAGCAGCGGGGTGGGGGCAGCCATCGAATACGCGGTCGCGGGACCCCCTATCCCTGCGGGGCCGGAGCCTTGTCCGCAAGTCGCAGATCGACGGTGTAGCGGAATTCGGGCGAGCTCGGGCCGGGGACCAGCGCCTTCAGCTGGCCGGGCGTGTGGCCCATGGGCACGAACCGCGCCAGGCGGCGGCTCTCCGCCTCGTAGGAATTGACCGGCACCTTGGCGTAGTTGCGGCCGCCGGGGTGGGTGACGTGATAGGTGCAGCCCCCGACCGAGCGGCCGTTCCAGGTGTCGACCAGGTCGAAGACCAGCGGACTGTCGATGCCGATCGTCGGATGCAGCGCCGAGGCGGGCTGCCAGGCGCGGTAGCGGACGCCCGCGACATATTCGCCGGCGGGGCCGGTGGGGTGCAGCGGGACGAGGCAGCCGTTGCAGGCGACCAGATAGCGCTCGGGGGCGAGGCCGGTCAGCTTCACCTGGATCCGCTCGACCGAGGAGTCCACGTAGCGCACCGTGCCGCCATCGTTCTCGGCGCCCATGACATGCCAGGGTTCCAGGGCCTGGCGGAGCTCCAGTTCGAGCTCCCGGCAGCGCACCCGGCCGAAGAGGGGAAAGCGAAACTCGAGGAAGGGCGCGAACCAGCTCTCCGCAAACGGGAGGCCCCATTCCTGCAGGTCGGCCACGACCCCGGCCAGGTCGGCCTGCAGGAAGTGCGGCAGCATGAAGCGGTCGTGCAGCTCCGGGCCCCAGCGGCTCAGGCGGCGCGGGGCATAGGGATGATCCCAGAAGCGGGCCACCAGGGCGCGGATCAACAGCTGCTGGACGAGGCTCATCCGCGGATGGGCCGGCATCTCGAAGGCCCGGAATTCCAGGAGCCCCAGCCGGCCGGTGGCGCTGTCGGGTGAATACAGCTTGTCGATGCAGAGCTCCGCCCGGTGGGTGCTGCCCGACACGTCGATCAGCAGGTTCCGGAAGATCCGGTCCACCAGCCACGGGGGGCAGCCGCCGGCCCCCGTCTGGGCGAGCTGACGGTCCAGCTCGAGGAAGGCGATTTCCATCTCGTAGATGCTGTCGTTGCGCGCCTCGTCGATGCGCGGACTCTGGCTCGTGGGACCGACGAACAGGCCGCTGAAGACGTAGCTGATCGAGGGATGCTGGTGCCAGTAGGCGATCAGGCTCTTGAGGAGATGCGGCCGGCGCAGGAGGGGGCTGTCGGCGGGCGTGGGGCCGCCGAGCACGATATGGTTGCCCCCGCCCGTGCCGGCGTGGCGGCCGTCGACCAGGAATTTGTCGGCCCCCAGGCCGCAGTCGCGGGCCGCGTCGTAGAGCCAGGCGGTCTTCCGCGCCAACTCCGGCCAGCTGGCCGAGGGGTTGATGTTCACCTCGATGACGCCGGGATCGGGCGTGACGTTGAGGTTGTCGAGCACGGCATCCGACGGGGGCAGGTAGCCCTCCAGGATGACCGGCACGTCGAGGGAGGAGGCGGTCAGCTCGACGGCCTCGAGCAGATCGAGATAGTCCTCGACGCGGTCGGTGGGCGGCAGGAAGACGTGGACGTGGCCGTTCCTCGCCTCCACGCAGAGGGCGATGCGGACCTCCGAGTCCGGCGCCGGCCCCCGCGCGCCGGGCGGGCGCCACGGCTGCAGGGCAAGCGGCAGGCGCAGGCCCATGGGCGAATCCCCCGGGATGAGGAACATCCGGCCGGCCTGGAAATGCCAGGGCGAGGACATCCAGACGCGGTCGGGCAGGCGCCGCAGCGGAAGCGCGTAGCCGACCGGCGTCTCGAGCCCGGCCTCCAGCACGGCTCCGAGCCGGGCCCGCTCGGCCTGGTCGTTCAGGCTCACTTCGCCGGGATTGCAGCCGGCGGGAATCCGCCGCTCCTTCCAGACGTGATAAAGGGTGTCCTCGTGGCCGGGGACGAGTCGCTCCTCGGCCAGGCGCAGGACCCCGGCCAGGCCCGCCGCGAAGGCGGCCGCATCCGCCGCGGTCCGCGTCCCGGGAACGAGGGGATTGGCGAATAGCTTCGGGTTCCGCCAGATCGGCTTTTGGTCCTTGCGCCAGAGGCAGGCGAGCACCCAGCGCGGGAGCGGCTCCCCGGGATACCACTTGCCCTGCCCGTAGTGGCGGATCCCGCCCCGGCCGAACTCCGTGAAGACCCGGTCGAAGAGCCTCTCGGCCAATTCACGCTTGTGCGGCCCGAGGGCGGTCGTGTTCCATTCCGGCCGCTCCACCTGGTCCAGGGCGACGAAGGTCGGCTCGCCGCCGACCGTGAGCCGCACGTCGCCTTGCCGGAGAATTTCATCGACCTGGCGCCCCACCGCGTCGACCGCGGCCCACGTTTCGTCCGCATAGGGCAGCGTGACCCGCGGCGATTCGAGGATCCGGCGGACGCTCATCTCATGCTCGAACGTGGTCTCGCATCGTTCCACGGCGCCGCTGATGGGGGCCGCCGTGGAGGGCTCGGGCGAGCAGGCGAGCGGAATATGGCCCTCGCCGGCCAGGAGGCCCGAGGTCGGATCGAGCCCGATCCACCCTGCGCCTGGCAGGTAGACTTCACACCACGCATGGAGATCGGTGAAGTCCTGGGCCGCTCCCGCCGGACCCTCGGTGGTCTTCACGTCGGGACGCAGCTGAATCAGGTAGCCCGAGGCGAAGCGGGCGGCGAGCCCGATGTGCCGGAGGGCCTGGACGAGGAGCCAGGCGGAATCGCGGCAGGATCCGCTGCCGAGGCTCAGGGTCTGCTCGGGCGACTGGACCCCGTGCTCCAGCCGGATGACATACCGCACCGCCCGGTTCACCCGCAGGTTGAGGGCGACGAGAAACTCAATCGAGGGCCGGGGGGTGAGATCGACGGCCTGCAGGAACACCTCGAGGGCGGGGGTCAGGGCGTCCTTGCGCAGGAAGGGCGCCAGGTCGGCGGCGAGCCGGGGCTCGTAGGAAAAGGGCGATTTTTCGGCCGTCGGATCCAGGAAGAAATCGAAGGGGTTGAAGACCGTCATCTCGGCGACCAGGTCCACCACCACCGAGAAGGCCGTGGCCGGCTTGGGGAACGCCAGCCGGGCGCCGTAGTTGCCCTGCGGATCCTGCTGCCAGTTGATAAAATGCTCGGCCGGCTCGACCTTGAGCGAATAGCTGAGAATGGGGGTGCGGCAGTGCGGCGCCGGCTTTAGCCGGACGGTTTGCGGTCCCAGCTGGACGGGCCGGTCATAGCGATAGGAACTGCGGTGGTGGAGGGCGATGTGTAGGGCCATGGCGGGCTCCGGCCTCAAGGCATGGAGCCTGGTGGTCCTACCGCAGGTTTCGGGCCGACTCAACCTTCCTCCGTCACGCGGCTGGCGTCGGGCGCCCGCGGCCAGCGCCCGGCCCGCCGGGGCCTGGGCCGGGCCCGGGCGACTAGAGCGATTCCAAGTCCGCCTTCGGGCGCCGGGTGTCGGGGATCCCCGGGGAATTCCGGATGGCGAATTCGTTGACCTGGCGCAGGACGATCCCGGGCCCATCGGGCGTGCGCTGGATGCGCAGGTGGTCGAAGTCCGCCCCGGTCACATCCTCGAGGACGACGGCCGGCCGCGTGTCCGGGCTGGCCACGGCGAGCTCGACGTCGCGAAAGGAGATATCCCGGGCGTGGCGGACATACGCGCCGTACGCGGGCAGCAGCCCGAACATCGACGGCTCGGGGTAGCCCTTCTCCTGTTCCGGCGGATGGTAGGGATCGCGCGGGCCGGCCAGGCCGGGGCCGCGCAGGAAGAAGGTGTTCACGAGGGTCGCCGGCTGCTCGGCGGCCATGGCGAGCGTGAGGCCGCCGCGCGAGACGACGTGGATGTCGCTCAGCTGCAGGTCCTCGATGGGATGGCCCGGCAGGCCGGCGATGATGATCGGATAGCGGGGATCGACGTCGACCGCCGTGACGTGGCTGATGCTCACGTGGCGGATCGCCCCGATGGGCGTCCCGGCCGGGCCGCGGGCGCGGTTGCCGATCCGGAGGAAGATGGCCGCATTGGAAACATTGCGCATCGCCAGGTTGGTGACGGTGACGCCCTCGATCGTGGCGCCGTCGACCGTCTCCAGGGCGAGGCCGCGGCTGCGGTCGAAGACGCAGTTGGCGATGGTGATGTTCTTGAAGTTCCCGTTGGACTCCGTGCCGATCTTGATGCGGCCGGTGGGTCCGTCGCGGTCGACCGCGAGCGCCTGCGCGTGGCGGTAGGTGCCGTCGAAGCAGGAGCCGGGATCGTAGCCGGTGACCTCGCAGCCGGTGATGGTGACGTTCTCGGTCGGCCGGAGGACCCCGAAGACGTACGTGCTCTTCAGCACGATCGCGTCGTCGTTGATTGCGTTCACCGTGCAGTCGCTGATCCGGACGTTGCGGCAGCAGTCGATATCGAAGCCGTCGCGGTTCGTGTCCACCTTCACGTTCGCGATCGTGAAGTTGTCCACGCCGCTCGCCAGGAGCCCGAACCAGCCGCCCTGCAGGATTGAGAAGCCGCTCAGGGTGACGTTCCGGCAATTCTTCAGGGCGATGGACTTGTTGCCGCCCCGGTCCGGGGTGGGCAGGGGCACGCCGGCCGGGGCCGCCCGGGGCGCCTGCCCAGCCGTGTCGCCGGGCGTGGGGGTGTTGTTGGGGCCGGCGGCGCTGGCGCCATTGCGCCCGGGACGGAACCCGTTGGCCCGGGAGAGCCCCTGGCCGAAGATCAGCCCCGGGCCGGTGATGGCGACATCCTCGAGGTCTTCGCCCCAGATCAGGCTGTTGTGGAAATGGCTGTGCCCGAAGTCCTGGTACTGGAACTGGTCGCCCGGGACGTTCGGCTCGGCCGCATCATAGCCACCGAAGCCGGGGGAGGCCTTGGCCGCGATGATCCGGCAGCCGGCCTCGAGCCGGAGCGTGAGGTGGCTCTTCAGCCGGATCGAGAAGCTGAGGTAGGAACCGGCCGGGAACACCACGGTGCCCCCGCCGGCGGCCGCGGCCGCCTCGATCGCCCGGTTGATGGCATCGGTATCCAGCGTCTTGCCGTCGCCGGTCGCCCCGAAGGCCCGCACGTTGTAGCTGCCGGCGTCATTGGCCGGTCCGGCCGAGCCGGCGGCATGACCGGCGGGAGAAATCGCGCAGGCCAGGCATGGAACCAGAAAACGGAGGCAACGGCGAAGGAGGGGCATGCACGTTGTTGCCAGCGGGCGGCCCGGACAGCAAGTCGCCGTCGCGGAATTCCACGCCTTGGACGTCCTGCAGGATGATAGGCCGGACATTTCCGGTTTTGTCGGGGTAAGGTGTGAGCCGCCGAAGCCGCCCTTGCCTGCGGGCCCAATCCGGTTTGGATGCCCGGATGCGTCCGTCCCCCGCCTGGTTGGCGCCGATCCTCCTGCTGCCCGGGATGGTCCTGGCGCGCGCACAATCCCCGGCATCCCGGGATTGGCCGGTCTACAATGGCGATGCGGGTGGCGACCACTATTCCCCGCTGGCGCAGGTCAATCGCGAGAACGTCGCCGGATTGCAGGTGGCGTGGACGTTTGACACCGGGGAGGAGGGCGGACTCGAGACCAACCCGCTGGTCGTCGGCGGCGTGGTCTATGCGATGACGCCCAGCCGCAAGGTGGTCGCGCTCGATGCGGTGACGGGCAAGCTGCGGTGGAAGTTCAGTCCCGACGTCCCGGGGGTGGGCTGGGTGCGGGGGGTGGCCACCTGGACGGACGGCCACGAGCGCAGGATCTTCTCGGCGGCGAACAATTTCGTCTACGCCCTCGACGCGAGCGACGGGAAGCCCATCCCCGGGTTCGGGGAGGGCGGACGGATCGACCTGCGCAAGGACCTCGGGCGCGACTACCGGCAGCAGTCGATCAACGTGACGAGTCCCGGAGTCATCTATCAGGATCTCATCATCCTCGGGGGCATGGAGCCCGAGGACCATCCGGCCCCTCCAGGGGACATCCGGGCCTACGATGTGCGCACCGGGGCGCTGCGCTGGACCTTTCACACGATTCCCCATCCCGGCGAATTCGGCTACGAGACTTGGCCGAAGGACGCCTGGAAGACCGCGGGCGCCGCCAACAATTGGGCCGGCATGGTCGTCGATCCCGCCCGCGGCATCCTGTACGCCCCGACCGGCTCGGCGGTGACGGACTGGTACGGGGCGGACCGGGTGGGGGACGACCTGTTCTCCGACACGCTGCTGGCCCTGGATGCGGCGACGGGCCGGCGGATCTGGCACTTCCAGGGCGTCCACCACGACCTGTGGGACCGCGATTTTCCCGCGCCCCCCGTCCTGCTGACCGTGAACCGCGGCGGCCGCCGGGTCGACGCGGTCGCCCAGACGACGAAGTCGGGCTATGTGTTTCTCTTCGACCGCGCGACCGGCGATCCGCTCTTCCCCATCAGGGAATCGAGCTACCCTGCCAGCACGGTGCCCGGGGAGGTGACTTCCCCGACCCAGCCGCTGCCCACGCTGCCCCCGCCCTTCACGCGCCAGGGGGTGACGGAGGAGATCCTGACGAACCGGACCCCCGAAGCCCATGCCTGGGTGCTGCGGAGGTTCCGGGCGCTGGCGGGTGGCGACGGCGGGCAATTCGTTCCGCCGCCCCTGGACGCGATGCTGGTCAATCTCCCGGGCGCCAATGGCGGGGGAGAATGGGGCGGCCCGGCGGTCGATCCCACCACGGGGGTCCTGTACGTGAATGCGAATGAGACGCCGCGGTTCACCGGCATCGTCCTGCCGGGCCGGGCGGCCAGCCCCGGGGAACGGATCTACCAGCAGAGGTGCAGCGCCTGCCACGGCCTGGGCCGCGCGGGTTCGCCGCCCGACATTCCCAGTCTCGTGGGGGTCGACCAGCGGATCACCGACCAGCAGATCGAGGAGCTCATTCACCAGGGACGCCGCCGCATGCCCCCCGCCGCCGACCTCGCGGCCGGGCAGATTCGCTCGCTTCTGCGCTACCTGAAGACGGCCCCAAGCCAGCCCGGCCTCGCGGTTGGCCCGCGGAGCGATGCGCTGGCGGGAAATGACGCGGGCAATCCGAATGAGCCCTCGCCCTACAAGTCGACCAAGGGCTGGTTCACCGATCCCGACGGCTATCCGGCGATCGTCCCTCCCTGGGGCACGCTCAGCGCCATCGACATGAACACGGGAAAATTTCTCTGGCATATCCCGCTGGGCTACTACCCGGAGCTGGCGGCCCAGGGCATGGCGGACACCGGGACGCTCAACTACGGCGGTCCGCTGGTCACTGCCGGCGGCCTCGTCTTCATCGCCGCCACGGCCTTCGACCGCCAGTTCCGGGCCTTCGACAGCCAGACCGGCCGGCTGCTCTGGCAAAGCACGCTGCCTCTCCCCGGCCTCGCCTCCCCGGCCACCTACCTGATCGATGGGAAGCAGTATGTCCTCATCGCCGCGGGCGGAGAAGGGCAGGGCAGCCAGTTCCGGGAATCGACCGGCGGGATCTATGTGTCCTATACCCTGCCCGGACCCGCCGCATCCGTCGGCCCCGGGAAGGACGCGAATCATCCGGGCCGCTAGCTAGCGATCGTCCGGGCTCACGCCTGGGTATAACTCCCCAGTTCGGGATTGAAGCGTTTTTGAATGCGAGCCTAGGGGCTTAAGCCTAGGCGCGCCGAAACCAGATCAGTTGTGCCGGGTTTCGTCGATTCAGTGCCATACTTGAATGGTATGGCTCACCTAATTTCCGGAGTGCTGTTCGCGGGTCTCACGGGGCTTTTCAGCTTCGCGGTCGCGGGCATGGTCCTTTGGAAGAGCCGCCTGGGCCAGGGCCGGACGCCCCGCTTCCGGATCTAGCCCGGCCCGGCTAGTTCCCAAAGACGACGATCGCGTTGCCCGCGGCGAAGCTGACGTATTGCCGGCCCCCGACCTCGAAGCTGATCGGGTTGCACGACACCTGGCCGCCGGCCTGGAAGTGCCAGAGATTGCGGCCGGTGTCCGCATCGAGGGCGAAGATGGCGCCCTCGCGCGTTCCGCCGAAGACCAGCCCGCCGCCCGTCGAAAGCAGCCCGCACCACGAGACCGCGTTCAGCTTGAACTCCCAGCGCAGGGCGCCGGTGACCGGGTCGAGGGCCCGGACGGACCCGAAGGCTTCCGCGCCGGCGATGTCCCGGGTGCTGCCACCCTCGAATTTCACCCCGGGCTCGTAGTCTTGCTTTCGCTTGTAGAAGACCTGGGCGAAGTCGTCGGAGGCCATCACGTAGAAGAGCCGGGAGGCGGGGCTATACGTGGGGCTGTACCAGCTGGTGCCGCCGAAGAGTCCCGGGTAGGTGAGCTTGCCCTCGGGCGTGGGATCGGAATCCGGCTCGAGGATGGGGCGCCCCCGGGCGTCCAGTCCCTTGGCCCAGCTCTCCTTGGTATAGGGCCGGCCGGCGATGAACTCGCCCGTCACCCGGTCCAGGACGTAGTAGAATGCGTTGCGGTTGGCCTGGACGACCAGCTTGCGCGGCTTCCCCGCGACGGTGGCGTCGATCAGCACCGGCACCTGGTTCGAATCCCAGTCGTGCAGGTCGTGGGGGGTGAACTGGAAGTGCCAGCGCACATTGCCGGTGTCCGGGTCGATCGCCAGCAGGCAGTCCGAGTAGAGGTTGTCTCCCGGGCGGCCGTCCCCGTTGTAGTCCTCGCCGGGGTTGCCGGTGCCCCAGTAGAGGAGGTTGAGCTCGGGGTCGTAGGTGCCCGTGACCCAGGTGGGCGCGCCGCCACTTTTCCAGGCGTCGCCGGCGCCCCAGGTCTCGCTGCCCGGCTGCCCGGCCTCCGGGACGGTCCAGAGCCGCCAGACCCTTTGCCCGGTCTTCGGGTCGTAGGCGTCGAGGAACCCGCGGATGCCGTAGTCCCCGCCGGAAATGCCCACGATCACCTTGTCCTTGACGACCAGGGGCGCGGCCGTAATCGAGTGGCCCGTGTGCCAGTCGGCCACGACGATGTCCCAGCGCACCCGGCCGGTCTGGGCGTCGAGGGCCACCAGGTGCGCGTCGAGGGTGCCGAGGAACAGGGTGTCGCCCAGGATCGCCAGTCCACGGTTCACCTGGCCGCAGCAGCTCGGCACCTCGCGGATCTCGGGTCGGCGGTAGGTCCACAGCGGCCGGCCCGTGCGGCCGTCGAGGGCGGTGACGATGAACGGCTTCTCGGTCAGGTAGATGATCCCGTCGACCACGAGCGGCGAGGTCTCCACGCGGCCCTCCACCTGCATCTGGTACATCCAGATCGGCCTGAGCCCGGCGACATTCTCGCGGGTGATCTGCCGGAGCGGCGAGTACCGATGCCCCGCATAATTGCCGGAATAGGTCAGCCAGTTCGCGGGCTCGGAGTCGGCGTGGAGGATGCGCTCGGAGGAGACTCCGCCCCAGGCCGCGGGCGCGAGGAGGAGCAGGCAGGCGAGGGGACGGAGGATCATGGTTAACCTTTGTGGGCGGCGAGGAAGGCGACGAGGTCGTCGAGCTCCTCGCGGCTGAAGAGGCCGGAGTAGCTCGGCATCGGGGTTTTGCCCCACTCCTTGTGCAGCTCGGCCAGCTCCGGCTTTAGGAAGGAATGCAGGCCGTTGGCCAGATCGCGGATCTGGATCGAGAACGTGTCCTCGTTGACGCGCACCCCCGTCCAGGCCGCGCCGTCCCGGGTCACGAGCGAGACCAGGAGGAAGTTGGCGGTGATGGGGGCATCTTCGCGGAACATCCCGAAGCTCTGGGGCACGTCCGCGCCCGGGTCGGTCAGGGCCCGGCGCAGGTAGGCGGCGCCCCGGCGGCTGCCGATGTCGCTGAGGTCCGGTCCGATCCCGGCGCCGCTGCCGTCCAGGAAATGGCAGAGCGCGCAATTGCCGCGCGTGCGATAGAGGACCTCGCCCCGGGCCGGGTTGCCCGGCACGGTCTCCGGCGGCAGCTGCCCGAGGTGCCAGACCCAGGCCGCGAGATTGCGAATATCCGCCGTCTCCAGCCGGAAGGGGGGCATCTCGGTGCCGTGGATCCCCTGGGCGATGATCCGGGCGATCGCCGGCTCGCTGGCGGCGCGGGGGAGATGGGGCAGGGCGAGGGTCGGCCCGCGGCTGCCCTCGCCATTGGGCCCATGGCAGCCGGCGCAGTGCACCTGGAATAGCCGCTGGCCCGCGGCCCGGTCGACCGGTCCCGGCGCGGACAGCGCCCGGGCCTGGGCGGGATCCAGGCCGGCGTCGTGCGGGCTGGCCGTGGCCGCGGCCTCGGCGGCCGCGAACGGCAGCCAGGCGAGGCTGATCAGGCCGAGAGCTCCCAGCCGACAAAAAGAATGGACCGCGGGGGACAAGGAAGGGCGCGACCGCCGGGGAAGGCGGGGCGGCCCGATTTGTAACCGGGGCAAGATGCCCCGCAATCGCATATATCCGGTCCGGACTTTCGTAACTCGCTGTTATAATTCTGGGCATGAACTTATCCCTCGGTGTCACCCTGTTCATCTGCTCGCTCGCTCTCGGTGCCATTGCCGCCGCCGTACTCGTGATCCGGAAATGCCGGTCGGAACGTCAGGAGGAACTGCGGTATGGGCGGATGCGCCCGACCAGCCAGGAACGCTTGTTTCGGGCGCCTTCGATCGTGGACACGTGGGGCACCCCCGATTCGCATCAATCCGAGACCTTGGCCGGCCTGCAAAACGCGAGCCGCTAGGCAATCTCCTCCAGGCTCCGCCCGCGGGTGCGGGGGCCGAGGCCGCCGATGACCAAGGCGACTACAATCATGCTGGAGGCAATGAAGACGAACACCCCCGTCGAGCCGAACCGGCCCAGGAAAAATGCGATCATGAAGCTGGAGAGCACGGTGGAGAGCCGGCTCCACGAATAGCAGAATCCGACCGCCCGGGCCCTGATCCTCGTGGGAAAGAGCTCGGTCTGGTACGCATGGTAGGCGTAGCTCATGGCGCAGTTGGAGAAGGTGACCCCGATGCCGCAGGCGACGATCCCGGTCGCCCCGGTCTGGCCCGCGAAGAGCAGCCCGAAGCCGGCGACGCCCAGGGCCGCGGTGACGATCTGCCACTTGGCCTCGAACCGGTCGGCGAACAGCAGGCAGAGGAGGGGCCCGGCCGGATAGGCGAGCGCGATGGCGAACGAATACTGGAGGCTGTGGACGACGGACGCGCCGCGCGCGGCCAGGAGGGTGGGCAGCCAGTTCCCAAAGCCGTAGAACCCGATGGTCTGGAAGAATTGAAAGACGACGAGCATCGCAATGATGCGGCCGATCGGGTGCGGTTCCGGCTTCCGCACCGCAGGTTCGGCCGCCGGCCCGGGATCCATGGGGCCGGTTCGCACCGCCGCTTCGAGGCCGCTGACGATCCGTTCCGCCTCCACCGCACGGCCATGCTCGGCCAGCCAGCGCGGGGATTCCGGGACGCGCGCGCGGATCGCCCAGACCACGACGGCGCCGGCGGCGGAGATCAGGGCCACCCACCGCCAGCCGTCGATGCCCCAGGGTGTGCGGGGCACGAGGACCCAGGCGAGGAAGGCCGCCGCCGGGACGCCGAGGAATTGCACGGCGGCGTTGCAGGCGAAGGCGCGCGTGCGCGCGTGCTTGGGCACGAATTCGGAAAGGTAGGCGTCGATCGTGACCAGCTCGACCCCTATCCCCACGCCAGCGACAAATCGCCAGGCGTAGATGCCCGTCGCCGTCGATTGCAGCGCCATGAGGGTCGTCGCGACCGTGTACCAGAGCAGCGAGAAGGTGAAGATCGGGCGCCGTCCGAACCGGTCGGCCACCGCGCTGAAGGCGACCGTACCCAGGTAGAGCCCTCCGAAAGTGACGGCAGCGAAGGTGGCCTGGGATGAAAGGCCCCAGAAGACGGCGCCTTCCGGGCGGAAGATTCCGGCCCGGACCAACCCGGGCGAGAGCGAGGCGGTGAGAAAGAGATCGTAGATCTCGAAGAACGCCCCGGCGGAAAGCAGGAGCACCAGGCGCCAGATCGGCCAGGCCATCGGCAGTCGGTCGAGCCGGGCGCCGATCGCGGCGCCGGGGTCCTGGCTGGGTCGCATCGGCCCGACGCTATTCGGCGGCCAGTCCCATTCAAGCCTGCCGCGGGACCGGAGGGGACAAGCCCGTCAGAACGGCCGCGTGCCCCGAAACGGGGTGGTGTGGCGCCTGGGCCGCGGGCGACTGCTGGCGCGAGTCCAGTCTTCCTCCCAGGCGGCGATCGTCGTGTTGAGGTAGTTGAGCTGCCGCTGAAGGACTCCGTAGTCGCGGACAAAGTCGGCCTCGACGCGGCGCTCGAGCTTGTGGCGGATGGATGCGGTGTGCATGAAGCGCCAGGACGGAGCCGTCCGGTACCCGCGGAGCTTGTTCTCAATGTCCCGGCGGGCGGCGTGGAGCTCCTCGATGGCCGCCCGCAGGCGGCTGACGGGAGACCGGGGCCCGACGACTTCGTGGGCGGTTTCCCATTCCACCTCGAGGCGGGCGAGCCAGTCGGCATCGCCGGCGCCCCAGGCCTGCTGGACCTCATGCCAGAGGTGCTCCCGGGCGGGAGACCAGATGCCGCCCCGGTCGGGATGAATCCTCTGCACCAGCCGGCGATAGGTGTCCCGGGCCGCGGCCGTGCGGTTGGGCGCCGAGCGCGGCGCAAAGTCCCCCGGCTCGGCCTCCTGGCGGCGCCCGAAGTCATCCTCGTCCTCTGATCCGGCCCGGCGCCGGGACTTGGACCGCTGGCGGAATCCCTCCGGGTCGGCCATGCGCTCCTTTTGCTCCCGCCAGAGCCGCTTGAGCGAACCGCCCGTCCGGGCCGCTCCCATCTGCACGGTCCGGACCTGCCGGGCCTTGGCCGTCACCTCCTCGGTCAGCTCGCGCAGTGCCGTCAGCTGGAGGGGAAAAGTCTGATTCAGCCACGCGTCGAAGGCGGGCACATCGATCTCTTCATGGCGGTGCAGCTCGCCGGTGACCTTGTCGAGGCGCTTGCGGACCGTATGGAATTCGGCCCAGGCGGCGGCCTGCAGGCGCTCGTGATCAATCACCGCCAGCATTCGGCCGGGGGCCGCCGAAACGCGCTCTCGCGGCGTGGCTCGCGGCCTTTTCCTGGGGGAACGGGGACTTCGGCTGGGCATTGGGCAGGACAGGGAAACCCGGTCCGGCCGGAAAGGCCAAGCCCGAAGGCCAAGTCCCCTCCGCCACCGCTTGCCTGGCCTGACCCGGCCCCTCCGGGCCGGGGGAGGCGGGACTAGAGCGGGGCGCTCGCGAAGCGGATGGCCCGGGCGAGGGTCCGCGAAGTGAATGGTTTCTGGAGAAAGCCGGGGAAGGCTCCCAGTTCGTTGGCCGCCGTGACGTCCTCCTCCGCGGAACCGCTCATCATCACCACGGGCGTCATGGGCCGAACCTGCCTGAGCTGCATCAGGATCTGGCGGCCGTTCATCGGCCTCATGCTCAGGTCGACCAGGACCGCGTCGATCTTGCGCCAGCTTTCCTGGGCCATCTGCAGTCCTTCAACCGCATTGGTGGAGACGATGGCGCGATAGCCCTGGCTCTCGAGCATGGCCTTCGCGAGGAGGCAGAACGGCGCCTCGTCGTCGATGACGAGAACGGTCTTGGTTCCCGCGCTCTCCGTGGGCTCAGGCATGATTTCCCTTTCCACGGACTATTATAGCATGTTTTTCGCTCCGTCGGGGCCGGGACCGGCGAGGTGTTAACGGCGCTCGGCGGCCCCTCAGAACTTCACCGAGCAGCCCAGCGTCAGGCCCAGCGCATCGATCCCGGGGTTGGGCTTGGTCATTCCGCCGTTGGACATGTGCTGGTACATGAAGCCGGCCGTGAGATGGGTCCGGCGCGAGGTGACGTGCTCGATCCCGCCGCGGATGAACCAGTTGAGCGTCAGGTCCTGGCCCATGCCGCCCTTGACTCCCTGCGAGTCGATCAGCCCGGCTCCGCCGCCTGAACCGGTGTACAGCGACCAGGTGCCGGACTCATCCCACCATTCGAGGGACGGCGAACCGTCGATCGCAAAATAATGGGATTCCGGCCCGTGCTCGATCCAGGTGCCGACGAGGGTCAGGCGGTGCCGGAGCACGATCCGCGATCCATCCGGCAGCTTCCAGTCGATGGCCGCCGGCGATCGCCAGGAGAGCAGGGTTGGAACCAGCCGGTAGGCGATGGGCGTGCCCGTGCCGATCTCCCAAAGCAATCCCGATTCCAGGTTGAAGGAGCCGGCATCCCAGGGCGGCGGGGGTGGGGGAACCGGCTCGGCCGCGGAGAGGGCGGCCCCCAGCAGGGGCGCCAGGAAGGCGATTCGGACGAAGGGGGGCACAACTCGCTATGGACGGACCCGGCGGCGACGCAACCACGCTCGGCAAGAAGTGCGCAACCTTCGGCAGGCGACGCGCAGTCCGGCACGGGAAACGGGGTGATAATGGGACCGTCCGATGAGCATCACCTTACAGTGTCCGGCCCCCGCGACCCAACGCGGGGAAATCACCATCGGCCACGGGGGCGGCGGCCGGCTGACGGAGGATCTGATCGAGCGCATCTTCCGGCCGGCGTTTGCCAATCCGGCGCTCAACAGCCGTCATGACGGGGCGGTGCTGCAGGCGGCTGGAACGGTGCTGGCCTTCACCACCGATTCCCACGTGGTCAGCCCCCATTTTTTCCCGGGGGGTGACATCGGCAGCCTGGCGGTGTACGGCACGATCAACGACCTGGCGATGTGCGGCGCCCGCCCGGTCTGGCTGAGCGCGGGCTTCATCCTCGAGGAGGGGCTCCCGATCGAGACCCTGCGGAAGGTCGTGGCCTCCATGGCGGCCGCCGCGAGGACGGCGGGCGTCGCGATCGTCACGGGAGACACCAAGGTCGTGGAACGCGGCAAGGGCGACGGGATCTACGTGACGACCGCGGGAATCGGGCTCGTCGAGCACGGTCTGCGCATCGGGCCGGACCGGATCCGGGAGGGCGACGCGATCATCCTGAGCGGGGACATCGGGCGCCATGGCATGGCGATCATGGCGGTGCGGGAGGGCCTGGGCTTTGAGAGCCCGATCGAGAGCGATTGCGCGCCGCTGGCCGCGCCGGTGGCAGCGCTCCTGGCGGCGGGACTCGACGTGCACTGCCTGCGCGATCTCACCCGCGGCGGACTGGCCACCGCCCTCGTCGAGCTCGCCGAGACCGGAAAGGTCGCCATGGACATCGAGGAGCGGGCCGTGCCCGTCACCGAGGCCGTGCGCGGCGCCTGTGAGATCCTCGGGCTGGAGCCGATGTACGTCGCCAACGAGGGCCGCTTCCTTTGCATCCTGCCCCAGGTCGACGCGGCGGCGGCCCTGGCGACGCTTTCGGGCACCGCTCCGGGCGGCCCGGCCGCCGTGATCGGGCGGGTGACGGCCGGCAAGGCCGGGCAGGTTTCGCTGCGCAGCGCGATCGGGCGGGAGCGGACGCTCTTCCGCCTCAGCGGGGAGCAGCTCCCCCGAATCTGCTAGGCCGCGCTGTTGGCGCGACGGTAGCGGAAGTAGGCGGCGCAGGCGCCCTCACTCGACACCATCGGGGCGCCAATCGGGCACTCCGGGGTGCAACGGGTCCCGAAGGCGGGGCACTCGTGCGGCTTCCGGAGCCCCCGCAGGATCTCACCGCTGATGCATTCGCCCGCGGGCGCCGGTGCCGGGGTGGGAAGGCAAAACCTGCGCGCGGCGTCGTACGCCGCAAACCGCTCCCGCAGGCCCCAGCCGCTGGCCGGGATGGGACCCAGGCCGCGCCAATTGCGATCGACGACCTCGAAAACCTCCTCGGCGATGGCGCGCGCGGCGGGATTGCCCTCGGCCCGGACGGCCCGGGCGTAGGCGTTCTCGACTTCCGCCCGGCCGCTTTCCAGTTGCCGCAGGCAGCGCAGCAGACCCTCGAGGATATCCACGGGCTCGAAGCCGGTCACGACGATCGGGACGCCGAATCGACGGGCGACCGGCTCGTATTCCGCCGTTCCCATGATGGCGCAGACGTGCCCGGCCGCGAGGAAGCCCTGGACGCGGTTGTCGGCGGCGCCGAGGAGCGCGCACATCGCGGGCGGGACCAGCACATGCGAAGCCAGCAGGGAAAAATGGGCCAGCCCCTCGCGCTCGGCGCGCAGCACGGCCATGGCGTTGGCCGGGGCGGTGGTTTCAAAGCCGACCGCAAAGAAGACGACCTCCCGGTCGGGATGCTCCCGGGCAAAGCGGACGGCGTCGAGCGGCGAGTAGACCATGCGCACGTCCGCGCCCCGGGCCTTGGCGGTCAGCAGGTCGATTCCCGTCCCCGGCACGCGCAGCATGTCCCCGAAGGAGCAGAGCGTCACGCCCGGCCGCAGCGCCAGCTCCACGGCCTGGTCGATCAGTTCCGCCGGGGTCACGCAGACCGGGCAGCCGGGTCCGTGCACGAGGGTCACCCCGCGGGGGAGCAGTTCATCCAGGCCGAACTTGACGATCGCGTGGGTCTGGCCGCCGCAGATCTCCATGACGGTCCATGGGCGCGTCACGGTGCGCGCGATCGCCCCGGCGAGGGTCCGCACCACGGCGGCATCGCGGTATTCGTCGAGGAATTTCATGGTCGGGGCGGGGCGGCGGACGGGGGAAGGTCGATCCCGTCCAGGTCGCCCATGGCGCGGAGGTAGCGGAATATCTCCTCCGCCTCGGTGGCATCGATGACGCTGATCGCGAGGCCGACGTGGACGAGGACGTAGTCGCCGACCTTCGCCTCGGGGGCGCAGGCCAGGCTGACCTCCTTGATGACGCCGCCGAAGCTGACACGGCCGCACCGCTCGAGGGGATCCTCCCCCCGGATATCTAGCAGCTGTCCTGGAACGGCGAGGCACATGGGGGACTAGGGCGGTGGGACGGTGGTGAGATTCCACAGGGCTCCGAGCGCCTGGCCGGCGGCGATCGCGCCGTCGTGGGGCGGAAGTTCGCGCGGGATCAGCACCTCGAAGCCGTCGGCCTCGAGGGCGGCCGCCGCCAGGTCGACCAGCAGCGCATTCTGGAAGCAGCCGCCGGTCAGGGCGACGGTCCGGGTCCCGGCGGCGCGGGCGACGGCCGCGATGCCGCGCGCGAGCGCCCGGTGGAACGCGGCGGCCAGTCCGGCCGCGTCGCGGCCGGCCCTGCGCCGTTCCCCCAGCGCTGCGAAGAGCGGCTCCCAGTCGAGCTCGGCCACGACCCCGGCGCCCGGGGCCACGGTCCGCAACGGCAGGGGCAGATCGTGGGCGGGGCCCGCCTGGCGCGCCGCCGCGGCCTCCAGCGCCAGGGGGACCTGCCCCTCGAAGCGATTGTGCGAGCCGAGACCGAGCAGGGCTCCGGCCGCGTCGAAGAGGCGGCCCGCGCTGCTCGTCACGGGCGAATTCACCCGGCGGTCGAGCATGGTGGCCAGCAGGGCCGTCTCGGCGGCCGAGAAGCCGAGGCGGCGGCCGAGCTTCCCGAGTCCGGCGCCGCCGGCGGCATGCCCCAGGCCGAACGCGGTCCGCCGCGCATCGCGGATCGCGGCTTCCCCTCCGGGCAGGCGAAAGGGGCGCAGGCGCGCGTAGCGCAGGGCCCGCCCCTTTTGCAGGAGGATGAATTCCCCGCCCCACAGGGTCCCGTCGTCCCCGTAGCCCGTGCCGTCCCAGGCGACGCCCAGGACATCGTCGGCCTCGCGCCCGTGCTCGAGCAGGCAGGCCAGCACGTGGGCCAAATGGTGCTGCACCTCGACGCAGGGCAGGCCGGTGGCCCGGGCGAAGCGGGTCGAGGCATAGTCCGGGTGGCGGTCGCAGACCACGCGGGTGAACTCGGAGCGGTGAATCTCGCCCAGCATCGCCACCGTGCGCCGGAAGACCGCCTGGGTCGCGGTGGCGTCCAGGTCGCCGAGGTGGGGGCTGAGCACGACCTCGTCGCGGGCCGCGACCGCGACCGTGTTCTTCATCTCCGCGCCGACGCAGAGCCAGCTGCCGTCGACCGCGCCCGGCAGGCGGAGGGGAACGGGCGCGTAGCCCCGGGCCCGGCGCAGCCGAATGGGGCCCCGGGCGGACAACCGCACCACCGAATCATCCACCGGGTGCGCGATCGGCCGATTGTGGTCGAGGAAGGCGTCGGCGATCCCGGCCAGCCGCCAATGGGCCTCTTCCGCGTCGGTGCACAAGGGCTCGTCGGCCAGGTTCCCGCTCGTCGCCACGACCGGCCGGCCCAGGGCCTGCAGGAGCAGGACATGCACGGGCGAATAGGGCAGGAGCGCCCCCACCCACGGATTGCCGGGGGCGAGACCGGACGCGAGGGCGGCGCCGGGGCGCCGCCGGAGCAGCACGATCGGCGCGGCCGGGGAGCTCAGGAGCTCCTCCGCCTCCGGCGGCACCTCGGCCGCGAGCCGCACCGCCGCCAGGTCGGGGAACATCACGGCCAGGGGCTTGTCGTCCCGCTGCTTGCGCCGCCGCAGCTCCGCCACGGCCGCGTCGTCGCCGGCATCCACCATCAGGTGATAGCCGCCGATGCCCTTGACCGCGAGGATCCCGCCGCCCGCGAGGATGTCCACGGCGGCGCGCAGCGCTTCCTCGCCCGTCCGGGGCGCCCCGGGGCCCGCGCGGAACTCCAGGCGCGGCCCGCAGGCCGGACAGGCATTCGGCTGCGCGTGAAAGCGCCGGTCGGTCGGCTCGAGGTATTCGGCCGCGCATTCCGGGCAGAGGCGGAACGCGCGCATCGTGGTGTGCGGACGGTCGTAAGGCAGGCGCTCGAGGATCGAGTAGCGGGGTCCGCACTGCGTGCAATTGATGAAGGGGTAGCGATGGCGGCGGTCGCCCGGATCGAGCAATTCGCGCCGGCAGTCGGCGCAGAGCGCGAGGTCCGGCGGAATCGCCGTGGCGACCGGCCGGTCGTCCGTTCCGCTCGGGGAGATGGCGAAGGCCGCCTCCTGCGCCGGCAGGTCTCGGCCCGCCGGCTGTTCCGACACGTCCAGGACGCGCGCGGCCGGCGGGGCGGAGGTCCGGAGCGCCCGCACCAGGGCGGTCACGGCCGGCGCCGGGCCCGCCGCGCGAATGAGGACTCCGGCGGAGTCGTTCCGGACCCATCCCCGCAAGCCGAGCCGCGTGGCCTCCCGGTGGACGAAGGGCCGGAAGCCCACGCCCTGGACCACGCCCCGGACCCGCAGCAGCACGTCCGAAGAGGCTGGGGAGGGAGCATCCATGGAATCACCCTCGCGGCGACTGGGCGTCGAGCCATTCATACCACAGGGCGAGACCCTCGCCGCTGCGGGCGGACAGCTCGATCAGGACGGCCTGCGGCGCAATCCGCCGGATGTTCTCGGCCGCCGCCGCCCGGTCAAAACCCAGCACCCCGGCGACTTCGACCTTGGTGATCAGGACAATGTCGGCCGACTTGAAGATCGGCGGGTACTTGAGCGGCTTGTCCTCGCCTTCGGCGGCGGAGAGCAGCACCACCCGCCGGCTCTCCCCGAGGTCGAACGAAGCCGGGCAGACGAGATTGCCCACGTTCTCGATGAAGAGGATCCGGGTGCCGGAGAGGCCGAGGCGGTCGACGGCGCGCCCCACCATGCCGGCGTCGAGATGACAGGCGGCCCCGGTCGTGATCTGGGAGACGGGGGCGCCGAAACGCCCGAGGCGCTGGGCGTCCCGATCCGTCGCGAGGTCGCCCACCACCGCGGCGCAGGGCGTGGTCTGGCCGAACTCGGCCAGGGTCCTCTCGAGCAGGGCCGTCTTCCCCGATCCGGGCGAGGACACCAGGTTGAACGCCGTCAGGCCGAGCTCCCGGAATCGCCGGCGATTTTGCGCCGCCTGGCGATCGTTCCCCTCGAGAAGGGAGACCTGCAAATCCACCGCGCGGATGGGCCTCGGCGGAGGCGATGAAAGGGACGGTTTCATGGCGGTGTTCATGACATCTCGATCCGGGCGAGCTCCAGCTCGCGGCCCTGCACGAGTTCGCCCGAAATCCGCCCGCAGCTCGGGCAGGTGAAAATGAAGTCCGATTGGACTTCGAACTCGAGGTCGCAGGACGGGCAGCGGCCGCGGGCGGGCACCGTTTCCAGGTCGAGATCGGCGCCGTCGGCGGGAGTGCCCTTCGCGACGGACTCGAAGGCCAGCCGGAGCGCATCCGGCTCGACCCCGGACAGGGCGCCGATCCGCAGCACGATGCGGTGCACCTGGGTGGCCTCGTGCGTGCGGGCCTGGGTGAGCACCGCCTCGATCGCCGATTCCATGATTCCCAATTCGTGCATGGCTGGGTTCTCCGGGTCAGCGTCCGATTCCGATGGCCAGGGCCAGTCCGGCCGCGGCCACGGTCCAGCCCGCAACTTGTGACCCGCGCGGCGGGCACCGGGCGGCCAGGGCGGCGCCGGCGAACAGGAGGAAGGCGGTCGCGGCGAGAAAGCCGCCGCCGAAGGCCAGGGAGCCCGCGCTGGCGGGCATCTCCGCGCCATGGGCCGCGCCGTGAAAGACGGCGAAAACGCCCACCAGGGCGACGCCCGCGGGCGCCGGCAGGCTGACGGAGCGGGCGATCAGGAGCCCGGTCACGAGCACGGACAGCGCGATGCCCTGCTCGATTCCCGGGATGGGCCCGAAATGGTGGCCCGCGACCGCCCCGAGCGCCATGGCGCCGAGGAACGCGGCCGGCAGGAGCAGGCGCGAGCCGCGCTGGGCCGCCCAGAAGGCGATCGCCAGCATCGCCACCCAGTGATCCCATCCGGTGAAGGGATGAATGAGGCCGCGGACGAACCCCGTTTGCGGTCCCAGTCCCGGATGGGCTTGGGCGGCGGTGGCGGCCAGGGCGAACAGCGCGGTTCCAGAGGCAAGGGAGATTTTGGAACTCATCCGTCCAGCCTACCACCGGCGGGCCAGTCCAGCTGCGTATGGATTGCACATTGCTGGGCGATTCTTGGGAGGGGATCCCCACCCCGGGGGGCGGGAGGGCCGCGATCAGCGCCGATCCCGGAGGCGCCAGTGGAGTCGCCGCACGCCGCGCACCGCCTCCCGCAGGCCGCGTTCCGCCTTGGGGGAGAGCCTTTCGCCGAAGCCGATTTCCTCGGCCGGCACCTCCAGCATCCACGCATCGGGCGCGCGCCCGAAGGCGTCCCGGGCCAGCGCGAGCAGGGTGCACGGGTCCGCGGCATGGGCCAGGATCTGGGAGGAGTCGGAAGGATCGAGGCGGCGCAGGCTGATGCGCCGCTGGCCATCGACGGAGGCGTCGACAAAGATCGCGGTGCCGGCCCGGGACAACGGGTCCGCCAGCTCGGGCGTGAGCTGGGGACAGGCCAGCGTGCGGACGCCGTCGAGGTGCAGCGCTTCCACGGCCTCCGCCACCCTCGGTCCCACGCCGTCGTCGCGGCGCAGGGTGTTGCCATAGCCGACGACCAGCAGATCGCTATTCACGGAGCACCTCGCGCTTCACCAGGCCGTCCGCTCCGATCAGCTGCACCCGCAGCGGCATCTGGCCGACGGCGTGCGTGGAGCAGCTCAGGCAGGGGTCGTAGCAGCGGATGCCGTGCTCGATGCGGTTGAGCATCGCCTCGGGGATGTCCTCGCCCCGGACATAGTGACGGGCGATCTGCGTCACGGTGCGGTTCATGGCGAGGTTGTTGTGGCCGGTGGCCACGATCAGGTTGACCTTCTGCAGGATGCCGGCCCGATCGACCGTGTAGTCGTGAAAGAGGGTGCCGCGCGGGGCCTCGCTCGCCCCCACGCCGCGCAGGGCGTTGACGCCCGCGTCGGCCCGCAGGTCGCTGCTGAGCAGGTCCGGATCCTCCAACGTGCGCTCGATCAATTCGAGCGCGGCGAGAATCTCGATGAGCCGGGCGTGATGGTAGAGGAAGGAGGAGGTTACGGCGCCGCGGCCCAGCTGCTTGAAGGCCCGCAATTCGGCGTCGGCGCGGGGCACGCCCATTTGGTTGCAGATGTTGAGCCGGGCCAGCGGCCCGACCCGGTACATTCCGCCGGGCAGCCCAAGCGCCTTGAAATAGGGCGACTTCAGGTAGGATCCCGCCTGGACCGACTCCCCGATGTAGTCCCGATAGTCCGCCGGGTCCAGCTGGTCGACGATCACGTTGCCGCTGCTGTCGGTGAACCGGAGGCGCCCGCCATGGTGCTCCCAGGATCCGTCGGGGGCCACCAGCCCCATGAAGAGCGAGGGGAAATTGCCGAAGATGAGGGCTTCCTCCTGGTGCGACTCCATGGCCTTCCGGAAGAGATTGAAGGCGATCTCGGCGGTCGCATAGGCCTCCGGCAGCCGCGCCCGGATCCGATCCCGCGCCTCCGCCTCCAGTCCGCTGCGCACGCCGCCGGGCACGGCCCAGGAGGGATGGATCTTCTTCCCGCCGAGCGCCTCGATGACCTCCTGGCCGAATTGGCGCAGGCGGATCCCGGCCCGGGCCAGCGCGGGGTCGGCGGCCATCAGGCCGAAGACGTTGCGCTGGGCCGGCGGGGTGTCCCAGCCGAGGATGAAATCGGGGGCGCTCAGGTGGAAAAAGCTCAGCGCGTGGCTCTGCACGATCTGGCCGAGGTTCATCAGGCGCCGCAGCTTGTCGGCGGCGGGGGGGATCGCCACGGCCATGATCGCGTCCCCGGCCCGGGCGGAGGCCAGCAGGTGGCTGACCGGGCAGATGCCGCAGATCCGCGCGGTGATTCCCGGCATCTCCCCATAGGGCCGGCCCTCGCAGAACTTCTCGAAGCCCCGGAATTCGACCACGTGGAATTCGGCGTCGGCGACCTGGCCGGCATCGTCGAGGAAGATGCTGATCTTGGCGTGCCCCTCGATGCGGGTCACGGGGTCGATGATGATGCGCTTGGCCATGGGTGTGCCCTGGGTTTCAGCCGAAGGTGAGGTGCTCGCCCTCCGGCAGGGGGGAAAGTCCGGCCAGGACCCGTTCCAGCACCATCCGGATCCGGCCCGCGGACGGCGGGCACCCGGGGAGGAAGATCTCGACCGGCACGACCTCGTGCACCGGCCGGACGCGGGCCAGCAGCTCGGGCACGATGCCGGGGGCTCCGGGCAGCCGCGGGTTGTCCTGGGCGCTGGCGATATAGGCGCACTCCAGCACGTTCTCGACATTCCGGGCGCCGAGCTGGTTGCGGATCGCGGGAACGTTGCCGGTCACCGCGCAGTCCCCGAAGGCGACCAGCACCTTCGTGCGCTGGCGGATCAGGTGCAGCAGCTCGAGGTTGTCCTGGTTGCAGATCGCGCCCTCGAGCAGGCAGACATCGACGCCCCGCGGATACTCCTTCACGTCGATGATCGGGCTGTAGACCACATCGACCTTTCCGGCCAGCTCGAGCAGGAACTCGTCCATGTCCAGGAAGGACATGTGGCAGCCGGAGCAGCCTCCGAACCAGGCGGTGGCGATCCTTAGGCGTTCCATTGGTTTTTCTCCCGGGCGTTGACGATGAACTCGAGCTTGGAGCGGTCGCGCGTCATCTCCCCGACGGTCGAGCCGCGCTTGAACAGGGCCCCGGTGGGGCAGGAGAGGACGCACTTGCCGCAGGAGGTGCAGCTCTTGGCCTCGCCCCAGGGCTGGTTGAGGTCGTCGATGATGCGGGACTTGGCGCCGCGGCCGGCGACGTTCTTCGTCCCGGCGCCCTCGATGTTGACGCAGACGCGCACGCAGCGGGTGCAGAGGATGCAGCGGTTGTGGTCGAGGCCGAAGAGCGGGTGCGTCGCATCCACGTCCCACGAGGGGAAGGAGTACTCGTAACGCACGTGATCCAGTCCGTTCTCCGCGGCCAGGTCCTGCAGTTCGCAGTGGCCGTTGGCCACGCAGACGGCGCAGACGTGGTTGCGCTCGGCGAACAGCAGCTCCAGGTTCATCCGGCGGTACTTGACCAGGCGCTCGGTGTCGGTGCGCACCTCCATCCCTTCCGCGACGCGGGTGGTGCAGGCCGAGAGCAGCTTCCCAATCCCGGCCACCTCCACCAGGCAGAGCCGGCAGGCGCCGATGTCGTTCACCCCTTCGAGATGGCAGAGCGTCGGAATCTTGATCCCGGCGTCGGCCGCCGCGTCCAGGATGGTGGCACCCTCCTGCGCGCTCACCTGCTTGCCGTCGATGGTCAGGGTCTTGGCAGCCATGGCGGTTACGGAGCCTCCGGGTTATGGGCCGCGCCGGCGCCGGCGGCGACCGGGCTGGCCGCTCCCGCATCGGGCTGGAGCAGCTCGAGATATTCGTCGCGAAAGAAGCGCAGCGTGCTGCGCACCGGATTGGGCGCGTTCTGCCCCAGCCCGCACAGGCTCGTGCTCGCCACGAGGTCGCACAGGTCCTCGAGCTTGGCCAGGTCGGCGGCCGTGCCCACCCGCTTGACGATCTTGTCCAGCAGCCGGTGCATTTGCACCGTGCCGGCGCGGCAGGGGACGCATTTGCCGCAGGATTCGTCCATGCAGAACTCCACGAAATACCGCGCGACTTCGGGCATCCGCGTCGCCTCATCCATCACGATCATGCCCCCCGATCCCATGATCGACCCCAGCCGGTTGAGCGACTCGTAGTCCACCGGCGCGTCGAGTTCGTGGGCGGGAATGCAGCCGCCGGAGGGTCCGCCCGTCTGCACCGCCTTGATCCTCGCCCCGTCGGGCGCCCCGCCTCCCATCTCCTCCACGATCTGGCGCAGCGGAGTACCCATCGGCACCTCGATCAGGCCGGTGTTGGAGATCTTGCCCGCCAGGGCAAACACCTTGGTCCCCTTGCTCTTGCCCGTCCCGATCGCCGCAAACCATTCCGCCCCCTTGCGGATGATCGGGGCGATGTTGGCAAAGGTCTCGACATTGTTGATCAGGGTGGGGGCCTCCCAGAGGCCGCTTTCGGCCGGAAACGGCGGCCGGGGCCGCGGGGTGCCGCGCTTGCCCTCGATGGACGCCATGAGCGCGGTTTCCTCCCCGCAGACATACGCCCCGGCGCCGATCCGGATATCGACCGTGAAATTGAACGGCGACTCGAAGATGCCGCTGCCGAGCAGCCCGACTTGCTTCGCCTGCTTGATCGCCACCTGCAGCCGCTTGATCGCAAGCGGGTACTCGGCGCGGACGTAGATGAAGCCCTGGTTGGCGCCCACCGCGTAGCCGGCAATGGCCATCCCCTCGAGCACGCTGTGGGGGTCGCTCTCGAGCACGCTGCGGTCCATGAACGCCCCGGGATCGCCCTCGTCCGCGTTGCAGACCACGTATTTCTGGACGGCGGAGGTCTTGGCGACCGTGGCCCATTTCAGGCCGGTCGGATAGCCGGCGCCGCCGCGGCCGCGCAGCCCGCTCCTGATCACCCGGTCGACCACGTCCTTGGGCGTGAGCTCCCGCAGCACCGCGTGGAGGCCGCGGTAGCCGTCCGCCTCGATGTAGGCTTCAATCCGCTCGGGATCGATCTGACCGCTGTTGGCCAGGACGATCGCCAGCTGCTTGCGAAAAAACGGGTGATCCGGGTCGAGCCGCTCGAGCTTGGGCTCCTCGCCCTGGAGCGAGGCGATGAGGGCCGGGGCGTCCGCGGGCGTGGCCTTCGCGTACAGGGCGCCGCTGGGATCGATGCCGACCAGCGGTCCCTGGCAGCAAAGCTTCATGCAGCCGACACCGCGCACCTCGATCTCGTCGGCCCGGCCCGCGGCAACCACCGCCTTATCCAGGGCGGTCTTTACCGCCGCGGAATCGGATGACATGCAGCCGGCCGCCTGGCAGCACCGGATGACCGTCTTCTTGCGGGAGGAGCGTTCCTTCTCGGCAATGGCGTTGAGTTCTTCAATGATCATGGGGCAGCCATCCTTTCACCTGGGCCAGGGCCAATTCCGGGGTCTGGCGGGGCGTGACCGCGCCGTCGTAGACGACGGCCGGCGCGATGCCGCAGGCGCCGATGCACCGGGCGGTCAGGAGCGAGAGCTGCCGGTCGGCCGTCGTTTCGCCGGCCTTGATTCCGGCCAGGGACTCAACCGCGGCGAGCAGGCGATCCGCCCCCCGGACGTAACAGGCGGTCCCGAGGCAGACGACGCAGGTATGCGCGCCCTGGGGCTTGAGAGTGAAGAAGTGATAGAACGTCGCGACGCCGTAGACCCGGCTCGGGGGAAGCTTGAGCTGGTGCGCCACGAACAGGAGCAGGTCGTCCTCCAGGTAGCCGAAAAGCTCCTGGGCCTTGTGGAGCACCTCGATGAGGGAGTCCTGCCGGCCCTGGAACTTCCTGATGTGCGCCTCGAGGATCTTGAAGCGCTTGTCGCCGCTGGCATGCGGCGCTCCCGCGACCGTGGCTCCCTTGCCTTCGGATTGGAGCGTAGTGGCATTCACCGTGGTCCAGCATAGCTTCCGGCGCCTCCCCGATCTCCGCGGATCTTGGCATTACATGGGCGTATCTTGAGTAGGCGGCCCGGCGCGGCGGCGGGCAAACCAGGGAGGCCAGCCGCCTGCGGGGAATCCTCGATGCGCCGTTGCGGTTGAGTAAGCCATTGCGGCTCGTCCAGGAGGCGAGAGCCTCAACCAATTCGTGGCCGACGCTCTGGCGAGGTCCTAACGGGCGACGGAGAGGGAAGTGCAGGGGAGTGTGC
>CAZKAH010000023.1:0-4604 GCA_964550715.1 uncultured Opitutaceae bacterium
GGGCCCCGGCGTTCGGGATGGTATGCTCCGTGCCAGCAAGGAGACCTCCATGAAAAATATCTCATTCTTCAGCATGGGTGCAGCCCTCACCCTCGCGTCGGTGGCACTTTCGATCCCGGACAGCCGCCTGGTCGGGCGATGGCAGGGAACGGATCGGTACTTCGGACTGAGCTACGAGGAGGGCTTGGCCGCCCGCGGCCAGGCGCAGGAGGTCGAGGTCAACCTGACCATCTCCCCCGATGGGACGGTCGGGGGCCGGATCGGCGGGGCGGAATTGAGCACCTGCCGCCTGGAGGCCAACCGCGGTTGGCTCGGGCGGATGCTCCAGGTCAAAACCGACTTCATCATCCACGGCAAGATGGTCGGCCGCGTCTCCGCCAATTCCGAGATCGGCACCCACACGATCAGCGTCCCGCTGGACCTGGACGGAAATCTACTCGACGGAAGTGTCTTCGTGATGCGTGGCGGCTTGTCCTATCCCTATCCGTTCCTGAAGCTCAGGCTGACCCGACAATGAAACCAAGGCGATTTGTGGTCGTTTCCGGGCTGCCGGGAAGCGGCAAGACTACCCTGGCCCGTCGATTGACCGCGCCGTTGAATCTTCCGGTCCTGGACAAGGACGATATCCTGGAACGGCTGTTTGAGTCATTGGGAGCGGGAAACGCCGCCAGGCGCCGGGCCCTCAGCCGAGAGAGCGATCGGATGCTTCAAGGCCAAGCCCGTGCCTCCTCCGGAGCCATCTTGACCTCGCTCTGGCACCAACCCGGGATGCCCGAGCAATCAGGAACCCCGACGGACTGGCTCGCCGGCCTCACGGCCTGCATCGTGAACGTCCATTGCACCTGTGATCCGGAGATCGCCGCCCTGCGCTTTTTCAGCCGCAAGCGCCATCCGGGACACCTCGACAAAGGGCGATCCTACTCCCACGTCTTGGCCAGTCTCCGAAAGCTGCCGGTGACGGCACCCCTCGAAGGCTATCCGCGTGTCGAGGTCGACACTGCTCAGGAGCTGAATCTGAGCGCGGTCGTCGGCCAAATTCGCCGCGCATTCAAGCGGTGCGCGGGTACAATCCCTTTGGAAAATCCGGAATAGGATAATCGATCTATTGTCATGGAAGCTTGACAATCCGATTGAATAGGTAAAGTTACCTTTACCTTATGAAAAGTTCTCTTGTCACCACCGACATGCGAAGAATTCGCTGGCGGTATCGAATCACAGTAATCGGCGCGATGGCCGCTTATGTGCTGCTCGTCTCAATCATCAGCGGCTGGCTCGGTTGGGAGCCTCCGAAATCTGGCTTCGCCCTATATCTCGCGGCGATCTCGCCAGCCCTGCCGATCGCTGCGGTCGTCTACGCAATGGGCCGCTATCTCATCGATGAACCGGATGAGTTCTTTCGGATGGTTCAAATTCAGACCTCTCTTCTTGCCACCGGCCTGACCATGTTCACCTGCACGGCCTGGGGTTTCCTGGCGGTGTACGCGCACATTTGGGAAAACCATGTGATCATGCTCGTTTTTCCGATGTGGTGGTTCTTTTTCGGCGTCGCTGCGCCTGTCGTCAATTGGCGCTATCGATGAAGAATCGCCTTAAGGTATTGCGGGCCGAACGCGATTGGAGCCAAGCCAATCTCGCGGAACGGCTCGGTGTCTCACGCCAATCGGTCAACGCGATAGAAACCGGCAAATATGATCCGAGCCTTCCTCTCGCGTTCCGAATCGCACGGCTATTCGACAGTTCGATTGAGGTGATCTTCGAAGACAATCCGACCCCACAACGGAAAGACTGACTCGGAAAACCTGGACGCTACTGGACTCCAACATTTCAGAGCGAGACGGAGGCTTGGTTGCTGTTTGGTTGCGGTCTGCGGCGAGGGGAGACCGTAGACGAGCGAACAGACCCCTTGGCCACATTTGGAGGAAACTGTGCATGCCTATGGCGCAGGCCGGTAGCTGAAAGTGCCGGAGCGTCGATGAGGGCGGGAAGCGGTGAGGCCCCGACCGAAGGGAGGGTCTCAACTGCGGTCAATACCCCATACCAAGTGAGTGGCTGTTTGCCTATACTCTGCCGGCTAGCCGAGCCGTCGAGAACAGCATCATTTCTCCCAAGTCTCCAAGCTCCGGCTTTTTTAGACTCTTGAGTTTTCAATCTATGCAGCCCGTGTCCACGCTCCTGTTTGCGCCGGTCGATTCCACGAACCGCGATCGCATCCTGACCGCGCGAATCGAGAAATCCGAAATCTATCGGGACTATAAGAAGGCCTTCGAAGCTACTACCGGGCTTCCATTGGCGATCCGCACGGGCGGGGCGTTCGAACCGCCTTTGCATGGATCGCAATGCAGCAGTCCCTTCTGCGCCTTACTGGCGGCCAGGAGCAAGAGTTGTGCGGCGTGCCTTCAGCTTCAGCAGTGCGTGGAGACAAAGGCTCAAAAAAAGGATGCGACTCTGGAGTGCTTCGCCGGCCTCACCGAGTCCGCGATTCCGATATTCGTCGGCGAGCGGGTCGTGGCATTCCTGCAGACCGGACAGGTCCTGAGCCAGAAGCCCTCTGAAGCCGAATTCAGCCGCACGCTCCGGTTATTGGGAGACTGGGGCACCAAGGCCGACATCGCGCTCCTCAAGAAGGCGTACTTCCAGACGCGGGTTGTCAGGAAAGCGCCCTATGAGTCGATTTTGCGCCTTTTGTCGATCTTCGCCCGGCATCTCTCCGCCCTGAGCAACCAGCTCATGATTCTGGAGAGCGGAGTGGAATCGCCGGTGGTGTCAAAGGCCCGCGCCTTCATAATTGAGCACATGGGCGAACTGCTGTCCCTATCGCAGGTGGCGCAGTCTGTTAACATGAGCACCTTCTATTTCTGCAAGACCTTCAAGAAGGAGACCGGTCTAACTTTCACCGAATACGTGGCCCGTTTGCGCGTTGAAGCGGTGAAGAACCTTCTCCTCAATTCCCACAAGCGCGTGAGCGAGGCGGCTTTCGAGGTGGGGTTTCAGTCCTTGTCACAATTCAACCGGGTATTCCACAGCATCGTCGGCGAATCGCCGTCGGTCTATCGCGATAGGCTGCACAGATCGGCCGGTCTCGAATTCAGCCACGGAGCCAGGATAGCCCGGGCCGGATAGCGGTTGCGACCCGCGTTTCGAGGCGCTGCTTAACGACCCAACGAACAACGCGCTGCTGTTCTGATGTGACAGGTGTCATGTCTTAATTCCGCAATGGGCTGACTATAACAGAATCGGTTGGGGTGGTTGGAATTGAATCCGCGTGCCACTGACCTTCGCGAGCCATGTCCGCCTGTTTGGTGTCCGTTATCGCCAAATCATGGACGCTACTGGACTCGAACATTTCAGAGTGAAGCGGAGGCTTGGTTGCTGTCTGGTTGCCGAAATCCCGCGGCGTAAGATCTGAACAAAAAATGCGCAGCATTTCGGTTCGCCGTTCCTCGACGTCCTGACAGACTGCCAATGATCTCACATTTCCAATTTGAGGTCTCAATGCCGGCGAAGGCAAAATCCCCTACCGAAGCAGAATTGGCGGCACTTCTCGGCTCCGCCGCCGGATTGTGGTCTGAGATCGTTCGGACAATTGAAGCAAGTTTTTCGCCGATCGACGACGAATGGAGACCCTCCAAAGGTGAATTTGGTCGCATCTGCCTTCTTCAACAAAAGAATAGAACGTTGCTCTATTTGACTCCTGAAAGCGGGAAAGTCCGGGTTGCGATCGTTCTTGGAGAGCGCGCCTTCGGGCTGGCAATGGCCAGTTCTCTGCCCGCAACGATCAAGATGATGCTTTCAGAGGCGAAGCCTTATGCCGAGGGCCGGGGGATTCGTTTCACGGTGAGTAACAGGAGCGATATCCCGGTGGTTCGAAAGCTTGTGGAGCTAAAGACCACGCCCAAGTAAAGCGCGCTGGCTGAGGATGGTGGACGCTACTGGAGTCCAACATCTCAGAGTGAAGTAGCGGCTTGGTTGCTGTTTGGTTGCGCTAATCTTGGGCGTGGTTTTCCCGGCAATCAGGCAGCCGGGATGGGGGATGTTGAGATCAAGCGAGCCGTCGGGGTATGGCCCATGGCAAGCTAGACGCCGGCAAACCAGCTATATAGAATTAGGACACGTGTCTCATTAGTGGCTGGCAATCAAAGAGCTATCGTTTAAAAAGATGTCAAATCTTCTTGTGTTATTGCAGGGCCATGAGCCGTATCACCTCTCCGATGAGTGCCGAGTCGAAAATTTCCCTGCAGCAGTGTGTTGCGCTTGAGTCGCTTTGCGTTTCCTGCCCGAAAGGGCAATACACGGAAAAATGTCCCTTTAAATTGATGAAGGGGATCTCGTACACGAGCAGAATGTCACTCTTGTCGGGGATGGATCAGTCACAGATTGAGGGGTTATTCGCACTTGCGACAGATTGTGATTGTCCGAAGGAGAAGGAACTTCGCGCTGCGCTGTAGCTTGGATGCGGGTGTTGGCATCTTAGTCCACCTCTTCCTTTATCTGCCCTTCCAGGGACGATCCCATGCGGTCGGGCTGGCTACCTGTTAGTTCCCAATCGCAATATCCTGGACGCTGCTGGAGTCCAACATTTCAGAGCGAGCCGGAGTCTTGGTTGC
>CAZKAH010000023.1:4704-42533 GCA_964550715.1 uncultured Opitutaceae bacterium
TATCCTGGACGCTGCTGGAGTCCAACATTTCAGAGCGAGCCGGAGTCTTGGTTGCCGTTTGGTTGTCGGAGTTTGGAGGGCCTTTCAGCGCACGGCTCCCAATCGGCTGTCAGTTCGCGAACAGCACGGCTACCCGCACAAAACGCCGCTTCAAGCGCACCACGCCTGCGATGCCGCTGCCCGGATCGAAGGAGCTAAAGACCCCATACCCCGGCGGCGTGATCGGGTGTATCGTCGGCAAATGGTCACATCACAAAAGCCCGCGATGCCCGTCGCCTCCCCCAACGCCAACCCGCGATGACAAAGCTAACCACAGCGACCAGAAAGAGAATCCCGACCGGCGACTTTGCGCTGCCGGGCCGCCGGTATCCAATCGAGGATAAGGCTCATGCCCGAAATGCCCTTGCGCGCGTGTCACAGGACGGCACGCCAGCCGAAAAGACGACCGTGCGCCGCAAGGTCGACCGTAAGTTCCCCGGCCTCAAGCAGGGACGTTAGCACAATGCTGGAAACCACCGTCTAAGAGCGAAGCAGAGGCTTGGTTGCTGTTTGGTTGCTATTCCGACTGCGGGCCAAATTGGCTCAACTGGGAGCGGTAAACTGTTCGTAGACCAAATTGCGAGGCCCGAGAAACTCGGCCACGAGTTCTCCGGTCTCGTCGTACCTGAAGATGACGCGATGTTTCCCAACCCGCAGGCGACTGAAACCAGTCAGCTTGCCCGTCAATCCGGCGACATCCCGCTTCCTTCCCGCGTCAAGATCGGCCAACGCCCTTCGAATGCTCTTCCTCGCATCGGGATGCAATTGCCGGAGGGCATCCACGCATTGATCGGAAAACTTCACGCCGGCACATCCTTGGCGTCAATATACCTGACCTTGCCGGCCTTCATCCGTGCCAAATGGGCCATGAATTGCGGGTCTGCCAGCAGTTCCGCGGTCTCACTCGGCCTGAGGTCGAATGGCAAGCCGTCTGCCTCCCCCACCTTGGCATAAAAGACGTTGATCGCCTGAGCCGGGCTCAAACCATAGCGGCCGAGGATCGCATCCGCTCGCTTCTTCCGCTTGGTGTCGACGCGCGCGCGCAAAAGTGTGGTTCTTGCCATGTGCTCAAGTTGGTTCCATTTGTGCCCGTGTCAACAGCAGGTCATTTCATCGTCTTTCCTGCTACGGGTGCCAAGAGAGGCTTGCTCTCGCAGGATACGACCGGTCGGCCGATTTGATCTCGCTGGTTCGAAGTGAGTTCGGCAATTTGTCGTCCCATGTCCGGCGCCGTATTTCTCAGCTATGCTTCCCAGGATGCGGACGCCGCCAAGCGCATTTTTGCGGCGCTGCAGTCTGCCGGCCTCGAGGTATGGTTCGATCAGAGCGAATTGCGCGGCGGAGACGCTTGGGACGCGAAGATCCGCCGACAGGTCAAGGAATGTGCGCTGTTCATCCCGCTGATCTCCGCCAATACCCAGGCGAGAGCCGAGGGCTATTTCCGCCGGGAGTGGAAACTGGCCGTTGAACGCACGAACGACATGGCGGACCACGTGCCATTTCTCTTGCCCGTGGTACTCGACGCAACACCCGAGGGCGAGGCGCATGTGCCGGAAAAATTCCGTGCTGTGCAATGGACGCGCCTGCCCGGCGGTGCAACTCCACCGGCCTTTTGCGAGCAGGCGAAGAGCCTTTTACGGAATGATTCCAGCGTCCCGGCAGGAGACCGGAAATCGACAGGGCCGATGCCCGCCAGGCGTTCTTCCTTCCCTCGGATTGCGACCGTCGCGGCAGCCGGTCTCGCGATCGTCCTGGCGGCGGCATTTTGGCATCCTTGGACGAAGCCGGATGCTGGTCCCGAAGTTCGGGAGCCGGCCAGCCCGGCTCCGTCCAAGGAAAGCGAGCTTCTGGATCGCATGTGGGCCATCTTTGACAAGGGTCCCGATTCAACCCCTGAAGACTGGACCTTGGCGCAAGAACTCGGGGAGCAGGTGGTCGCCGGCGACAAACTAAACGCCAATGCGTGGGCCGCGTACTCGCAAGTAACGCTCTACGGCTGGGTTTGGACCTATCAACCGGTTTACGACGAAGCCCTAAGCCGGGCGCAAAAGGCCGTGAGTTTGTCTCCGGAATCCTTCCAAGCGCGGTTTGCCCTTGCGCACGCCTATGAGGAGAAACCGGAGACTTACGCAGATGCCGAACGCATGTACCGTCAGCTCATCCAGGAACGTCCGGCGTACGGGCGCCTGCTGCGCTGCCTGGCGAATCTTTTGGAACTTCGAGGCCAACTTCCCGAGGCGCTCGCAATGTCGGAACGGGCCACAGCAGCGATGCCCCGGGATGCGTATGCCTGGTCGAAGCGCGCCATAATCCTTATGCAGTTGGGAAGATTGGCCGAGGCTCAGGAAGCGGCGGAAACGGCCCTCTCGCTCCGGCATGCGTCGTACGAGCTCTGGGCCAAGGCCATTATTCTCACATCTTTGAAGGACGACTATCCCGCCGCTGCCGCCGTCCTCGGGCAGATTCCAGGCGCGGAGCTCAAGGGGCAGGACAACGCGTTTGCATGCGGCCAATTCTGGCTGTGTGACCGGCAACCGGAGAAAGCCTTGGCCGTCTTCGAGGCGTTTCCCAATGAGTCACTCCTAGGGTACCCCAAGGCATATCTTGTCGGATGCGCTTTGGATCTTATGGCGCGCAAGGATGCTGCGAAAGTGGAGTGGCGGCTAGCTCTGAAGCAGGTCGAAAGCCAGTTGGTGGTTCAGCCTGATGATGCCTTAAGCCTGACTCTGAAGGCGGTGCTTCTTGCCCACCTCGGAGAGAATGAGAGCGCAGAGCAGGCTCTTCATGTCGCCCGGCAATTCCCGGCAACGAGCGAAGGATTTGCGGGCTACTTCGCGACGGCTATCTTGACCCTGATCGGACGGCACGATGAGGCGATCTCGGAAGCCATCACGTGTTGGCCGAGGCTCAACGCAGGTGGCATTGGCGAGGCAGATTCTGCTTTGTACTGGCGGTCGCTTTTTTTGCACGACCCGGTTTTCGATCCCCTGCGCAGCGATCCGAGATTTCAAGACTTTATCGGCAAGATAAGCGCAGACCAGCGTTTTCCCCTACCGCACAAAATCTAGTAGCCGCTCAATTTTCGGATTCCAAAAACCTGGACGCTACTGGAGTCCAACATTTCAGAGGGAGACGGAGGCTTGGTTGCGGTTTGGTTGCAGTTCAATTCATGGGGGTTTCGCTGAAATTGCGAGAATGCCATCGAAGGTGGGTTTGAGCCCCGCCTCTGGTCCAGGGTGATCGGGCACGACCTCGTTCACTCTCGAGAGCTTAGCGAGGAGAGCGGGAATGCGAAGTGGGGTCGGCAGCGACAAGACCGCAACCCCATCGCCTGTAAGGGTTTCGTCTCGCGTTTCACTCTGCTTAGCGGAAGATTCACGCGGTCTCCTGCCAGCCAACAATGGAATCCGGTTCACCCAAGGCGGTGTTTCTCAGCTATGCCCGCGAAGACACCGCGGCGGCGCGGCGCATTGCCGAGGCGCTCCGCAGCCATGGCGTCGAGGTCTGGTTCGACCAGGATGAGCTGCGGGGAGGAGACGCTTGGGACGCGAAGATTCGGAAGCAGATCAAGGAGTGCGCGCTGTTCATGCCCGTGATTTCGGCGCATACGCAGACTCGCGGTGAGGGTTATTTCCGCCTCGAGTGGAAACTAGCGGTCGAACGCACACACCTGATGGCCGAGGGAATGCCGTTTCTTTCCCCGGTCGTTATCGACGACACACCGGATGCCGGCGCGGTTGTGCCGGGAGAGTTCGTGCGCGTGCAGTGGACTCGGCTTACGGGTGGGTTGCCGACCTCGCAGTTTGTCGAACAGGTGAAGCGCCTGCTTGCAGCGCCATCCATATCCGCCTCGGGGCAAAAATCGGAACCCAGACTCGCGCCACCCTCTGCAGCAGCTGGGCAACGATCTGGTTTCCCAATCTGGATTTCGATCGCGCTAGGTGCGCTGGTGCTCGGTCTCGGGGCTTACTTCCTTCTGCATCCAGCCACGAAGGAAGCATCAGCGGCGACACCGCACGCTGCAACCGAGCCGAAGGCAGCTCCAGCCGCACCCGCGTCACTGACAGCGGACAAGTCGATCGCTGTCCTGCCGTTTGAGAACATGAGCGAGGACAAGGCCAACGCCTACTTCTGCGATGGCGTCCAGGAGGATATCCTAACCAATCTCGCCAATATCGCCGAATTACGCGTGGTCTCGCGCACATCGGTCGAGCAGTATCGCACGACGACGAAGCCGATTCGCCAGATTGCCCGAGAATTGGGCGTGGCGTGGATCCTGGAGGGAAGCGTTCAGCGCGCGGGCAACAAGGTGCGCGTCACGGGCCAGTTGATCAACGCAGCCACCGACGAGCACAAATGGGCCAAGGCCTATGACCGCGACCTGAGTGACATCTTTGCGATTCAATCAGAACTCGCTCAAACAATCGCGACCTCGCTCCAGGCGGAACTCTCACCCCAGGAAAAGGCGTTGGTGGACCGCAAGCCGACCGCAAGCCTGGCGGCCTATGATCTGCTGCTCAAGGCACGTCAGGCTCCGGACACCGGACCAATAGGCCCGGAGAAAAGAGCCGAGAACCAACGCCTGCTTGAGCAGGCCGTGCAGCTCGATCCAAACCTGGCAGGTGCCTGGGCAGGTTTGAGTAACAGCTATAGCGCCTACTACCTCACAAATCTTTCAAGCCATACCCCGGAGATGCTCGCAAAGGCGCGCAATGCGATTGAAACCGCCAAGCGCCTGGCTCCGGACGATCCCATTGTCATGATCGCGGAATCCATCTACTATCTGAACTGCTTTCACGATTACACTCAGGCCCGAGCTTGCCTGGAGGCGGTCGCGAAGCGATGGCCCAATCAGAACATTTACAGCAGCATGGCCAATGTCGAGTCTCGCGAGGGGAAGTGGGCTGATGCATTGGCGGATCACCGCCGGTCGGCGAAATTGGATCCGCGCACCCAAACGATCGGACTCGCGTATGAGCTTTGCTATGCGCGTCGTTATGACGAGGCCGCCAAAGTCGCCCGGGAGGCGCTGGCCGCGAATCCGGACGATCTCACTCTGGCCTATCAGGCGGCGTATATCGCCTACGTCGCGACGGGAGATCCGGGGACGATGACGGATTGGTTCGCCAGTGTATCGGCGACTCGGCGGTCGGAAATGGATTTCAAAAAGTTTCAGGCAGACTGGGCTTGGACTCGGGGCGATGCCGCCGAGTATGTACGCCTGCGCCGCGCCTTGGCCACGCCGGACAATCCACCCGAAGCGGAGCCAGCGTTTGTCTTTGCGTTGTCGGTGGCGACATCTCGGGAACAAGTGCGTGGGCTGATGGAACAAATCGTAAGCAAGAATCTGCAGGGGACCTTCGGCCCTATCAGTAGCTTCGATTGGGGTTTGAGGGCCCAAGAGCTGGCTTTTCTGGGCCAAATCGGTGCGGCGACCGACGCATTCAACAGCTACGTTGAGGATCAAAAAAACCGTGCCGTCGATCAAAGGTACGCGGGAGTCAATGCAGGGACTAGGGCACTTCAATTGGCAGCGCTCGGACGCAAGGACGAAGCCTTAGGGGAAGTAGCGCGAATGCTCAGTCATCCAAACGCATTTTGGCTCAGTGTCATCGTACTGCGCCATTCCCTCACAGCGAAGGACCTCCAAGGCGATCCGCGCTTCGAGGCGCTGCTCAACGACCCGAAATACAAGGAGCCGTTGTTTTGATTCGATTCGCCCTGCTTGCCTGGACGCTACTGGACTCGAACCAGTGACCCCCTGCGTGTGAAGCAGGTGCTCTAACCAACTGAGCTAAGCGTCCCAGGAAGGGGACAACATGTGCCCGAGGCGGGGGGATGAATCAATCCAGATTTTCCCTCGGAGCACCGGCGGCCCGGCCCGCTCAGTCGAGATGAAAGACCTCCGGGAGCTCCCGGGAGACGGGGCTGTGGTCCGGGTTGCTCGGCATGACCGGGCTCATGTGCTTCCACCACCGGCGGCAGACGTCCGTCGCGGCAATCGCCGCCCAGCGCGCCTCGTCCTCGATCTCGACATAGGCAAAGAGCTGGCGGGTCTGGGAATGAAGGAAGATCGAGTAGTTGTGGACGCCGTGCGCGGTAAGGACGTCGGCCAGCTCCTGCCAGATCGGCTGGTGGCGGCGGGTGTATTCGGCTTCCTGGCCGGCGTTGACACCCATGACGAAGGCTTTGCGGATCATGGGGCGAGGATAGGGAGTCCGGGAAGCGGCGGTCAATGCTGCGCCGCGCGGAGGCGCTGGCCTTCCGCCAGCTCGGCCGCGGCGTCCTGGGTCCGGCCCAGCGCGCGCAGGACGACGGCCCGGTTGTAGTGGGCCTCCGCGTCATCGGGGTTCAGCCGCAGCGCCTCCCCAAACTCCGCCATGGCCTCGGCCAGGTTGCCCGTCCCGGCGAGCGCGATCCCGAGGCTGTTGTGCGCGCCCGGCAGCGCCGGGTTCAGCTGCAGGGCGGCCTGGTACTGCCCGATGGCCTCGCGCGGCTGGCCCGCCTTCCGCAGCGCCAGCCCGAGGTTGTATCGCGCCTCCGCGTAGCCCGGCTTGAGGCGGACGGCCTCCCTGCATTCGGCGAGGGCGTCGGCCAGCCGGCCCGACTTGGCCAGGGCCACCCCAAGGTTGTTGTGCGTCTCGGCGGAAAGGGGCGCGAGGGCGAGCGCGGCCTGGTACTCGGCAATCGCCTCCGGGATCCGGCCGCTGTCCCTCAGGAGGTTCGCCAGGTTGAGCCGTCCCTCGAGATAGCCCGGCTTTTGCCGCAGCGCCTCCCGAAACTGGGCCTCCGCGTCGCCAGGCCGGTGGGCTTGGGTGAGCGCGACGCCGAAGTTGTTGTGCCCCTCCGCATAGTCGGGCTTAAGCCGGAGCAGATCGCTGTAATGCGCGAGGGCCTCCGCAGTCCGGCCCGATTGCTGCAGCAGGATCCCCAGGTTGTTGTGCGCCATCCAGGCGTCCGGATTTCGCTCGAGCGTCGTGCGATAGAGGCCCTCGTCGTCGCCATAGGTCCGGCTCTGCCGCCAGGTCAACACCCCGAGGACCAGGAGCAGCACGGTGGCGAAGAGAACCGAGGGCCGGCGGGAAGCCGCCTCCGCCCATCTCCCCCAACCTGCCGAAGCCAGCGCGACGAGTCCCAGGGCCGGCAGGTAGACCCAGTGGTCGGCCACATAGGAGAAAAGGAATCCGAACACGCTGAGAAACCCCAGTGTGGGGAATAGGGAGCCAACGAAGAAGAGCGCGGCGGCCAGCGGGCCCCGCGTGCGATGCCGCAGTCCCCAGAGGGCCGCCAGGACACCAAGCACTCCCAGCGGGAAAATGTACTGCCAGGGCGCCGCCGCGCGGAGATCCCAACGCGGATAGATGAAGACGAGATGCGCCGGCCAGGCGACCTTGCCGAGGTAGAACCAAGTGATCCGCCCCGCCAGGAGAAACCGCTGCGCCAGGGTCAGGGTAAAGTCCGCCCCCTGCGCCCCGAGGAAATGCCGCTCGAACCAAGCCGTGACCGCCCCGTCCGCGGCGGTCGCCGCCAGCCAGGGAAGGAGCGGCCGGGCGTCGCGCCACGACAGCCGTCCGCGCTGCCACCAGAGGATGAGGAGCAGGGCCGCAGGCAGCGTGGCCACGACGGACTTGCTGAGGATCGCCAGGAAGAAGCACCCGGTCGCCAGAGCGTAGGCACCCGCTCGGCGCCGTTCATCGAAGCGCAGGTACGCGAGAACGGCCAGCAGGTAGAAGACCGCCGACAGCGTGTTCTTCTGCTCGGAGATCCACGCTACGGATTCGACGCAGATGGGATGCAGCGCGAAGACGAGACCGCCGAACCACGCTCCGGGCACGCGGAGGCGCCGCAGCACCAGCCCGAACAGACTGGCCGCCAGCGCGTGCAGCAGGACGTTCGTCAGGTGATAGCCCCAGGGGGCATCGCCCCACAGGCGATGCTCCAGCCAGAAGGCGCTGTGCAGCGCCGGATAATATTGCTGCGTCGCCCCGACCTCGAACCAGATCCGCTCGAGCCCGTGGAGGGACTGCAGCTCCGGCTTGGTGACGTAGTCCTCGTCATTCCAGATGAGTCCCGCCCGGTAGACCGGGCCGTAGGCGGCCAGGGTGGCGCAGAAGATCAGCGCCACCCACGAGGCGGAGGAAAGGGGTCGGCGCGCCGCATCCATGGCTTCAGGGCTTCGCCGCGGCCGCGGGCTCCGCGAAGTGGTCCAGCGCGTTGCGCGCATCCGCATAGCCCGGATCGATCCGGAGGGCCTCGCTGTATTCCGCGGCGGCCTCGGCGCGGCGGCCCAGGAAGAACCAGGCGCTGCCCAGGTCATTGTGGAGGGCCGCGCTGCCGGAATTCAGCCGCACGGCGGCCTGAAATTGCCCGAGGGCCTCCCCCATCCGGCCGGCGTTGGCCAGCGCCGTTCCGAGGCTCGCGTGCGCGTCCGGGTTTTCCGGGGCGAGCCGCACGGCCTCGGCCGCAGGGGCGATCGCCTCGTGCCAGCGTCCCAGCCGGGCCAGGGCCAAGCCCAGGTTATACTGCACTTCGGCATTGTCCTGCGGATGCAGCCGCAGCGCCTGCTCATACTCGTCCAGCGCCTCGGGTACCCGGCCCGCCGCGAAAAGGGCGTTGCCCAGGTTGTTGTGGGCCCGGTCGTTCCCCGGGCGCTTCGCCACCGTGTCGCTCCAGAGTGCCAGTTCGCTGGCATAGGCCCTGTTCCGGGCGGCGCTCGCGGTACCCAGGCCCACCGCGACAAAGACCGCGGCGATCGCGAGCACGGCCGGGCGACCGACGGCCCGGCCCAGGGCCAGCACCACCGCCGCGACCACCGCCGCCAGCGGCAGGTACATCCGATGCTCGGCGATCGTCTGCGTCGCCACGGGCACGAGCGCCGTCGGCGCGAGCAGGGCGAAAAACCAGGCGCCGAGGAAGCCGGCGGTCCGGCTTGCGGGGTCGCGCCGGCGCAGCCCCACGAGGGTGCCCGCGAGTAGGAGCAGGAGCAGGGAGGCCGGCAGGTACCACCGCCCCGGGCCAAAGAGGGGGCCGTAGTCGAAAACGAGCGGCGACGGCCAGAGCGCCAGGCGAAGGTAGTGCGGCACCGCGAAAGCCTGGATCTTGAGATACCCGAGCCAGGAGATCCCCGTCGCGAACCCCGCGGTGCCATGGCGGCCGGCCGAGCCCAGGACGAGGGCGGCGAGTGGAATCCAACTGGCGGCCAGCGCGAGGTAATAGCGCCTCCGCTGGTCCCAGGCGGCCCGGAACGTCCCTGCAACAAAGGTCCGGTCATACAGCAAAATCAGCACCGGCGCCGAGACGATGACCTCTTTCGCGGTGGTCCCAAGCAGGCACCCCAGGAAGGAGACCACCAGCCAAGCCGGACGGTTCTCGCGCGCCCCGCGGATGAGGCCGTACAGCGCCAGCAGGTAACAAAGTCCCGCGAGCGACTCCGCCCGCTGCGCGATGTAGGTGACCGATTCGGTCTGGAGCGGATGGACCGCCCAGAGGAGGGCGATGGCGAAAGCTGCGGCGGCCGAAGACGCCGGGCCGCCCGGGACCGTGCGCCGGACGATCCCGTAGAGCAGCCAGGCCGCCAGGAGATGGATGGCGAGGTTCAGGGCGTGGTAGCTCCAGACCCCGGTGCCGCTGATCGCATAGTTGACGGCCAGCGACAGGTTGACCAGCGGCCGGCCATCGACCGTGGAGCCGTCATGCGGCGGAAAAAAGGCGGTGCCCAGGTGCCGGATCGTGGGATTGTTCGCCAGGATCGTCGCGCCATCGAAGACGAACGGGGCGGAAAAGGCGTTGGCGTACGCGGCGAGCACCGCGCCGGCGATAAGGGCGCCGGCCAGGACCGCCAGACCCGTTCCTTGTCTATCCGACATGCGCTCCGGTTATGGAAACACTTCGCCGGGAGTACAAGACTCCCCCGGGATTAGGGAAGCTGGCGCAGGGCCTTCTCCAGGTTGGCCTGCGCCCGGGGGTAGTCGGGCCGCAGCCGCAGCGCCGCGCGGTAGTGGCCGATCGCCTCCCCCAGCCGCCCGGCCGCCCAGAGCGCGTTGCCGAGATTGTCCTCCGCCTCGGGAAAGGCGGGGTTGAGCCGGAGCGCCTCCTCGTATTGGGCCAGCGCCTCGGGAATCCGCCCGGCCGCGGCCTGGAGGTTGCCGGCGTTGAAGCAGGCGACCGCGAGGTTGCCCCGGGCCTTGGCGTTGGCGGGATCGGCCGCGAGCGCCGCGCGGTATTCCGCCATCGCCTCGTCGAGCCGGCGGGACGCGGCCAGGGCGTTGCCGAGGTTGTTGTGCGCATCGGAATTGCCCGGATCGAGCCGCACGGCCTCGCCGAGCTCCGCGAGCGCCTCGGTCAGCGCCCCCTCCTCGAGGAGGCAGTTGCCGAGGTCGTAGTGGGCCGCCGGGTTGCGGAGCGGCTGCAGCCGCAGCGACTGCCGGAATTGGTCCGCGGCCTCCGCCACGCGGCCCGACCGGTAAAGGGCATCGCCGAGCTGGGTGTGGGCGCGGGCATTGGCCGGCCAATGGACGACCGTGTCTGCCCAGAGGGCGACCTCGCTGCCGTAGACGGCGTTCCGGCGCACGGTGAGCGCCGCGCAGGCGGCCGCCGCAGTCAGCCAGCCGGCGAGCATGAAGAACCCCCGCTGCTTCCGCGGCACCCTCCCCATGTTCCCCTGCGCCCAAAGCCAATCGAGCCCGAGGACCAGGGCGGCCAGCACCGCCGCGAGCGGCAGGTACATCCGATGTTCCGCGATCGTCTGCGTCGCCACCGGCACGAGCGTGGTGGGGGCCAGGATCGCAAAGAAGGCCGCGCCGAGGAATCCCGCCGGCAGATTGCGCCGGAGGGCAAAGAGGGTTGCGCCCAACAGGATGCCGACGATCCCGGCGGAAAGCAGCGTGGCGGTTCCGCCAGTCACCACTGCGCCATAGTCGAAGACCAGCGGATGCGGCCAGACCGCCAGGCGCAGGTAGCGGACGGTGGCGTATGCCTGGGTCCGGACATAGTCGGACCAGGGCAGACCGCCGCCCAGCCCCGCAGTGCCGCTGCGGTTGCCTGTGCCAACCGCCAGCCAGGCAAGGACGATCCACGTCGAGGCCAGCGCGAGGTGCAGCCCTCGGCGCCGGCGCCAAGCCTCGCGGAACGTGCCGGCCACGAATGTCCGGTCGTAGAGGAAGACGATGAGGGGGGCGGAGACCATGACTTCCTTCGTGGCCATGCCAAGGAGGCAGGCCAAAACTGCCAGCACGGCCCAGCCGCCCCGCCCTCCCCCCTTGGCCGCCGAAGCCTTGGCCAGGGAGGACGGTTCGTCCCTCTCCGCGAAGCGGATGAAGCCATAGAGCGTCAGGAGGTAGCACAGTCCCATCTGGGACTCCGCGCGCTGGATGATGTAGGTGACCGACTCCGTTTGCAGCGGATGGACGGTCCAAAGGAGGGCGATGACCGCGGCCAGGGCCAGCGCGCAGCCGGCGCGCTCCTCTGGTCCGCGCAGCAGCGTGCGCCGCACGACGCCAAAGAGCACGAGCCCAGCCAGCAGGTGGATCGCAAGGTTCATCGCATGATAGGCCCAGGGCCGGGTGCCTCCCAGGGCGTAGCTCAGCGCCAGCGTAAAATTGAGCATCGGTCGACCCTCGATGGTGGAGCCGTCGTGCGGCGGCTGCAGGGCGGCCCAGGGCGGCCAGAGGTGCCGGATGCTCGGATATCGCGTCACGATCGGGGCCGCGTCGAAGACGAACGGCGCGAAAAAGGTCCGGGCATAGACGGCCAGCCCAGCGGCCGCGATGAGCGCGCCCGCCAGGATCACCCTCCTCCGGTCGATTCCTACCGATCGGTCCATGACGGGCGTGAGCATCGGCGCGGGTCTTCCCGGTCTACAAGGCCGCGGGGGCGGAGCGCAGGCGGCCGAGGGCCGAGCGCGCGGCTGGAAAATCCGGCTGGAGGCGCAGGGCCGCCTCGTATTCGGCGGCGGCCTCCCCCTCGCGCCCAAGTCGCAGGAGCGCGTTCCCCAGATTGAAATGGATTCCCGGATTGGCGGGCTGGAGCCGTGCCGCCGCCTCGTAGCGGGCGAGGGCCGCCACGACCTGGCCCTCGCGCAGGAGGACGTTGCCCAGGTTGTCCTGCGCCTGGGCCATGGTGGGATCCAGCCGGACCGCGGCCTCGTAGTGGGCCACGGCCTCGGGCAGGCGACCCAGGTGCACCAGCACATTGGCGAGGTTGTAGTGGGCGGGCGCGTAGTCGGGCTTCAATTGCAGGCAGGCCTCGTATTGCGCCTGCGCCTCGCCGGACAGACCCATTTGCGCCTGGGCCTCCCCGAGCGCGCAGTGCGCCTCCGGGAAATCCGGCCGGAGGAGCAGCGCCTGCTGCTCCTCCTCCGCGCCCTCGGCGCCGCGGCCCGCCTGGATCAAGGCGAGCCCCAGGTTGTAGCGCGCCTCCACGTAGGCGGGGCGCAGGCGCAGGGCCTCCCGGAACTCATCCAGGGCCTCGGTCCGGCGACCCTCCTGCAAGAGAAGGTCGCCCAGGTTGTTGTGCGCCTCCGGAAACCGCGCGTCGAGCCGCAGCGCCTCGCGGTAGCTCTGCTCGGCCTCCCGCGGCGCGTGCTCCTCGCCAAAGGCCACGCCCAGGTCGAAGCGGGTCCAGGGGTTCCGAGGCCGCCAGGCCACGGCATCGCGATAGAGGGCGAGCTTGCTCCGGTAATCCTCGTTCCGGGCGGCCGTCGCCATTCCCAGCGCGACGGCGAGGGTGAGGACCACGGGCAGCGCCCGGCGGCCCGCGACCCGGTCGAGGCCCAGGGCCGCGAGCACCGTGAGCGCGGCCAGCGGCAGGTACATCCGGTGCTCGGCGCTCGTCTGGCGCGTGCCCGTGACCAGCGAGGTCGGCGCCAGGATCAGAAAAACCCAGGCGCCCAGGAACCCCAGGGCCGGCCGGCGCCAGAGCGCCCAGGCGGTGCCCAGTGCGAGCAGGCCCACCAAAATGGCATAAGGCATGACATCAGCGGGGCCCCTCGCCCATTCCGTGCCGTAGTCGAAGATCAGGGGATGCGGCCAGACCGCCAGCCGCAGGTAGCCCGCAATCGCCTTGAACTGGGTCTGGGCGTACAGCCACCACGGCACGCCCGTCCCCACCCCGGCGGTCCCGCCGCGGTTGCCGGTGCCAAGGACAAGGCCCCCGAGAAGCAGCCAGGTCGAAGCAAGGGCGCCATGCAGCCGGCCATGCCGGCGCCAGGCCGCGGCGAAACTCCCGCTGACAAAGGTTCGGTCGTAGAGGAAAACCGCCAGCGGCGCGGAAACCATGACCTCCTTGGTCGCCATGCCGAAGAGGCAGGAGACGACGCAGAGAACAGACCAGAAGGGCGAAAAGGGCCTCCGGCCTTCGTCATTCCCCAATTCCACGCTGCGGACAAAGCAATAGAGCGTCAGCAGGTAGAACAGACCCATCAGCGACTCCGCCCGCTGCACCACGTAGGTGACCGCCTCGGTCTGCAGGGGATGAACCGTCCAAAGCAGGGCGGCCGTGAAGGCAATGAACGTGGCTTTGTCGCCATCATCCGACCTTCGGCTTTTGAGCACCACAGTCCGGCGCACCACCCCGAAAAGCGCCAGGCCGGCCAGCAGGTGGATCGCGAGGTTCAGCGCATGGTAGCCCCAGGGCCTCGTTCCACCGAGGGCGTAGTTCACGGCCAGCGAGAAGTTGACCAGCGGGCGCCCGCTGACCGTTTCTCCGCCCGGCGGCGGCACGAGGGCGCGGCCCAGGTGGCGCAGCGTCGGGTTCCCCACAATTGATGAGGCATCGTCCAGGACGAAGGCGCCCGAAAAGCTGCCGTGATAGGCGGCGAGCCCCCCCAGGGCGATGATTCCGCCCGCGAGCCAACGGGCGCCCCTGCCGTATTTTCCCGGTTTCATGGGGCGGGCGGGGTGGGCGCGGAGGACGGCAGCTGGCCCAGCGCCTCCCGCGCCCCGGGAAAGTCCGGCTGGATCCGCAGCGCCGCCTGGTATTCCTGCGCCGCCGCCGCCGGGTCGCCCGCCTGCAGCAGCGCGTTGCCCAGATTGAAGCGGGTGCGGGCGCTGGCGGGATTGAGCGCGAGCGAGGCGCGGTAATGCGCGATCGCACCGGGCACCTGGCCGAGGGTCAGCAAGGCGTTGCCCAGGTTGGCCTGCGCCACGGCGTACTGCGGATCGAGCCGCAGCGCGTTCTCATAATGCGGGATAGCCTCCGCGGGCCGGCCGCTCTCGGCCAAGGCATTGCCCCAGTCGTACTGGGCCACGGCATAGAGCGGATCGAGGCGGACGGCCGCCTGGTAGGAGGCGATCGCCTCCCCGGTCCGGCCCAGCGCGAACAGCGCCACCCCGAGGTTCGTGTGCGCCTCCGCATAATCCGGGCGGAGCCGGAGCGCCGTGTCATAGGACGCGGCGGCGGCCGCCGGCTGGCCGGAGGCAAAGAGCGCGTTGCCCAGGTTGTAGCGGGCCTCGGCATCGCCGGGCTTCAGCCGCACCGCCTCCTGGATCTCCGCCAGGGCTTCCCCCAGCCGGCCCGTCAGCTGCAGGTCGTTGGCGAGATTGTTGTGCGCCTCGACATAGTCGGGCTTGAGGCGGATCGCCTCCCGATAGTGCAGGATGGCGTCCGGCACCGCCCGGTTCCGGTCGAGCGCGACGCCCAGGTTGTAATGGGCCCGGGGATTGGCGGGCTCCTTCCCGACCGTGTCGGTCCAGAGCGCCGCCTCGCTGCGATAGTCGTGGTTGCGCCGGGCGGTCAGCCCGCCGAGACCGGCGGCGAGGATCGCACCGGCCGCCAGCCCGCGGCCGCCGCCGGCCGCGCGCAGGCCCAGCGCGGCGAGGACGGCCAGGGAAGCCAGCGGCAGGTACATCCGGTGCTCCGCCACGGTCTGCGTCGCGAGCGGCAGGATGCTGGAGCTCGGGGCGAGGATCGCGAAGAACCAGGCCCCGAGGAAACCGAGCGCGGGGCGGCGCCGGAGCGCGACCAGCGTGGCCCCGAGCAGCGCGAAAACCGCGATCACCTGGGGGGCCGCCTCGCGCCAGCCGCCGGCGAGCCGCTCGCCGTAGTCGACGGTCAGGCCCGCCGGCCAGACCGCGAGCCGGAGATAGTGGACGATGGCCTGGCCCTGGGTCAGGCCGTAGACCCACCAGGCGATACCGGTCCCGAAACCGGCCGCCCCGGCGCGATTGCCGCCGCTCGAAAGCACCAGGTATGCGAGCAGGATCCAAGTCGACGCCAGCGCAAGATAGAGGGAGCGGCGCCGGCCCCAGGCCGCCGCAAAGGTGCCCGCGACAAATGTCCGGTCGTAGAGCAGCACGAGGAGCGGCGCGGAAACCATCACCTCTTTGCTGGCCATCCCCGCCAGGCAGGAAAGGAAACACAGCCCGAACCAGGGGCGGGCCGATCCCTGCGCTCCGCGGATGAAGCAATAGAGCGTCGTGAGGTAGCAAAGTCCCATCAGCGACTCCGTGCGCTGGATGACGAAGGTCACCGATTCGGTCAGGAGGGGATGGAGCGCCCAGAGCAGCGCCGCCGTCCAAGCGGCCAGCGCCGCCCGCGGTCCCGTCAGCGTGCGCCGCAGGATGCCGAAAAGCGCCAGGGTCGCCAGGGCGTGGAAGACGAGATTGAGGGCGTGGTAGCTCCACGGATCGAGCCCGCTGACGGCATAGTTGACCGCGAGGGACAGGTTGACCAGCGGCCGCGCGCAGACCGCGAAGCCCGAGGGGGGCGACAGCACCTCGCCGATCCGCCCCAGCTGCCGGATGGTGGGATTGCGGACGATCGCGAAGCCGTCGTCGAAGACGAACGGGGCCGACAGGCTGTTGGCGTAGGCCGCCACCACCGCGAGGACGAGCGCGAGTCCCGCGAACCGGAAGGGGGCCGGCTCGGATGTCGGGGGCGTCAGGGGGTGCGGGCTCACGGTTGCAGGCGGGCCAGCATGGCCCTCGCCTCCGCAAAGTCAGGCTTCAGGCGCAGGGCCGCGGCGTACTGCTCCGCCGCCTCGGCCGCCCGGCCGGATTGCAGCAGGGCGTTTCCCAGGTTGTAGCGCACCCGCGGATTGTCCGGCCGGATCCGCAGCGCCGCCTGGTAGTGCCCGAGGGCGGCTGCGATCCGGCCCGTCTGGAAGAGCGCGTTGCCCAGGTTGGCTTCGGCCTCCGCCTGGCCGGGATCGAGCCGCAGTGCCGCCTCATAGTGGGCAATCGCCTCCGGCATCCGGCCCGCCTGCGCCAGGGCGTTGCCCCAATTGTATTCGGCGGCGGCGTATCCGGGATCGCACCGGAGCGCCGCGGCATAGTGGAGCATGGCGCCGGCGGCGTCCCCTGTGGAAAAGAGGGCGATGCCGAGATTGGACTCGGCCGCGGCGTAGGCTGGGCGGAGCCGCAGCGCCGCCTGGTATTCGGCAATCGCGCCGGCGATCTCCCCGAGCCGCATCCGGGCGTTGCCCAGGTTGTAGCGGCACTCGGGAAAATCCGACTGCAGGCGGAGGGCCTGCTCGTAGCTGGCGACGGCTTCCGGCATCCGATCCATGGCCGCCAGGGCCTGGCCGAGGTTGCAGGCGGCCTCGGCATAGTCCGGAGCATAGCGGAGAGCCGCGGCGAATTCGGCGGCCGCCGCGGGGTTCCGGCCCTGGCGCAGCAGGGCGTTGCCGAGGTTGAAGTGGGCCGCGGGATTCCCGGGCTGGAGCCGCAGGACAAACTCGTAGTGCGCAATCGCCTCCGGCAAGCGTCCCTGTTCGGCGAGGACGACCCCGAGGTCATTGTGCGCCCGGGAAAACTCGGGCCGGAGCCGCAGCGCCCGCTCGTACGTGGCGACGGCCTCGGCCGGCCGGTGCAATTGGTCGAGCGCGGCCGCCTCGCTGTCGAGGGCCTGGACGTCGCCCGGATCGAGCCGCGCCGCCTCCTCGAACTCCGGCAGCGCCTCCGACGGCCGGCCGGCCGCCAGCAGGGCGCCGGCCAGGCTGGCATGGACGCGCGCCGAAGCGGGGCGCTTCGCCACCGTATCGGACCAGAGGGCGACGGCGGTCCGGTAGTCGCGGTTGCGCCGAGCCGTCAGGGCGCCGGCCGCCACGGCGAGGACCAGGGTGAGCCCGACGAAAATCCGCCCGTCCCGCCCCCACGCCCGCCGGACGAGGGTCACGCCAAGCGCGAGCACCGCCGCCAGCGGCAGGTACATCCGATGCTCGACGATCATTTGCGTCGTGCCCGGGACCAGCGACGTGGGCGCGAGCAGGAGAAAAAACCAGGCCCCAAGAAAACCCCCGGCGGTCCGGCGCCACAGACCCCAGAGCGTCGCCCCCAGCAGGCCGAAACCCAGCGCGGCCTCCGGCAGCAGGATCGGGAGTGGCGGAATCCCGACGACCCCATAGTCGAAGACGAGCGGATATGGCCAGAAGGACAGCCGGAGATAGGTGCAAACCGCCTGGAATTGGGTCGCCAGGTAGCTCCACCACGGAGTCTCAATCCCGAACCCGATGGTTCCGCCGCGGTTGCCCCCACCCCCAACCACGAGCGCCCCGAGGAGGATCCATGTGGCGGCCAGACCTCCCAGAAGCCGGCCATGCCGGCGCCAGGCCTCGCGAAAACTGCCGCTGACGAATGTGCGATCATAGAGGAATAGAATGATCGGCGCCGAAACCATGTCCTCCTTGACTGCCATGCCCGCAAGGCAGGCCCCCGTGCACAGCCAGCCCCAGGCGGGCTGGTGCTCCTCGTCGGCCTGCCGGACAAAGCAGTAGAGCGTCAGCAGGTAGAACAGCCCCATCAGTGACTCGGCCCGCTGGACCACATAGGTGACCGATTCCGTCTGCAAAGGATGCACGGTCCAGAGCAGCGCGATCGCCCAAGCGGGTATGGCCGCATTTTCCCCGAATCCGCAGCGCACCAGCGTCCGCCGCGCGAGCCCGAACAGGACGAGCCCCGCCAAGACATGGATCAGCAGGTTGGCCGCGTGATAGCTCCAGGGCTGCGCGCCGCTGACGGCAGTGTTGAGCGCCAGCGACAGGTTGAGCAGCGGCCGTCCGTTCGCCGTCGAATTGAGGGTGGTCGCGTGCAGGGGGCCCCAGATCGGCCAGAGATGCCGCAGGCTGGCGTTCTCGAGGATCGCCTGCTGGTCATCGAGGACGAAGGCGCCGTTCCAGCTGTTCCCGTAGGCGAGGATCGCCGCGCCGGCGATGCTTCCCGCCATCCACCGGATCCGCCCGGATGCCTTCAGGTCCGACATGCGGGGCCATTAAGGCCGAAAATCCGGGCTTGTTAACGGCAAAAAGCGGGCAGAGGACTGTTTTCGGCATGAGCCGGTTCATCCTCGCCCTCGACCAGGGGACCACTTCGTCGCGGGCGATCGTCTTCGACGCGCGCGGCCGCGCGCGCGCCACGGCCCAGCAGGAATTCCCGCAGCACTTCCCGCGGCCGGGCTGGGTGGAGCATGACGCCGCCGACCTTTGGGAGACGACCCGGCGGGTCGCGCTGGCCGCGGTGGCCGAGGCCAATCTCACCGGCGACAACCTTGCGGCCATCGGCCTCACAAACCAGCGGGAGACCACCCTCGTCTGGGAGCGTGCCACCGGCCGGCCCCTGCACCGGGCCATTGTCTGGCAGGACCGGCGCACGGCCGCGGCCTGCGCCCGGCTCAAGGCGGACGGGCTCGAGCCGCTTTTTCGCCGGCGGACCGGCCTGCTCCTCGATCCGTATTTCAGCGGCACCAAGCTCGCCTGGCTCCTCGACACGATTCCCGGCGCCCGCCGGCGGGCGGGCCGGGGCGAGCTGGCGTTCGGGACAGTGGACACCTGGCTCCTCTGGCAGCTGACCGGCGGCCGGGTGCACGCCACCGACGTCTCCAACGCCTCGCGCACGCTCCTTCTCGACCTGCGGACTGGCGCGTGGGACGACGAGCTGCTCCGGCTCCTGCGGATTCCCCGCGAGGTCCTTCCGGAGGTGCGGGCGAGCAGCGAGGTCTGCGGGGAGGCCACCGCGATCCCCGCCCTGCGCGGCGTGCCGATCGGCGGCATGGCCGGCGACCAGCAGGCGGCCCTTTTCGGCCAGGCCTGCTTCCGGCCGGGCCTGGCCAAGAACACCTACGGTACCGGCTGCTTTCTCCTCCTCCACACGGGACGGAAGCCCGTGGCCTCGCGGCACAATCTCCTGACGACCGTCGCCTGGCGGATCGGGGCGAAGGGGCCGCTCGAATATGCGCTCGAGGGCAGTGTCTTCATCGGCGGGGCGGTCGTGCAATGGCTGCGCGACGGTCTTGGGCTCATCGCCCGCTCCTCGGACATCGAGGCGCTGGCCGCCCGCGCGCCCGACAACGGGGGCGTGTATCTCGTCCCGGCCTTCGCCGGCCTGGGCGCGCCGCACTGGGACCCCTCGGCGCGGGGCGTGATCGTCGGCCTCAGCCGCGGCACAACGGCCGCGCACCTCGCGCGCGCCGCCCTCGAGAGCATCGCCTTCCAGAGCGCCGACCTGATCGGCGCCATGCGGGCCGACACCGGTTCCCGGCTGCATGAGTTGCGCGTGGACGGGGGCGCCAGCGTCAACAACGGCCTGATGCAGCTCCAGAGCGACCTCCTGCGCGCGCCCGTCGTGCGCCCGCGCACCACTGAAACCACGGCGCTGGGCGCCGCTTACCTCGCCGGGCTCGCGGTCGGCTATTGGAAAAATCGCGAGGAAATCGCCGCGCTCTGGCAGGCCGGCCGGACCTTCCGGCCCCGGGGCCCCGCCGGAGCCGCGCGCCGGATGCAGGCCGAATGGCGCCGGGCGGTCGACCGGGCCAAGGGCTGGGCCGAGCCGACGTAGAGGAGACTACGTAGACCCCGCGTTCGGTTGCGATTGTAACATCGGGGGGAGATCGTATCGTTCCCGGATGAAGCGCCGTCTCTCGCTTTGCCTTCTCCCGCAGTTTTTTGCGCTCGCCGCGCCGGCCCTCCTGGCCGACGCCCCGCCCCCTCCCGCCGCCAGCGCTCCCGCCGAGCCCAGCGTCGCCGAGCTCAAGCAGCAGCTGGCGGACGCCCAGGACAAGCTCGCGACCGCGCTCCACAGCTATTCCCTGCTCGATGACGCCGCCGGCAAGCTCAAGGACGAGACGGCGCCCCTGCGCGAGCGGATCCGCCAGCTGCAGGACCAGGTCGCCGACCTGGCCGCCGAAAATGCCCGCCTTCGGACCCGCCTGGCCCTGCTGGCCCCGCTGCCGGGCAGCCCCCCACGCTGAGCCGCCGCGCCGCCAGATGTCACCTCCCCCCAACCCCACCCTCGCGCACCTGGCCTCCGCCCTGAGCGAAGAGGACGCGCGCGAGCTGGTGCGCATTTTCCTGGCCGAGTTTCCCACCCTGCAGGAGACGATGTCCCGGGGCGACCAGCGGGCCTGCTACATGGCGGCGCACAGCCTGAAAAGCAGCGCCCAGCACATGGGGCTCGAGGCCCTGGCGGAGCGCGCCGCCGGGCTGGAAACCCGCCTGGCCGATCCCGGCGCCCGGATCGAGCCCGAGGACCTCGAGGGCATCAACCGCGACTTCGAGCTGCAGGCAGACGGCCTCCGGGCCTTCGCCGCCGCCTAGCGGGGCTATTTCGGCTTCACGATCCCCGACTGCACGCACCAGCGGACCAGGCTCGCGACCTCGTGGACGCCGACCTTGTCCATGATGTTGGCGCGGTGCTTCTCCACCGTCCGCACGCTCAGGTCCAGGCGCGTGGCGATCTCCTTGGAGGAGAAGCCCTCGGCCACCAGGCGCACCACCTCGATCTCGCGGCTGGAAAGCATCTGGATCGCCTCCAGCGACGGCGTCTGGGGGCCGGTCTTCACGCCCGGGGGCACCCGGGGCGTCGCCTTCGCGTCCGCGGAAACCGTCGGGGGAATGTGCGCCGCGAAAAACATGCCGCCGCTCATGACCGACTCGACCGCCTGCAGGACGTAGTTGATCGGGGCGTTCTTGTCCACGAAGCCGTGCACGCCCTGCGCGATCAGGCGGGCCGGGAGGTCGCCGTCCGGATGGCCCGTCAGGACGAGGACGCGCGTGTCCGGCAGGTTGAGGCGGACCGACTTGATCACCTCGAGGCCGTGCATGCCCGGGAGATAAAGGTCGACGACGAGGAGGTTGGGCTTCGTCCGCAGGCAGAAGTCGAGGCCGGCCTTGCCCTCGCCGAACGAGCCGGCGACCTGCAGGCCGCGGACGCGTCCAAGCGCCATCGCCAGCATTTGCCGGAAAACGGCCTCGTCCTCGATGATAACGGCACGCATCGCCATAGTCGTGAGAAAGCAGGTTAAGTATAACTATCCAAGCCTTTAACCGCAAGCGCTTGCATTGCATCGCGCCCTGTCAGGCGCCGCCCGAAAGCAGCCCCCTTCCCTTCAGTCATGGAGGGACCGGTCCTTCGTTTCGGGCAGGACGAAGAATCCGATGACGAGGGAAAGCGCGGCGATGCCGATGGGATACCAGAGCCCGGCGTAGATGTTGCCCGTGAAGACGACGATCGACGCGGCGATCAGCGGGAGGAAGCCTCCGAACCAGCCATTGCCGATGTGATAGGGGAGCGACATCGAGGTGTAGCGGATCCGGGTCGGGAAGAGCTCGACGAGGAAGGCGGCGATCGGCCCGTAGACCAGCGTCACGTAGATGATCAGCACCGTGAGGAGGGCGATCAGGACGGGGTAATTGATGCCCGCGGGGTCGGCCAAAAGGGGATAGTCGGCCGGGGCCAGGGCGGCAGCGTAGGCCTTCTCGTTGAAGCCGGTGACCCTTGCGCCCCCTACCAGGAGGGAAAGCGGCGCGTCGCCAACCTCCGGCGCAAGCGTGAAGGGGACCCCGCGGTTGTTGAGGAAATTGCGGGCGCGGTCCGTGTCGCTCGCCAGCCGGCTGGGCCGGATGATCTTCCACGCCGCATCCTTCAGGGCCTCGGCGACCAGGGCGGGCCGGCCGTGAAAGTCGGCGGTGGCCAGGACCACGGGGTTTCGCTCCATCGCGGCGACCAGGGCGGGATTCGCCGCCCGCGCGATGCCGTGGAAGATCGGCTGGTAGGTGAGGATGGTCAGGAGGAAGCCCGTGAGAATGATGGGCTTGCGGCCGATGCGATCGGACAGGGAGCCAAAGAGAATGAAAAAGGGAGTGCCGATCACCAGGGCCGCGCCAATCACCATGTAGGTGATCTTGTAATCGAGCTTGAGCGTGGCGCTCAGGAAATTGAGCGCGTAAAACTGCCCGGCATACCAGACGACGCCCTGGCCCATCGTGGCGCCGAAGAGGGCGCAAAGCACCACCCGGGCGTTCGCCCAGTGGGCGAAGCTCTCCCGGAGCGGCGCCTTGGAGCCCTTGCCCTGGGCCTTCATCTCCGCATAGACGGGGGATTCGGCGAGCTTGAGCCGGATGTAGATGGAAATTGCCAGGAGGATGAAGGAGAGGAGGAACGGCACCCGCCAGCCCCAGTCGGCGAAAGCCGGCCCCGACATGAAATAGCGGAGCGAAAGGATGACGACGAGCGAGAGGAAGAACCCGACGGTGGCCGTGATCTGGATCCAGCTGGTGAAGAGGCCGCGGCGGCCCATCGGGGCGTGCTCGGCGACATAGGTGGCCGCCCCGCCGTACTCGCCCCCGAGGGCCAGCCCCTGGGCCAGGCGCAGGAGGACGAGGATGACGGGGGCCCAGAACCCGATCGCGGAATACCGCGGCAGGAGTCCGATCAGCGCCGTGGACAGGCCCATCACGACGATCGTGACGAGAAAGGTGTACTTGCGGCCGATCAGGTCCCCCACCCGGCCGAAGACCAGCGCCCCGAACGGCCGGACCGAGAAGCCGACGCCGAACAGGGCCAGGCTCGAGAGATAGGCCGCCGTATCATTGCCGGGCGGGAAGAACAGCTTGCCGAAGAAGATGGCCAGGGTGCCGTAGATGTAGAAGTCGTACCACTCGAAGACGGTGCCGAGGGCGGAGGCGGTGATGACGAGGCGGTGTTTTTTGTCGAGGTCGCTGGAATTCGGCATGAGGTAGGGGTGGGAGGAAAGGGGGCAGGCCGGCCAGGGCCTCAGCCGGACGAGGCGTCGGCCGGCACGACCGTCTCCTGCTTGAGCCCCCGCGTCATCAGCGCGGCGAGGGCGTCGGCGGGACGCTTGTCGGCAAAGAGGACCGCATGGACCTCGCGGAGGATCGGCGCGTCGAGCTCTTTCTCCGCGCAGAGGCCGGCAAAGGATTTGGTCGTCTCATAGCCCTCGACCACCGTCTTCCGGCGGGCGATCAGCTCCGCCGCCGAGGCGCCCTCCCCGATCAGCTGGCCGAATTCGCGGTTGCGGCTCCAGCCGCCGTGGCAGGTCGCGACCAGGTCGCCAAATCCGCTCAGCCCGTAGAAGGTCTCGGGCCGCGCGCCCAGCGCGGCGCCCACGCGCACCATCTCGGTCAGAGCCCGCGTCAGCAGGGCCGCGCGCGCGTTGTCGCCCAGGCCCAGGCCCTCGGCGCAGCCGGCGGCGATGGCGTAGATGTTCTTCAGCGCGCCGCCGTATTCGACGCCGGCCAGGTCGTCGGTCGTGTACACGCGCAGGGTGGTGCTGCTGATGGCCGCCTGCACCTCGGCGCCGAGGCCGCCCGGGTTCGCCGAGGCGAGGACCATCGCCGCCGGGAGGCCGCGCGCGACCTCCGCGGCATTGGTCGGGCCGGTCAGGCTGCCGACGAGGGCGCGGGGCAGCGCGGCCGCGATGACCTGGGTGGGCCGCAGGTGCGTGCCCAGCTCCAGCCCCTTGGCCAGGCTCACGACGCGCGCGGGGCCGGCTCCCGGCGGCAGGGCGGCCAGCACGCGGCCGCAGGTCTCGCGCAGCGCCTGGGCCGGGCAGGCCAGGAAGATGACGTCGACCCCGTCCAGCGCAGTCGCCAGGCTGGCGGTGATCCGGAGCTCCGGCACCAGGGCGATGCCCGGCAGGTAGTCGGTGTTCTCGCGGAGGGCCGCAAGCCCGGCGGCGTGATCCGCCCGGCGCGGCGCCAGGGCCACGTTCCCGCCCAGCCGCGCCAGATGCAGCGCGAAAGCCGTCCCCCAGGCTCCGGCTCCTACCACCGCGAAGTTCATGGGGAAATCCTAGGGCAAACCCGCCCCGCCGCCAGCCTATTTCAGGAAAGCCGGGACCTTCTCGCCCGCGATCATCTGGTCGAAGGTCTCGCGGGCTGTCACCAGCTCAAAGGCGCTGCCCTGCACGAGGACCTCGGCCGGCAGGGCCCGGGTGTTATAGCGGCTGGCCATGACCCGGCCATAGGCGCCGGCGCTCATCAGGGCGACGAACTCGCCCTCGCCCACCTCCTGCAGCTGGCGGTCGTGCGCAAAGCAATCGCCGGTCTCGCAGATCGGGCCCACGACGTCGGCCACGAGCGCCCGCCGGGTCGTGTCCCGGTGCACGGGCACGATCTCATGGTAGGCGTCGTACATGGCCGGGCGGACCAGGTCGTTCATGGCCGCGTCGACGATCAGGAAGTTCTTGGCGGCGCCGCGCTTCAGGTGCTCCACCCGGGAGAGGAGGACGCCGGCGTTGCCCACGAGGTAGCGGCCGGGCTCGAGGAGGATCTTCAGGCCGAGGGGCTGCAGGAGCGGCACCAGCGCGGCGCCATAGGCCTCGGGCGTGAGCGGGCGCTGGTCGGGCGGCTGGGCTTCCCACCACGCGGCCGCGCCGCTGGCCAGGGCGTCGCGGTAAACGATGCCGATTCCGCCGCCGATTGAGAAATACTGGATGCCGTGCCGCAGCTTGAGGTCGGCCGCCAGGGCGCCGACCTTCTCGACCGCCTCGATGAACGGGGCGGCGGCGGTGAGCTGGGAGCCGATGTGCATCTGCACGCCGCGGACCTCGATGTGCTTCATCTTGGCCGCGGCCTCGTAGGCCGCGGGCGCGGCCGCGAGCGGAACGCCGAACTTGTTGGTGCTCTTGCCGGTGGTGATCTTCGCGTGGGTGTGCGCGTCCACGTCCGGGTTGACCCGGATGGCGATGGCCGCCTTCACGCCCAGCCGCCCGGCGACGTGGTTGATCCGGGCGAGCTCGGGCTCGCTCTCGACATGGAAGGAGAAGATCCCCTGCCGGAGCGCGAGCTCCAGCTCCGCCTCGGTCTTGCCGATGCCGGCGAAGACGCTGGAGCGGACGTTCCCGCCGGCCGCCTGGACCCGGGCGATCTCGCCGCCGCTCACGAGGTCGAAGGCCGCCCCGAGGTTCGAGAAGTGGCGGAGGACGGCCAGGGCGGAGTTGGCCTTGGCCGCGAAGCAGATCCGGGCGTCGAGCGGCGCCAGGCTGCGCGCGAGCCGCGTGTAGTTGTCCGCCATCGTCGCCGCGCTGTAGACGTAGGTGGGCGTGCCATACAGGCGCGCGACCTCCGCGAGGTCGACGGCCTCGCAGTGAAGGTTCTGCCCGGCGTAGCGGAAATGATGCATGAAAGGGGGACGGTAGCCTCCACTTTCTCCTTGAAAAAACGACCAAAAAATTCGAGGTTGGGGGCATGTGGCGCGTGCTGAAACGACTCTGGCATGTCCCCGCCGTGCGGCTGGGGATGGCGCGCGACCGCCGCGGCCGTTTCCGCGACCCGCGCTTTGTCAGCTTCCTCGTCCAGAACAACCGCCGGACGGTCGACACCCACGTGCAGGACGCGGTCCTGCGCGGCCGCCGGCTGGCCAAGCACGCCCTGATCGTGGCCGTCGCCCTGGGCGGCGCCTGGTTCGTCCTCGAGAGCGCCAAGGCGCTGTCGGCGTTCTAGATCAGGGGGATCAGGTCCCGCCGGCTTCCTCGTTCGGCGCCGGCTGGAAGGCGGCGCGGAAGGTCGCCAGCCGGTAGTCGCGGTTCAGCCGCGCGATGAAATCGTGCGAGATCAGCTTGGGGCAGGCCGCGCTGCACTCGTACTGGTTGACGCACCCGCCGAAGCCCTCGCCGTCCATCGTCTCGACCATCGCCAGGACGCGGCGGTCCCGCTCGGCCTGCCCCTGAGGCAGGAGCCCGAGGTGCGAGACCTTGGCGGCGACGAAGAGCATGGCGCTGGCGTTCTTGCAGGCGGCGACGCAGGCGCCGCAGCCGATGCACTGCGCCGCGTCCATCGCCAGGTCGGCGTCGCCCTTCGGCACCGGCAGCGCGTTGGCCTCCGGCGCCGAGCCGGTCCGGGCAGTGATGAAGCCGCCGGCCTGCTGGATGCGGTCGAACGCGCTCCGGTTGGTGACCAGGTCCTTGACGACGGGAAAAGACCGGGCGCGGAAGGGCTCGACCACGATGACGTCGCCATCCCGGAAGCTGCGGAGGTAGGTCTGGCAGCTCGCGACGCCCCGGTTCGGGCCGTGGGGCTTGCCGTTGATCATCAGCGAGCAGGTGCCGCAGATGCCCTCGCGGCAGTCGTGGGCAAAGGCGATCGGCTCCTCCCCCCGGAGGGTCAGCCCGTCGTTCACCACGTCGAGCATCTCGAGGAACGACATGTGCGGGGACAGGTCCCGCGCGGGATAGTCGACGAACCGGCCGGGCTGCCCCGGGCCGGCCTGGCGCCAGACGCGCAGGGTCACGTTGAGGTTGGGGGTCGCGCCGTCGCTCATTTGTAGTTCCTCACGCTCATCTTGACGGATTCGTAGACGAGCGGCTCGACATTGCGCAAGGGCGCCCGGCCCTCGCCCTGGAATTCCCAGGCGGCGACATGGGCGAAGTTCGCATCGTCGCGCTTGCACTCGCCGTCGGGATACTGGTGCTCCTCGCGGAAATGGCCGCCGCAGCTCTCCTCGCGCGCCAGGGCGTCGCGGCACATCAGCTCGCCGAGCTCGAGGAAATCGGCCACCCGGCCCGCGCGCTCGAGCGACTGGTTCAGGGTGTCGCCGGAGCCGGGCACGTTGACGTCGCGCCAGAATTCCTCGCGCAGCGCCGGGATCTCCCGCAGCGCCTGCTCGAGGCCCGCGCGGTTGCGCGCCATGCCGCAGTGCTGCCACAGGATGTGCCCCAGCCGCTTGTGGAAATGGCTCACCGGCTCCCGGCCCTTGAGCGCGAGGAGCCGCGCGGTCACCGCGCGGACGTTCTCCTCGGCCTGCCGGAAGGCGGGGCCGTCCGGCGACGGGCGCGACTCGGGCTTCTGCGTCGCGAGGTAGTCGCCGACCGTGTAGGGAATGACGAAGTAGCCGTCCGCCAGCCCCTGCATCAGGGCCGAGGCGCCGAGGCGGTTGGCGCCCTGGTCCGCGAAATTGGCCTCCCCGAGGACGAAGAGCCCCGGCACATTGGACATCAGGTTGTAGTCCACCCACAGGCCGCCCATGGTGTAGTGCACCGCCGGGTAGATCCGCATCGGCGTGCGGTAGGCGTTCTCCGCCGTGATCTCGTGGTAGATGTCGAAGAGGTTGCCGTAGCGCTCGCGGACGGCGGGCTCGCCCAGCCGCCTGATGGCGTCGGCGAAATCCAGGTAGACGCTCAGGCCGGTCTCCCCCACTCCCCGCCCCTCGTCGCACATCCGCTTGGCCGCGCGGGAGGCAACGTCGCGCGGGCAGAGGTTGCCGAAGCTCGGGTAGATGCGCTCCAGGTAATAGTCGCGGTCGGCCTCGGCGATCGTCGCGGGGTCCTTCCGGCAATCCTCCTTCTTCTTCGGCACCCAGATGCGGCCGTCGTTGCGCAGCGACTCGGACATCAGCGTGAGCTTCGACTGGTAGTCGCCGCTCACCGGGATGCACGTCGGGTGGATCTGGGTGTAGCAGGGGTTGGCGAAGCAGGCGCCCCGGCGGTAGGCGCGCCAGATCGCGGTCGCGTTCGAGCCGCGGGCGTAGGTGGTCAGGTTGAAGACGTTGCCGTAGCCCCCGGTCGCGAGGATGACCGCGTCGGCCGCGTGGCGGACGATCTCGCCGGTCACGAGGTTCCGGACGACGATGCCCTTGGCGTGGCCGTCGACCACCACCAGGTCGAGCATCTCCGTCTCGGTGAAGAGCTGCACGCCGCCGGCCGCGACCTGGCGCGAGAGGGCGGAATAGGCGCCGAGGAGCAGCTGCTGGCCGGTCTGGCCGCGGGCGTAGAAGGTGCGCGAGACCTGCGCTCCGCCGAAGGACCGGTTGGCCAGCAGCCCGCCGTATTCGCGCGCAAAGGGGACGCCCTGGGCGACGCACTGGTCGATGATGTCGACCGAGACCTCGGCCAGGCGGTGGACGTTGGACTCGCGGGAGCGGTAGTCGCCGCCCTTGATCGTGTCGTAGAAGAGCCGGTGGACGCTGTCGCCGTCGTTCTGGTAGTTCTTGGCGGCGTTGATGCCGCCCTGCGCGGCGATCGAGTGGGCGCGGCGGGGGCTGTCGTGGAAGACGAAGCTCTTCACCTTGTAGCCGAGCTCGGCCAGCGAGGACGCGGCCGAGGCGCCCGCCAGGCCCGCGCCGACGACGATGATCTCGTACTTCCGCTTGTTCGCCGGGTTGACCAGCCGGATGGCCGCCTTGTGGCGGCGCCATTTCTCGGCCAGGGGGCCCTCGGGGGCCTTGGGATCGAGCTGGGCCATGGCGTCAGGGCGTGAGGACGCCGGCGAGCACCGCGCCCGGAATGGCGAGGTTGCCGAGGAAATAGGCCAGGCACCCGAGGGTCACGGCCGCCCGCAGCCCGCGCGACCAGGTCCCGTTGCGCCAGCCCAGCGTCTGAAAGAGGCTCTCCGCGCCATGCAGGAGGTGCAGGGAGAGCAGGCCGACGGCAAAGATGTAGAACCCCGCCACCAGCCGGTTCTGGAAGCCGAGGATGACCATCCGGCGCACGTCCAGGACCTGCGTGCCGGCCCGCACCGTCACGAATCCCATCACGTGATAGTCGCCCGCCATGGTGTAAGCCGGCAGGTTGGCCTTGAAGGTGGCCGGCTGCGCCGAGCCGACGGTGAACTGCGCGAGGTGGTAAAGGATGAACGCGAGCACCACACAGCCCGTCCAGCGCATGTACCTCGAAGCCAGGGTGGCCTGCAGCCAGGTGTTCACCTTGTACCCCTGGTCGCCGCGCGCATGCCGGTCGGCCAGGGCGAGCATCGTCGCCGCCCAGATATGGATGGCCACGCAGGCCAGGAGACCGATCCGCTCGATCCAGAGCAGCGGCCCCAAGCCCTGGAGGAAATGGGCGTAGCCGTTGATCCGGTCCGGATCCTCGAAGACCTGCAGGTTGCCGACCAGGTGGCCGATGACGAAGGCGATCAGCACCAACCCCGTCACGGCCACGAGCAATTTGCGGCCGATTGTGGTGCGGAACAGTCTGCCGGCTAGGTTCATCGCAAGGCGGTGGAGGGAGAGGGTGCGGCAGGCTCAGGCCGCCTGCCGGCGAAGTAAAGCGGGCCGAGGTCCCTCCCCTTCCTTATTAGTGAGCCTAACCCCATAAATTACTCATCCCCGCCCGCTTACTGCGCGCGGTTCTTCGCGTGGGCGGCTTGCATCAGCAGGCTTTCCTCCGGCAGGAGCGGACCGGAGGCGGCTGCGCCCAGGGCCTGCTCGCTTTCGGGGCGCTGGCCGCGGTCGGCCAGGAGGAGTCCGCGGACGAGTGCCACATGGCGGTCATCCTTCGCGGCGGCGGGAAGGCCGTCGAGGAGGGCCAGGGCCTCCGCGCCCCGGTCGGCGCCGCGCAGCTTCAGCGCGCGCGCCGCCGCGAAGGCGGGCGCCGACAGGTTCCGGTCGTCGGCGTCGGACGTCGTGGACCGCCCCAGGAGGGCGGCCACCCACGCCCGGCTCGCCAGGGCCGCCGGCTGGCCCGGATCGGCCTTGACCCAGGCGCTGTCGATCTCGAAGAGCCGCTCGGTCGCGCCCGCGCCGACGGCAATCGCCGCCAGCGCCTGCCAGGCGGCCGGCGTCCGCGGATTGACCTTGATGATCCGCTGGAGCGTCGCCTCGGTTTGCGCGGGCCAGCCCATCTCCTCGGACAGGCGGAGCATCGCGCGCAGCGTCTCGAACGAATTGCCGGCCAGGTCCAACGCGTCGTTCCAGCTGTCACGCGCGTGGTCGGGCTGGCGGCGCTCCCCCTGCAGCCGCGACGCCATGGCCAGGTTGACCAGGTCGTCGGACATGCGGCCCCAGGCCCCCTGGCGCAGCGCGGCCGCCAGGCCGCGCCAGTCGTGGATCTGCGCAAAGCAGCTCGCGCGCACCGCCAGGACCTGCGGATCGTTCTGGGTCGCGGGTTCGAGGGTGCCCAGCCAGAAGGCCGTCTCCGCCGCCAGGCCCTGGCGGCGGAGCCAATCCGCCAGGATCGCGGCGTCCTCCGGCTCCGGGTTCGGCTGGCCCTGCATGTAGACGATGAGGTCGAAGAAGCCCCGCGGGACCATGGCCCACGTCATGTAGGAGGGCAGCCCGCCGCGCGGCGGCAGGACCTGCTCGGCCAGCACCGGATAGGCGGCGGCGTCGCGGCCGGCGTCGCGCATCAATTCCAGGGTGGCGCGAATGCGGAGCACCTTGCCGCGGGCGAGGGTCAGGAGCTCCCGGCGGGCCGCCTCCGCCACCGACGGCTGGGCGCTCGCCAGCTCGATCGCGGCGTAATTGAACTGCGCGCGGGCATTGTCCGGCTCGAGGGTGGCGAGCTCCGTGACCTCGCGGTCGAGGACGACCCGGTTGCCGGCCCGGAGCGCGATCCCGGCCGCCAGCCGGTGATACTCCACCGTGGCCTGCCCGACGCGGGAAACGACCGCCGCGGCGTCCCGCGCGGTCGCCAGGTCGTCGAGCCGCAGGGCGCAGAGGGCGAGCCCGATCTGGTTCGTGTCGTCGCCCGGCGTCAGCCGGACCAGTTCCCGCCAGGTCGGCAGGGCGCGGGGCGAGCCGATGTCCTCGTAAAATCGGGCCAGCTGCCGGCGCGACTCCGTGTCGCCCGGGTTGGTCTGCACCGCCTGCTCGAGCATGAGCTGGGCGCGGCGATAGTCCTGCACGCGCAGCATCTCCTGCGCCTGCCGCAGCGACCTCTCCGCCAGCTGCCGTTCGAACTTCGGCGCGAGCCAGACCGCGGCCACCACCACGATCGCCAGCACGCCCGCGGCGATGCCCAGCCACAGGCGCCAGCGGATCGGCGAGCCCTTGGCCTTCTCGTCGGGGTCCCCCAGGTCGGGGAAACGCGACCAAGGTAAGTGGAACCGGGGCATCATCTTCTCAATGTGGAAGCGGAAAAATTTTGCAACAAGTTACCAGCAAGTAGTTTTACCCATCCTAGGGCATCGACCCCGCAATCGCCTTCGCCCGGCAAGGGCCCGCACCCAATCCCGCAGCATGCGGCGCAATCGCGGCTGGGCCAGCGGTCGGGGATTCGCCCCGGGCGGCGATAAGGGTGCGTAATACTGCGTAGCCCTTTTCCTCTGGATAAGCCCCCTCAACAGGACGATGGTATCAATGTGAAGCTCACGTTCCCCCGTGCCTGCCTGGTCCCCTGCTGCCGCCTTCTGGCCGCGGCCGGACTGGCCGGACTCCTCGGATCGCGCGTTTCCGCCCAGACGGCCATCGCCTCCGTGGGGCTCACCTGGACCACCGGCACCTCGACGCAGGTGACCGCCGACGGCCAGACGGCGACGTACGACAACAACGACGAGATGCTGCTCAATTTCCAGACGACCAGCGGCATCCGGTACTACTACAGCGGCAGCGCGCAGACCGCCCTGATCCAGCGCGATCCCACCAAAGACACCTACGCGCCAAACGAGCTGTCGATCTGGTATGCCTCGACCGGCACCGGCACGAGCCTCCAGTACCTCGCGTCCGACGCCACCAACGCCAACACCGTGCTGCTCGGCGACAATTTCTATCGCGGCTCGGACAATCTGTTCACGAACAGCAACGGCAACACCCAGTCGAGCGACGACGTCGAGCGGCTGGACTTCATCCTGAACACCGCCGGCCAAAACGCCACGACCGACCAGGCCTTCGCCGTCTTCGACCGCGGCAATGCCACCAACCACGATTCCTTCAAGATCGCGATCATCACGGGCATCGACACCAATGGGAACCCGACCTCCTACGGCGGCAACCTGGTCACCGTCACGGCGAACAATTACGACACCGCCGGCAATCCCATCTCCAACCAGACCTACACGGTCGAGCGCTACGACACCGGCAACGACCTCAGCGCCGAGGACAACAACATCACCACCCAGACGACGACCGGCGCGCCCCTGACGATTGCCACGACCGACGAGAGCTCCCAGGGCGTCGGCGGCGTGGTGCTCACGCTGGCCAACCTCGGAATCACGGCGGGCACGAAGATCTACGGCTATTCGATCATGGCGTCGGACGTCATCACCACCGGCACGGGCGTGATCACGATCAATGCCACCATCAGCTCGGAACTGGTGAACTACATGAACACCACGTACTATCCGAGCAACACCTCCGACAACACCTCCACGGGCGACGGCAACTACGGCGGCATCGACCTGGCCGCGGTCAACGGCGTGGAGTTTTCCAGCTTCGCCCCGACCCCGGAGCCGGCGGTCTATGGCGCGGTGCTGGCGGGCCTGGCCCTCGGCGTCTTCGCCCTGCGCCGGCGCGGCCGGCAGCCAAAATCCGCCTGATCAGCGGGCCAGCGGCCGGAGCAGCATGAACTTGCCGCTCGTCGCCGGCGCGATCGTCTTGCGGCGGAAGGCGCTCACGCGCGCCTCGCCGCCCAGCCCGCGGGCCAGGGCCGCCTCGAGCTCGCGGTGGTCCGCGGCCGCGTCGGCCACATAGTGGAAATCCCAGCGCGCCTCGCCGGTCTGGACGAGGGCGTAGTGCCAGCAGGCAAAGGCGGCGGGGAGCGCGGCGTCGACGTCCTCGACCGAGACCAACCCGCCGTCGGGCCGGAAGTACAGGCCGCTCTCGCGGCCGAGGACCCGAAAGCCGGCGGCGGTCCGCCGGACCATGTCGCCCGTCCGGTAGCGCAGGAGCGGCATCGCCTCACGGCCGCGGGTCGTCACCAGGATCTGCGCGGTGTCCGCGCGGCCGGGCGCCAGCTCGACGAAGGCGTTGCCGTCGATCACCTGGGAGTCGTCCGCGAAGGCGGTGCCGACGAAGAGATACCCGGCCTCGGTCGAGCCGTAGAGGTCCACCTGCGGCGCGGGGAAGGCCGCGGCGATGGCCCGGCCGTGCTGCCGGCTGGCCTTGCCGTAGGTCAGGATGACCGCCCGGATGCTCGGGACCCGCACGTGCCGGCGCTGGGCGGCGCGCGCCAGCAGCGCCAGGTAGGTCGGCTCGCCCTCGAGGAGCTCCGGTTGCGTGGCCTGGAGCTCGAGGACGATGCGGTCCCACTCGGCCTCGGGAAAGGCGAACGGGTCGCTGGTGAGGTTCAGGTAGACCGTGCCGTCAAAATACCGGTGCGGGAAGGGATGGTCCTCGTACGGACAGAGGTTGCTCGAGCAGCCCACCGGCGCGAGGACGCACTTGCGGTGCGGCCGGTCCGCGAACTCGCGCAGGATCGACGAGGCCCGGTACGCGCGCTCGGTCTGCGCCTGCCACCAGCCGTCCTCCATGATGACGGTCATCGGCCCGGCGGTCGTCCCCGAGGTGCTCTCGTATTCAAAGCGTTTCTCCTGGAGGCCGCGTTCGACGTCGCGGTAGTCGGCGAAGAAGGCCTGGTGCCCCCGCGCGACGATGTCCTGCTTCGCCAGCACCGGGATCTCGCTGTAACAGGACCAGTGCAGCGGCTCGGAATGGAGGGCAAAGCGGCCGGGATAAAGGGGGCTCCGCGCGTAAATCCGCCGGATCTCGGCCTCGAGCGGCCCGGGCACCATCCCGGGCGCGGCCGAACCGAGCACGGCGGGATCGTTGGCAAAGGCGGGGTGGCTCATGGGTGCAAAACTAGAGACGCGCAGTTAACTCCCGCGTTACGCTAAGTCAAACGCCGGCCCGACTCGCGCCACCAGGCCTCGAAGCGGCAGAGGGCGCAGAGCGCCAGGCTGTGCGTGATCCGGCCGTTGCGCGCCCAGCCCAGGACCTCGGCGACGGGGGCCGTGGTCGTTTCGATCTCCTCGTCCGGGTCCCAGTCCACCGCGACGGCCCGCACGGCGTCCTCGACCAGCACGAGGTGGCAGCGGTTGTCCTGGATCGCGGGATTGGGGTGCACGCTGCCGAGGAGCCGCGCCCGGCCGCCGGCAAAGCCCGTCTCCTCGGCCAGCTCCCGCACGCCCGCGGCCACGGGATCCTCGCCCGCGTCGATCACGCCGCCCGGGACCTCGAGGGAGAAGTCGTCGATGCCGAAGCGGAACTGCCGGACGAGGACGAGCTGCCCGTCGGGCGTGAGCGCGACCACGTTGACCCAGTCCGGCACGGCGATGACCGTGTAATCGCGCTCGCCCGCGCGCCCGGGGTGGGAGTAGCGCACCTCGCGGAGCTCGAGGATGCGCGTGGCCGCGAGCACGCGCTGCGCGCCCCGCACGCGCCGGGGCAGGCCGGGGGATGGAGTATTCATCTTTTGGCTATAAAATGAAAATGCCTCCCGGCCGGAGGGCGGGGAGGCACGAAAGGAGCGCCGGGAAGGCGGCGGGCTACGGCGCCGCCGGAGCGGCGGGGGCCGCCGCCGCGCCGCCCTTCTGGGGCAGCTTCAGCTTCTGGCCGACCTTGAGATGCTTGGAGTCGACGCCGGAGTTGACCGACTGGAGGTCGGCGAGCGAGCAGCCGTTGGCGCGGGCGATCTTGGCCAGGCTGTCGCCGGGCTTGACCACGTACTCGCCGGGTCCCGCGACCGCCGGTCCCGCGTGGGAGCCGCCCTTGCCCACGGGGCCCGCCTTGTGGGACTCCTCGAGCTTGTTGATCTGGCCCTGCATCGTGCCGAGCGTGGCGCCGATCTGGTTGACGGCCGTCTGGGTCTCGTCGTGCAGCTTGCTCAGGTTCGCCGTGGCGGCGTCCGCCTTGGAGGAGGCCGCGCTCGCCTGCGAAGCGATGTCGTCGAGGTGGGAGAGCTTCTCCTCATGGGCGGTCACCTGGGTCTTGACCTTGGAAAGGGAGATGGCCGAGTAGGCCGCGAGCAGGAGGGCGACGGCCCCGACGGCCACGCCGATCGCCGGGAGCATGCTGTTATTTTCGCGAGAAATGGTGTCCATGTTTTGAGTATTGACGAGGCAGCACAGCGAGGATTGCAGGGCGATGCAAGCAGAGATTACCAACAACTTAAGTGCAAACAGGTTTCGGCATTTTCCCCGCCTTTCCCGCCGCTCGAAAACGGGCTTGGAACCGCGGGCCGCGCGGATAGCCTGAAGGGTGAGTTTTTGTCCGGGGTGTAGCTTAGCCTGGTAGAGCGCCTGGTTTGGGACCAGGAGGTCGCAGGTTCGAATCCTGTCGCCCCGACCAATTTCCGCCGCGCAGCGGCGGAAATTGGCCGCGGCGTAGCGTCGCGCGAAGCCAGGCAGTCAGTCGCATTAAGCCACTATATTTCAATGGCTTATATCGACGTTCTGCTAGGCATGTACTGACCGCCCCGCCCGAAAAATTCTTGCGATAGCCCGCCAACTCTGCGGTTTTAAGCCTTCGCGCCCGCGCGAGCCCCTTCCGGAGAGGTGGCAGAGTGGTCGAATGCGCCTGACTCGAAATCAGGTGTGCCGCAAGGTACCGGGGGTTCGAATCCCTCCCTCTCCGCCAATTTCAGGTTTCCCCAAGTCGGGACAACGCTGGCCAAAGCTTCCTCTACAGAGGAGAAATCAACGATAACCGCGGTCTCTGGTGCCGTGTCGGTTTGGACAGGCTTTCCCACTTTTGGCCCCGATTTGTCAGATTTTGGGGAAGCTATTGGGGAAGCTAAGAACCCGTCCAGTTTTACCGCCTCATCAAATAGGGGCAGACAGGTGGTGGGGGATGCCGCCTAACCATATATAACGGCGCCAGAGAAATGCCGGAGTGCGGATGGTGGAATACTCCACCGATTCTTACTTCCCCGCCTCCAATGGCACATAAATATCCGTGAGCCCAAACGGCGTCGGCATCCCCTCCGGACCATTCACGGACACCAAAAACGACGGGGCCTTCCGTGCTTTGCGACCACTCTTGGGCAGCCATGAGCGGAACAATTTCTCATAGCCCTTGGCGAGCGCCCGGATCGGACAACTCCTCGCCACCACATAATCGCCGCCCGCGATCGTTTGCACCCGCACCGGCTTCGTGGGCACATACTTCTCATCCACCGTCACGCAGGTGTCATAACGTAATTTCTCCGGCGGTGTGACCTTCGAATTATCCAGGGGCACGCCGATGAGCAACGAATCCCTGCGGGGCAGCCCGTCCTGCTTCAGCTTCGTCATAAAATCCATCCATCCCCGATACGCCCCCTCATACGGCCCCACCTGCCGCATATACGCGACCCGCCGCGGTTCCAGCGTCGTCACTTCGATGTTCATTTGCTCCGCGGTATTCAGGGGCCGCTTCGGCTGCAACGGCATATAGAAATGAATATCCATCCGTTGTTTCCTGGGTGCGGCTGTGTCCCGGGCACCCACGAACATCATAAAGGCCGGTGCCGGCCGCAGCTCCCGGGAACTCCGCGCGAGCCATTTGCCATACAGATACTGGTAGGCGTCCCTGACTTTTGGAAAGGAGTCCTTGGTTTTCCCGGTCGGGCAGTTCTTCGCCACCGTCACGGCGTAATCGCCGCCGGCGATAGTCTGCACTGCAACCGGCTTCTTCGGCTCATCTGCTTCATCCACCGTGATGCACGCATCGAAACGAAGCTCCGAGGCCGGGGTCACCGATGGATCGTCGTGCCCAATGCCGATACATTGAAACACCGAACGCATGCGAAGCTGCTTGTCCGCCGATAGCTGTGCGACGAGGTCATTCCACGTTTGTCCGACACCTTCGTATGGCCCGACATGCCGCAAATAAGCCACGCGCATCGGTTTAATTTTCTTGGTAATGACTTTCATGGTTTTCGTGGTGAGGTGATTGGTGTTGAAGGTGGTCAAAGGAACTCCCGGCCGAAAATGCACGCCGGACGGCGCGGGGCGGATGGCGATGGGACCCGTCGCGCGGCGAAACTCCGCCGGCGATACTCCGTAGGCCGCCTTGAACGCCCGCGTGAACGCCTCATGCGCCTCGTAACCCGCGTCCAGCGCCAATTGAATCACCTGCTTCGCGCCCGACCTCAATTCCATCGCCGCCCGCTCCAACCGCAGCCGCCGGACATGGTCCGCAAGCGTCTCACCCGTCATCGCCGCGAAGATGCGATGAAAATGAAAACTCGAAAAACAGGCCACCTGCGCCAACTCCTCCAAATCCAGCGCCTCATCCAGGTGCTCCTGGATATGCGTCAACACCCGCAGAATGCGCTGCTGATAATCATTCAACGTTGTCTCATGCCTTGGCCGGGTGCCGCTCATTTGCCCGCTATGCTAGCAGACGCCATCACGGGCCGCTTGACTAATCTTGCGGTTTTTCAACTCGGACAAATCAACTACAAACTCAAGGGGCCGCCGGCTCTTCCGTTGGTTGGCTGACGGAGACGCTCCTGACGGAGCTTTAATTTTGCACCGCCGTCCCGCGGGGTTGATCAGATTATCGTCCGCCGGTCGGTTTCACGGCTGCTGAAGATGGGTGATCAAGCTCGGCGTCGATGTGCATCTGCGCGAGTGCGTCGTCGCACGCCAGATTGATGGTTCCGCTCCCCAATCAGCCCAGTGATTTTAGCCCGAGGCTTTCGTAGCGTGGGCGGCCAAGCAGGTGCAGCAGTCCGGAAACATCGAATCGAGCCAATTGCCAAGTCGTCAAAGTTTGTCGCTCGCAATTTCTCCAAGATATTTGCCACGGATTTGCCAGTGGCGTCTATTTAGATAGAATTCGTTAGCATTGGTTCTATCTTGTTGTTTGTTCTAAGTCACTCGTAACAACACAAAAGCACGCTCCATGAAGCGTTTCGGTTGTTGGGCCTGAGAGGTTCGAATCCCTCCCTCTCCGCCAATTTCCAGTTCGCTTCGTCTTTTCGCTTCA
>CAZKAH010000024.1:0-41852 GCA_964550715.1 uncultured Opitutaceae bacterium
AGGCCTTCGGCCTGCCGGTCTTCATCAACCGCTGCGGCGTGCTGGCCGGCGCCGGGCAGTTCGGCCGTCCGGACCAGGGGATCTTCGCCTATTGGATCAACAGCTGGCTCCGCCGCCGCCCGCTGCAGTACATAGGCTTCGGCGGCAAGGGCCATCAGGTGCGGGATTGCCTGCATCCCCGCGACCTGGTGCCGCTGCTGGAGAAGCAGTTCGGCGCGCCCGCCCTGGCCGCGAGCGACCGCGTCGCCAACCTCGGCGGCGGCGCCGCCTCGGCGACCTCCCTGCGGCAATTGAGCGACTGGTGCGCCGGCCGCCTCGGTGCCCACGCCGTCACCGCCGACCCCGCTCCCCGCCCCTTCGATCTTCCCTGGCTCGTGCTCGACAGCGCGAAGGCCGCGCGGTTGTGGCAATGGCGCCCGCAGACCGCGGTGCCGGCCATCCTTGAGGAAATCGCCGTCCATGCCGAGGCGCACCCGGACTGGCTTGAGCTCTCCGCCCCCTTGTGAAGGCCTCCCCGGACCCAACCCTCCCGGCCCTCACGCTCTTCTCCGTCGTCATTCCCGCCCGCGACGAGGAGGCCTCGCTCCCGTCGACCTTGCGGGCCCTGCACGCTGAATTCACCCGCGAGGGCGTCCCGCACGAGTTCGTCGTCGTGGACGACGGCAGCCAGGACTCGACCTGGGGCGTGCTGGAGTCGCTCCAGCGGGAAATCCCCCAGCTCCGCCCGGTCCGCAGCCCCGGCCCCCATGGCTTCGGCAGGGCGATCGTCCGGGGCTTCGACCAGGTCCAGGGAGATGCGGTCGTGGTGGTGATGGCCGACGCCTCGGACGCACCGGCCGACGCGGTCCGCTACTGGCGCCTCCTGAACCAGGGCTATGAGTGCGCGTTCGGCAGCCGCTTCGTCAAGGGCGGCCGGGTGATCGACTACCCGCGGCTCAAGCTGCTGGTCAATCGGGCGGCCAATCTCTTCATCCGCATCCTGTTCGCCATCCCTCTCAACGACACGACCAACGCCTTCAAGGCCTATCGCCGGGGGGTGATCGAGGGGTGCCGGCCCTACCTCGCCCCCCACTTCAATCTCACCGTGGAAATCCCCCTCAAGGCGATCGCCCGCGGCTACACCTGGACCGTCATCCCGATCTCCTGGCAAAACCGGAAGCACGGCGTGGCCAAACTGAAAATCAAGGAAATGGGAAGCCGGTATTTCTTCATCTGCATGTACGTCTGGCTGGAAAAATACTTCAGCCGCGGGGACTATCGAAAGAAGTAACCACCTATGATCTACCTTCTCGGAGGCTCCGGCTACGTGGGCCAGGCATACCAGGCTCTGCTGACGCGCAAGCGCGTCCCCTTCCGCAACCTGCGGCGCGCCGAGGCGGACTATACCGATCCCGCCGTCCTGCGGGCGGCGCTGCAGCGCGACCGGCCGGAGTTCCTGATCAATGCCGCCGGGTACACGGGCAAGCCGAACGTCGACGCCTGCGAGCTGCACAAGTCCGACTGCCTGTTCGGCAACGCCGTCCTGCCCGGCCTCATCGCCGACGCCTGCGCGGACGCGGGGGTGCCGTGGGGCCACGTCTCCTCCGGCTGCATCTACAACGGCGTCCGGCCCGACGGCCGGGGATTCACCGAGGAGGACACGCCCAACTTCACCTTCCGGACCAACCACTGCTCGTTCTACAGCGGGTGCAAGGCGCTGGGCGAGGAGGTGCTGGCAGGCAAGCCCCAGGCCTACGTCTGGCGGCTGCGCATCCCCTTCGACAATGCCGAGAATCCCCGCAATTACCTGACGAAGCTCATGCGCTATTCCCGGCTCCTCGAGGCGGCCAACGCCCTCTCCGAATTGCAGGAGTTCGTCGCGGCCACCTTTGCCTGCTGGGAAAAGCGCGTGCCCTTCGGGACCTACAACGTGACCAACCCCGGGGCGATCACGACCCATGAGGTCGTGGACCTGATCCGCGCCAGCGGCGTCTGCCGGAAGGAATTCAGTTTCTTCCGCGACGAGGATGAGTTCATGCAGAAGGCTGCCAAGACCCCCCGCTCCAACTGCGTCCTCGACTCCACCAAGATCGCCCGCACCGGCATCCACCTGACGGAGGTCCACGAGGCGGTCGCGCTCGCGCTGAAAACCTGGGTGCCCGAGAAGAAATGAACGTCCTCGTCACCGGCGGCTGCGGCTTCATCGGCAGCAATTTCATCCGCCAGCGCCTGCGGGAAAAAGGCTCTCCCCTCGCCCGGCTCGTCAATCTCGACAAGCTGACCTATGCCGGTAACCCGGCCAATCTCGCCGACCTGGCCGGCGATCCCCGCTATGCCTTTGTCCACGGCGACATCGGCGACGAGGCGCTGGTCGACCGCCTCTTTGCCGAGCACGCCATCGACGCCGTGGTGAACTTTGCCGCGGAGTCCCACGTCGACCGCTCGATCGATTCGCCCGAGCCGTTCTTCCAGACCAATGTCGTCGGCACCCTCCGGCTGCTCAATGCCGCCCGCCGCCACTGGAACAGCCTGCCCGCCGCGAAAAAGGCCGCCTTCCGCTTCCTGCACGTCTCGACCGACGAGGTCTACGGCACCCTCCGCCCGGAGGATCCCGCCTTCACCGAGGAGACCCCGTTCGCGCCCAATAGCCCCTATGCGGCCTCGAAGGCGGCGAGCGACCACCTCGTGCGCTCGTTCCAGCACACGTACGGATTCCCGACGCTGACGACCAACTGCTCGAACAACTACGGGCCCTACCACTTTCCCGAGAAGCTGATCCCGCTCGTCATCCTGAACGCCCTCGACGGCAAGCCACTGCCGGTCTACGGCGACGGCCAGCAGGTCCGCGACTGGCTCTACGTCGAGGACCATGCCCGCGCGATCTGGCTCGTCCTGCAGCGCGGCCGCGTCGGCGAGACCTACAACATCGGCGGATTGAACGAGCGCCCCAACCTCGAGGTCGTGCAGCGGATCTGCGCACTCCTCGACGCCAGGTCCCGGCGGGCGGACGGCCAGCCCTACGCCGCGCAGATCACGTATGTCGCCGACCGGCCGGGGCACGATCGCCGCTACGCGATCGACTGCGCCAAGATCGGCGCTGAGCTCGGCTGGAAGCCCGCCGAGTCCTTCGAGACGGGGCTGGCCAAGACGGTCGACTGGTACCTGGCCAACCGGGCCTGGTGCAACGACATCACCGCCAGCCGCTACCAGCGACAAAGGCTCGGCAGCGGCGGAAAAAGCGCCTAAGGTCCGGCCGCCAAGACTCATGCAGCGCAAAGGCATCATCCTCGCCGGCGGCTCGGGCACGCGGCTCTATCCCCTCACGATCGCCGTGAGCAAGCAGCTCATGCCGATCTACGACAAGCCGATGGTGTACTACCCGCTGTCGGTGCTGATGCAGGCGGGGATCCAGGAGATCCTGGTGATCTCGACCCCGCAGGACCTGCCGCTCTTCCGCCGGCTCCTGGGCGACGGGTCCGGCATGGGCCTGAAGCTGAGCTACGCCGAACAGCCCAATCCCGAGGGCCTGGCCCAGGCCTTCCTGATCGGCGCGGACTTCATCGGCGACGCCCCCTCGGCGCTCGTCCTCGGCGACAACCTGTTTTACGGCCAGGACCTGGCCAAATCGCTGGAGCGGGCCGCCGCACGGGAAACCGGCGCCACGATCTTCGGCTACCACGTGGCGGATCCTACGTCCTACGGCGTGGTCGAGTTCGGGCCCGACGGCCGCGTGCTCTCGCTCGAGGAGAAGCCGGCCGCGCCGAAGTCGAACTTCGCCATCCCGGGGATCTATTTTTACGACCGCGACGTCGTCCGCAAGGCGCGGGCGCTCAAGCCCTCGAAGCGGGGCGAGCTGGAGATCACCGACCTGAACCGCCTCTACCTGCAGGGCGGCCAGCTGCACGTCGAGGTGCTCGGCCGGGGCACGGCGTGGCTCGACACCGGCACCCACGAGTCGCTGCTGGAGGCCGCCCAGTTCGTCGCCGTCATCGAGCACCGGCAGGGCCTGAAGATCGCCTGCCCCGAGGAGATCGCCTTGAGCCGGGGCTGGATCGACCGCGCGCAGCTGGAGGCGGGCATCGCCCGCCTGGGGAAGTCGGCCTACGGCCAGTACCTGCGGCGCCTGCTGGCGGAAGCGCCGCGCCCGTAGCGGGCCCGCCCCGATGCTCGCGCGCCTCTCGCCCCTGGCCGCCAGCTTCTCGCCGGCCCCGCGGCTGAGCGTGGTGACCGCGCTGTTCAATTGCCTGCCCCTGACCCAGGCCATGGTGGCGGGCCTGCGCGCGACCCTGCCGCCCGGCCTGACCCACGAGATCATCCTGGTGGACGACGGCAGCACCGACGGCACCCGCGAATGGCTGGCCACGCTGGGGCAGCCCTTCCGCGTGGTCCTCAATGCCGGCAACCTCGGCTATGCCGCCGCCAACAACCACGGGGCGACCCTGGCCCGCGGCGAATACCTCGCTCTCCTGAACAACGACTTGGTCCTGGGCCCCGGCTGGCTCGAGCCCCTGCTCGCCGCGCACCGCTCCCTGGGGGCGCAGGCCGGAATCGTCGGCAACGTGCAGACCGACGCGCGGACGGGCCTGGTGGACCACGCCGGGATCCTCTTCAATCACCAGGGCAAGCCGGAGCATGACCGCATCCGGCCGTCGTCGGCAGCGCGGCGGTTCCGGCCCGTCCGCCCGGCCCCGGCCGTTACCGGGGCCTGCATGCTCCTCACGACCGCCCTCTGGCGCGAGCTCGGGGGATTCGACGAGGGCTATGTGAACGGATGCGAGGACGTCGACCTCTGCCTGCGCGCCACCGCCGCCGGCCGGCGCAATGCGGTCGCTCTGCGCAGCGTCATCGGCCACCACATCAGCTCCTCCCCCGGCCGCAAGCGGCGGGACGAGGCCAATACCCAGCGTCTCGCCCAGCGCTGGCGCGCCACCCTCGTGCGGCTCGCCGTCCCGGCCTGGTGCCGCGCCTACCTCAGCGGCGATCCGATCACGCTGCCCGACCAGGCTCTCGCCCGCCAGTGCCTCTGGTTCCTGCTCGGGCTCCGCCGGACGCCGCCCCCGGGCGCCTGCGCCGGCGTGCAGGCGACCCTCGAGCTCGAATTGCAGCGTTGGCAGTCGATGGGCGGGGGGAGCTGATGGTTCCGCTGCGACATGGGTTCGGCCGGGCCGGTCGGCTCGTGACGGCCGCCGCGCTCGCCCTCGCGGGAGCGGCGGCCGGCGCCGCGCCCCTGCGCGTCGTGGCGCTCTCGCCCATCCTGACCGAGCTCGCCCGCGAGGTGGGAGGCCCCGAGGTGGCGGTGACCGGCCTCCTCCCCCTCGGCGTCGACCCGCACACCTTCGAGCCGGCGCCCGCCGACATGCGGGCGCTCGCCGACGCGGAGCTGGTCCTCGCCTCGGGCCTGGGCCTGGAGATCTACCTGGACAAGCTTGCGGCCAATTCCGGCACGCGGGCCAGGATCGCCTCCGTGGGCGACGCGCTGCGCGGCCAGCTGGTGACGGTCGAGGTCCGGGGCCGCCGCGAGCCCGATCCCCATTGGTGGAACAGCATCGCCGCCACCGAGCAGGTGACCCGCCAGGTCGCCGAGGAGCTCGCCCGGCTCCGCCCGGCATCGTCGGCCGATTTTGCCCGCCGGGCTGCCGTCCGCCTGGGCGCCCTGGACGCCCTGGATGCATGGACCCGGGGCCAGTTTGCGGCGCTCCCGCCGGGGCGGCGCCAGCTGGTGACCACTCACGACGCCTTCGGCTGGTTTGCGCGCGACTACGGCTTCACGGTTCATCCCATCGCCGGGCTGAGCCCCGATGCCGAGCCCAACGCCCGCGCGGTCGCCCAGCTCGCCGACCTGATCCGCCAGGCGAAAATCCCGGCCGTCTTCATCGAGAACGCGGAGGGCAGCCGGCTCGCTGCGGCCGTGGCCCGCGAGGCGGGCGCGCAGCTGGGAGGCGCGCTGTACGGCGACGGCCCCGTCCCCGGGCCCGAGGGCGACTCCTACGAAGCCATGTTCCGGCACAACGTCCTGACGATCGCCGCGGCCCTCCGGTAGGGCGCCCCGGAACCGATTGCCGGGGCGTTTGCCAAGCGCCCGTTCGCGCCTACGCTCTTCCCCTCATGATTCCCGTCACCGTCCTCACCGGCTTCCTGGGAGCCGGCAAAACGACCCTCCTCAACCGCATCCTGACCGAGCAGCACGGCCGGAAGCTGGCGGTCATCGAGAACGAGTTCGGGGAGGTCGGCGTCGACCACCAGCTGGTGATCCAGGGCGAGGAGGAGCTCTTCGAGATGAACAACGGCTGCATCTGCTGCTCGGTCCGGGGCGACCTGATCCGGATCCTCGGCCGGCTGCTCAAGCGCAAGGACCGGCTCGACGGGGTCCTGATCGAGACGACCGGCCTGGCCAATCCGGCGCCGGTTGCGCAGACCTTCTTCAGCGACGACGAGATCCGGGCCGCCTTCCAGCTCGACGCCATCGTCACGGTCGTGGACGCGAAGCACGTCCTCCAGCACCTGGAGGCCGGCGACGAATCGGTGAAGCAGATCGCCTTCGCCGACGTGATCCTCCTCAACAAGACCGACCTGGTCGCGCCGGCGGAGCTGGCCCGCCTCGAGGCCCGGATCCGCGGGATCAACGCCGTGGCCCGCCTGGAGCGCACCCAGAATTGCGCGGTGCCGCTCGACCGCGTCCTCGACGTGGGCGGGTTCAATCTCGGCCGGGCCACGGAGCTCGACCCGAAGTTCCTCGAGCCCGAGTACCCCTTCGAGTGGGCCGGGGCCTACGCCCTGCCGGCCGGGACCCACGGCCTCGTCATCGGCCACGGTGAGGAGGAGGGCCATGACCACGGGCACGAGCACGCCGGCCACGACCACGGCCATCACCACCACCACGGCAACGAGAACGAGCTCGATGTCGTCGTCCTCCCCGTCCAGTCCCTGCAGGAGCCGGAACTGGAGCGGGCGCGATCCCGGGCGCTGGCCCTCTTTGCCACGGATCCCGCGCCGACGGCCGCCGGGGCCGTGGTGGAAGCCGGGCCGGTGCGGCATCGCCTTCTGCTGGCCGACGGCCATGCCGCCTTTGCCCTGAAGGTCGCCCGGCCCGGCCTGCACGCCGTCTTCGAGGAATGCGGCGAGGTGCCGCTGCACGTCGAGGTCGCCGGCGAGAACGTGAAGCCGCAGTGGCAGCAGGACTTCCATGCGGCCCACGAGCACAATGACGAGGTGACCTCGGTCGGGATCCGCGAGCCGGGGGAGCTCGACGGCAAGCGGCTCAACGAATGGATGGGCGAACTCCTTCGCACCAAGGGCGGAGACATCTACCGGATGAAGGGCGTCCTCAGCATCAAGGGCAGCGACAAGCGGATGGTGTTCCAGGGCGTCCACATGCTCTTTGACGGCCGGTTCGACCGGCCGTGGGGAGCCGACCCGCGGACCAACACCCTCGTCCTCATCGGCAAGGCTCTCGACCGGGCCGCGCTGACGGAGGGCTTCCGGAGCTGCCTCGCCTAGGCGCCCGAAATCCAGCCATGCAGCTCACCAAGCACTGGGCCGCCCAGCTGGACGACTACGTGATCGACCTGGCGTGGTCCCCCGACGGGGCGCTGCTCGCCGCGGCCTCGGGAGCGGGCCCGGTCCGGCTCCTCGGCACGGGCGATGGCGCCGCGCTCCACGACCTGGCCGGGCACGAGGGCGGCACCAATGCCCTCGGCTGGAACCCGGCCGAGGGCGGGGGGCTCGTCCTGGCGACGGGAGGCCAGGATGGGGCGGTGAAGTTCTGGGACGGGGCCACCGGGCAGCACACCGCGACGGCCCGCCTCGGCCCCGGCTGGGTGGAACTCCTGGCCTGGGGCGGCAATCGCCTCGCCGCGGCCGCCGGCCGGAAGCTCCTGCTCCTCAATCCCGACGGGAGCGTGGCCCACGCCTTTCCGGAAGCTCCCAAGACCATCACGGCCCTGGCCTGGCGGAATCCGCCCGCGGCGCCGCTGCTGGCCTCCGCCTTTTTCGGCGGGGTGCGGCTCCACGACCGCGCCGACTTCGGGCTCCGCAAGGAATTCCCCTACGGGAACGGCATCCAGTCCCTGGCCTGGTCGCCGGACGGTAAGTGGCTCGTCTCCGGCAACCAGGATCCGAGCGTGCACCTCTGGGTGCCGGATGAGGGTTCGGAACTGCAGATGAGCGGCTACGAGGGCAAGGTGAAGCACCTGGCCTTCGACCATACCAGCCGCTGGCTGGCCACCGCCGGCGGCCAGGACGCCTGCCTTTGGGATTGCGCGGGGGCCGGGCCGGAGGGAAGGACTCCCGCCATGCTGGCCCACGACCGGCCGGTCTGCGCTCTCGCCTTCCAGCATAGCCACGGCCTCCTCGCCAGCGCCGCCCTCGATGGCACCGTCATGCTCTGGAGCCCCGAGCGCAAACAGCCGCTTCGGGCCACGGTCAAGATGCCGCACGCCCCCACCCGGCTCGCCTGGTCGCCCGACGACCGGCTCCTCGCCATCGGCTCAGAAAAGGGCGTCGTCTACGTCCTGAAATCCGAAGCCTAGGCGCGCCGCAATTCGAGGGTGCCGTCCAGCCGCTTGCTCAAGTCGATCGGGTCGCCCACCGCCACCGCCCCCAGCGGCACCTGGTAGGCCCACACCTCGAAATAAGTGAGAGCCAGCGGCCCGTAAATGGTGGCGAACGCACAGTCGACGGCGTCCATCCCGCAGGAGACCTTGACCCGGCCGATCCGGGGCACGTTGTAGCGCGGGTCGTAGGGGAACCATTTCCCGCCGAGGTAGACCTCGAAGTAGCCGTGGAAGTCCATCGGCGAGCCCGGGTCGATATAGGCGATGTCCGGCAGGTGGCCGGTGACGTAGCGCGTCGGCAGGTTCAGGGCCCGGCAGAGGGCGACCCCGACGTGTGCAAAATCCCGGCAGACCCCGAACCGCTGGGCGATCACCTCCGACGCCGCGGTGTCCGAGCGGCCGGAGCCGAAGCGGTACTCGATGTTCTCGTGGATCCAGTCGCAGACGGCCTGCACTTGGGCGTGGCCCCGGGGCACGGCGCCAAACTGCTGCCAGGCGAAGGTGATCAGCTTGTCCGAGTCGCAGTAGCGGCTCGGCAGCGTGTACCGGATCAGGTGGACGGGCAGCTCGCCCATGGACACCGCCCGATCGTCCGCCTGCTGGTGGTTGTCCGGCACGGAGGGCACGAGGACCAGCGCGTCGTGGGTGATCTCGTTGAAGCCCGGCTGGAGCATCACGCGGTAGACGATATTGCCGTGCGCGTCCTCGAATTCCTCGCAGGGCAGCCGGTCGCCCAGGGTCAGGCGCTCCTGCTGCACCACCTGGCCCGGCTCCATCCGGGGCTTGAGATTCACCAGGACCGCCACTTCCGCCGGCGCCTGGTACCGGAGGCGGCAGCCGACACGCACACACAGGTCGAGCGGCGGATTGGGCGGCATCGGATCCTGATAACCCCTTTTCCGGGGAGGTCAAACGAGCGTCGGCCCATTTTCGCTTGCCTGCCCCTTCCGGGAGGCCGTACTTACACCCTTTCCTCAGGGGCAAGATAGCTCAGTTGGTAGAGCAGAGGACTGAAAATCCTTGTGTCGCCGGTTCGATTCCGGCTCTTGCCACCATTTTTAAAGGCGCCGATCGGCCGGTTTTGGGGGTTGTCAGCCATTGCAGACGAATCCTTTCTGCCGTTATGCGCGCATCGCGGGAGAATTCGGCCGCTTTTTGGCCAAACGCCCTCCTGGTGCTGGCGATCTGCTCATTCTATCTCTGGACCTCGTTTCCCGAGTGGAAGCCGGGCCTGATCTCAGCCCGCGACGACGGCTACTATAACCTTCTGGTTCGGGGGTTTCTCCAGGGCCATCTCTACCTCGACGCCCAGGCGGACCCCTTCCTCGCGACGCTCTCCAACCCGTGGGATATCAACCAGCGGGGAGATCGCGGATTGCCCGACAGCAGCTATTTCCAGGGGCATTATTACATCTACTACGGCGTGACGCCTGCCGTGGTGCTCTTTCTGCCTTTTCGCCTTCTGACCGGACGGTATCTGGCCGAAACGCTGGGGACCGGCGTCTTTGCCTGTGCAGGGTTTGTCGCATCCGCCTGGATCGTCCTCTTCCTTCGCCGGCGCTATTTCGCCCGAGCGTCCGGGTGGGCGGTTGCCGCGTGCGTCCTCGCCCTGGGCCTCGGAGACATGATGCCCGTCCTGTTGCGACGGCCGGGCTTTCGCGAGGTGCCGATCGCATGCGGTTATGCCTGCTGCATGGCGGCCCTGGCGGCGCTGTTTCGCGCGCTGGATCCCGGGCGGCGGGCGCTTTGGCTGGCCCTGGCCAGCCTCGCGTTCGGCTTGGCCGTGGGTTCGCGGCCGCTCTATCTCCTCGCCTGCCCCGTCCTGCTCCTGCCGGCCTGGTGGGAAGCGCGCGGCAGATCGGCCAACGGGCCGGACGAGCGCGATTTCTCCGCCTGGAAGGGCATCTTCGCCGCGACCGCTCCCCTGGGAATCGTCGGGGCGGGCCTGGCGCTCTACAATTTTTCCCGGTTTGGGGCCGTGACGGAGTTCGGCCTCCGGTATCAAATCTGGAACCAGGATCCCGCGAAGACCGTGCGCTTTGCGTGGCGCTTCTTCTCCTACGATCTCAGGGCGTTCTGGACCCTGCCGGCCGGCTGGTCCCACTACTTTCCGTTCGTGACCTTTGCCAAGCTGCCGGCAGGCCCGGCGGGTTTCTACGGCGCGGAGGATCCCTATGGCATCCTTCCGAACATGCCATTCGCGCTGCTGGCGCTGGGTCTCTTCGCCCTCCGGCCCCACACCGCGGCCGCCGGCGACCGGCGAACGCCGCTGGTTGTCGCCATCGTCGCCTGGTCGGCCGCGGCCATGGCGGTGCCGATGCTTTTTTTCCAGGCGGCCCTGAATCGCTACATGGTGGACTTCGTTCCCCTCGTGATGCTTGTCGCTTGCCTGGGTGGGCTGGTCCTCGCCGGCCACGCGCGGTGGCGGGGAAAGGTGGCGGCGGCCGGCACGCTCCTCATCTGCAGTCTCGCGGGATATTCGGCGGTGTTCAACGTCCTTGCGAGCTGGCGGCACAATGAACTGTTCCGCCTGGAACATCCCGCGGCCTACAGCCGGCTCGCGCATGGCTGGAATCGGGTGTCGTACGCCTGGGACCGATGGAAGGGCACCGCGTATGGTCCCCTGGAGATGAAGGTCATGTTCCCAACGGGACGGGTCGGAACCCTGGAGCCCCTGGTCGTCACCGGCCACGAATTCCTCTCCGACTACCTCTTCGTTTCCTACCCGGGAACGGATTCCATCCAATTTGGCCTGGAGCACACCAGCCGAGGCACGTTTCTTGGCGAACCGATGCGGGTCGTGGCGGGAAGAGCCCATGATGTCCGCGTCGACCTCGGCTCGCTCTATCCTCCGGCCGCCCACCCCTATTTTGATGCGATGCCGGCGGTGGAGGCATTGCTCCGCCAGAATACCGTGAGAGTCACCGTGGACGGCCGGGTGGCATTGTACGACCTCGTCTCGACCTACGACGCGACCGGGCCGACCCCGGCCCTGGGCACCTCGGAGGATCGGGGTCCCTTTTCCCACCCGTTTTCCGGCCGGATCCAATCGGCCCACCGCATGCCCAGCGCCTCGCTCGAGTTTCCCGGATGGCGCACGAGGCCGCTGCGGCTCAAGCTCCGCCTCCCGGCATTCAGCGAACCCCATGACGAGCCGCTGGTCGCGGCCGGAGAAAGCGGGCTCGGGGAAGTGGTCTACCTGCACTACGAAAGCCCCACGCGGGTCCGTTTCGGCTACGCCAACGGCGGGCTCGAAGGGACGCTGGGGCCGCTCGCGGCCGTCAATCCGCAGGACGCGCAGGTCGTGGACCTGAGTTTCACCGCGCTGCCCAACGGCACCGCGATCGCCGTCGCCAGCCGTCCCGGACTCCTGGCCGTGCACCTCAATGGCCGGCTCGCCTTTGCCACCCCGGCACCCCGTCTGCCCGTTGATCCCGGCACGGTCGCCCTCGGCCTCAATATCAATCATTTCCAGCCTGCGACGGCGACCTTCACCGGGGACTTCCTCGCCGTGCAGCCCGCACCGGCGGGCGCGCCGGAGCCGGAATCCGGATCCTGCCACCTGGAAGTCCGCTTCCCGCCATTCAGCGGCGTGCGCTCCGAGCCCCTGCTCTGCGCCGGCGAAACGGGCCAGGGTGACTTGGTCTATGTCCGCTATCTCGGACCGGACCGGATCTCATTGGGCTATGACCACTGGGGGCTGGGAGGAACCCTCAGCGCGCCGTGCATGATCAATCCCCAGGCTGTCCACGTGGTCGAAATCGATTTCGGCTCCCTGCATCCGGGCAACTTGGCGAAGGCGGCCATCGCCGGCTCGGGCCCCCTGCTGGTTCGCCTCGACGGCCACGACCTGCTGGACGAAACGGCACTCTTCTATCCCGCCCGTCCCGGCTCGATTGTCGTTTGTCTCAATTCGATTCACGCCTCGTCAGCATCGGCAGGATTCACGGGCGAGCTCATCGATGCGCGAAGGGAACCCGCGCAGCGCTAGGCCCGCCGTTACAGTGCGTACGCACATTTATTTGCCAGCCGACATTTCGTAGGAATTCCGCCACCTTTCGGAGAACCTGGACGACGATCAACGCCCCAGCGGGGGAACGAAATAATGCACAAATTATTGTGCAATTTGTATTGTGCCGCGCGCCGTCGTGCACAAACTATTGTGCATGGGAAGCGCCAAGAAAGCCGCAGCCAAGATCGCTGACCCTGCGCGGGCGAACAACGTCACCCTAGCGGAAGCCGAGGCGGCTCTGATCGCGGCGGGGTTCACCCGTCATGGCGGCGCGGGCAGCCACCGAGGCTACCGCCATTCGGACGGCAGGAAGGTCACGTTGACGGCCCATGGCTCAAAACTCCCGAGCTACATTGTCCGACAGATTAGGGCCCTCCTCGAATAGAGGGGAGCGCCCGTCAGAGACTCACGAACCAATTTGACCCACGAACCTATGAAGACCGCAACCCACCAGCGCCCCCGCTACCTGATCAAGATCTGGTACGAGGAACCCGACAAATGCTACATCGCCGAGGTGCCCGATCTCCCTGGCTGCATGACCTACGGCGACAGCTACACCCAGGCGGCCGCCCGGATCCAAGATGCCATTGAGCTCTGGCTGGATATGGCAAAAGCCCACCACGACCCTATCCCCGAGCCCCACATGGTCGCCGAGGAAATCGCTCACTTCGGTCCGGTATTGAATGTCGCCAAGCTGGCAAGACAAGCTGGACTCAACCAACACACCGTTGCCAGCAAGCTCCGGCGCAAGACCCCTTTCTCTGACCTCGAAGCAAAGGCACTGAGGGCGGTTCTCTCAGAAGTGAAGTTTCCCAAGCCGGACGGCCGCCGTGCGCGGCGGACCCCCAGCACAACTCCTGCCTGACCTCCATTCCAAGCCATTGACAGTCACGCGAGACACAAGGACTGAAAATCCTCGTGTCGCCGGTTCAGAAGGAGACGTAAATGAAGGGCTGGACCGGCAGGGTCAGCCGGAAGAGGAGGTAGTGCAGGAAGATGCCTACCGCCACCCCCACCAGCAGGGAGAGCAGGTGCCGTCCGGGAGAAGCGTTGGCCGTGGGCTCGGTGGGGTTCATGGCTGCAGATATCCGAAGGCCTGGGCCATTTCCCGGACCTTGTCCGCCACCAGCGGCGCCAGCTTGGCGCCCCCCTCCCAGGTGACGTGGGTGCGGTCGCCGTATTCCTCGGGGGTGAAATCCCGGCCGTAGTCGAGCGCGTCGTACCCGGCCTCCCGCCAGACGGCCACGGCCTTGGCGTAGGTGAGATCGTCGCGCTCCCGCTCGGCGGGGGTCAGCCGGCGAAGGTAGTAGGGACTGCTCCGGCTGAGGAGGATCAGCGTCCGTTTCTTGAGCTCGTCGGGCATCGCCACCCGGATCCCGGCACGGAAATTATCCCAGGTCGGGACATAGAGCTGCCAGTGGCCCGCGGCGTCGGGGCGCATCTGGGGATGGCCGGCGGCATCGAAGCTCATGTAGGCATATTGGGTGAAGCCGCGCACGGTGCGCATTTCCACGTCCAGGCTGGACGGGCTGTAGCGGACGGACATCGGGTAGCGGGCCGTGTCCGGCTCGGGGTCCGGGTAGCCGCCGCGGGGCCGCAGAAAATCGAACACGCCGGGCATATAGTAGCCCCAGACCGTGTTCACGTACCGGTACGTCACGAGGTTCCACAGGTCCTGAAAGTAGAACCAATGGTCGAGGTACTCGCGGATCTTCAGCTCACGCAGGCCCGGTCCCCCTTCCGGATTCTGGATCTCCGGATATTGATTGCTCGCCGCGATGGCCGCCTTCCGCACCGGGTCGTCGATCAGCAGGCCCTTGTAATAGGCCTCCCAGTAGACGAACCGGTAGACGCCGGTGCCATCCGGCGCCGGGGGCTGGGCGGGCGCGGCATTGGCGATGTAGATCTGCCGGGGAAACTCCTCCCGCAGCGCCTCGGCCACGACCGAGGCGGCGTCCGTGATCCCGGAGCCGTTGAAGGCGAAGTTCACCACGCAGTAGCCGGGGCCGAGATTCTCCTGCAGGGCGCGGGTCCAGATGCGTTCGGCGGGCTGGCCGACGCCGCGCAGGACGGAATTGCCGCCGACGATCACAAGCACCCGGCCGGGTTTCATCCGCGCGCGGACGAACGAAGTCATTTCGCCGATCGTCGGGTAGTACTTGGTCTCCGGGGAGGTCCACTGCGTAAAACGGGCGAAATTGCCGAGATGGTTTTCCCGGGCCGCGTGGCGGCCGAGCACGCACATGGCGCCAAAGCCCGCCGCCACCCCGAGCAGGACTGTCGGGCTGACGAGCTTGGATTGGAAGATGCGGAAAATCGTCATGGCGATCAGGGCCCGGGGCTGAACAGAAGGCCGGCCATCTGCCAGGCCACGGCCACCGGATAAAAGAAGATCAGCCAGCCGAACCAGGCAAACAGCTGGGTCGACAGCCAGCCGATGGCCGGCCTCCGGCCGAGAAAGCGCGCGAGCGGCGGCCCCGCCACCGGGACCGCCGCATAGTTGGAGGAGACGGCGAGGCCGAGGCCGTGATAGAGCCCCCAGAGGACGAAATGCCAGGCCGGTCCATGCCAGAGCCCGATGAGGGCGAAGGCGATGAGCCCGTTCGCCATCTTCCGGGCGAGCCCATGGCGGTTGCCGCCGAGCGGGATGTAGACGTAGTCCCTGATCCAGGAACTGAGCGAGATGTGCCAGCGCTGCCAGAAATCCCGGATGCTCGTGGCCGCGTAGGGCCAGTTGAAGTTTTCCGGCAACTTCACGCCCAGCATCCGCGCCAGGCCGATGGCAATGTCGCTGTAACCGCTGAAGTCGAAGAGGATGCGCACCGCGATCAGCAGAAAGACGAGCCAGCGGGCCGCCGGGATCAAGGTGGCGAACTTGGCCACCGGCGCATAGAAATTGATGGCCAGGCTGAGGCTGTCGGCGACCACCACCTTCTTGAGGAAGCCCAGGGCGACGCGGCGCAGGCCCGCCGCGACGTCGTCCACCCCCACCCCGGCCGCGCCGGCCTCCAGCGACGGGACAAACTGTCCGAAGCGCTTGATGGGGCCCGCCACCAGCGAGGGAAAGAAGATGGCAAAGAGCAGGAAGCGAAGCGGATGGCGAATGGGCGCGGCGCCTTTCCGCACCTCGTAGAGATAGTGGATGAACTCGAAGGCGAAGAAGCTGATCCCGAGGGGCGGGGCGGCGGGCAGCAGGGCCCCGGCGGACTTCGCCGCCGCGGCTCCCCAGGCCGGGTTGACGTGGGCCAGCACCTCGCCGGTCAGGAACGAGGTGTATTTGTAAAAGGCGAGCGCGAGGACGCTCAGGGCAATGCCCGCGGCGCAGGCCAGCCGGTTCCGCGTCAGGCCCAGGAGATAGGTGGCCGTCCCGATGACGATGATGGGCAGCATGCCCGCCGGGCCGGCAAAGTGGTAGTGGTATGCCACGCAGGCCAGGGCCAGGAAGGGCAGCCTCAGGGCTGGCCGGCGCAGCAGCCAGAATACCGGGATCACGGCGGCCGCAAAGACGGCGAACCAGTAGGTGTCGAAAATCTTGCCGAAGTCCCCGGGGACCGCCGGCGTCGTGACAGCGTCAAGGGCGTGAGCCCATGCGGAGGTGACGGTCATGCCAGTGGTGCGTTGGAGCGGAAGGGCGCAGCAGCGCCTTCGCCGGGCTTATTGGTGTTTGACCGGCAGCGGGTTACAAGCACAGTTTGACCGGGTCGTCGAAAGGCAAAATGCACCGGGATTTCCTCCGGAATATCCGTGTGCCGCCGGGCATAACCCGGCTCCTGGCACCGTTTCCCGGGTCCCACTTCCCCGTGCAGAAGCATATGACTCGGACCAATTCCTCCACCACCGCCCTCCGGTTCATCGCCGTCACCAAATTGGTGAAGGCGCTCCTCGTGGTTGTGATCGGCCTTGGGGCCTTTCGATTGATCAACAAGGACTTGGAGGAGTCCGCCCGGAATCTCACGATGCACCTTCGGATTGATCCCGAAAATCACTATGCGCGGCTCCTGTTCGAGAAAGTGGCCAAGATCGATTCCAGCCGCCTGCGGCACTATGGGGTGGTGTCCTTTTTCTTTGCGGCCGAACTCTTCACCGAAGGTGTCGGCCTTTGGCTGAACCAAAACTGGGCCAAATATATGGTCATCGGGGGCACGGGCTTCTTCATTCCCTTCGAGGCGTACTCGTGCATCCAACGCTTCGATTGGGAACGGCTGCTTCTCCTGATCGTGAACGTCGCCATCGTCATCTATGTCGCGGTCGTGGTGCGGCGCGAGCACCGGCACCCGCCCCCGGCCGGTTAGGCGCCCTCAGGTCTTCTGTCGCGTCGATTCCAGGTGCGGGAGCAAACCGGTCAGGAGCCCGATGAGGGGCAGGAATGCGCAGACCTGGAACACGGTGAAGATGCTGGTGCGGTCGGCGAGTTTGCCGAGCACGGCCGAGCCGATGCCGGCCACGCCGAAGGCAAAGCCGAAGAACAGGCCCGACACCAGGCCCGTGCGCCCGGGGATGAGTTCCTGGGCGTACACCAGGATCGCGGAGAAGGCCGAGGCCAGGATGACGCCGATCACCACCGTCAGGCCGACGGTCCACGCCAGCCCGACGTGGGGCAGGATGAGGGTGAAGGGGGCGACGCCGAGGATCGAGATCCAGATGACGTACTTGCGGCCGAACCGGTCGCCGACCGGGCCACCGAGGATGGTGCCCGCCGCCACCGCCAGCGTGAAGACCGACGACAGCAGCACCGCCCGCGTCACCGAGAGGTGAAACTTGGCGATGAGGTAGAAGCTGTAGTAGCTGGAAAAGCTGACCAGGTAGAAATATTTCGAGAAGATGAGGGCGAGGAGGATGGCAACGGACGCCGCCACCTTGGCCCGCGCCATCTTCGCGCCCGGCGGCCGTTCCAGGGTCGACCGCAGGCGCTCACGGTGCCGCTGGTACCAGCCGCCCACACGGGAGAGGATGAGGATCCCCAGGAGGGCGCCGAGGGAGAACCAAAGGACGCGGGTCTGCCCCCCGCGCACGATGAACAGTGCCGCCAGGACGGGCCCGAGGAAGCTCCCGAAATTGCCGCCCACCTGGAAAAGGGACTGGGCGAAGCCGTGGCGTCCGCCGGAGGCCATCCGGGCCATCCGGGAGGATTCGGGGTGGAAGACCGCCGAGCCCACGCCAATGAGGGCCGCCGCCACGAGGACCGTCCCGTAGGTGCCGGCGAAGGCCAGCGTCACCAGCCCGATCAGCGTGACTCCCATGCCCATGGCCAGCGAATAGGGCTGCGGCCGCAGGTCCGTGTAGAAGCCCACCACCGGCTGGAGGAGCGAACCGGTGAGCTGGAAACAGAGGGTGATCAGGCCGATCTGGCCAAATGACAAAAGGAAGCGGTCCTTGATGATGGGGTAGATCGCCGGCAGCAGCATCTGGAGGGCGTCGTTGATCAGATGGGAGATGCTCAGCGCCACCAGCACCTTCATGACGGTGTCCCCGGCTTCGGCCGGGCGGGCAGGGCTGCGATCCATGGGTCGGGACAGCGTGAGGAAAATGCGCGGCCCGACCACCCTTTTCCGGGGAGCTATTGCCCGCGCAGGATGTTGCCGACGATCCCGCCGATGACGCCGCCGGCGGTCGCCTCCTGGGCGGCCGGCTGCGGCAGGTAGTGGGCAATGGCCTCGGCCAGGTTCAGGATCGGCATGCTCTGCAGCCACGCCTTGCCCGGGCCGGTGAGCGTGGCGAGGAAGATGCCCTCACCGCCGAAGATCATGTTGCGGACGCCGCGCACCCGCTGGATGTCGAACTGCAGCGTGGGCGTGATGATCCCGACGTGGCCGGCGTGGACGAGGAGCTTCTGGCCCGGCTGGAGTTCCTCGGTCACGACCTCGCCCGACAGGTCCAGCCAGACCGTGCCGGGGCCGGTCACGCGCTGGAGGATGAACCCCTCCCCGCCGAAAAATGACGCCCCCAGCCGCTGCTGGAAGGCCATCTCCAGTTTGACGCTGCTCTCGGCCACCAGGAAGGTTTCCTTCCGGCAGATGAGGGATTCTCCCGCCGCCAGCTTGAAAGGCAGGATGTGCCCCGGGAAGCGCGGCGCGAAGGCCAGCCGGCTCTTCCCGGCGCCAACGGCGGTGTAGGTCGTGACGAAGAAACTGCCGCCGCTCAGCGAGCGCTTGAGGCCGGAAAGGAGGCCCCCGCCGGTGTTGGTGTCCATCTGGACGTCGTCGGTCATCCACGCCATGGCGTGGGTCTGGCAGTAGACGCTCTCGCTGGGAGCCAGCTCGACGAGAAGCGTCGGCATGGTCGTGCCGGTGATCGTGGAATTCATGGGAACCCCACAACGGGCCGGACGCCGGGCCGGGTCAAGTCTCGGCCGGAGGGCCCCGGATCCCGGGGCAATTCTCGGCTTGCCCCGGAGGGCAAATGCCTGCTTTTTCTCACCTTCCTCCACGCACCCGTAGCTCAATTGGATAGAGCGTCTGACTACGGATCAGAAGGTTGGGAGTTCGACTCTCTCCGGGTGCACCACTTTCCCGCCATGATCAGGGCGTAATCCGCGTCCCGGCGCGGCCTTCGAGCGCCGCGGCCAGGCCGGTCGGACACGTAATCACCGCCGCGCGGCCGTGCCGCTCGATGAAATGGACGCACGCCTCGACCTTGGGGAGCATGGACCCGGCCCCGAAGTGGCCCTCGGCCATCAGGCGCCTCGCTTCGGCCACGGTCATGGCGTCGATGCCCCGCTGGCTGGGCCGCCCAAAGTCGAGGCAGGCCTGGTCGACGGCGGTCGAGATCATCAGCACGTCGGCGCCGATTTGCGCCGCCAGCACGGCCGACGCGAGATCCTTGTCGATGACCGCGGCCACCCCGCTCAAGAGGCCGCCCTCATCGGCTACGACCGGAATGCCGCCGCCCCCCGCGGCGATCACGACGCAGCCGCCCTCCGCCAGGTGCCGGATCACGCCCGACTCGATGATCCGAAGCGGACGCGGCGAGGGCACCACCCGCCTCCAGCCCCGGCCGGAATCCTCGACCATCTGCCATTGCTCCACGCGCTTTCGCTCCTCGGCCTGCTCCGCCGTGTAAAACTCGCCGACGGGCTTGCTGGCCCGGGCGAACGCGGGGTCATTTCGATCCACCAGCGTCTGCGTCACGACCGTGGCCACCGACCGGGACAGGCGGCGGCGGCGAAACTCGTTCTCGAGCGCCTGCTGGATCTGGTATCCGAGCGCGCCCTGGGTGTCGGCGACGATCGAATCCAGCGGCACCTCGTGCAGGAGGCCGCGCGAATGCTCGCTGCGGCGGAGAATGAAGCCCACCTGCGGCCCGTTGCCGTGCGTGAGGACGACGCGGTGGCCGCGCGCCACCAGGTCGGTGATGGGGCGGACGGTCTCGACCACGACCGCGTATTGGTCCGGCACGCTGCGGTGGCGCGCATCGGTGATGAGCGAGTTGCCCCCAATGGCGATGACGATGGTCTGCATGCGTGCGGGATCGGACCTGTAACGTGAGTCCCCATCGCGACCGAGCGTCAATCCCCGAGGCGCCCGCGACCAAGATATGCGCAGGCCTTGGCAATCCCTAGGGAGGGAGCGCAGGGGGGTTGTGGCAGAATAGGCCGGCGCCCCTTCCCGGGCCGCCGGGAATGAATACCCGCTTTCGCCTTCTCACCGACGCCCAACTTCGGGCCGAACTGGACCGGTGCGTCTCCTGCGAGGACAAACCCTGCCAGGCGGCCTGCCCGGCCGATTGCTCGCCGGCCGACTTCATCATGGCCGCCCGGGGCGGAGAGGATGCGGATTTTCACCGTTCGGCCGCCATGATCCGGCGCGCCAATCCGCTCGGCGGCGTCTGCGGCGCCGTGTGTCCGGACAGTTTCTGTGTCCAGGCCTGCTCGCGGCGGACCTTCGACCGGCCGATCGAGATCCCGGCGGTGCAGGCGGCGATCGTGGCCCGGGCCGGGAGGATCGCCCGCCCCGCCCCGCCCGCCGAGCCGGCCAACGGCCTCAAGGTTGCCGTCATCGGCGCGGGACCCGCGGGCCTGGGCGCAGCCGCGTGGCTCGGGCAGCGCGGCTATCGCGTCACGATTTTTGACCAGCGCCGGCGCCTGGGTGGAATGATGACGCTCATTCCGGCCTTTCGCCTGCCCGCGGGATTGTTGCGCGCCGATCTGGCTCATGTGCTCGGCCTTGGCGCCATCGAATTCAAGCCCGGCTCCCCCATCACCGATCCCGCGGCGCTGCGAGCCACTTTTGACGCCGTGATTGTCGGCGTGGGATTGGGCCGGCCGGCCCGGCTCGGGGTCCCCGGCGAGCGTTACGTGACCTCCTGGCAGGCGTTCCTCGAGAAACCGGCCGGGATCGCCGTGGCCGGACGCCGCGTCGCCATCCTCGGGGGCGGCGCGGTCGCGGCGGACTGCGCCACGACGGCGGTGCGGGCAGGCGCGGCGTCGGTCGACCTCATCTACCGCCGGCGCGGCTGCGACATGCCCGTGACCGGCTACGAGCGCCGGATGCTCCTCGAGCATGGCGTGGAGATCACCAGCGGCGCAAGACTCCTGGGCGTCGTCCACGGCGGCGGGCGGGTCCGGGGCCTGCGCCTGGCCCGGCAGACGCTGCCGAGGGGCCGGGCCCCCCGGCCGGGGAATTTCGTCGTTCGCGAGAAGGAACCGCCCGCATTTCGCGAATTCGACGTCGTGATCTCCGCGATCGGCAACAGCGCGGCGGTGCGGACCACGCGGAACCGGGGCATCTTCTACGCCGGCGACCTGGTCCTCGGGGCCTCCACGGTCGTCGAGGCGGTCGCCAGCGGAAAGAACGCCGCGCTCGCCGCCGACGCCTTCCTCCGCGGCGAGCCGCGCCCGCGGTTCGCGAACCGGGCCAAGAGCCGCGCCTTGCTGTCGCGGACCGCTCCCCGCCCCGTCCCGCTCGACGCCGACTTCTTCGGCCGGAGGATCCTTTCCCCGCTGCTGCTTTCCGCCGCGCCGCACACCGACGGCCTCGAGCAGATGCGCGCCGCCTACGCCCGCGGCTGGGCCGGGGGCGTGATGAAGACAGCCTTCGCCCAGGGGCCGATTCACATCCCCGGCGAATACATGTTCGTCCTCGGCCGCGGGACCCTCGGCAACTGCGACAATGTCTCCGGCCATACCCTCGACCGGGTGTGCCGCGAGGTCGCACTCCTCGTCCGGGAATTCCCCGACCGCCTGACCGTGGCCTCGACAGGCGGCCCCCTCACGGGCCGCGACGAGGAGGACAGCGCGATCTGGCAGGCCAACACGCGCCGGCTGGAGGCCGCCGGCGCCATGGGCGTCGAGTACAGCCTATCCTGTCCGCAGGGCGGCGACGGCACGCGGGGCGACCTCGTCTCGCAGGATGCCGAGCTGACGGCCAAGGTGGTTTCCTGGATCATGGCAACGGGCGACGCCCGGGTGCCAAAACTCTTCAAGCTCACCGGCGCCGTCACGGCCATCCAGCCGATCATCGGCGCAATCCAGGGCGTGCTGGCCCGACATCCGGGCAAGCCGGCCGGGGTGACGCTCGCGAACAGCTTTCCGTCATTGGCGTTCCGACCCCGGGCGGATGGGCGCGGATCCCAAGGCGTCGTCATCGGCCTGTCGGGCGAAGGCGTGCGGCCGATCAGCCTGCTGACGCTCGCGAAGGTGTCAGGGATGGGCCTCGTCGTTTCCGGCAACGGCGGCGCGATGACCCATCGCGATGCGGCCGACTTTCTCGCGCTCGGCGCCCGGACGGTCCAGTTGTGCACCGCCGTCATGAAGTACGGCCTGGGCTACGTCGACGAGCTCCACTCCGGGCTGAGCCACCTGCTGCAGGCGCGCGGCCTGCGCTCGGTGGCCGACCTGATCGGCTCCGCGCTGCCGGACCCCATCGCCGATTTCGCTTCCCTGCCCGCCGCGAAGAAGATCCCCGCGGTCGTTTCCTCGCTGTGCGCGCACTGCGGCAATTGCGCGCGCTGCCCCTACCAGGCGGTGGCCCTGGACGGCCACGGCGTGCCGGAGTTCGACGCCGCCCTTTGCATCGGCTGCTCGCTCTGCGCCCAGCAGTGCTTCGCCGGCGCCCTGGCCATGCGCCCGCGGACCCGGCGCGAGTCGGCCGCGCTGCCCCACCCCTGACCCACGCCACCCATGCCCCGCTCTCTGCTGATCGAAAATGGGACGCTGCTCTCCCCCGGGACGCCCGGGTGGGTGCGGCGCAACCATTCCATCCTGATCGAGGACGGCCTCATCGCGCGGGTGGCGCCGTCCGGCAGGTTCAGAGGCTTCACCGGCCGCCGCCTCGACGCCACGGGCCAGGTCGTGATGCCGGGCCTGATCAACGCCCACACCCATTGCTACAGCGCCTTCGCCCGAGGCTTCACCGCGGCGAAGCCGTCCCGGGATTTTCTCTCCGTCCTGCGCAATCTCTGGTGGCGGATCGATTCCGCGCTCACCACCGAGGACTGCTACCATAGCGCGCTGCTCGTCCTGATCGACGCGATCCGGCACGGCACGACCACCGTGATCGACCACCATGCCAGCCCGGGCTGCGTGGACGGCTCGCTGGACGCGCTGGCGCGCGCCGCGCGCGAGACGGGGCTGCGCGCGTGCCTCTGCTATGAGGTCTCCGACCGCGACGGCCCGCCCGCGGCGCGACGGGGCCTGGCCGAGAACGCCCGCTTCATCCGCCGCTGCCAGGCGGACGGCGGCTCCGCCCTGCAAGCCCTGGTCGGGTTGCACGCCTCCTTCACCCTTTCGAACCCAACGCTCCGGGCGGCCGCGGAGCTGGGCGGAGACCTGAGGACGGGATTTCATGTCCATGTGGCCGAGGCCCGGTCGGACCAGCGGGCGACCCGCGCCGCCACCGGGATGGGCGTGGTCCGGCGCCTCCGGCACTTTGGCATCCTGGGCCCGCGCTCCATCGCCGCGCATTGCGTCCACGTCTCGCCGCGGGAGATGGACCTCCTGGCCGGCAGCGGCACCGCGGTCGTGCACAATCCCCAGTCGAACCTCAACAACGCGGTCGGCATCGCCGACGTGGTCGAGCAGGTGCGGCGGGGGATCCTCGTCGGGCTCGGCACGGACGCGATGACGTCGAACCTCCTCGAGGAGCTGCGCGTGGCGCTCTGGGGCCAGCATTTTGCCCGGCGGGATCCGTCCGTGGGTTTCGCCGAGGTCACCGGAGCCCTTTTCGGCGGCAACGCGGAGATCGCCGGGCGGATCTTCGGCCTGCGCCTGGGCGAGATCCGGGCGGGCTGCGCCGGCGACCTCGCCGGCTTCAACTACGATCCGCCCACGCCCCTCCGGGGCGCCAACGCCCTCGGCCATGTTCTCTTCGGCCTCTCTCAGGCGCCGGTCGCCACCACCGTGGCCCAGGGGCGGGTGCTGCTGGAGCGCGGGCGGCTCAAGCTGGACCTGGACGAGGCGCGGATCAACGCGCGCGCCCGGGAACTCGCGAAAAAATTATGGCAACGACTATGAACAAAAGGAAACAGCGCCAGCCGGCGGCCCCCGTGGCCGGCACGTTCGCGGCGATCCGCCGGCGGGCGACGGAATTGGAGGGCGACACCGTGCGCTTTCTCGCCGACCTGATCCGCACGCAGTCCTTCTCCTCGAAGGAACGCGACGTGATCGGCGTGATCGAACGCGAAATGAGGCAGATTGGCTTCGACGAGGTCCGGATCGACGGCCTCGGGAACATCCTCGGCCGGATCGGCTCGGGCCCGCGGGTGATGGCCTTCGACGGGCACGTCGACACCGTGCTGCCCGGCGACCGCTCGCAGTGGAACTCCGATCCCTTCGACCCGCAGGTCACGGACGGAAAGATCCGGGGCCGCGGCTCGGTCGACCAAAAGGGCGGCGTGGCCGCGCTGGTCCACGCGGGTCGCGTGATCAAGGAGCTCGGATTGAACGACCAGTTCACGATCTACTTCACCGGCACGGTCATGGAGGAGGACTGCGACGGGCTCTGCTGGCAGTACATCCTCAACGAGGATGCCATCCGGCCGGAGCTGGTGGTGATCACCGAGCCGACCAACCTGAACATCTACCGCGGCCACCGCGGCCGGATGGAGATCCGCGTCGAGGTGAAGGGGCGCAGCTGCCACGGCTCGGCGCCCGAGCGCGGCGACAACGCCATCTACAAGATCGCGCGGATCGCCCTGGAGGTCGAGAAGCTGAATGAGCGGCTCCGCGGGGATCCGTTTCTCGGCAAGGGGACCGTGGCCATTTCCGAGGTGAAATCCTCCTCGCCGTCGCTCTGCGCCGTGGCCGACGAGGCCGGAATCCACCTCGACCGACGGCTGACCTCCGGCGAGACGAAGGAGAGCGCGCTCGCCGAGGTGCGCGACGCGGCGGCGCGCGCCGGCTGTCCGGACGCGAAGGTCTTCGTGCTGAACTACGCGGAGGCAGCCTATACCGGCAAGGTCTATCCCACCGAGAAGTACTACCCGACGTGGGCGCTCGCGGAGGATTCCCCCTATTTGCGGGACGCGGTCGAAGCCTATGCGGGCGTTCTGGGCCGGCCGCCGCTCGTCGACAAGTGGACCTTCAGCACCAACGGCATCGCGACAGCCGGAATGAGGGGCATCCCCACCCTCGGCCTCGGGCCCGGCAACGAGGTCTACGCCCACGCCGCGAACGAGGCCTGCCCGGTCGAGCACCTGAGCGCGGCGGTCGCGTTCTACGCGGCCCTGGTCGCCCGGATGAATGGAAGGGCCTGAACCCCATGGCCGAATTCGTCTATCGGTGCAGCCAGTGCGGTCGACGCTACGGGCGGGACGAGATCCGCTACCTGTGCCCTCGTTGCGGAAAATCGTACCGCCCCGGCATGCCGCTGCGCGGCGTCCTGACCGCCGAATTCGACTACGCCTCGATTGGCCGGAAATTTCGCCGGGCCCGGCCGGACTGGAGCCTGTTTTCCGCCGTTGAGCCGCGCTACTATCCGCCCTACGGCCTGGTCCCGACGCCGTTCTTCCGGGCGGAGGCGCTGGGCCGCGCCTTCGGCCTGGCGGATGTCTGGATCAAGCACGACTCCCTCAACCCCAGCGGCTCCCTGAAGGACCGGGCCTCGTTTCTCGTCGTGGCCGAGGCGAACCGCCTGGGGGAGAACACCGTCGTCACCGCCTCGACCGGCAACGCCGCGAGCGCCCTGGCCGCGGTCTGCGCCGCAGCCGGCAAGCGGGCGGTGATCTTCGTGCCGCGCTCGGCGCCGAAGGCGAAGCTCGCGCAGATGCTCGTCCACGGCGCCCGGGTGGTGCCCGTGAAGGGAACCTACGACGACGCCTTTCGCCTCTCGCTCGAGTTCACCTCGCGGTATGGCGGCCTGAACCGCAACACCGGCTATCACCCGCTCACCATCGAGGGCAAGAAGACGGTCGGCCTGGAGATCTGGCGGCAGAACGGCTGGCGCGTGCCCTCAGCCATCCTGGTGCCGACCGGCGACGGCGTGATCCTGGCCGGCGTGTGGAAGGCCTTCGAGGACCTGCGGAGGGCGGGCCTCATCGCCCGGCTGCCCCGCCTGGTCTGCGTGCAGGCGAGCAGCTCCTGCGCGATCCACCGCTACATCGCGACCGGGCGCTATCGCCGCGCCCGGCATCCGGCGACGGTGGCGGACTCGATCTCGGTCTCGGTGCCGTCCAATGCCCATCTCGCCCGGGCCGCGGTGCTGAAAAGCCGCGGCTTTTCCCTGACGGTGACCGACCGGGAAATCCTCCGCGGCCAGCAAATCCTGGCCCAGACGAGCGGGGTCTTCGCCGAACCGGCCGCGGCGGCCGCGGTCGCCGCCCTGGGCAAGCTGCTCAAATCCCATCGGCTGAAGCCCAGCGACCAGGTCGTCGTGCTGATTACCGGGCACGGCCTGAAGGACGTCGACGCCGCGATGAGAAATGTCCGGATTCCCGCGGCGATTCCGCCGACCTCGGCGGGCCTCGCACGCGTCGCGGAGCGCCTGGCCGGGAAAGGAGGCGGCCGGTGAGCCCGCCCGCATCCCACGCCTGGCGGAACGACGCCCACGCCAAGGTCACCGGCCGGGCGAAGTTCACCGACGACCTGAAGTTCGCCCGGCTGCTGCACGCGGCCCCGGTCTATTCCAACTTCGTCCACGCGCGCATCGTCGCCATCGCGACCGGGGAGGCCGAAAGGGCGCCGGGCGTGAGGAAGGTCCTGACCGCCCGGGACGTTCCCGGAACCAACCGTTACGGCCAGATCATCCGCGATTTCCCCATTTTCGCCGACGACAAGATCCGCTACCACGGCGACGTGGTGGCGCTGGTGGTGGCGGAGACCCGCGACCTGGCAATCCGCGCCGCGGCGCTCGTCACGGTCGAGGCCACGCCCCTGGCGGCCGTGCTCGATCCCGAGGAGGCCCTGCGTCCCGACGCCGTCCTGGTGCACGAGAGCCACGGCTCCAACCTGGTCAACACCCACCGGATCCGCCGCGGCAACATCGCGGAGGGTTTTCGCCAGGCGGACTTCGTGGTCGAGGAGCGGTTTCGGACCCAAAGCGTCGAGCACGCCTACATGGAGCCCGAGGTGGCGGTGTGCGCGCCCCGGCCGGACGGCGTGATGGAAGTTTACGGCAGCATGCAGCACCCCTTCAGCACGCGCCGTTTCGTCTCCGCCTGCCTCGGAGTCCCGCTGGCCGGCGTCGAGGTGATCGGAACGCCGCTCGGCGGCGGCTTTGGGGGCAAGGACGACACGGCCGCGCTGGTCTGCGCCCGCACGGCCCTGGCGGCGCAGCTCCTGGGGCAGCCGGTGAAGACGATGTACCGCCGCGACTGGTCGATCCGGGAGAGCTACAAGCGCCATCCCTATCGGGTGGACTACAAGATGGGCGTGACCAAGGACGGCCGGATCACCGCCGTCCAATGCCGCATCCTGGCCGATGGCGGCGCGTATTGCTCGGTCACGCCGTGGGTCACCTGGCGCTCCACGGTGCAGTGCTGCGGGCCCTATGTGGTCGACCACGTCCACTGCGACACGCTGGGCGTCTATACGAACAACGTCGTGGCGGGGGCGATGCGCGGCTTCGGCTCGCCGCAGATGAATTTCGTCGTGGAACAGATGGTGGAGATCGCCGCGGCCAGGGCGGGCCTCTCCGGTGTCGAATTCCGCCGCCGCAACATGGTCCGCCAGGGCAGCATCACGATCACCGGGCAGAAGCTCGACGGCCACAAGGTGGCGATGGGCGAGGTGCTCGACGCCGTCCTCCGGGAGACCTCCTACGAGGCGAAGCTCGGGCAATGCTCCCGGGGCCGCTCCGACTCCGACGAACTCTACGGCATCGGCCTGGCGATGAGCTACCGCGGGGTGAGCCTGGGGGCGGAAGGCGTCGATCACTGCGCGGCCATCCTCAACGTCCAGCCGGACGGATCGATCCTCCTGGAGGCCGGGGTGCACGAAAACGGCCAGGGCGCGGAGTCGGCGATGTGCCTGATCGCGGCGCGCGAGCTGGGGGTGAATCTCGACCGCATCCGCTACCGCCGCTCGTCCACCTCGGCCGTGCCCGACAGCGGCACCACCGTCGCCTCGCGCGGCACGATCATGGGCGGCGGCGCGGTGACGATCGCGGCGCGCGAGCTGAAGCGGAAGATCGCGGAGGCGGTCGCCGGCACCCTGGGTTGTCCCGCGGAGGCGGTGCAATTGGCGGGCGACATGGTTTCCGGCGCCCCCGTCGGCGGGAAGATGGCGTTCACCGAGGCCATCGACCTCATGTACCGGACCCGGCGCCTGCCCTATGTCTGCGGGGTCTTCCAGGCCCCGGCAGTGTCTTGGGACGAGCACACCGGCCAGGGCGACGCCTACTTCACCTGGGTCTATGGCTGCCAGGCGGTCGAGCTGACGGTGAACCAGAAAACCGGCCGGGTGACCCTGCTCCGCGCCGTCGCCGCCCACGACGTCGGTCGCGCCGTCAATCCGGAGATGGCCCGCGGGCAGTTCTTCGGCGGCATGGCGATGGCCGTGGGCTATGCCCTGCACGAGGAGGTCCGGACAGTCGACGGGCGGATCACGAATCCCAACCTGAACACCTACCGGATCCCGCGCGCGACCGACCTGCCCGAAATGACGGCCATCCTGGTCGAAAACCCCGATCCCCAGTCCCCCAGCGGCGCGAAAGCCCTCGGGGAACCGACCACCGAGATTCTGGCCCCGGCCATCGCCAACGCGATCTTCCAGGCCACGGGCCGGCGGGAATTCACGCTGCCCATCCGCCTGGGGCCGGCGATTGAGGATTCGACCGAGGAGGACTGCCGGCTATGAGGCTGCACATCAACGGTCGCGACCTGGAGGTCGCCGATTCCCTCGGCGAACGGCGGCTGATCGAATTCCTCCGGAACGACCTCGATCTCACCGGCGCGAAGAACGCGTGCGACATCGGCGCCTGCGGCGCGTGCACCCTGCTGCTCGACGAGAAGCCCATGAAGGTCTGCCTCAAGCGGGTGAAGGACATCGTCGGGCACCGGCTGCTCACGATCGAGGGCCTGGCCGCGCCGGACGGGACCCTGCACCCCCTGCAGCAGGCGTTCCTCGAGCGCGGCGCAATCCAGTGCGGATTCTGCACCCCCGGCATGATCCTCGTGGCGCACGCGTTTCTGCTCCGGCAGCCGCGCCCGACGCGGGAGCAGATCCGCCGGGCCATCACCGGCAACCTCTGCCGCTGCACCGGCTACCAGCAGATCATCGATGCGATCGAGCAGGCTTCCGCCCACTACCCCCTCCCCGCGGAGGCGTCGCGCCCGGCCGAGCCGGCGCCCGCCTGACCCCTTGAACATGAAAACCGTGCACTCCCTCCTCTCGCAACTTGCCGCCTTGAAGGCCGACACCCATGGCCAGGACTTCTTTCTCACCTGGGAGAAGACCGACGACGAGATCCGCGCGCTCGCGCTGGTCGCGGAGATCCTCTCGGACCTCCACCGGGCCGGCCGGTCGCTGCGCGTCTTCGACGCGGGGCTCGCGATCTCGATCTTCCGCGACAAGTCGACGCGGACCCGCTTCAGCTTCGCCTCCGCGGCGAACGCCCTCGGCCTGGGGGTGGCGGACCTGGACGAGGAAAAATCGCAGATCTCCCACGGGGAGACGGTCCGGGAAACGGCCAACATGATCTCCTTCATGGCCGAGGTCATCGGCATCCGGGACGACATGTACCTCGGGGAGGGCAGCGCGTACATGCGGGAGGTGGCGGGCGCGGTGCAGGAGGGCTTCGACCATGGCACGCTCCACCAGCGGCCCACCGTCGTGAATCTGCAGTGCGACATTGACCATCCGACGCAGTCGATGGCCGACCTGCTCGCGCTGAAGCGGCATTTCGGGTCCTGGGAGGCGCTGCGCGGCAAGAAGATCGCGATGTCCTGGGCCTATTCGCCCAGCTACGGCAAGCCGCTCTCCGTGCCCCAGGGCGTCATCGGCCTGATGTCGCGCTTCGGGATGCAGGTGACGCTCGCCCATCCCCCGGGCTATGGGCTGATCCCGGAAGTCGTCGAGCTCGCCGGACGGAACAGCGCGAAGAGCGGCGGCGCCTTTGCCGTCGTGCCGAGCATGGAGGAGGCCTTTCGGGACGCGGACGTGGTCTATCCGAAATCATGGGCGCCCTACGAGGTGATGAAGCGCCGCACGCCGCTCCTGCGGCAGGGCGACCAGGACGGCCTCCGGGAGCTGGAGCGGGAATGCCTCGCCCAGAACGCCAAATACAAGGGCTGGGAGTGCGACGAGGCGAAAATGAAGCTCACCCGCGGCGGCCAGGCGCTCTACCTGCACTGCCTGCCGGCCGACATCTCCGGAGTCAGCTGCCGGGAGGGCGAAGTCGCGGCGAGCGTCTTCGAACGGTACCGGCTCGCCACCTATGGCGAGGCGGGCCTCAAGCCGTTCGTCATCGCCGCGATGATCGTGATGGCGCGGGTGAAGAATTATCCGTCGGTGCTCCGGCGACTGGCGAAAGGCTCTCATGTCTAAAATAATCAAACACTTCCATCCCGAGGTCATCCGCCGGACGGCCCGGCGCTGCCGGGAACGCGGCATCGTCGTCCCCACCTTCCGGCAGCTTCGCGACCCCGCGCTGATCCCGGCCTCCATCCGCACCCGGCTCAAGGGCGTCGGCCTGTCCGACGTGAATCCGCTGAACCTCTTCCGCCTCACCTGGAAGAACGACCTGCGCACGGGCCTCTATGGCCCGGTCAACTGCCTTGAGATCCCCCCCGCCCTCACCGGGGTGAAGGCGCGGATCATCGGGCTGATCGGTTCCCGCTTTCCCACCGGCGCGCACAAGGTCGGGGCGGCTTTCGGCTGCCTCGTCCCCCGCCTGGTCAGCGGCGAGTTCGACCCCGCGGCCCAGAAGGCCGCCTGGCCGTCCACCGGGAACTTCTGCCGCGGCGGCGCGTTTGACTGCGCGCTGCTCGGCTGCACCGCCATCGCGATCCTCCCCGAGGAGATGTCGCGCGAGCGCTTTGAATGGCTGGCGAAGATCGGCGCCACGGTGATCGCCACCCCCGGCAGCGAATCGAACGTCAAGGGGATCTACGACAAGTGCTGGGAGCTCAAGCGCGACCCGTCCATCACGATCTTCAACCAGTTCGAGGAGTTCGGCAACCCGATCTTCCACTACAACGTCACCGGTCCCGCGATCGAGGACGTGTTCGCGGGCCTGGGGGACCGCCGCCTCCGGGCCGCCGCCTACGTCTCCGCCACCGGGTCGGCGGGCACGATCGCCGCCGGCGATTTTCTCAAGACCAGGCACCCCCACCTGAAGATCGTCGCCACCGAGGCGCTCCAGTGCCCCACCCTGTGGCAAAACGGCTTCGGGGCGCACCGCATCGAGGGCATCGGGGACAAGCACGTGCCCTGGGTGCACAATGTGCGCAACACCGATGCCGTCGCCGCCATCGACGACGAGGACTGCATGCGGATCGTCCGCCTGTTCAACGAGCCCGCCGGCCGCGCCTATCTCGCCTCGCGCGGGCTGACGCGGCGGCAACTCGCCCAGCTCCCGCTCCTCGGCATCTCCGGGGTCTGCAATCTCCTGGCCGCGATCAAGACGGCGAAGTATTTCGAGCTGGATGAGCGGGACGTGATCTTCACGGTCTTCACCGACTCGATGGATCTCTACCAGTCGCGCCTGGTCGAGCTGCGCGCCGAGCGGGGCGCCTATGCCGCCCGGACCGCCGTGGCGGATTTCGCCGGCCCGCTCGCGCACCAGTCCGTCGACTATTTCAAGGAGCTCTCCTATCGCGAGCGCAAGGCCGTCCACAACCTGAAGTACTTCACCTGGGTCGAGCAGCAGGGCAAGACCACGGCCGAGCTGAACGCGCAATGGGAACCCGAATACTGGACGGCCCGGTTCGAGGGGGAAGTGGCCGAGTTCGACCGGCGGATCGCCGCCTTCAACCGGCAGGTGCGGCGCGCCGGCCGCGCGCCGGGACGGAGGACCGCATGACGGCCCGACCGCGCGTGACCCTGGCCGACATCCGGGCGGCGGGCCGGCGGATCGCCGGCGGCGTTCTCGTCTCGCCCTGCCCCGAATCCGGCGCGCTCGGCGCGATGACCGGCGCGCGGGTGTTCTGCAAGCTCGACAACCTCCAGCGCACCGGTTCGTTCAAGGAACGCGGCGCCCGCCATGCGCTGCTCCGGCTCGGGCCCGACCAGCGGAGGCTCGGCGTCATCGCGGCGAGCGCCGGCAACCATGCGCTGGGCCTGGCCTACCATGGCCGCCTGCTCGGGATCCCGGTGACGGTGGTGATGCCCGAATACGCCCCGCTCATCAAGCTCAGCACGTGCCAGAAGCTGGGCGCGCGCGTCGTGCTCCACGGCCGGGATTTCGCCGAGGCCCGCGCGGAGGCGGATCGGCTGGCGGCCCTCGACCGGCTCGCCTACATCCATGGATATGACGATCCCGCGGTCATCGCGGGCCAGGGCACCCTGGGGCTGGAGATCCTGCGGCAGGTGCCGGAGGTCGAGGCCATCGTGGTGCCGATCGGCGGCGGCGGGCTGATCGCCGGCCTCGCCGTCGCGGTCAAGGCCCTGCGGCCCAAGGTGCGGATCATCGGCGTGGAGGCCGCCGCCACCGCGAGCTTCACGGCGGCGCTCCGGGCGGGCCGGCCGGTCGCCATCCCGCCGCGGCCGACGCTGGCGGACGGGCTGGCCGTCTTCAAGGTGGGCGAAACCGCGTTTGGCCTGGCGCGCCGTCGGGTGGACCAGGTCGTGCGGGTGAGCGAAGATGAGCTCGCCCTGGCCATCCTCCGCTTCGTCGAATATGAAAAGACCGTCGTGGAAGGGGCCGCGGCCGCGCCGCTGGCGGCGCTCCTGGGCGGCCACCTCCCCGGCCTCATGGGCCGCAAGGTCGTGCTCGTGGTCAGCGGCGGCAACATCGATCCGGCAATCCTCAGCCGGGTCATCGAGAGCGGCCTGGTGGCGGACGGACGCCTGAGCCGGTTCACCGTCGTGATCAGCGACCGCCCCGGCGGGCTGGCCGCGCTGACCCGCACCATCGCGGAGAGCGGCGCCAGCATCAAGGACATCGCCCACGACCGCGCCTTCAGCGGATCCAACGTCAGCGCCGCCAACGCCGTCTGCACGGTGGAGACGCGCGACCGCGGGCACCTCCGCTCGCTGCGCCGCCGGCTGACGCTCGCCGGCTTTCCCCTCGTCCAGTCCCCGGGCCCCCCTCGGCCGGCCCACGCCTAGCCGGCCGTGGAACCGGGATTGCAATTCGGCCCAGCCGGGAAGATCTGCCCTCCGGCGTCCGGCCGGTCCCACTCCGATCCATGAACGTGCTGCTGCTCTATCCGGAGTTCCCGCCGACCTTCTGGAGCTTCAAGCACGCCCTGAAGTTCATCCGCAAACGGGCCTCCCTGCCCCCGCTGGGCCTGCTCACCGTGGCCGCCCTCCTGCCCCGGGACTGGAAGCTGCGGCTGGTCGACCTGAATGTGCGCGCGCTCACCCAGCGCGACCTGGCCTGGGCCGACCTGGCTTGCGTCAGCGCGATGATCGCCCAGCGCGACTCCGCGGAGCAGGTCATCGCCCGATGCCGGGCCGCGGGCAAGCGGGTCGTCGCGGGCGGCCCCCTGTTCACCAGCGCGCCCGGGGAGTTCTCCCATGTGGACCACCTGGTCCTGAACGAGGCGGAGCTGACGCTGCCCGAATTCCTGCGCGATTTTGAGCGCGGGTGCGCGCGGCCGGTCTACTCCACCACGCAGTACGCCGACATGCGCGAGAGCCCGGTGCCGCGGTGGGACCTGGCGGAGGTGCGCCGCTACGGCTCGATGTCCCTGCAGTACTCCCGGGGCTGTCCCTTTGACTGCGAATTCTGCGACGTCACGGCCCAGTTCGGCCACGCGCCGCGCACCAAGACCGCGACGCAGGTCATCGCCGAGCTCGAGGCGCTGCGGTCCGCCGGCTGGCGGGGAGCGGTGTTCTTCGTCGACGACAACCTGATCGGCAACAAGCGGGGGCTGAAGCGGGACCTGCTGCCGGCCCTGATCGCGTGGCAACGCGAGCGGCGGTGGTCCTTCCCCTTCTACACCGAGGCCTCGATCAACCTGGCCGACGACGCGGAGCTGATGGAGCTGATGTCGGCGGCGGGATTCGACACGGTCTTCGTCGGCCTGGAGACGCCCGACGCCGCCGCGCTGGCCGAGTGCAACAAGCGCCAGAACCAGGGCCGCGACCTCGTCGCGGACGTGAAGCGCATCCAGCGCGCCGGCCTGCAGGTCCAGGCCGGGTTCATTGTCGGGTTCGACAGCGACACCGCCGGCATTTTCCAGCGGCAGGTGGAGTTCATCCAGCAGAGCGGCGTCGTCACTGCCATGGTCGGGCTGCTCAATGCCCTGCCGGGAACGAGGCTCCATTCCCGCCTGCACCGGGAAGGCCGGCTGCAGGGTCAAACGAGCGGCAACAACGGCGACGGCACGATCAACTTCATCTCGCGCCTGCCGGCGGCCCAATTGGTCGAGGGCTACAAGACGATCCTGCGCCGCATCTATGCGCCCCGGCCCTATTATCAGAGGATCCGGACCCTTCTGCGCGAATACCGCCGCCCGCGCGTGTCCGCTCCCCTAAGCTGGCGCCACGGGTTCGCCGCGGCGCTCGCCAGCGTCCGGCTGGGAGTGGTCGGGCGGGAGCGCTTCCAGTACTGGCGCCTGCTCGCCTGGACCCTGTTTCACCGGCCCAGGCTCCTGCCCATGGCGGTGACGCTGGCGATCTACGGGCACCATTTCCGCCGTTGCTGCGATGCGCTGGGCGCCTGAATTCCCCTAGCCGGCCGTCCGCCAGTCGATGAGCTGGAGCTGGAGCAGCTTGCGGTCGTTGTAGTGGTTCCAGCTGAGCTCGACGGCGAGGTCGAGCGGCACCCCCGCCGGGGGCAGGCGGTGGGCCATCTTCCAGGCCACCCCATGCAGGCGGCGGCCGCGGCTGTCCTCGAACCAGAAGCGGAAATGGTGCTCCTTGAAGACCGTGGGCGGCGGGCGCAGGACGACGCCGCGCACGCCGAAGACGGGCTCGGGGTTGCCCTGCCCGAAGGGATGCAGCGCCGCCAGGTCGTCCATCAGGCGCTCCCCGATCTGCTCGGGCGTGATCCAGGCCGCGAGGTCGAGCCGGGCCTCGGCGATGTCGCCGCCGACGTGCGCCCGCACCGCCTCCGCAAAATGCCGCCGGAAGCCCTCGATCCGGTCCTTGCCGAGGGAGATGCCGACCGCCATGGGATGCCCGCCCCAGCTCGCCAGGTGGTCCCGGCAGACGCCCAGGATATCCACGAGGTTCACCCCGTCGACGCTGCGGCCCGAGCCCTTGGCAAACTCGCCCTCGTTGCCCAGGACAATGCAGGGCCGGTTGTACTTGCGGGTAACCCGGCCGGCGACGATCCCGACGACGCCGGGATGCCAGCCTTCGCTGAAGAGGACGATGCCGGCGTCGGCGGCGTAGTTCGCCTCGATCAGGCGCTCGGCCTCCTCGGTGATCAGCCGCTCGATGTCCTGGCGCTCGCGGTTGAAGAGGTCGAGCTGGCGGGCGGTCTCGAAGCAGAACCCGGTGTCCTCGCTGAGGAAGAGCTCCACCGACAGCGCGGCGTCCGCCAGCCGCCCGGAGGCGTTGATCCGCGGCCCGAGGCGGAAGGAGATGTCGGAGGGCAGGAGCTCCTGGCCGGGCTTCAGCCCCGCCACGTCCATCAGGGCGCGCAGGCCGGGCCGCCGGGTCTCCTGGAGGATGCGGAGGCCCTGGCGGGCCAGGATCCGGTTCTCTCCGACCAGGGGCACGAGGTCGGCCACGGTGCCCAGGGCGACGAGGTCGAGGTGGTCGCGGAGCTTGAGGCTGGCGGCCCCGGGGTGGTTCTCGGCGCGCAGGCGCTTGAGGAGGCCGTGCATGGCCTTGAACACGAGTCCCACGGTGCAGAAGTCCTTCCATATCCGCTGGGTCTCGCCCCCGCCCGCCGCGGCATGGGGGTTGAGCAGGAGCCCCTGGGCCAGGGAGGCCTCCTTCTCCCGGTGGTGGTCGATGATGACGACGTCGATCCCGCGGCCGATGAGGTAGGCGACCTCCGCATGGGAATTCGTGCCGCAGTCCAGGGCGACGAAGAGGTGCGGCTGGCCCTGCTCGAGCGCCCGGTCGATGGCGCTCCGCGAGAGGCCGTAGCCATCCTCGGCCCGGCGGGGGACGATGAAGCGGGGGCTGAGGCCGAACCGCCGCAGGACCATGACCAGGAGGGCCGTGCTGGTGACCCCGTCGACGTCGTAGTCGCCCAGGACCACCACCTGCTCGCCGCGGACGATGGCGGCGTGCAGCCGGACCGCCACGGCCTCGAGGTTGGGCAGGAGGAAGGGATCCCCGAGGCCGGCCAGGACCGGCTCGAGGAAGCTGGCGGCCGCCGCGGCTTCGCGGATGCCCAGGCGGCAGAGGAGCTCCGCCAGGATCGGGCTGACGCCCGCCGCCTGGCTCAGCGCCGCTACCTCGTCAGCGAGGAGCGGCGGGTGGTTCCAGCGCATGTCACTGCGAGGCCTTGCTGGAACCGGTCCACTCGTACTTCGGCCTCACGTCGGCGTGGGCCTCGACATGCTTCCGGTCTCCCTTGTGCCACCAGTAGAAGACCTGCGCGGCGATGAAAATGGCCGAGAAAGTGCTCGTGACGATGCCGACCAGGAAGGTGAATGAAATATCCCGCAGGACGCCGCTGCCGAAGACGTAGAGCGCAAGGGCCGCCAGAAACGTGGTGGAGGCCGTCATGATCGTCCGCGCAAAGACCTTGTTGATCGCGGAGTTGACCACCACCCGGAGCGTGCCGCCCGGATTGAGCTTCAGCTCCTCCCGGATGCGGTCAAAGACGACGACCGTCTCATTGATCGAATAGCCCGCGATGCAAAGGATAGCCGCCACCATGGGCGCCGAGAACTGATGTCCGGTCAGGACGAAGACGCCGATGGTCATCAGAATGTCGTGCAGGGTTGAAAACATCGCGCCGATGCCGAAGCCAAACTCGAAGCGGAAGGCGATGTACAGCAGGATGGTCATCATCGAAACGCCGACCGCCAGCAGGGCGTTGAGCTCGATTTCCTTGCCGATGTCGGGACCGATGGTGCTCTGGCCGACATTGACGAAGCCGACGGAGGGATAGGCCTTTTGCAGGGCGTCAAAGACGGCGCCGCCCTTCCCGACCGGAGTCTCCACCTTCAATTGCTCGTTGCCGCCGCCCAGGGCGCTCGTGTAGGTCGCATTGATCTCGCCCACCCCGGCCGCACCCGCCACCTGCCGGATCTTGGAGATATCGAGCCGCTCGTGAAACTGCATCGTGACCACGTCACCGCCGGCGAAATCGATGCCGTAGATGCGGTGGCCCTTTGCGATCACCACGCCGACCCCGAGGAGGACGAGCAGCCAGGAGCCGATGAAGGCGGGCCGCCCGTAGCGGACAAAATCCATATGGATGGACTTTAGCAGGTGGCGCATCGTGATCTTTTTGACCCAGCCGGACTCGATCAGCATTTCCATGATCATATGCGCAATGATCAGCACGGTGAACATGGTCGAAAGGACGCCGATCGCGAGCGTCACGCCGAAACCGCGGATCGGCCCGGTCCCGAGCCAGATCATGATGGCGCAGATGATCAGCTGCACCACGTGCGCGTCGATGATCGTCGTGAGCGCCTTGGTATATCCGCTTTGGTTGGCGTTCGCGAGCGACTTGCCGGCAGCCAGCTCCTCGCGCATGCGCTCGAAGATGAGGATGTTCGCGTCCACCGCCATGCCGACGGTAAGCACGATGCCCGCCAAGCCGGGCAGGGTCATCGTCGCCCCGAAGCTGGCCATGATCCCGACGATGATCACCAGGTTGATCGCCAGGGTGATCACCGCCACCAAGCCGCCGGTGGCATAGAAGGTGATCATGAAAGCGGCCACCGCCGCCGTGCCGATGACGGAGGCTTTGATTCCGCTGGATATCGCGTCGACCGCGAGCGACGGCCCGACCTGGAACTGCTCCTTGACGACCAGCGGCAGGTCCAGGGGATTGTTGAGGTCATTGGCAATCTCGCTCGCCTCGGTCTCGCTCGGGATGCGGTTGATGACCGCGTTGCCGCCGGATATCTCCGTCTCGACGGTCGGGGCGGTGACAAGGACGTTGTCGAGGACGATGGCCAGGCGGCCCAGGTGGCCCGATTGCTGGCCCTCGCCGGCGATTTCACGGGTCAAATCGGCAAATTGCTTGCCGCCGGTCTTGGTCAGCTGGAGGTTGACTTGGGGGGAGCCGTACTGGTCGGTGCTGTAGAAGGCGTTGGCGACGCCTTCGCCGGTCATTTCCGGGATGCGCCGGATGAAGAGCTCCTCGCTGGCGTCGTTCCCGTTGCGGTCCGTCTGGGTCAGGGTCATGGCCTCGTAGCCCGGCGGGATGTCGTCCGGCGCCGCGGCGGAGGGGGTGAGGGTCGGATGCACGCGGCGGAACTCCAGGCGCGCAGGCTTGCGGACGCTCTCGATCACCTCAGGGTTGTTGCGCGTGTCGAGGCCGGCCAGTTCGACCTCGATGCGGTTGTCGCCGACCGCTCGGATCAGGGGCTCGGCCACGCCAAAGCCGTTGACGCGGTTGCCAATGAGCTCGATGGCTTTGTCCAGCTTCTGCCTGCGAACGAAGTCGGGCCCCGCCGTGACGGCCTTGGGATCAACTTGGAGGGTGAAGGCGACGCCGCCGGCAAGATCCAGTCCGCTGCGGAGCCTGGCCTGGGCGCGCTTGGCCAGCTCCTGGAGGAGGATGCCGTTGCGCTTCTCCAGGTTGCGGACCTCAATGTCGAGGCCCGGGAAATATTGGGTGAGGTCAATCTTGCGCTCAGCGGCAATCTGCCGGAGGGCGACCAGGGGGGCCTGGGTCGAGCCGGCCCTGGCCACGGCCTCGTCCACGAGCTTGGCAAAGTCCGCCGGCTTGGCGGTCGCGTGCTCCTTCGCGTAGACGGGAAAGGGGACGTCATGGAGGGGCAGAAGCTCGCTGACGGCCCAGACCGCGATGGCGGCGCTGAGCAGAAGCTTCCAGAGGTTACGTTTCAACATAGGGGTTCGGGCCGGCCGGGCCGGCGTCGGGGCCGCGGACGCGGCGTTATTTCTTCTCCTCGGCGCCGCCCGCGTTCACCACGGACTGGATGAAGCTCTTGCCGACCTCGATCTTGGTGTTGTCGGCGATCCGGAGGACGAAGCGGTCGTCCTTGACGTTCGTGATGACCCCGTAGATCCCGCCGGTCGTGATGACCTCGGCGCCGGACTGCAGCTCGGAGAGCATCTTCTCATGCGCCTTCTGCTTCTTGCGCTGCGGGGCGATCATGAGGAAATACATGCCGCCGACGAGGAGGACGAGCGGCAGCATCGAGAGGAAACCGTTCGAGGCCGGCGGGGCGGCCTGGGCCAAAAGGGGGAGCGCCAAAAGGGAGGAGGTCATATTCGTCATTGCGTATTGAAAGTGGGAGAAGCTATTTCCAAAAAGAGAAACCCGTATTCAACGGTTTCATCTCCCTCCAAAGCAAGCTCTAACCGGCCCCTTCCCGCCCTCGGAACCCCCGCCCCGCCCCCGCATTGAAAAGCAAATCCGCAGCCAGCTGGACCGCCGCCCGGTCCGAGGAACACTATGGTTTCAAGCGCTGGGGCTACGGGCATTTCGGGGTGGATGCCGACGGGTTCGTCAACGTCCAGCCGCAGGCGGACGGGAGGGCCATCCGGGTCCTGGACGTCATCCAGGAGGCGGTGGGGATGGGGCTGAAGGCCCCGATGGTGATCCGCTTCCAGGACCTCCTCCGGCATCGCGTGATCCAGCTGAACGAGGTTTTCCGCAAGACCATGCGGGACGAGGGCTACAAGGGGGAATACCGCGGGGTCTTCCCGATCAAGGTGAACCAGCTGCGCGAGGTGGTCGACGAGATCATCGCGGCGGGGAAGGACTACCACTACGGCCTGGAGGCCGGCTCGAAGCCGGAACTCATGGTGGCGCTGGCGATGCACGAGGGCAGCCAGCGGCTGATCATCTGCAACGGCTACAAGGACCACGACTACATCCGCCTGGCGCTCCTCGGCCGCAAGCTGGGCAAGAAGATCATCCTCGTGGTCGAGCAGCTCTCCGAGCTCGACGACATCATCCGGCTTTCCCAGGAGACGGGGGTGAAGCCGATGATCGGCCTCCGCGCCAAGCTGCAGACCCGGGGCGAGGGCAAGTGGGCCATGTCGACCGGCGACAACGCCAAGTTCGGGCTCAACACCGCGGAGATCCTCTTCGCCTGCGAGAAGCTGAAGGCGGTCAAGTTCACCGCGTGCCTGAGGCTGGTCCATTTCCACATCGGCTCCCAGGTGCCGAACATCATCACGATCAAGAACGCCGTGATCGAGGCCACCCGCTGCTACTGCCAGCTCGCCGACATGGGCTTCCCCATGGGCTACCTCGACGTCGGCGGCGGCCTGGGGATCGACTACGACGGCTCCCGGACGAACTTCGAGAGCTCGATGAACTATTCCCTGGAGGAGTACGCCCGCGACGTCGTCTTCAACATCCGCGAGATCTGCCACGCCTCCGGCGTCCCGGTCCCGGACATCGTCAGCGAGTCGGGCCGCGCGGTGGTCGCGCCCCATTCCATGCTGGTCGTGGAGGTCTTCGAGCGGATCAACAAGCGCGAGTCGCTCGGCCAGCAGCACCAGCCCAAGGTGAAGCACAAGGTGGTGCACGACCTCGCGGTCATGCTGAAGAACAAGACCAAGCTCGGCCGCCTCGAGCGCTTCCACGACGCGCTGCAGAAGAAGGAGGAGGCCTTCTCCCTCTTCAACCTCGGCTACCTCGACCTGCAGAACCGGGCCGCGGCCGAGTCGATCTTCTGGCAGATCTGCGAGCAGATCGCCAAGGAGGGCCGGAAGACCGGCTACCAGCCCGAGGAGCTGCACGACCTCTCCAAGCTCCTCGCCGACCAGTACGTCTGCAATTTCTCCGTCTTCCAGTCGCTGCTCGACTCCTGGGCGCTGAAGCAGCTCTTCCCCGTCGCGCCGCTCCACCGCCTGAAGGAGAAGCCCACGGTCAACGCCATCCTGGTCGACATCACCTGCGACTCCGACGGCAAGATCGACAGCTTCATCGACCTGCAGGACGTGAAGGACTACATCACGCTCCACCCGCTGAACAACAAGCCGTACTACCTCGGCATCTTCCTGACCGGCGCCTACCAGGACATCATGGGGGACCTGCACAACCTCCTCGGCCGGGTCAACGAGGTGCACGTCTTCCTCGAGGACGACGAGGAGAACGGCTTCTACATCGAGGAGGCCCTGAGCGGCAGCCGCATCGCCGACGTGATCGAGGGCGTCCAGTACCAGCAGGAGGAGCTCTGCCGCCGGATGAAGGCCCAGATCGACGCCGCCACGCGGCGGGACCAGGTGAAGCCGCGCGAGGGCGTGCGCCTGCTCGAGCTCTACGAGAGCCAGATGCTCAACAAGACCTACCTCAATATCGAGCGGGGCAACGGCAAGCGGAAGAAGCCGCTCGTCTAGGCAGCGGCCATGGCGCGCATCGCGATCGTTGGACCGGGCGCCATCGGCGGAATCATGGCCGCCTGGCTCCAGCGCACGGGGGCGAACGAGGTCATCCTGTGCGCGCGCCGTCCCCTGCCCCGCCTCACCGTGGAGACGCCGGGCGCGGTCATCGGCTTTGTCCCGAGGGTCTGGACCGATCCGGGGCAGGCACAGCCCGTCGACTGGGTGCTCATCGCCACCAAGGCCTACGACACCGAGGGGACCGCCCGGTGGCTGCCCGGGCTCACCGCGCAAGGCGCCCCCGCCGCCATCCTGCAGAACGGGTCGATCGCATCCGAACCCATTGGCTTCACGACTGATAGATAAGATCTATCTCGCGAGAAGC
>CAZKAH010000025.1:0-38131 GCA_964550715.1 uncultured Opitutaceae bacterium
GCGGCGGCGGCTGCAGCAGCCGCTCGAGATCGGCGCGGAGCTTGGGCCAGTCGGCGGCGTGGGCATTGAGGGCCAACCCGGCGTCGACGGAGGCGAGCGCGTCGCGCACCGGGCCTTCCGGCACCGGCTGGTGGGTGGATTGGACGCGGCCGCCCCAGGCCACGGTCTCCCCGGAAAGCTCCGCCCAATCCTGCGCGCTGCGGGTGTCCTGGGTGGCGAGGCGGCCCACGATGTGGGCGAGCGGGGCGCTGGACGCGGGATCCGGCGCCGATTCGGCCCCGAGCCGGGCGGCTCCCACTCCCGCCGCGAGCAGGAGCAGCGCGAGCGCGGCCGCCCGCGGCACCCCGCGAGGATCCTCGCCCCCGTCCTCCGGGTCCAGCTGGAGGCTCCGGGGCCGCGGCTGCACGGGAAATTCGCGCCAGAAGCTGAGAAGGAGGCAGAGCAGCGCCGGGGCCAGGGCCCATTGGTACCGCTCCACGTGCCGGACGTTGTTTTTCTCGGTGAACTTGCCCTTGCGGCCGGCATCGACCGTGGCGCGCAGGAGGCTCGCGAGGTCGACCCACTCGCTCGCGTCGCGGTAGGCGCCGCCCGTCTTGTCCGCCAGTTCCCGCAGGGTCTCGCTCTCCAGGCGCGCCAGGACCGCGGCCCCGCGGTCGTCCTTCACCAGGCCGCCGGTGCCGTCGGGAATGAGGGCCCCGGCGCTCGTGCCGACCCCCAGGCCGATGACCCGGATGCCCTTGGCCTTGAGCTTGCCCAGGTGGCTCCGCCAATCGTCGTCCGTGGCGCCGCCGTCGCTGAGGATGATGAGGAACCGGTCCGCCGTGCTGTCGCCGAACGCCGCCGCCGCCGTGTCGATGAGCGCGCCGTAGTTGGTGCCGCCCTCCGGCATGAAATCGGGCCGGAGCGCGGGCAGGAATTCACGCAGGATCTCGTAGTCCGCGCTGAGCGGCGACTGGAGGAAGGCGGTGCCGGAGAAGACGGCGAGCCCGACCCGCTCGCCCTGCAGGCGGTCCAGGAGCGACTGGATCAGCAGCTTGGCGCGGTCCAGCCGCGACGGCTTCACGTCGGGCGTCAGCATCGAGCGGGACAGGTCGAGGGCCAGCAGGATCTCGCGGGACTGGTCGAAGACGGGCTCGTCGATGCGGCCCCATTGCGGACGGGCGAGGGCCACGATGGCCAGGGCCAGCCCGGCGGCCAGCCACCAGCGGGCCCGGGCGCTCCCGGGCGGCCGGGCGGCGGCGCCCGTGAGCCGCAGGCTGCGCTGGCCGGCCTCGGCCCGCAGGATCTTGGGATGGCTCGCATCCCCCGCCCGGCGGCGGCGCACGGTCTCCCAGGCCGCCAGCGCCGCCGGCACGATCAGGAGGAGGAGGAGCTCGGGCCAGGCGAAGGTCATGGAAGGGAAGGGGTCAGGTCTCGACTTTTGACTTCCGCCGCGGAAGTCAAAAGTCGAGACCTGACCCCTTTGCGGTAGTCGGAGCCCAGCGCGGCGGCCAGGAGCAGCGCGGCGCCCGGGACGGCGAGCCAGGGGAAGAGCTCGGTCGTGAGCAGGTAACTCTTGGCCTGGAATTCGATCTTCTGCGCCCGGTCGATGTCGCGGAAGGCGGACTCGATCGTCCCGGTCTCCGCGGCCCGGAAGAACTTGCCGCCCGTCGCCTGGGAAATCTCCCGCAGGGCGTTCTCGTCCAGGTCGGCCAGGATGTGCCGATAGCCGATCTTGTTGCCCTGGTCGTCGAAGATCGGGAACGGGACGATCCCGTCCTTGCCCGCGCCGATCGTGTAGATCGGGATGCCGCGCGCGTGGGCGATCCCCGCGCCCTGCAGGGGCGAGAGGGTGCCGCGGTTGTTGGCGCCGTCGGTCAGGAGGACGATGAAGGCCCCCTGCCGCCGCCCGTTGCTCTCGCGGCCCGCCTGGTCGAGGCGGCCGACCGCGATGCCGAGGGCGTCGCCGATCGCGGTGCCGTCCTCGATCAGCCCGATCTTCACGCGCTCGAGCTGCCGCGCGAGCCAGGCATGGTCGGTGGTGAGCGGGGCGAGGGTGTAGGCGCGCCCGGAGAACAGCACGACGCCGATCCGGTCGGCGGGCCGCTGCTCGATGAAGGCCTGGATGACGGGCTTGATCGCCTGCAGCCGGTTCAGGCGCTGGCCGCCCTTTTCATAGTCCTCGCTCAGCATCGAGCCGGAGAGGTCGATCGCGAGGACGATGTCGTAGCCCTGCGAGCGGACCTCGCGCTTGTCCTCGATGCGCTGCGGGCGGGCCAGCGCGCCGACCAGCAGCACGAGCCCGGCCCCGGTGAGCGCGACCGGCCAGCGCGCTGCGCCGGCGAGGGATGGGCGGTGCCAGGCCGAGGCGAAGGGGACGAGCAGCACGGCCACCCGGCGGCGCCCGCGCAGCCAGACCGCGGCCGGGATCGCCAGGAGTGCGAGGAGCCAGAGCGGGTCCGCCAGCCGGAGGTTGCCGGCCGCGAGGAAGACGGGAAGGGACAGGGCGCTCGTCATGTCAGCGGGCCCTTGCGCGCATCCGCGCGTGGAAAAAGCGGACCAGCGCCTCGAGGCGGTTCTCGTCGGTGCCGGCGACCAGCCGGCTCAGGGGATCGGGCAGGAGGTCCTGCCAGGCGGCCTCGCGTTCGGCCCGCCACGCGGCGTGGGCGGCGCGCTCTGCGGCGCCTCCCTCGAGCGTGACCAGGCGCCGGGCGGCGGGGTCATAGGCGGCGAACGGCTCCTCGGCCGGCCAGGCGCGGTCCCAGGGATCGTCGACGCGGAACCCCATCGGCTGGTAGCGGCGGCGCAGGACGCCCCAGCCCTCCGGCACCGCCCGCGGGGGAAAATCGCCAAGCCAGATGAGGACGCTGTGCTTGGGCGCCGCCCGGGCGATGAGGTTCCAGGGGAGGGGAACCCGCGCCGGTCCCGCGGTCGGCGGCGCAGGACGGCTCATCAGGGTGGCGGCGGCGTGCAGGATGGGCCCCCGGCCCCGGACCGGCTCGCGGAAGAGATAGCCGTCCGGCGCGGCGTGGATGAAGCCGACCCGGTCCCGGTTGACCGCCCCGAGCAGCATGACCAGCCCCGCAAGCTCCAGCAGCGCCTCGCGCTTGGACTCCGCGCCGGACCCGAAGTTGAGCGTCGGCGCGTCCTCGAAGACGAGGAGCAGCGTGACCTCGCGCTCCTCCACGAATTTCTTGCGGTAGGGCTCGCCGAGGCGCGCGGTGACGTTCCAGTCGATGTCGCGGACGTCGTCCCCGAACTCATACTTCACCACCTGGTCAAACTCGATGCCGCGGCCCCGGAAGGCAGAGCGGTACTCGCCGCTGAGGATGTTCTCGACCGCGTGGCGCACGCGCCATTCCAGCTGCCGCAGCAGGGGCAGCGCGGAGGCGGATACGCTATGGGCGGCGCTGGCCAAGGTCAGGCCTCCGCCGGCACGGGGGTGGCGGCCAGGACCCGGGCGACGATCTGGTCGGCGGTCACCTCCTCGGCCTCGGCCTCATAGGTGAGGCCGAGGCGGTGGCGGAGGACATCGGGCGCGAGCTCCTGGATCAGGGAGGGCGAGACATAGTCCTGGCCGCGGAGCCAGGCCAGCGCGCGACCGGCCTGGAACAGGGCCAGGGAGGCGCGGGGCGAGGCGCCGAAGTTGAGGTGGCGCTTGGCGCCGGGCCGGCCCTGCGCCAGGTCGCGCGTCGCCCGCACGACCGCCAGGATGTAGGCCTGCAGGGCGGGCGAGGCATGGATCAGGTCGACCTCGGCCCGCAGGCGCAGGAGCTCCTCGCCGCTCGAGGCGGCGGCCAGCACGGGCTGCCTCGTCACCTGGCCCCAGCGCAGCATCATGGCCGACTCCTCGGCCGCGCTGGGATAATCGACGATCAGCTTGAAGAGGAACCGGTCGGTCTGCGCCTCCGGGAGGGGATAGGTGCCCTCCTGCTCGATCGGGTTCTGTGTGGCCATGACGAAGAAGGGCGGCGCCAGCGGATGGGTCTGGCCGCCGATCGTGACCTGCCGCTCCTGCATGGCCTCGAGCAGCGCGCTTTGCACCTTGGCCGGGGCGCGGTTGATCTCGTCGGCGAGGACGAGGTTGGCGAAGATCGGCCCGCGATGGGCGGTGAAGGCCCCGGTCTTGGGCTGGAAAATCATCGTGCCCACGACGTCGCTCGGAAGCAGGTCGGGGGTGAACTGGATCCGCTCAAACTGCACGCCGAGCGCGGTGCCGAGCGACTTGACCAGCAGCGTCTTGGCCAGGCCGGGCATGCCCTCGAGCAGCACGTGGCCGTTGGCCAGCAGCGCCACGAGCAGGCGCTCGACGACGGCATCCTGGCCGATGACGGCCTTGCCGATTTCCTCGCGGAGTTTCTGGGACCAAAGGGGACCGGTGGACATGGGGAGGCTGGTTTGACTCGAAGCTTTGGAAAGAGTTTCCTCCCAAGCAAAGCGTTCCGGCATGAGCCTACCAACCCAAATCGTCGAGAAACTGGCCGCGCTGGGCGCGAGCCCGGCGGACGTCGACGAGCGCTTCGTGCGGGGGGCGGGGCCGGGCGGGCAGAAGATCAACAAGACCTCCTCCACCGTCTGGCTGCGCCACCGGCCCACCGGGCTCGAGGTCCGCAGCCAGCGGGAACGCTCGCAGGTCGTCAACCGCGAGGCGGCCTGGTGGATCCTGTGCGCGAAGCTGGAGGAAAGGGCCCGGGTGGCGACGAGCGCCCAGGTGCAGGCGAAGGAGGCGCACCGCCGCCGGGTCCGGCAGAAGAGCTGGGGCCAGAAACGGAAGATGGTCGCGGCCAAGCACCACCGTGCCGGGAACAAGTCCCAGCGGGCCAGGGTGAGCGACTGGGACTGATCCCGCCCTAGAGCAGTTCGACCGTGTCGCCGGCGCGCAGCGCGCCCGACTTGGTCTCATGGAGGAAGTTTCGCCCGAAATTGACGTTGGTGGGCTCCCGCGCATCGCGCCGGTAGGTGGCGAGGGTGCGCAGCGGCTCCACGCCGCGCGCGGTGGTGCGCTGGTCGATGGTGGTGATGATGCAGCGCGCGCACGGGTCGCACCCGCGCAGGGTCACGGTGCCCACGCGGATGCGACCCCACCCGTCCTCGGCGAAGGGCGCGCCCCCGCGCACGACCAGGTTCGGCCGGAACCGGTCCATCGGCAGCGCCGCCTCGCCCTGGGCGCGCATCCGGCCGTTGAGCTCCTCCAGACTCGCCTCGCCGAGCAGCATGATGGGATGGGAGTCGGCGAAGGTGACCCGGTGCGCGACGGTCTCGCCCTCCGGGGCATAAGCCCGGTGGGTCGGAATGGGACGCGCGAACGCGGAGCCGATCCGGACCAGCCGGCAGGGGACGCCGAGAAAGTCCGCCAGCCAGCGGGCGGCGCCGTCCCCGCAATCCTCCGTCTGGAGCCCGGCGCTCTTCCAGACCGCGACGGCGCGGACCGGCGCCGCGGGATCCGACGCCCGGCCGACGGTGGTCTCACCCGCGCCCTCCGCCCGCAGGATGAGCCGGTCCGCGGCGAGCGCGGTCTCAACCAGCGCCATGCGCGGCAGCGAGCGCTGGGTCAGCATCTTCCCCGTGCCGTCGATCACCATGAACCGGCGGTCGCCGTCCAGGCCCAGCTCGTCGACGGTGGCCTCCTCCACCGCGATGCCGCGGAGCGATTTGACCGGATAGAGGAAGATTCCGGTGACCTCCACGGCACCCATCAGCTTTTCTTGGCGATTTCCCGGACGGCCGTGTCCACGACGGCGGGCGGGCTGAGCTCCTTGGCCCCCTTGGCGCCCAGCTCGGCGAACCGCCGCGCGCCAGGGAGGAGGGTCTGCTCGAAGGAGCCCACCGCCGCGTTGAAGCCCTTGACGGCCGAATCGAGCCCGCGCCCGACCTTGTCGAAATTATCGGCGAAGGTGACGACCCGGTCGTAAAGCTGCCGCCCCAGCACGCTGACCTCCTCCGCGTTGCGCGAGACGGCCTCCTGCCGCCAGCCGTAGGCGGAGGCCTTGAGCAGCGCGATGAGCGTCGTGGGGGTGGCGAGGAGCACCCGCCGCGCGAGCGCGCGGTCCATCAGCGTGGGATCGGACTGCAGCGCCGCGGTCAGGAAGTGGTCGCCGGGCAGGAAGAGGACCACGAATTCCGGCGCCGGCTGAAACTGCTCCCAGTAGTTCTTGGCCCCGAGCGCGTCGATGTGGCCGCGAATCTTGAGCGCGTGCTCGGCCAGGGCCGCGTCGCGGGCGGCCCCCTCGGCCGCCTCGCCCGCGGCCCGGTAGGCGTCGAGCGGCGTCTTGGCGTCGACGACGATGCGCTGCCCGCCGGGGAGGCGGATCACGAGGTCGGCGCGGAGGCCGCCGGAGCTCTCCTGCTCGGTGAAGTCGCAATAGGGCAGCATGTCCGCCATCTCGACGACGCGGCGGAGCTGGAGTTCCCCCCAGCTGCCCGCATAGCTGGTGGAGCGCAGGGCGGTGGACAGGCGCGAGGCCTCGCCTTGGAGCTGCAGCTGCGCGATGCTCAGCGCCTTCAGCTGCTCGCCGAGGGCGCCGTAGGCGGAGGCGCGCGTCTTCTCGATCTCGGCGATCTTCTGGTCCACCTTCTCGAGCGACTCGCGGAGCGGCTGGACCAGCGACTCGACCGCCTGCTTGCGCTGGTCCAGGTCGCCCACCGACTGCTGCTGCAGCTGGGCAAACGCCTGCTTGGCCTGGTCGAGAAAATCCGCGCGGTTCACGCGCAGGGCGTCCGCGGAGAGCGACTTGAACTCGTGGACCAGCCGCTCATGCGCGTCCTGCTCGGCCGCGAGGCGCGTCTGGAGCCCCGCGGCCCGCGCGGTCAGCTCGTCCCGCGCCTCCCGCAGCGCGGCGAGCTCGGCGCCCAGGCGCGCGTTCTCGCGCTCCTGTCCACCCAGCCGTTCCGCGAGCGCCGCCTCGCGCCCGCGCCGCCACAGCCACACCAGCACGGCGGCGAGGCTGCACGCCAATGCGGTTGATGCGAGCGGTTGCATTGCAGGATTCTGAACCACCTTGACAGAGGGTTAAATCGCGGGCAAATAAATAGTAAGCTTTAGTACTCTGGTCCATCCCCGGCTGGAGTCCGAAGGCAAAGCTTACATGCTGATGGACGAAGCCACCTCTCCCGGCACTGGAACCGCCAAATCCACCGTTCTTGTCATCGATGATGAGTACGGTCCGCGTGAATCCGTCGCCTTCATTCTCTCGACGGATTTCTCCGTCGAGACGGCGGGAAGCGCGGCCGAGGCCCTGGCCAAGCTGCGGGAGAAGGCCTTCGATGCCATCCTGCTCGACATCCGCATGCCCGGCATGGACGGAATCCGCGCCCTCGAGGAGATCCGCAAGATCGATCCCCTCGTCTCCGTGATCATGCTGACCGGTTACGGCACGCTCCTGACCGCCCAGCAGGCGATGGTGGGCGGCGCCAACCAATACCTGCGCAAGCCGCCGGACGTCGATGAGCTGGTCCGGGCCGCCCGGCACCAGTCGGAAGGGACCCGGCTGCGGCGGCACCAGGCCCAGCTCACCCGGGACGCGCAGTCGCTCAGCGTCGCCCTGAAGAAGGAGATCGAGGTGAACGAGCCCCACGTCTGGCACGGCCGGGCCTCGATCGAGCTGGTCCATGACCTCAACAATCCCCTGACGGTGGTGATCGGCTACGCCACGCTGCTGATCGAGGAGGCGCGGGCGCTCTCCAAGCAGGATCCGGTCCTCGCCCAGAAGCTCCTGGACAACGCGGTCATGGTGGAAAAGGCGGCCGAGTACTGCCGCCACCTGGCCGAGAACTGGCGCCGCGCCGCGAAGAAGACCGCGGAATTCACGCCGCTCGACCTCCGGCAGAGCGTGGAGGAGGTGAAGCAGGTGATCTTCTTCGGGAATCCCATGATCGAGATTGGCGGCGTCGCCGACACGCCGATCAACGGCGCCAAGTATGAACTGATGCGCATCTTCCAGAACCTGCTGAAAAACGCGCTCGAGGCGGGGGCCAAGAAGGTGACCGTCACCTTTTCCCGCGACGGCGACCGCGTCGGCCTCGTCCTGGCGGACGACGGCGGCGGCATGGACCCCGACCGGGTGCGCCGGGCCCTCGGCGGCGGTTTCACCAGCAAGGAATCGGGCATGGGGCTCGGGCTGAGCATCTGCCGCCACCTGCTCAACGCCCACGGCGCGACCTTTCAGCTCGAATCCCAGGTGGGGCAGGGCACCACGATCCGCCTGTCCTTTCCCGCCGTGGCCAAGGCCTGAGCGCCGGCCCCGCCCGCGAGCTGCATGAGACGCCGACGCGTCAAGATCACCGGAATCGGGCCGGTGACCCCGGCGGGGACGAGTCGTCCGACCTTCTGGAAGGGCATCCTGGAACCGGTGAGCCGGGTGCGGCCTTTCCGCAACATCGGGACCGAGCACGGTCCGTTTGTCGCCGCCTATATCGACGATTTCGCGATCGTCGACTTCGTCGACCTGAAGAACGTGCCCAAGGGCGCGGCCCGCCAGAGCCTCTTCGCCGTGGCCGGCGCGATCCTGGCCCTGCAGGACGCCGGCCTGGAGAAGGAGGAGTTCGCGGCGGCCAATGCGGCGGTGGTGACGGGCAGCTCCCTGATGGACTTCGGCGGCATCATCAGCACGATGGATTCGGTGACCAACCGGGGGGCCCGCGGCGCCCAGGCCCGCACGGTCTTCACGGCCAACTGCAGCGGCACGCAGGAGGCGATCAACCAGGCGCTGGGCAGCCACGCCCGGTCGCTCGGACTGCAAAGCGCCTGCTGCTCGGGCCTGGATGCCATCGGCTACGCCGCCGACCTGGTCGCGCGGGGCGATGTCGACATGGCGATCTGCGGCGGCACGGAGGCTCCCCTGCACCGCTGTCCCATGATCGAGCTGCGCCAGGCGGGGCTGACGCCCCTGAACACGGAAATGTCCGAGCGCGTGGCGCGGCCGTTTGACCTCTGGCGGACCACCGGGGTCGTGAGCGAGGGCGCGGTCATGTTTGTCCTCGAGCCCGAGGAAAGTCCCCGGCCGGGCTATAGCTACATCTCGGGCTATGCCTTCGCGAACGACGAAGGGGAGCAGCTTTGCAGCGGCATCATCCTCGCGGCCAAGCAGGCGCTGGCCGCCGCCAATCTGCGGCCGGCCCAGGTCGAGGCCATCAACGCCTGGGGCCCGGGACATCGGCTGATCGACCAGGCCGAATACGATTCCCTGCTCCGGGTCTTTCACTCGGACCTGGCCCATATCCCCGCGGGTTCGATCAAGGGGGCCGTCGGGAGCGCCCTGGGCGCGGCGCCGGCGATGCAGGTCGCGGCGGCCGCCCTCGGCCAGCGCTTCGGCAAGTTGCCGCCGACCGTCAATTGGCGGCAGTCGGACCCGGCTTGCCCGCTGAATCTCACCGCGGATTTTCGGGCGATCGACCATGATATCACCTTGATTAGCAGCCACGGACTTGGCGGAGTGAATTCCTGCATGGTGCTGGAGCGATGCTAACCTGGTCGATACCGCTGGCCTCGTGGTCGGCCCTTTCCGCCTCGCTGGTGGTGGCGACGGTGGGATTCCTGCTGCTTTGGTCCAATTCGCGGCGCGATGTGAATCGCGTGGTGTTCAGCTGCTCCCTGCACATCGCCCTCTGGCTGGCCTTCCTGCACCTGGCTTTCAATTTGCATCCGGGACTGATGTGGCTGCGCTGCGCCTGCGCGATTTCCACCTGGGGACCGATGCATTTTTGGATCATCGAGGAAAACATCGCCAAGGCCCCGGGGGAGAGAGTCCGCTGGGCGCGGCGGGGCTGGCCGTGGGTCGTGGTTTCGGCGCTGTTGACCCTGATTTGCTTCAGCACGGCGTTCATTCCCTCGGTGGCGCCCGGATCGGGGCGCCTGCACGGCTGGGGCTACTACGCCTATATCGTGGGTTTGTTCAGCCTTTATGGCTGGGTGCTGTCGCACAGCTTCCGAATGATCCGCCGCCTGACCGGCGGCCGGCGCCTCGAAATGCAGGTCTGGGTTTACGGCGGCTGTGCCATGACGCTCAGCATCTTGGTCACCATGGCCTTGGACGCCCTGACCCGGAACCGCCTCTATATCCACGTCCAGCCCCTGCTGGTCCTGACCTTCTATGCCGGGACCGCGATTGCCATCACAACCAACCGGATTTTCGATGCGACGCAGATCGCCCGGATTGTCCTGAGCCGGCTGATCCTCGGCATGTTCGTGGCCCTGGTGGCACTGGGGATTTTCCAGGGCCTGGCCCTGTTCCTCGAGCCCCCGGTGGCCCTGCTGCCCACGGTGATCATCGCGCTGATTTGCGCGTCCATGCTCCGCAGCCGGCTCGACAATTGGTTCAAGTTCTATGCGCAGGACACGGCGGCGCGCCAGGCCGCCTACAATGTCGCCCACGATGAGAACCGGGTGGAGAACATGGAGGCCGCGTTCCTCGAAATTCTCCGGGGCTGGGGCCGGAGCGAGCGGGCGCTGATCATCACGGGCGCCGGCGGGAAAACGGGGGGGAAGGACGATGACCAGACCATGGACGAGCGCGTGGCGGCGGCGATGCGCCAGCTGCGCTGGGCCACGCCCGAACGCCTGATCCGCGAACGCTCGACCCCTAATCACGAGCTGATGGCCGCGTTCCTCGCGGAACACCAGCTCGGCGCGGCGGTGTTCTGCGAGACCCCGATGCTGAGCGTGGTCGTGGGGGTCGGACATTCGGCGTCCCACCGCGCCTTCACCTATCCCCAGATCACCCAGCTGCAGGAGCTGGCGGCCATCATCGAGGGCGCGCTCGAGCGGACGCTCATGGTGCTCAAGATCCAGCACACCGAGCAGCTGGCGACCGTCGGCCTGCTCGGGGCCAGCCTGGCCCACGAGATCCGCAATCCCCTGGTCTCGATCAAGGCGATCGTCCAGCTGCTGCCCACGCGCTACCAGGAGGAGAAATTCCGCGAGAAATTCTTCCGCCTGATCAGCGACGAGGTGGTGCGGATCGACCGGCTGACCGAGCAGCTGCTCGACCTGGCCTCGCCGCATGTCTACACGGCGCGGCCGGTCGACCTGCACCTCCTGCTCAAGAGCAGCCTCGAGCTCGTGGCCCCGCGGGCGACCGACAAGCAGGTCCAGCTCATCCCGGAATTCGAGGCGGCCCCGGACAAGGCGTTCACCGATCCGGCGGCCGTGACCCAGGTCCTGCTCAATCTCTGCTTCAATGCGATCCAGGCGCTGGAGGTCCGCCCGCGGGACCGGTGGATCCGGATCGCCACGCGCAACACGGAGGGGGGCGTCGAGCTGGCGGTCACCGACAACGGCCCCGGCATCACGCCCGAGATGCGCATCCGTTTGTTCAAGCCGTTCAACACCACGAAGTCCTCCGGCTTTGGTCTGGGATTGACGGTCTGCCGTGATATTCTGGCCAGCCTGAAAGCCCCCATCTCCATCGACAAGCCCACGCCCGGTCAGGGCGCGACCTTCCGGGTGACCTTCCCATGTCCGCCCTGATCGTCCTGGCCACCGCCGATCCGGGGCTTGCCGCCGCCTGGGCGCGCCAGCTGCCGCCGGACCGGATGACGGTGCGCTTCGAGCCCAAGTCCTTTTCGGCCAACCTGGCGGCGGGCCTGGCGGCCGTCGTCATCCTCGACGCCACGGTGGAAAAGGACCTGCCGGCGACGCTCCAGCAGTGCCCGACCATTTTCGTCGGCGAGCCGCGCAGCCTGCCGTTTGAACAGGCCAGGCTTTCGGGCCGGGCCAAGGTCTACCTCTCGTACGAGGAGAGCGCGTCGCGGCTGGGCGACCTCCTTTCCCTGGTGGAGGAACTGGCGGAAAAACAGTCGATGTTCGATCTCCTGGTGCAGAAGACCCGCCAGGCCGCGCCGGCCGCCCGCCCGCCGGCGGCGGCGTACAGCCCGACCGAATGGTGGGATTTCCTGGAGGGGGTCGTGGAGAGCTTCGATTCCCGCGAGCAGGTCATCGCCGAGTTCCGGCGGGCTTCCCGCCACATCCTCAAGGCATCCCACGTGGTCTTTTTCCTGCTCGAGTCCGATGGATTTCGCGCGGATCGCGGCACCTCCTTCGTGCCCCTGCGAGATCCGGTGGTGGCCTATTTCGAGAGCCATCCGGCCGTGATCGACGGCAGCGCCTGGGAGGGCCCGTCCGATCCGGTCGCGGAGTTGTCGCTGCGCACCCATCTGTCGCTCTGGGGTGCGCGACTGCTCGTGCCGATCCACGACAACGGGCACCTGCTGGGCCTGATCGCCCTCGGGGTGCGGCAGGACGGCCAGCCCTACGACGAGGCGGATCGGGCGCGCGCCATCTCCTTTGCCCGCCTCCTGCGCCATTTCCTCGCGAAATCCGCCGAGTTCGGCCGGCTCCGGCAGCTGGTCGAAAAGGCCAGCCTCGGGGCCAAGTACCTGCCCAGCACGCTCGTGCTCGGGCCGGAGGAGCGGGTGCCGCGCGAGGTCCCCCTGGCGGTCCGCGACCTGATCGGCCAGGTGCGGCACGGCCGGGAATCCCGGCGGATTGCGCCGGATCCGCACCAGCCTTTCCGGGCCAGTGCCGGCATCATCCAGGAAACGGGCGGGATCTGGGCTTTCTGGGAGGAGGCGAGCGCCGAGGTGCACGACTTCGCGGCCCGGGAGCGGGCGGACCGGCGCGTCCTGCTGCGGGAGATCGGCCTCACCCTCAGCCATGAGGTCAGCAACGGCCTGGTTTCCCTGACGATCATGCGGCAGCTCCAGCCGGGGCAGGCGCTGCCGCCGCCCATCCTGGCGACCGCCCGCGCCGACGTCACCAATCTCGAGACGCTCAACCGCAGCCTGACCATGATGCAGTCGATGCACGAGGCGGACCCGGTCGAGATCGATATCCGCGAGCTGGCCCGGGACATCGGCGACGCCCTGGACCTGCGCGTCGAGGTGGGGCCGGAGCCCATCCGGCTCACGGTGGCCAAGGACCTGGTGGGCTTTGCGCTGCGGTCGCTGATTGCCACGGTCGGCGAAAACCGGCCGGCCCACGGGCTCCGGGAGCTGATGCTGCAGGTCCGGACGACCGGCACGGGGGCCGAGCGGACCGCCCTCCTGTCCCTCAAGGGCAAAAATCTGGAACTCGAGGGCATCCTGCCGGAGCCGACGGACGGGGCCGTCCCGAACCAGGGCCGGCTGGGCGTCTTTCTGGCCAAGGAGGTCCTGCGGCTGCACCACGGGGAGATCCACGCGGGGCCCGGGATCGAAGGCACGGAAATCCTGTTTTCCCTGCGGAGCCTGTGACCGGGGGCCCGGAACGAATGCCGCCTGATTTTGGCCAGGTGATGGCGGCCTGGGCCGCGGGCGATCCCGCCGTCTCGGGACTCGTCCTCATCGGGTCGCGCCAGCGCGAGGCCGGCGACGCCGTCTGGCGCGCCGATGCCCAGTCGGACTGGGACTTTCAGCTCATCACTTCGCGACCGGGGATATTTGCCCAGCGGGAGTGGACCCGCGGGCTCGGCGGCATCCGGGTCCTGGCCTACGCGCCGCGCACCGCGGCCATTGGCGGCGTGCCCAAGATCAACCTCCTGTATGAGGGCGGCGAGGCCGATTTTGTCATAATTCCCGCCCGGGCCGCCCGGCTCACGCGGATCCTCATGGCGCTTGGCCGCCATCGCGGCCCGGGGCGGCTCCGCCGCCAGCTGCAAGACCTGGCGATCGTGATCCGGCCGGGCTGGCGGTTTCTCAAGGATACCGGGCGGTGGGACCGATTCTATCGGCGGGTGGTGGCGGAGGTGCCGGATCCTCGGATCGGCGACGAGCTGGCGCACCGGCTGGCCGACGGCTTCGTCTGCGACTATGTCTGGACGCTGCGCAAGCTCGCCCGGGGCGAGCTGCTGGCCGCCCAGCGAATGCTGCACCGAGAGCTGGCCGAGGCGAACTTTCGGCTCCTCCATGAGGTCAGGCTCCGGCGGGGTGAAAGGACCTTTCCCGAGGCCCGGCGCCTCGAGCGCATCGGCCGCCCGGCGGAGGTGGCCGGCGTCACCGTGGAGGCCCGGCTCGAGCCGGCCTCGCTCCAGGCCGCGGTTGAGAAGAGCGCGGCCACCTGCCGCGAGCTGATGGCCGCCCTCGTGGGCGATGCCTGGCGCTGGCCCCTCTAGGGCGCGTTGGCCAACCCGCCCTCGGCGGACTGGCCGGGCACGCTGGCGCCGGAGGCCGGATTGGCGAACAGTTCGGCGATCACGTCCTCCAGCGGGACATCCTCGATCGTGATGTCGGCCACGGGGCCGGCGTGCAGGATCTCCTGGGAGACGGCGGCGATGTCCGTCGTCGGCACGCGCAGCCGGAATTTTCCGTCCTCCCCGCGCACCGTGTCGCCATAGCGCGACTGCCACGCCTCGGGAAAGGCTCCCCGGCGCCCGGCGGCGTCCGGGGCCGAGGGCAGGAAGGTGATGATCTTCTGGCGGCTGCCGGCGCCGGCCTCGAGGCGGTCGAGGCCGCCGTCGTAGATCTTCTTGCCGCGGTGGATGACGATGACCCGCTCGCAGAGCGCCTGGATGTCGGCCATGTAGTGGCTGGTGAGGAGGATCGTCACCCGGTGCTTCCGGTTGTACTCGCGGAGGAACTGGCGGACGGCCCTTTGCGAGACGATGTCGAGGCCGATGGTCGGCTCGTCGAGGAAGAGGACCCGCGGCCGGTGGATCAGCGCCGCGATCAGCTCCATCTTCATCCGCTCGCCGAGCGAGAGCTCGCGCACCATGACGTGCAGTTTCGCACGCACGTCGAGGAGGTCCAGCAGCTCGTCGAGCGTCCGCTGGAACGAGTCGGCGGGGAGGCCGTAGATCGCGCGGAAGAGGGTGAAGGATTCGCTGGCCGGAAGGTCCCACCAGAGCTGGTTCTTCTGGCCCATGACGAGGGCAAAGATCCGCCGGTAGGCGTTCTCCCGCCGGGTCGGGTCGAAGCCGGCGACCCGCGCCGTCCCGCTGGTCGGATGGATCAGGCCCGACAGCATCTTGAGGGTCGTCGTCTTACCCGCGCCGTTCGGCCCCAGGAACCCCACGAACTCGCCCTCGGCAATCGAGAAATTGACGTCGTCGGCCGCGCGGGTCTCCTCGAATTCCCGCCGGACCAGCCCCTTGACGCCGCCCCAGAACCCGGGCTGCTTCTTGTAGGTCCGAAAGACGCGCGTGAGATGGCTGACTTCGATCATCGCCATGAGGGTCGCAGACTTGCAAAGCCCGGGCAAAGGCGTAAATTCGAAAATCAGCCTCGATCGCCCCGAAATCTCCGCGCCCCTGGTCCGCCAGCGGGTCGGCGTGGCGCCTCCCTTGAGCCCGCCGGCCGTCTTCCAACTTCATGGGTCTGCCCCGCTTCCTCCGAACCCCCTGCGCCGCCGGCGCACGGAGCCTTGGCGCGCTGGTGCTGGCGGTCGTCCTCGGCACCGGGGTGCGGGCGGCCGTCCCCAAGACAGGCGGCAGCGGTCTCTCCTACGCCTTCACCACCTATAGCATCGAGGCGGGCCTGCCGAACAATGTCATCCTGGCCCCAGTCTTTCAGACCCGCGACGGCTACCTCTGGGTTGGGACGGAGGCGGGCCTGGCTCGGTTCGACGGCGTGCGCTTCACGACCTTCCGCGTGGCCTTTACGCCCGGTCTCGCCGACAACCTCATCCGCTGTTTCTACGAGGACCGTGACGGCACGCTCTGGATCGGCACCGGGGCCGGCCTCTCCCGGTACCGCGCCGGCAAATTCGACCAGGTGGCGGGGATCAGCAAGGCCGTCTCCGCCATCGCGGCCGACGCGGACGGCGCGATCTGGATCGCCACGTGGGGCCAGGGGATCTGGGTATACGCGGGCGGCAGCCTCGTTTCCCATGCGGACGATCCGATCCTTCCGGCCGACAAGTGGGTGACCGACCTGGACGTTGACTCGGCCGGCCGGATCTGGATCGGGTTTCGCGGCCGCGGGATCGCCGTGCGGGAAAACGGCGTGTTCCACGGGGTCGCCGGGCTGGGCGCGATCCTGCCCGAGGTGAACGACATCGCCGAGGCGCCGCGCGGCACCCTCTGGTTCGGCACCAGCCAGGGGCTCTATCGTTACCGGGACGGTAAGTTCCAGCTATATGGCCGCGAGCAGGGCTTCAACTCCGCGGATCCGATCACTGCCCTTTCCGTCGACCAATTCGGGCACCTTTGGGTCGCGAACCGCTCCGTCTACCTTGCCTTCGAACCGGGCAGCGGCGCCTTCACCCGCGTCTCCCTCCCCACGGCCGGCGACTACAGCCGGTCGGTCATACAGGACCGGGAGGGGACCTATTGGATTGGCACCGCGGGTGACGGCCTCATCCGGATGCGGGCCTCCGCCTTCCGGATGATCACGCCGCAGGAGGGACTGCCCAAGGGAGGGGTCCATGCGGTATCGGTCGATCGCGCGGGGAATGTCTGGACGGGCGTTGCAAGCCGCGGGCTGGTGGAAATCACGCCGGACGGGGCCATGGCCGTGACGGCCCTCGGAACCGGGCGCGAGGCGGAGACCTGGGCAGTCTGCGCAACCGCCGCCGGCGACGTCTGGGTGGGGGAGCGGGGGCCGCTCTGCCTCTACCGCGCGGGCTCGGTCCAGCGCTTTCCCGAGGTGCGGAACACCCGCTCGATCTTCGAGGACCGCGCCGGCGCCGTCTGGTTCGGCCAGTGGGGCGGCGGGGTCCTCCGCTACCAGAATGGCGAATTCTCCGACATGACGGCCCGGCTGGGCCTGCCCTCGGGCGTGGCCTCCGCCTTTGCCGAGGGTTCGCGGGGGGATTTCTACGTCGGTTTTGAGCAGGGCGGGATCGTGAAGCTGCAGGGGGGCGCCAAGACGATCTACAACACGGCCAACGGCCTCCCGGAAGACCAGATCCGTTCGCTCTACGCCGACCGCGACGGCAATCTCTGGGTCGGGATGAAGCGCCGGGGGCTGGCCCTCCTCCCGGCGGCCGGCGCGCATCCCCGCTGGTTCAATCCGGACAACCTGGTCGAGCCGTTCAGCGACCTGATCACGGCCATCGTCGAGGATGACCAGGGCCATCTCTGGCTCGGAGCGCCCAAGGGTGTATTCTGGGTCCTCAAGGATGAGATCCTTTCACAGGCTCGTGGCGAGGGGATCCACGCAACCTTCCACCTCGCGGGCGAGGGGGAAGGGGTCAATTCCGGGCGGGTGGGCTTCGGCGCCCAGCCGACGGCCAGCCGCGCGCCGGACGGAACGATCTGGTTTGCGACGGGCGCGGGGCTGCTGGCCGTCCAGCCCGCCGATCTGGCGGTCAATCCCGTGGTCCCGGTCGTGACGATCGAACGGGTGACGGTGGACGGCAACACGACGCCGCTCGGCTCCGAGGTGGTCCTTCCGCCCGGGGCCCGCAGCCTGTCGATCGACTACGCCGCCCCCAGCTTCGTCCAGCCCGGCCGCATGGTTTTCCGCTACCGCCTGGTCGGCCACGACCACGGCTGGGTGGAGGCCGAGAACCGCCGCACGGCCTACTACACGAGCCTCACGCCCGGCCACTATCAATTCCAGGTCACCGGCGCCAATGAGGACGGGCTCTGGAACCCGGCCTTCACGACGCTGGCCTTCACACAGGAGCCCTGGTTCTACGAGACCTGGTGGTTCTACGGCCTGGTCGCCGCGGGCGTCGCCGGCCTGGGCGCGGGCATCTTCCGCTGGCGCACGCACGCGCTGCGGCGTGAGAACGAGCGCCTGGAGCTGCGGATCAGCGAGCGCACGCGGGAGCTGGTGCGGGCCAAGGAGGAGGCCGAGGCGGCGACGCGCGCCAAGAGCCTGTTCCTGGCCAACATGAGCCACGAGATCCGCACGCCGATGAACGGGGTGATCGGCATGACGGGGCTCCTCCTTGACACCACGCTCGACGAGGAGCAGCGGGAATACGCCGACACCGTGCGCAAGTCCGGCGAGGCGCTCCTCGGCATCATCAACGACGTCCTGGATTTCTCGAAGATCGAGGCCGGCAAGATCGAGCTGGAGAAGGTCGCCTTCGACCCGCGCGGCGTGGTGGAGGACGCCCTCGAGCTCCTGGCCGACATCGCGCAGCGCAAGAAGCTCGAGCTCGGCTGCTGGGTCGAGGACCACGTGCCCGAGGAGGTGCTCGGCGATCCCGGCCGCTTCCGCCAGATCCTGCTCAACCTGATCGGCAACGCGATCAAGTTCACGGAGAAGGGGGAGGTCTTCGTCCGGCTGTCCGCGACTCCCGGGGCCGCGCACCGGACCCGCCTCCGCCTTGAGATCCATGACACCGGCCTCGGCATGACGCCGGAGGCCCAGGGCCGGCTGTTCCAGTCCTTCACCCAGGTGGACAGCTCGACCACCCGCCGCTTCGGCGGCACCGGGCTGGGGCTGGCGATCTCCAAGCAGCTGGTCGAGCTGATGGGGGGCCGGATCGGCGTCGAGAGCGAGGCCGGCCGCGGGTCCACCTTCTGGTTTGAGCTGGTCCTCGACCTGGGCGCCCACCGCGTGCCGGACAATGCCGCACTCCTGGCGGCGATGGCGACCCGGCGGGTCCTCATCGTCGACGACCATGAGACGAACCGCCGGATCCTGGTCCATACGCTCCGCCGCTGGGGGGTCCGGCCGCAGGAGGCGGTCTCCGCCGCGGCGGGATTGCGGCAGCTCCGCGACGCCGCGCTGCGCTTCGAGCCCTTCGACCTGGCCATCCTGGATTTCAACATGCCCGACCTGAACGGCCTCGAGCTGGCCGAGGCGATCCGGGCCGACCCGGCATGCGGCGGGACGACCCTGTTCCTGCTCAGCTCCTCGCTCCTGCACAACGAGCGGGCGCGCATGGAGCAGCTCGGCCTGGCGGCCTCGTTCCAGAAGCCGGTGCGCCAGACGGCGCTGCTCCGGGCCCTGCAGAAGATCTGGGCGCCGGCCGGCACCGTGGCGCCCGTCGCGGGCGCGGCGCTGCCGCGGGCGTTCTCCGCCCCCCTCGGGCGCGCCGGCCGGATCCTGATCGTGGAGGACAACGTCACCAACCAGACCCTGGCCCGCCGCATGGTCGAAAAGCTCGGGCACCAGGGCCGGGTCGTGGCCAACGGGCGCGAGGCGCTGGACGCCCTGGAGGCGGCGGGCCTGGAGGGCTACGACCTCATCCTCATGGACTGCCAGATGCCGGAGATGGACGGATACGAGGCGACGCGCGAGATCCGGCAGCGGGAGACCGGCACCGGGCGGCACACGCCGATCGTGGCGATGACGGCCAACGCGGTCGAGGGCGAGCGCGAGCACTGCCTGGCCGTGGGCATGGACGACTACATCGCCAAGCCGGTGAAGATCTCCGTGCTCGTCGCGGTCCTCGAGCGCTGGATGGGACCGGACGCCTAGCCCGGGCTTCGTGAAATATCCGGGCTAGAACTGCCCCAGCCGGGTGTAGTCGAGGACGGAGTGGCTGATCCAGCCGGCCTCAATCGCCGCCCGGTCGGTCAGCGGCAGGGCCGGGGAATGGTCGTCGCCCACCTTGAAGATGAGCCGGTGGGTGCCGTCGCCGGCTTGCGCCGTGAACAGGCCTGGTACGAGGAGCCGGGCCGGCACCGTGCGGCGGAGCGGCGTGGCCGCGGCGCAGGGCAGGGGAAAATTGACGTTGTGGATGACGAAGCTGCGCGGCGGGCAGGCGGCGAGGAGCTCGGGGGCGAGCCGGGCGGCGTGCCGGGCGGACTCCCCGAGAGTCTCGCGGAGGGCCCCCTCCGGTTCGCCGCCGGAGGACTTCAGCCGCTCGTAGACGGCGTCGGTCACCTCCTGGGAAAAGGCGATGCCGGGCAGGCCGTGCAGGGCGCCCTCCCAGGCGCCGGCGAGGGTGCCGCTCGCGAGGACGAAGCCGAGGCTGGCGTTGAGGCCGACGTTGATGCCGCTGACCACCCCCTCGATCGGGGAGCTCGGCGCCCCGGGCAGCAGGTGGGCCAGGGCGATGTTGACGCAGTCGCTCGGCGTGCCGTCGACGATCCAGGTCGGGCAGCCGAGGCCGCGGTCGGCGCGCTCGGAACGCACGGGGCGGCTGCGCGACTTGCCGGCGCCGACCCAGCTCTGCTCCTGGCGCGGCGCGGCGACATAGATTTCCTGCCCCGCGGCGAGGAGCGCGCGCACGAGCACGTGCAGGAAATAGCTGTCGATGCCGTCGTCGTTGGTGACCAGAAGTCGCATGGTTGATAACAAAGGGGTCAGGCTGCCAGATGTGAAATCGGAGGCCGATTTCACATCTGGCAGCCTGACCCCTTGGCCCGTCCGTGGTAAGGGAAAAATGCGGACAAAAAAAGGCGGCCCCGGGGGGCCGCCTCGAATTCTTGGGACCGGGCCGCTCAGGCCTGAGCCGCCGGCTCGGGCTGGGGCTCGGAGGACTTCTTTTCCTCCATCTCCTTCAGCGCGGCGCGGCGCGAGAGGCGGACCTTGCCGGTCCGCTCGTCGACGCCGACGCACTTCACCCAGACCATGTCGCCCAGCTTGACCACGTCCTCGGTCCGGCGCACGCGGAAGTCCGCGAGCTCGGAGATGTGGACGAGGCCCTCCTTGCCCGGCATGCACTCGACGAAGGCGCCGAACTCCTTGATGCCGGTGACGCGGCCGTGGTACAGCTTGTCCACCTCGATCTGGGAGCCGCCGCCGCAGAGGGAGTCGATCTCCTCGATCGCGCGGTTCATCGCGTCGGCGTTGTTCGAGTAGATGAACACCTTGCCCGAGTCGTCCTCGGCGATGTCGATCTGCGCGCCGGTCGTCTCGGTGATGCGGCGGATCGTCTTGCCGCCGGGCCCGATGAGCAGGCCGATCTTCTCGGGGTCGATCTGGATCGTCTGGATGCGCGGGGCGTACTTGGACAGGTTGGCGCGGGGCGCGGGGAGGGACTCGAGCATCTTCTTCAGGATCTCGATGCGGGCCTCGCGGGCCTGGTGGACCGCCACCTTGGCGATCTCGAAGGGCAGGCCCTTGATCTTGAGGTCGAGCTGGAAGCCCGTGATCCCCTTGGTCGTGCCCGCGAGCTTGAAGTCCATGTCGCCGAAGTGGTCCTCCTCGCCGAGGATGTCCGTGATCACGACCGACTTCTCGATCGAGCCGTCGGCGGCGTTGGTGGTCATCAGGCCGCAGGAGATGCCGGCGACCGGGGCGATGATCGGCACGCCGGCGTCCATCAGGGCGAGGCAGCCGCCGCAGATCGAGGCCATCGAGGTCGAGCCGTTGGAGGCCATGAGCTCGGCGACGACGCGGATCGAGTAGGGGAAGGCGTCCTCCGGGGGCAGCACCGGCACGAGCGAGCGCTCGGCCAGGGCGCCGTGGCCGATCTCGCGGCGGCCGGGGCCGATGAAGCGGCCGGTCTCGCCGACCGAGAAGGGCGGCATGTTGTAATGCAGCATGAACGACTTGGAGGTCGCGCCGCCGGTCAGGCCGTCCATGTCCTGGGCCTCCTTGGTCGGCCCGAGGGTGACGATGACCAGGCCCTGGGTGTCGCCGCGCTCGAAGACGGCGCTGCCGTGCACGCGGGGGAGGACCCCCGTCTGGCAGGTGATGGGGCGGAGCGACTTGCTGTCGCGGCCGTCGGCGCGGACCCCGCGCTCGAGGACGGTCTTGCGATAGGCGTTGTACTGCAGCTCCTCGAAGACGACGCCGAGCTCGTGGTCGGCAAAGTTGCCGGCGCCGAGTTCGGCGACGAGGGCGGCCTTCGCCTCCTCCTTCAGCTTCTTGACGTTGCCGGACCGGATCGCCTTCTCCTTGCCGAAGATGGCCTCGGAGATCTTGCCCGCGGCCACGCGCTCGATGATGGCGCGGGTCTCGGGCTTGGCGGTCATGAGGTCGAAGTGGGCCTTCTTCTTGCCGGCCAGGGCGGTCAGTTCCTTGATCGCCTTGATGATCGGCTGGATGGCCTGGTGCGCGAACGCCAGGGCCTCGATGAAGCGGTCCTCCGGGATCTGGTCCGCGGAGCCCTCGATCATCAGCATGTCCTGCTCGGTGCCGACGTAGATCAGGTCGAGGCTGGAGGCGAACATCTGCTCGATGGTCGGGTTGACGACGAACTGGCCGTCGACCTGGCCGAGGCGGATCGCGGCGATCGGCCCGTTCCACGGGATGTCGGAGATCGAGAGCGCGGCGCTCGCGCCGTTCAGCATCGAGATGTCGGCCTCGTGGATCTGGTCGGCCGAGAGCAGGAGGCCGATGATCTGCACCTCGTTGAGGAAGCCTTCCGGGAAGAGCGGGCGGCAGGGGCGGTCGCAGAGGCGGGAGGTGAGGATTTCCTTCTCGGAGGGACGGCCCTCGCGCTTGAAGTAGCCGCCGGGGAAGCGGCCGGCGGCGGAGTACTTCTCGCGGTAGTCGACGGTCAGCGGGAAGAAGTCCTGGCCGGGCCGCATGGTGGTGGCGGCGGAGGCGGCGACGAAGACGATGGTCTCGCCGGTGGTGACGGTGACGGCGCCATTGGCCAGCTTGGCGATCGAGCCGGCGGCGAGGGTGATCCCATATTCCGGGATGGTGACGATATGTTTCTGATTCATGTTGGATTCGGGAGTTGTTCTGGCGGGGTGCCTGTCCGGACCCGGGAGGGGAGGAGCAGGCGGTTGGATCGGGCTCGGCCGGCGCGCGGGCCGGCGGGCTTTCGGCGGCTCGTCCCAGAGGCGAGAGATTTCCGTTTGGCGCCCCGGGCGGGGCCGGGCGGCAAGCGGAAATGTCCCGGTCTGAAGTCGAGTGTCGTAACGACAACGGGCGACCCGCGGATCGGGTCGCCCGTATGACGAAAGCGTTATTTGCGCAGGTTCAGTTTCTGCAGCAGCTCATTGTACTTCGGCAGGTTGTGCCGCTTCAGATAATCGAGCAGCTTGCGGCGCCGGCTGGCCATCTGGAGGAGGCCGCGGCGGGAGTGAAAGTCCTTGCGGTGCTCCCGCAAGTGGTCGGTCAAATGATTGATCCGGGCGGTCAGCAGCGCGATTTGTACTTCGCTGGAACCGGTGTCCTTTTCGTGGGTTTTGTACTCGGCGATGATTTCGGGTTTAACAACTGTTGGCATAGCTATGTGGTTGATGTTCAGGACTGTAGGAGGCCCTGCGGCCTCGTGACACCCGCCCTTCCCCGACGGATGTCGAGGCTGGGCCGGCGCCACCGTTCCAAACCCGGCGGGAGGCCGGGACCAGTCATGGCGGGATCCCGCAACCGACGGGATTCCACTAACGCAAGGGGGAACCTTCCCAAAGGGAGGGGCGCCGCGCAAGCGAAAATTGGGATGGCGGCAGGGCGCGGTTTGGCTATCGATTTGGCATGAAAGCAAGCTGGGTCCTGGCCGGGATGGCGCTGGCCCTGGCGGGAGGGGCGCGCGGGATGGAGAACCCGCTCCCCGTCCGCGTCCGGCCCGGGCCGCAGCCCGACGGCTCCACGCTCCTGCACAACCAATGGCCGATCCGGCCGGCCGGGAGGCAGGTGGAGCTCGGCTTCTTCCCCCTGAACCTGGCCGTCGATCCCACCGGCCGCTACGCCGCCGTGCTCCATGCCAGCCGGACCAAGCATGAGATCCGCGTGGTCGACCTCGGGACGGGGCGGCCCCTGCCCCCCGTGATCGTCCACCAGGCTTTCTACGGGATCGCGTTTTCCGCCGACGGCCGGGAACTCGTCTGCAGCGGCGGCGCGGACAACCTCGTCCGAGTCTTTGCCTTCCAGGACGGCCGGCTGACACCCGGTCGCGAGATCCCCCTCGCGGCCCCGGAGACGCACTGCGCCGTGGCGGGCATCGCGCTGGCCCCCGACGGGCACACCGCGTTTGCGAGCCTGCTCTTCGTCAGCCGGGTGGCGGCCATGGACCTCGCCACCGGCGCCACCCTTTGGACGACCTCCCTCGATCCGCCCGGCACCACCCCGCCGCCCCGCCAGGACGAGGGCCTCGTGTGGTCGGCCGGGGGCCTGGAGGACCTGCGCCCGCTGGTCGCCAATGCCGATCCCCTGGACCTCGTCTACGACGCCCGGCGCCGTTGCGTCTATGCCAGCCTGTGGGGCGGCTCCGAGGTGGCGGTGCTCGATGCCGGCGACGGGCGCGTGTTGGCCCGCTGGGCGGTGGGACTGCATCCGAATCAACTCCTGCTCGCGCCCGACGGCCGCCGCCTCTTCGTGGCGAATGGCGGCCGCAACACGGTGACGGTGCTCGACGCCGACAGCGGAAGGGTGGAGGAAACCCTGTCCTCGTCCTTCGCCCCTTCGGATTTGCCCGGGTCGACGCCGGACGGCCTCGCCCTGTCCCGCGACGGTGCCGCCCTCTTCGTGGCCAATGCCGACAACAACAACGTGGCCGTTTTCGACGTGGGCGTGCGCGGCCGGGGCCGGCCGCTCGGCTTCATTCCCACCGGCTGGTATCCCACGGCGGTGCGGCTCGCGCCCGGCGAGGGGAAGCTCCTCGTCCTCAGCACGCAGGGCCTCGGGCCCAGGGCCAACGCCATCGGCGAGACGAAGGCCTTCACGAACGTCGGCCTCCTCTATCCGGGCGCCCTGGGCATCGTGGACCTCCCGCGCGCCGGGACCTGGGACCGGTTCCGGTCGGCCCTCGGCGCGGGGAATCGCTGGGGAGGGGCGGCCTTCAGCCGGGCGCTGGCCCGCTGGACCGCAGCGGCGAGCCTCTGCCATCCGGCGCCCGCCCCCGTCCCGCCCGCGTCGGACAATCCGGTCCCCGCCCGGCGCGGCGGCCCCACGCCGATCCGCTACGTGATCTACATCGTGAAGGAGAACCGGACCTACGACCAGGTGCTGGGCGACCTTCCCCAGGGCAACGGCGATCCCAACCTCTGCCTTTTCCCCGAGCAGGTGACCCCGAACATCCACCGACTCGCGCGGCAGTTCGTCCTCTACGACAATTTCTATGCCAACGCCGATTTCAGCGCGACCGGCCATGAATGGAGCATGGCCGGCTACGCCTCGGAGTTCGTCCGGAAGATCGAGCCGGCGACCCACAACCGCGACCAGAAGAAGCTGCCCTATCCCGCGGAGGGCCGCTACGCGGCGGCGGTGCCCGCGCTGGGCTACCTCTGGGACCAGGCCCGGGCGGCCGGAATCACCTATCGCGACTACGGGGAATTTGTCCTGGGCGGCGCCACCCCGCGCGATCCCGCGGTGTCGGTCCTGCCCGCGCTCGCGGGCCGGGTCGATCCCTACTACCACGGCTGGGACCTGAAATATTCCGACCTCGAACGGGCGGCGCGCTTCATTTCCGAGCTGCACCGCTTCGAGGCTGAGGGGGAGATGCCGCGCCTGCAGATCCTGCGGCTGCCCAACGATCACACGGCCCTCGCCAGTGCGGGCGACCACACCCCGCGGGCGATGGTGGCCCAGAACGACCTGGCCCTCGGCCGGATGGTGGAGGCGGTGACCCATTCGAAATTCTGGCCGGAGACCGCGCTGTTCATCGTGGAGGACGACGCCCAGAACGGCCCGGACCATGTGGACGCCCATCGCACCGAGGCCCTGGTGATCAGCCCCTACGTCCGCCATGGCTTCGTCGACTCCACGGCCTACACCACCTGCTCGATGCTGGCGACCATGGAGCACCTCCTCGGCCTGCCGCCGATGTCCCAGTTTGACGATGTCGCCGTGCCGATGCGCGCGAGCTTCCAGGCCGCGGCCGACCTGGGGACCTATGCGGCGGTCCCGGCCCGCGTGGACCTGAACGCGAGGAATCCCGCCGGCACCCGGGCGGCGGCGCTCTCCGCCCGGATGGACTTCTCGCGCGAGGACGCGATCGACGACCAGCTGGCCAACCGGGTGCTGTGGGCGGCCGAGCGCGGCGAGCGGAGCGTCATGCCCGCGCCCGTGCACGCGGCCTTCGTCCGTTCCCTGCCCGGCGGCGATGGGGACGACGACTAGCCGGCGCGAACCCAGATCTCCTTCACCCCGGCGCACCCCGGCAGCTGCTGGATCCGCTCGACGATGGTGGCCCGGTGGAGGAAGAGCTCGTTGCGCACGACGGCGTGCGAGGCCTGCACGGCCAGCCGGCGCCCGTCGATCCGCAGGGCGTGGGAATACTGGGCGTTGGCCGGGCCGACGATCTCGGACCAGTGCGCGCGGATCGTGTCCTCGAGGGAGGTCCGCCCGATGTGGAACTTGGCTAGCAATTCCTCGATAGCCTCGCCCGCCTCCCGGGTCGGGCGCTTGCGCTGGCGCGCGGGCTCGCCGCCGGGCACCCGGCGGAACGAGGCGATCAGGTCCTCGGCGACCCGGCTAAACGGTGGGCGCGGGTCGGCCATGCTCCTCCTCGTACAGGCGGCTCTGGCGGACCAGGACCCCGAAGGCGTTCGCCCAGGCGATGTAGAACCCGGGGTACCCGTCCAGGAACCCGCGGCGCAGGACATAGCCGCGGAAAAAGCGCCAGAGCGGCCGGCCGCACGCAGCGAGCGCCGAGAAGCCGCGGCCCCGCGCGCGCTGCTGCTGGACGTAGAGGTCCGCGAATGAGTTGATCTTGGCCACGTGGCTCGCGAGGGTCGGGAAGGAATGGTGGCGCAGCGCGCCGCGCAGGGTCGCCACCGGCCCGTCGCAGTCGATCTTCTCGTGGACGATGGCGTCGCCGCCCCAGCGCGCCGCGCCCCGGCGGACCAGCCGGAGGCTGTAGTCCGGATACCAGTCGCCATGCGCGATCCAGCGGTCGATGAACCACACCTGGCGGGGAAAGCGGGCGCCGGCGAAGCGGTCGGGGCCGGCCTGGGCGAAGAAGGCGGCGAGGGAGGCGCGCAATTCCGCCGAGACCTCCTCGTCGGCGTCGAGGCAGAGGGCCCAGGGCTGCGCGCCCAGCGCCAGGGCCGCATTCTTCGTGTCCCGGAAGCCCTGCCAGGGCAGGGTATGGACCTGCGCGCCGCCCGCGGCGGCGGCCTCGGCGCTCCCGTCGGTGCAGTCGTTGAGCGCCACGATCGTCTCGGCGGTCCAGCCCCGGACGCTGGCGAGGCAGCGCGGCAGGTTGTGCGCCTCGTTGCGGGCGACGATGATGACGGAAAGCGGGAGCGGCGGGGTCACGATTTGCCCCGCAGCGAGCGCGGGATTTGGTAGATATAGCCGCACGAGCGCCAGGCGCGGACAAGCGCCTTTTTCGCCGGGCCCGGCCGCAGGACGACGGCCTGGGCGAGCGCCAGGAGGGCGAAGGCGGGGGCCTTGGCCGCGTTCGCCAGGAGGCGCGAGAGGAGATAGCCGCGCCCGCCCGGCGCGGCGGCGCGGTCGATCACGCGCGAGCGGGCGGAGTCGAAGGCGTGGCGGGCCGCGTAGCGGAAGGTGGTCCGGCCCGCGGGCATCTGGTGCCGCACGGCGGCGTCCGGGGCGAACCAGACCTCGAGCCCGGCCGCGCGCACGCGCCGGACCATCTCGCTGTCCCCGCCCGAGAAGTAGTTGCCGGCCGAGCGGTCGAGCCCGGCGTGAAAGGGCCCCAGCTGCTCGAAGATGCGGCGGGGAATCGCGAGGTTGGCTCCCATCGGCGATTGCCGGGCGGTCAGCGGGCCCGCCTCCGCCCGGAAGGCGAGGGGGCCGTGCCACTCGGTGACCCAGTCCGGGCGGCCATCGGGAAAGACGGGAATGACCTCGCCGCCGACGGCGCCGATCCGGGCGGCCGCCGGCCCGGCCCAGGGGGCGATCATCCGCGCAATCCAGTCCGGCTCCATCAGGATGTCGTCGTCGCCGAAGAGGATGATCTCCCCGCGGGCCTCGGCGAGCGCGCGGTTGCGCGCGTGGTCGAGGCCCTGCTGCCGCTCGACCACGTGCCGGGGCGCCGGCGCCGTCCCGGCGAAGGCCGCGACGACCGCGGCGGTGCCGTCCCGGGAGTTGTTGTCGATCACGAGCACCTCGAAGTCGTCCGCCGGAAAGTCCTGGCGCGCGAGGCCCGCGAGCGTCTGGCGCAGCAGCTCGGCGCGGTTGTAGGTGGGAATGGCGACGGTGACGCGCATCAGCGGGGGGGCGCGGACCGGCGCAGGGCCGCCCAGATCCAGCCGCTCGGCAGGAACGAGCCGGGGATGCGCCCGAGGCTCAGGGCGCGGGCGAGCGCGGCCGGCCGCTCGGCGAAGCGCTCCGCGTAGGACTGCGCGTTGCGCGCGGTGAAGAAGCGCGCCAGCCAGCGCCCCAGCCGGGGCGAGCCGCCGAACTGCTCGCGGACGATCCGCAGGCGCAGGAGGTGGGTGAGGCCCAGCATGCGGCCCCACTCGCGCTCGGTCCACTGGCCCGGCGAGACGCGGTAGAAGGCCCCGACGGCGCGGACGACCTCGACCGGGCCCGCGCAGGCCAGCCGGTACCAGAACTCATAGTCCGCCAGCGGGCCCCACCGCTCGTCGAAGCCGCCGAGTTCGAGGGCCAGTTTCCGCCGGACGAGGACCCCGGGGAAGGGCGTCATCGAGCTCTTGAGGAAATAGCGCGGCGGGTAGGCGAGCACCGCCGGCGTCCCGGCTGGCTCGGCCAGCGCGGGCGGCGCGGCCCCCTGGACCGTGCGGGTGCAGACGGCGGCGAGCCCGTCGCGCAGGCGCCCGCGCACGAGGTCGAGGTACCAGGGATAGAGGGTGTCGTCCTCGTGCAGGACCATGACCCAGCGCCCGCGCGCCGCCCGCAGGCAGCGGTTCCAGTTGCCGACGGCGCCCAGCGGGACCTCGTTCGCCACATAGCGACCGCGAGGACCGGCGAACTGCTCGGTGAGCAGCCGGTTCTCCTCCCGGCGGCCGTCGTCGCAGACCACCACCTCGAAGTCGTCGGTGCCCCGCTGGGCCGAGATCCCGGCCAGCGCCTCGGCGAGCAGGTGCGGCCGGTTGTACGCCGGGATCGCGAAGGTGATGAGCGGCTCGCTGTTCACGGCGGGATCATCCGTCCAGCCGGCTCGCGGCGCGGGCCAGCTGGGCCTTCACGCCGGAGAAGACCTCGTCGAGGGTGAGCCGGCGGACGCAGAAGGTCCGGTAGGAATCGCCCGGCACGCACTCCCCCGGCGCGACGCAGGCGCCCGCGCACGGGAGCGAGGGCTGGAGGAGGAGGTGGCCTGCGCCGGCCGGCTGGAAGAGGACGGAGTTCTGGGAGCCGTAGAGTGCGACGACCCGGGTGCCGACCGCCGCCGCGACGTGCATCGGCCCGCTGTCGTGGCAGAGGACGACCGCGGCCAGCCGGGCGAGGGCGGCGAAGCGCGGCAGCGACGGCGCCTGGGGCAGGGTGAGCAGGTGCGTCTTCGCGAGCCGGCGGATCTCCGCGAGGAGCGCGGCGTCGCCGGGCCCGCCGACGAGCACGACCTGGGCCGCCAGCTCCTCCTGCGCCCGGTCGCAGAGGGCGGCGAAGCGCTCGGCCGGCCAGACGCGCGCGGGGCTCCGGCTGCCCGGGTGCACCACCAGCACCGGGCCGAACGCGCCGACCACCCGGCGGAGATCGGCCAGGTCGGTCTCACGGGGCACGAGGCGCACCTCGCGGCTCGCGACCGGCACGCCCGCCGCCGGCAGCGCGCGCAGGTAGTATTCGGTGATGGGATGCGATTCGTGCTGCTCGTTGGGATCGTTGACGACGTGCGTGTAGGCCGCGCGAAGCCGCACGGGATAGCCGCCGTGATGCAGCGCCAGCCGGAAGGGAGCGCCGGTCAACCGGGCCACCAGGGCCGTGCGCTCGGTGTTGTCGAAATTGAAGACGTGCGTCCAGCGCGGCCGTCGGCGGAGCGCGCGCAGGAAGCCGGGCCATTGCGCCAGGTGCCAGGGCAGCGTCAGCGTGGCGTTGACATCGGGATTGAGGGCGAGGGCGTCGGCGTAGGCGGCGTCGACGGCGACCGCCAGGTGCGCCTGCGGCCAGTGGAGCCGCAGGTTCCGCAGGAAGGAGCCCAGCAGCACCACGTCGCCGAGGTAGCGGCGGCGGATGACGAGGATGCGGGGCTGGTCCATGGCGGGCTCAGTCCCCGGCCGGGGGCAGCGGCCGGCGGCCGGGCTCCCCGCGGGGCCGCAGCGTCCGGGCCAGGTTGACGAGGGGCTTGGTCAGCCGGTGCCAGGCCAGGCAGCGCCCGTACCAGCGCGGGGTCAGCCGCGCGAGCAGCTTCTCCTCGGCGGCGACGACCGCCGGGGTGCGCGCCGCGTCCTTCCGCGAGTTCTTGCGGGAGTAGTAAATGTAGTTGAAGAGGAGCCGCCGGATGGCGAAGGACTCGAGGGATAGGTTCACGGTGGCCGAGAAATCCTCGAGGTAACGGGCCAGGATCACCAGGCTTTCCTCGGAGGATACATGGGAATCGCGGTTGACGACCGTCTGCTGGGCGGCATGACGCCGGAAGGCGCAGAGGGGTTCCGGGTCATAGGCGAGGTTTCCGAAGGAAAGGAGGTGAAACCACATCTCCTGGTCCACCAGCTGCCGCCACGCCGGATCAAAGCCCCGGAGGCCCGCGGCGCGCCGGAACATGACGGCGGAAGGCTCGCCGATCAGGTTGCGGTCGCGCCGGAGGCAGCGCACGATCACCTCGCGGCCGGGCTTGAGCCCCGCCGCGCCCAGTTCGTCCCAGATTTCGACGGCCCTCGACTGCTCGTCGAGGATGAGGCGGGCGGAGGCGGCCAGCGTCGCGGAGGGTTCGGCGTCGAGGAGGGCCGCCAGCCGGCCCAGCGCCCGCGGCGAGACCAGCCGGTCGTCGCCGAAGAGGAACTTGACGTAGTCGCCGCGGGCCTGGCCCAGGCACCAGTTCCAGTGCGCCACCATGCCGAGATTCTGCGGATGGAAATGGGCCCGGATCCGCGGGTCCCGCGCGGCGTACCCGCGGATGATTTCGGCCGAGCCGTCGGTCGAGGCGTCGTCGCTGACGATGAGCTCGAAGTCCGCCAAATCCTGCGTCAGCACCGACTCGATCGCCTCCGGCAGGAAACGGGCGTAGTTGTAGGTCGGGAGCAGGACGCTGACTTTGGGCATGCGGGCGCCTATCCGCCCGCGCCGCGCTGGCGGTCGTAGAGCGAGCGGTAGAGGGGGTTGCCGCTGTAGAGCTCGCCGTGGCCCCCGGTGGCGACGATCTCGCCCTGGTCGAAGACAAGGATCATCGAGGCGTCGCGGATGGTGCTGAAGCGGTGGGCGATGATCAGGACGGTTTTTCCGGCCATGAGCTTTTTCAGGGCCTGCTGGATGGCGGCCTCACTCTCGCTGTCGAGGGCGCTCGTGGCCTCGTCGAGGATGAGGATGGGCGCGTTGCGCAGGAAGGCGCGGGCGATCGCCAGCCGCTGGCGCTGGCCGCCGGAGACCATGGCGCCCCGCTCACCCACGACGGTCTCATAGCCGCGCGGCAGGTGGCGGATGAAATCGTCCGCATAGGCGTCGACGGCGGCGGCCATGACCTCGTCGCGCGTGGCTCCCTGGCGCCCGAGCAGAAGATTGTTATAGATCGTGTCATCGAAAAGGACTGGATCCTGCGAAACGATGGCGATGTTGCGGCGCAGGTCGGCCAGCCGCATCTTCCGCACGTCGATGCCATCGATCGCGATCACGCCCGCCGTCGCCTCGTAGAAGCGCGGGACCAGGTTCGCGAAGGTCGTCTTGCCGGCCCCGCTCGGGCCGACCAGGGCGCAGACCGTCCCCGCCGGTATCTGCACGGAGATCCCCCGCAGGACGGGCTCGTTTACCTTGTAGGCGAAGGTGACCCCGCCGAACGCCACGTTGCCGCGGAGCCGCCCCACTGTCACCGGCTCGGCCGGGTCGGCGATGACCAGGGGCTCCTTGAGCACCACCTCGAGACGCTCCAGCGAGCCGAGGCCCCGCTTCAGGTCGCCGTTGAGGGCTCCGATCCGCTTGATGGGATCATAGCTGGTGTAGAGCGCCGCGAGGATGGCCAGGAAGGACGGCAGCGGCACGTGCTCGCGATAGGCATAGACGAAGGTGAGGGAGATGCCCAGGGCGGAGATGATCTCGATCGCGGGCGTCAGCGCCTTCTCGTATTTCACCGCCTTCATCTGGTAGGTGACGAGGTCCCGGCTCTCCACGGCGAACCGCGCCGCCTCCCGCTCCTCCAGGCCGAAGGCCCGCACCTCCTTGGCCGCGGCCAGGTTCTCGCTGAAGCGGTTCGTGACCGACCCCATCTTGCCCTGGATCTGGTAGGCGCGATGCAGCAGCTTCTTGCCGACATAGCGGATCGGAAACACGCAGAGGGGAATGACGCCGAGGCAGATCACGACGAGGATGGTGCCGCGCTCGTGGAACGCCATGTAGGCGAGGAAGCCGAGCGAGCCCAGGAGCGAGGCCGGCGACTTGACCCCGTCATTGGCGAGGTTCGTCAGGGTGAACTGCAGCTGGTTGGTGTCGGCCAGGCCGCGCGAGATCAGGTCGCCGCTCGTCTGCCGCTGCAGGAAGGAGAGCGGCAGCCACTGCAGCTTGCGGAAGTAGTCGAGCCGGATCCGCTCCAGGATGCGGACCCCGGCGAGCTGGATCAGGTAACTGTTGCCATAGCCCGCGAGCCCGCGGACGACGAAGATCGCCGGGATCCAGAGGGCGACCAGGAGGAGTCGGCCAGCGGAGAGCGGCGCGGCGTTCTCGGCGAAGATCGCGGGGAACACCTTCCGGATCATCAGGGGCAGGCCCGCGCCGTTGGCGGCGCCGTAGAGCAGCCCGCACAGCGCCGCCCCGGTCAGGATGCTGCGGACCGCGCGGAGGTAATGCCAATAGGGCCGGAAACGACGCATGGGAACGCTTCCCGAATGACAGGGCTCCCCGCGAGTTTCAATCCTTGGCTGAGCGCACGTCCAGCGCGTCCCGCAGCCCGTCGCCGAGGAAATTGAGCGAGAAGAGCGTGAGGGAGAAGATTCCGCCGGGGAAGACCAGCAGCCACCAAAACTCCTCCATCTTGTCGGCGCCGTCCTTGATCAGGGCGCCCCACGAGCTCATCGGGGGCTGGACCCCGAGGCCCAGGAAGCTGAGGAAGGCCTCGAGCAGCATGACCGCGGGGATCGTCAGCGTGGTGTAGACGATGATGGGCCCCAGGACATTCGGGATCACGTGCCGGAAGATGATCCGCCGCCGGCCGAAGCCCAGCGCGCGCGCCGCCTCGATGAATTCCATCTTCTTGATGGAGAGGACCTGGCCGCGGACGATCCGCGCCATGGTCAGCCACTCGACGGCCCCGATGGCAAAGAAGAGGAGGAAGATGTTCCGGCCGAAGAACACCATCAGGAGGATGACGAAGATGGTGAAGGGGAGGGCGTAGAGGATGTCGACGATCCGCATCATCGCCGCGTCCACCTTCCCGCCGACGTAGCCGGCGATCGCCCCGTAGCTGACGCCGATGACCAGCGCGACGAAGGTCGCCACCAGGCCGACCATGAGCGAGATGCGGCCGCCGTAGAGGATCCGGGCGAAGAGGTCGCGCCCCAGGGTGTCGGTGCCGAGCCAGTGGGCGGCGCGGGGGCCCACGGCGCCGAGGTCCAGGTTCTGGTCCTCATAGGACTGCGCGAAGAGGGGGCCGATCGCGCAGACGAGTCCCATGGCGATGACCGTCAGCCCGCCGCCGAGGGCGAGGCGGTTCTGCTTCAGGCGGTGCCAGGCGCCCGACCAGAGCGAGTTACCCGCCTCGATCTCGGCAGGCACGGCCGGCGAGGGAGCGGAAGGAGCGGGCGAACCTGAGAGGGAGGCGTTCACTCGAACTTGAGCTTCGGGTTCATCCAGACCTGGACGACATCGACCACCAGGTTGAGGGCGATGATGAAGCCCGCGTAGAGGATGACGGTGCCGAGGATGAGGGTATAGTCGCGGTTGAAGGCCGAGTTGACGAACTCCCGCCCGAGCCCGGGAATCTGGAAGATCGTCTCGATCACGAAGGAGCCGGTGAGGATGCCCGCCACCGCCGGCCCGAGGAACGAGACGACCGGCAGGAGGCCGCCGCGCAGCGCGTGCCGGAAGATCACGCGGGCCTCGCTCGCCCCCTTGGCGCGGGCGGTCCGGATGTAGTCCTGGTGCAGGACCTCGAGGAAGCCGCCGCGGGTCAGGCGGGCAATGTAGGCGGCATAGACGCTCCCGAGGGTCAGGCTCGGCAGCACCCGGTCGATGGGCCCGTACCAGCCCGAGGCGTTGAACCAGCCGAGGTGGATGGCGAAGACCAGCACGAGGATGGGGCCGAGGACGAACGTGGGCACGCAGATTCCGGTCATGGCGACCGACGAGCAGATATAATCGATCCACGAGTTCCGTTTCACCGCGGCCAGGATCCCGAGCGGCAGCCCGATCGCGAGCGCGACCCCGAGCGAGAGCAGGCCCAGCTCGAGCGAGACCGGCAGCTTGTCGGCGATGATCTCGTTGACCGTGCGGTTCGGGTACTTGAAGGACGGGCGAAAATCGATGCCGAAGGCCTCCTTCAGGTCGAATCCCTGCGTGAGGGCGAGGGGATGGAAGCGCTTGGGGGTCAGGTCCCAGAGGTAGTCAACGTACTGCTTCCAGAGCGGATCGTTGAGGTGATAGTAGGCCTCGAGGTTGCGCTCGACCTCGGGCGTCACGGCCTTCTCCGCGGTGAAGGGGCCGCCGGGCACGAAGCGCTGCATGAAGAAGGTCCCTGTGATGATGACGAGCATCACGGGGATCGCTTCGAGCAGGCGGCGGCCGATGTAGCGGAGCATGAGGAGGAAAAAGCGGCAGGCGGAAGGCGGAGAGGTGCGGGCCTCTAATTTTTCAAGTAAACATACTTGTAGGGGTGCTCGTCGAGCAAGGTCGGCCACCACCCCTGGACCTTGGGACTGATGGCATACGTCTTCGTATAGTAGAAGAGCGGAATGACGGGGCATTCCCGCACGAGGATGGCGTCCATCTGCTGGTAGATCTCGTAGCGGGCCGCCTCGTCCGGCGCATGGAGCGCCCGGTCCAGGAGGCGGTCGTACTCGGGGTTCGACCACCGGGTGTAATTATTGCCGTTCCCCGTCCCATAGATCTCGAGGAAAACGTGCGGGTCCGCGTAGTCGGCGATCCAGCCCGCGCGCGCGATCTGATAGTGGCCGGTCTGCATGGAATCGAGGTACACCTTCCACTCCTGGGTCGTGAGGGTGACGGCGGCGCCGAGATTCTGGCGCCACATCGCCTGGATCGCCTCAGCCATCGCCCGGTTATAGGCCACGTTGGTATTGTAGAGCAGCTCGATCGGGGGCAATCCGCGCCCGCCCGGGAAGCCGGCTTCAGCCAGAAGCCGGCGCGCCTCGGCGACTCCGCCGGCGAGGCGGGCTCGCGGCACATATCCCGAGGTTCCCGGATAGCTGGCGGCATAGGCCGGAACCTGGCCCCCACGCATCACGTCCTTCACCAGCGCCTCCCGGTCGATGGCCAGTGCGAACGCCCGGCGGACCCGCGGGTCGTTAAAGGGCGGCTGCGTGACGTTAAGGTTATAATAGTAGATTCCCAGCCATGGATCGATGCGCAGCTCGTCGGGATGATCGCGGCGGTAGGTATCGAGCTTGTTTGGAAGGAAATCGAAGGTGAGGTCGAGCTGCCCGGTCCGGAACATCCGCTCCTCGACGTTCTGGTCGTCGATCGGATAGAATTCAATGCCGTCGAGCTTCACCTGGCCCGCGTCCCAATAATAGGGGTTGCGGGCGACGACGATCCGCTGGTTCGGAATCCACTCCGTGAGGAGAAAGGGCCCGCTCCCGACCAGATTGCCGGCGCGAGTCCAATGGCTACCCTTCTGCCCGACCGGTCCGAACCGGGCGATGGTCTTCACGGGCACGGCGTCCCACACATAATGGCAGGCGATGATCTTGAGCAGGAAGGGCGTCGGCTGCTTGAGCGACACGACGAGGGTGCGCGCATCCGGGGCGTGGAACCCCACGCGGGAAAAGTCCGCGAGGGTTCCCTCATAGTACTCCTTCGCCCCCTGGACATAATAATAGATCAAATAGGCATATTCGGCGGCGAAGGAGGGGGTCAGGATCCGCCGGTAGGACTGGATGAAATCATCGGCGGTAAGGGGCTCGCCGTTCGACCAGCGCAGGTTGGGGCGCAGGTGGAAGGTGTAGGTGAGTCCGTCGGGGGAAATCTCCCAGGATTCCGCCTGGCCCGGCACGGGATGCAGGTCGTGGGGATCCATCTCCACTAGGCTGTCGAAAAGGGCCAGCACGATATTGAGTTCCGTTATGCCCTGGATGTTCTGCGGATCCAGGTCCTGCGGCTCGGCGCTGTTGCCGAACCGAAGCACCTGCCGAACCGGGGCGGCGGCGGCCGCGGGCGCTCGCCGGCAGCCGGACCCCAGCAGCGCACCGCCGATGGCAGCGGCCAGGACAGCGGCCCGGAACCGGCACGGTCGCGACATCATGGTGATGCCTCCAAGTATGTCCCGAGATAGTTCCGCGTCCACAGCGCATCCTGGTCCCAGCCGTGCACCACCGGGCGCATCATCCAGGTCTGCACGTTGAAATACAGCGGGGCGAGCGGGAGCTGGTCGAGCAGCCGGATCTCGGCCGCGCGCAGGACGGCGGCCTGGGCGTTCGGATTGGCGGTGTTCTCGGCCTGGGCCACCAGCTGGTCATAGGAGGCGTCGGACCAGTGGGGGTAGTTGTCCGGGGCCCCGGTGGTGAACCGTTGCAGCGCGGGGAGGGGATCGGCGATGTCGGGAATCAGGGCGATGTAGCCGAGGTCGTACTTGCCGCCGCGCAGCGCCGCCATGTGGGCCCCCAGGTCGCGCACGAGAATGGAGACCTTGATGCCGAGCTCCTGCCGCCACATCTCCTGCACCGCCTCCATCACCGGCCGGGCGCCTGCGCCCCAGCCGGAAAATTCGAGCGCGGGGAAGTCCTGGCCCTCGGGGTAGCCGGCGGCGGCGAGCAGCCGTCGCGCCTCGGCGCGGGCGGCGGGCGCCGACGCCTTCGCCCGCTCGTCGGCCGAGGCGGTGGAGAACAGGTCGGCCGAAAGGTTGGAAGCCATGTCCCCGGCCGGCCGGAGCCCGGGCGGCAGCAGGCGGTAGGCCGGCTCCTGCGCCGAACGCAGGACGTCCTTCACGATCCGGACGCGGTCGATGGCCAGCGACAGGGCGCGCCGCACCCGGAGGTCATTGAGCGGCGGCCGGCTGGCATTGAAGGAGACATAGCGGGTCTCGGCCAGCGGGATGCGATGCAGCTCCGCCGGCCGCTCGCTGAAGTACGTCGTGACCTTGGTGTAGGGCACGGCCATGGTCACGTCGATCTGCCCGTCGCGGTAGGCGCGGTCCTCCGCGTCGGTGTCGCTGAAATGGATAAACCGGATCCCGTCCAGCCGGATGCCGGCGGCGCCGTGGTAGCGGGGGTTGCGGCGAACCGTGATGCTCTGCCCCGGCCGCCATTCCGCCAGCGTGAAGGGGCCGTTGCCGACGTGGTTTTCGGGGAGCGTCCAGCGCCGGCCGAAGCGGGCGACCACCCGCGGGTTGACGGGAATCCACGTGCCGCTGGCGGCATAGGTCAGGAACTGCGGAGTGGGGCGCTCGAGCGTCACCTGCAGGACGTGGGCATCGGGCGCGAGGAAGCCGACGGTGGCGAAGTCGGTCAGCTGCCCGAGATAAAAGGCCCGCGCGTTCTTGACCGCGAACAGGAGATTCGCCTTGGGCGCGGCGGTGGCGGGGTCCAGCACCCGCTGGTAGGAAGCCACGAAATCGGCCGCGGTCACCGGCTCGCCGTTGGACCAGACGGCGTCCTCCCGCAGGTGGAAGGTCCAGGTCAGGCCGTCGGAGGAGACCTCCCAGCGGTCGGCGGCGGCCGGCACGGGGGCGCCGTCCCGCGCCGTGGTCGGGGCGACCAGGCCCTCGCTCAGCGCCCGGATCACGAAGAAGTCGTCCGGGACATCGGCCAGGGCGGGATCGAGGTCGGCCGGCTCGTTGCGCTGGCTCAGCCGGAGAATGGCCGGCGCGGCGGGCGCCGGGGGCGCCTTTCGCGCGCAGCCCCCCAGCGCCGCGGCGGCGAGCAGGAGGGTGGGAAGGCTGCGCTTCAGGTTCAAAATAGGCGGAGGGACAGGAAAAGCAGACTTCGTTCCCAGGCGCAACTTTGCAGGGGGGATTGTCACGCAATACGTGACAATGGGGGGGGGCGCGGCCGGATGAGGGGCGGGTGGGGGCGGAAAAGGGGAGGGATTGGGTGGCCTGCGGCCAGTCGCTGCGCGACCGCCCTACGGGCGCCCCATCTCAGCCCGCTAAAGCGGGCTTCGTCGAACCCCCTCCGGAGGGTTCTCATCCCTCCCTAGCTTCGGAAAAAACGGCCAGTTTCCGGGGTCTATATGATAGCGGAACAAGTGGAATGGCGGAGGGGGAGGGATTCGAACCCCCGGTGAGCTTGCGCCCACGCCCGATTTCAAGTCGGGA
>CAZKAH010000026.1:0-1873 GCA_964550715.1 uncultured Opitutaceae bacterium
CGATGTCAACTTTTGCAGCCTGACCCCTTGTTCTTGAGTTCGCGGGCCTTGGCTGCGCTGAGGAACTCGTAGAACGCCATCAGCCGGCAGAACACGTAGCCGCGGTAGCCGTCGAGGAATCCCGCCCGCACGACGTAGTGGTAGAGGAATCGCTGGGTGGGGCGGAAGGGCAGCCGCGCCGCCCAATGCTTGAGCCGGCGCTTGCGCGCGAGCTGCGGCGTGATGCGAGCGTCGCGGGCCGCGGTCTGGCCGGAGGGCGACGCCAGCAGGCGGGCTTCCCAGTTGCTGTAGCGGTTGTGCTTCTCCACCCACACCTCAAGGGTCGGGAAGGCATAGTGCTCCATCTCCGCCCGGAGGTGCCCGCTGCTCCCCTGCAGGATGATGTGCTCGTGGATCTCGTTGTCGCCCGAGCCGGTGTCGGCGACCCCGCTGAGCTCCTCGTAGCGGCCCAGCCGGTGGCGGAAGAAGCGCAGGTTCCAGCTGGGATAGTAGCCGCAGTGGCGCAGCCAGCCGTCGAGGAACCAGAAGCGGCGGTTGACGTAGTAGCCGTCGGCCGCCGGGGCCGCGACCACGGCCGCGAGCTCCGCCGCCAGCGCGGGCGTGATCCGTTCGTCGGCGTCGAGGATGAACACCCACTCGTGGCGCCAGGGGAAGGTTGCGAGCGCCCAGTTCTTCTTCTTCGGCAGCCGGCCGTTCCACTGGAAGTCGACAACGGTGGCGCCGAACTCGGCGGCAATGGCCCGCGTCCCGTCGGTGCTCCCGGAGTCCACCACGACCACCTCGGCGGCGAAGCGGGCGGACTCGAGGCACGCCCGGAGGTTCGCCTGTTCGTTCCGGACCGGAATGAGGATGGAGAGGGGGGAGGACACGGGGGTCAGCGTCCGGCGGCGGGGGCCGCCGGGCCGCCCGGGCTCGCGCCGGCGGCGGGGCGCAGGCGGCCGTACTGCAGGGCCGCGAAAAACAGCAGCCACCAGGTCGTGACGACGCCGGGGTTGCCGAAGGGGAATTCAAACCAGGCGTAGAGCAGGATCAGCCCGCAGCCCGCCAGGAGGTAGAGGGGGAGGGCCCGGCCGTGTTCGCTTCGCCAGCCGGCGACGAGGGGGACCAGGGCGCAGAGCGCGAGGAGCGCGGTGCCGACCAGCCCGTGCTCGGCGGCGGCCTGGAGCCAGTCGTTGTGCGCGTCTGCATAGGTCGACTCGAGGTGGTCCACCGGGGAGAAGAGCTGCGTGTTGTACTGGCGGAACACGGTGGCGAAGGAGTTCATGCCCCAGCCGAACCACAGCTTGTCCTTCGCCATGCGCCAGACGTCGTGGTAGACGATGAAGCGGTTCTGCAGGAAAAGCCAGAGCGCCCGCGGCGAGATGGCACCCGTCGAGGCGTGGGTGTCGATCAGCTGCTGGCGGGTGTTCGCCAGGCGCGCGGCGATGTCGCCCGCGGCGACATACCAGCCGGCAGCAAGCGCCACGGCGGCCCCGACGCAGCTGCCGGCGATCGGGACCGCGGCCGATTCATGCAGCTGGCGCCGGTGGCGGACGAGCCGGTTCAGCCACTGCAGGAAGGCCGCCAGCAGCAGGGGGGCGACCAGCGCCATGCAGGAGCGGGACTGGCTGAGCGGCTCGGTGACGGCGAGGAGGAGCACCGCCACCAGGGCGGCGAAGGCGGGCGTCTGGAAGATGTTGTCCGTGCCCGCGCGGTGGACGTAGTGCCAGAGCAGGCCCAGGCAGAGCGCGGTCATCAGGAGGGCGAAGGCGCCCCAATGGTTGTGGTAGATGAAGGAGGAGAAGAAATAGCTCTGGCGGCTGGGGGCGTGGCTGAAGAAGGGCCCCGTCGCATCGCTGAAGTGCTGCAGGGTGCCGAAGACGGCGAGGATGAG
>CAZKAH010000026.1:1973-4030 GCA_964550715.1 uncultured Opitutaceae bacterium
GACCAGAGGACAAGCCCGTTGAAAAGGACGAACGGGATCAGCCACAGGAGCGGCCGCGCATGACGCCGCTCCCCGCCGCGCAGGACCGCGGCCAGCGTGAGGAGGGGGCTGAGGCTGCCCCACTGGGACACCAGCTGCCTCGCCCAAGGCGGGCTTCCGCCCAGCATCCACGTGGCTCCAACCAGGAGCACGCCGGCATGCCCGAGGGTCAGCAGCTCGAGGCGGTCGGGCGGGTGGTGGCTCTTGTGTCCCATGGCTGCGCTCCGCCCTAGGCTCTCGCGGCCAGGCCCTGGTAGAACTCGGCCAGCGCGCGTGCCGGCTTGTCCCAGGCGTATTCCCGCCCGACCCAGGCCCGCCCCGTGGCGCCGCGGGCCTTCAGGCGCTCGGGCGCCTCCGCGACGGCGGCCCGCAGGGTCTCGGGATACCTCGCCCAGGGCACGCACCAGCCCCCCCCGTTGGTGTTGAGGGCGCGCCAAGGCATCGTGTCGGTGACGAGCGCGGGCACCCCGTGGGCCAGCGCCTCGGCGACGACCAAGCCGAAATTCTCGTTGTGCGAGGGGAGCAGGAAGAGGGACGCGGCGGCATAGGGCGGGGGCCGGTTCGCGCCCGTGAACGCGCGGATCCGGCCGGGGCCGCCGGTCCGCATGGCGTACTCCTCGAGCATCCCGGGGGTGTAGTCCTGGGGAATGCCGACCAGCAGGAGCAGCCAGTCGCGCGGCCCGTGCTCGAGCCAGACGTCGATCAGCTCGATCACGCGCTTCTTCCGGTGGAAGCGCGAATAGAAGAGCGCGACCGGCCTTTCCCCCGCCTCCGGGCAGGCCGCATGCCAGTGCCCGGCGGCCCGCTCCATCTGCTCGGTGGAGGGGATGGCGACGCCGTTGGGCGCCACGCAGATCGGCTGCTTGAAGCCGAGCGCGCGGATCTCCGCCGCCTCCTCGTCGCTGGTCGCGTGCCAGCCGCGCACGTCCGCGAGGGCCCCGGGATGGATGAGGAACCTCGCGAGCCGCTTGCGCCAGCGGTGGTGGTGCCAGGCCCAGACGCTCATCATGCCGCGGGGCGAGACGACCAGGACAGCCCGGCGCCGCGCCGCGGCGCGGTGGGCGTAGTGCAGGGTGCGCAGCCAGAGGGAATGATGATGGAAGACCTCGGCGTCGCTCCGCCCCAGCGCGCGCCGCAGGCCGGCGGACGGGGCCAGGCGCTGCGGCCAGCCCCGGTGGAAGGTCTCGACCTGGAGCGATCCCTCCCGGGTGGCGGAGTCCGGACCCGGGCCCGTCGCCAGCAGGCTCACCTCGTGGCCCGCGCCGGCGAGCGCGCCGGAAAGGTCGCGCACGGACTTGCTCGGGCCGCCGTGGCGCACCTCGAGGCTGGGGACGATCTCGCAGAGCTTCATCGCGCGGTCATCCGGGCGGCGGACGGTCCTTGACCGGCCGGCAGGGATTGCCGACGCAGATTTTTCGCGGCGGCTGGTCGCGCACCACGACGGAGCGGGCGCCGACCACGGCGAGCTCGCCGACGGTCACGCCCGGGCCGACGAAGACGTCGGCCCCCAGCCAGGCATTCTCCCCGATGACGATGGGCCGCGCGACCAGGGGCATGCTCCAGCGCAGGAAATCATGGCTGCCGGCGCAGAGGTGGCAGTCCTGGCTCAGCGTGGCGCCCCGCCGGAGCGCGATGGGGGCGAGATTGTAGAGCCGCACGCCGGGACCGACCATGGCGCGGGGGGCCAGGCTCAGTTTCCAGGGAAAGACGACCCGGGCCGAGGGGAAGATCACGACCTGGCCCGGGGCGGGGATCTCGGCGCCAAAGAGCCGGAGGAGGCGCGCGCGGAAGCCATGCCAGGTCCGCGGGCTCCAGCGGAACAGGGTCGCCTGGACGAGGGCCCAACACTCGCGCCGAACCACCTCGCCCCGGGAGTAGGGTGAGGCGCAGCCCTGGCCTAGGTAGGGGGTCTCGGCAGCCATGATGAGTTGCTAGCGGCTTCGGCTCGGCGTTACAAGGCGGGCCAGCTGGCCGAGGACAGTCTCGGAGCAGGCGGGATAGTCGTATTTCCGGGCCCG
>CAZKAH010000026.1:4130-29510 GCA_964550715.1 uncultured Opitutaceae bacterium
ACGTAGCCGATGACCAGCGGGGCCGGGGGGCGCGCGGCGATCTCGCGGGCCCGCGCCAGCAGCGGCCAGTCGATCGGGTAGGGGAAAAGCGCGATGCGGGGGGCGAGCCGCGGGTTTTCCGCGCGGAGTTTTTCCGCCACGGCGACCCCGAGGGCGAGGGCCAGGTCGACCCGGCCGTAGCCGCGGCCGTGCCCTTTGGGCATGCGGGCGACGACGGCCACGACCCGGCCGGCTCGCGGCTTGACCCGCCCCAGCCAGACCGGGAGGAGGACGGTGTTGCAGATGACGACATCGCCGTCCGGGAGCGCGCGCGCGACCCGCAGGCCCCAGAGGAAATCGAGCCAGAGGTTCCGCCACCGCGACCCGGTATGGTCGGCCCCGGCGAGGCGCCGGTAACGCACCCCCGCCACCGTCTCCTCCGCGGCGAACCCGGGCCAGGTGCGGGAGATGAGCGTGACCTCGTGGCCCGCCGCGGCGAACTCCTGCGCCAGGCGGTGCCAGATCTTTTCCGTCGAGCCGCCGCGCACGGGCGGGACCGGGAGGAAGAAGCCGGTGACGATCGTGATCCTCATGGCCGCAAGCGCAGGCTGGCCAGGGCCGCCTGGAGTCCCGCCGAGGTCTGCTCGTAGGTGTACGCGGAGATACGCGCGAGCACGGCCGCCCGGAAGCGGTCCCGGCCCCCCGGCTCGGCCAGCGCCGCAAGCGCCGCGCCCAGCCGGGCCCGCAGGTCGCCGGGCGTCTCCAGGCGGAAGACCCAGCCGGTGTCCCCGTCCGTCACGAGGTCGCGCTGGCAGCCGACGCGGTCGCTGACCAGCGCCGGGACCCCGAGGTGCATCGCCTCGTTCACCGCCAGCCCCCAGGTCTCGTAGGAGCCGCGCGAGGGCAGGACGAAGAGGTCGGCCAGCAGATAGCGGGAGGGCATTTCCGTCTGGTTGGCAAAGGGGAGGAAATGCACGGCGCCGGGCGGCGCCGCCCGGGCCGCCTCGAGCAGCGCCGGCTTTTCCTCACCGTCGCCCACGAAGACCAGCATCGCGTCCTTCCGGCCGAGCTCGAGGAAGGCCCGCAGGAGCTCGCGCGGCTGCTTCGCCGGCAGGAGCTTGCCGGCGAAGAGGACGACCCGCGTCGCCGGGCCCGCGCCGAGCTCTCCCCGCAGCCGGGCGGCGGCCGCCTGGTGCCCGGCGTCCGCCGGGTCAAACAGCTCCCGGTTGACGGCGTGCGGCGCGAGGAAGAGTTTTCGCGCGGGCACCCCATAGGCGGCGAAATAGTCGCGATTGGCCCCGCCCACCGGGAGGAACGCGGCGAACTGGGCATAAAGCGCTCGCAGCAGCCAGCGGGCGGGCGGGCGCGGGGCCGGGCGCCCCAGGAGGTGGGAATCCCCCCGAAAGATCAGCGGAACGCCGCGGCTCCGGGCCCAGGCGATGGCCCGCAGGTGGCTGGCCCAGTTGTAGCCGAAAACCAGGACGGCGTTCGGCCGCCAGGCGGCCAGCCGGGCCGGGAGCGTCGGATTGTTGAAGCCCCAGAACCCGCCGGGGCCGGGCCGGGCCGAGGCGTTGGGCACGAACTCGCTCTCGTAGCCGGAAAGGAGGTCGACGTCCCACTGGAAGGCCGTCCGGAACTGCGGGTCGACCTGGCGCGAGACGCCGAACTCCCAGAGATAGAAGACCCGGAGCTCGATTGCCGTGTGAGCCCGCAGCCACCGAAACCACGGGCTGTAGTACTGGATCGGGTGCGAGAGCACCACCGCCAGCCGGGGCGTGGTCGCGGCGGGACTCACAGAAAGTTCTTCAGGATGAAGGGGCCGCCGATGACGCATTCGCAGGCCTGCGACATCGAGGCCAGCCAGCCGCTGAGCGGCTGCTCGGTCTGGAAGGTCCAGGCCATGAGCACAATGGTGAAAAGCCCGGGATAGGAAAAGATCGGGCTTTCCGCGCACCATCCGGCGGCCTTGTTGAAAAACAGGCCGAGGCCGACGCCGAGGAAGGCCAGCCCGAGGAAGCCGAAATTGGCGTAGGCCTCGGGCAGCATGCCGAAGCCGATCGTCGTGCCGCTCACCTCCTCCGCGGTCTGCAGGCCGTAGTAGATGCTCAGCGTGAAGGTGCTGATCAGGCCCGACGGCTTGGCCGGCCAGAGGATGCGCGGCACGAACTGCCCGGGGATCTGGGCGTAGGTCTCGCCCATCAGGAACGGCTTCCGGTCGGGGCTCGCGTCCACGACCAGGCAAAGCATCTGGATCAGCGAGGTCCGGTCCAGCACGCCTACGGACTTGCCCGCGCCCTCCTTCTGCTGGCCCACCGCCAGGCCGTTCCCGATCCATTCGCTGAAGAAGGCCGGCGCATCCATCAGCTTGGTGGCGTTGGTCTCGTGCTGGTCCCAGTATTTGACCCGCATCGTCCCCTTGCCGTTGTAGAGGATGCCGATGAGCGGCGCGCAGATGATGACGAGCACGATCGGCACCTTCTTGCTGCCGGACACGTAGCCGATGAGCCCGAGGAGGAGGATCGAGACGCCCTGCACGAGGAAGAGCGACATCCAGGTGCAGATCACCTGGAAGACGAGCTGCACGGCGAAGATGGCCCGGTCATGGTGGGGCAGCTCGCCCTGGCCCCAGCGCCGGGTCGTGACGAAGGTGGCGATGATGCCGGTCCCATAGCACAGGGCGCGGACCTCCGGAAAGATCGCATACGGGATCCAGTCGGTGAACTGCACGACGAAGCTGTAGACCGTGGTGATGATCATTCCGTAGCCCAGCACCTTGGCGCCGCCCTTCGAGAGGACGGAATTCCGCCAGACCGGCCCGCGCTTCGGCTTGGTCTTCACCCGGTAGTACGTAAAGATGGCCACCGCCTGGAAGAGGACCACGGCGACCCCCGCCTCCGTGATGGTCCCGTTGTCATAGCGCGCAAAGGCCTCGTGCCCGCTCATCAGCGGAATCGCGTAGGTATTGACGCCCGGGATCATGAAGGCCTCGAAGAGGGGCAGGCCGAAGCGGGCGCGCTTGGCCCACAGGAGGCCGGGGATCACGGCGAGCGTGAAGATGACCAGCCCGAGGTACAGGTGCATCGGGTCCGCGGCTTTGGAGGTGTAGGCGAAGTACCCGAGCGCGGCGATCAGGACCCCGATGCCGCCGCTGTAGAGCTTGGAGCCGCTGCGGCGTCCTGCGCGGTCCATCCGGGCCCGGGCGTCGAGCAGCCCGCCGACCTCCGCGGCGGGATCGGGCGGCGGCGGGGCGGGCGGCTCCGGGGGCGGGTCGGACAGATGGTCGCTCATCGCCGTCCCCCCTGGTAGGCCACGGCGCGCTCGAACAGCTCGCACTGCTGCCGGGTCAGCTCGTCCGCCAGGTAATGCTGGCGGAAATAGTCGTCGCGGCGCACCGGCAGCGAGCCTGCGGGGAAGCCAGCCAGGGCCAGCCCGAAGAACTGGTGCAGGCGCGCGTACGCCTCGTCCTTGGCCTCGGCCTGCCGGAACCGCACGAGATAGGCGCACGAGAGCTCCTCGAGGAGGCTCTCCATCACGCTGTCACGGAAGACGAGCCCGAGCATGGGCTTTCCCGTCAGGTAGTAGGGATAGATCTTGGAGGGCGAGTAGGCCAGGTCGCTCGAGCCGGGCAGCAGGAGGACGTCGGAGTCGAGCTGCAGGCGCAGCGACTCGAGGTGCCCGATCCGGTGGGGAACCTCGTCGACGTTGGCTGCCACGTCGCAGAGGGCGGCGACGGGCATGACGGACGGCTTGCCCCGGCCGGGCGCCACGTAGCTCGTGCCGACGAAATGGAAGCGCAGGCGCCGCGCACCGGCGGGTTCGCGCTCCTGGTAAAGGCGCAGCGCGGTGAAGAGGACGGTCAGGGCGTGCGGCATGACCGGGCCCGAGGCCCCGGTGTAGAGAAAGTGCACCTCCCCGGCGTCCCGCGGATAGATGTAGGGCGCCTGGGGGATGGCCCGGGCGAACGGGATGTCCCCGCGGCTTGCGCCGAAGCGGATCACGGCGGACGGGGTGAGCCGCACGCCCGGGTAGCGCTCCCGCAGGTCGTCGAGGTAGCTCGGCGACACGCTCATGACCGCGCTGGCTGCGCGGAAAGTCGGGCCTTCGAGCAGCTTGGCCTGCAGCCGCGCGAACTGGTACTTCCAGCCGCCCGGCGGCTTGCGGGAGCCCGGCCGCTCATAGTAGTCGGTCCGCCAGGGATCCTGGACGTCGATGATGTAGGGGATCCCGAACCGCCGCCGCCAGAGGATCCCGAGCGAGAGGGTGACAAACTGGGTGGTGGAGAAGAAGACCAGGTCGAATTTCTCCCGGCGCAGGAGCCGGGTCCCGGTCCACCAGAGGAAGAGCCAGCTCCGCAGGCCGAGGTTGCCGATCCCGAGGAACCGGGACCAGCGCAGCGGCAGCGCGCGGACATGAACGACGCGGAGACCCGGGGGCAGCGTCGCCATCAGCTCGGGCTCGCGGACGCCGTCCTGCCATGGCTCGCCCACGGTCAGCACCACCGGTTCCCAGCCGTTTTCCCGATAGAAGGGCAGGCTCATCCGCACCCGTTGCATGTCCGGGGCGTTGATCGGGGGAAAATGCGGGCTGACGATAAGGACGCGTTTCATGCGGGCCGGGGCCGGAGGATCTTGATGTCCCAGATCTGCCCCTGCGGGCTCAGGACCGCGGTGGCGGCCTCGACCGCGCAGACCTGCTCCATGCGGCGCCACTGCGCCTGATAGCTGCCGAACCGGTAGTGCGAGAGGAAGAAACGCCCGTCCGGGGTCAGGTGGGGAGCGAAGGCCGCGAGGGTTGCGGCCGGGTCGCGGGCATAGCCGATGCACTCGTTGAAGATGATGGCCTCGAAGCGGCCGTCGGGGCGCCAGGTCTCGTAGTTGCCCTCGATGAACTCGGTGCCGGGCAGGGCGAGGGCCCGGGCCCGGGCCACGCCCTCGGTCGAGAGGTCGACGCCGAGATAGCGGGCGTAAGGGTGCCCCTGGAAGACCGTGGCCAGGCGGCCGCTGCCGCAGCCGACGTCGAGCACGGCCGGCCGCGGGTAGAAGTGATGGACCGCGCCCGCGATCACCAGGTTGCGCGGCAGTTCGTCGAAGGAGAAGAAATGGTCCCAGTGCCCGCTCTGGTACTCCCGGTCGAGCGCCTCCTTGGGGATCGGCCGCCCATAGCCGGCGGGGTCGCGCAGGAATTTCTGGACGAGGCGGTCCCTGAGCTTGGCGAGGAGGTGGGGCATGGCGAAAATTCAGGCGGGCCGCACGAGCAGCGCGGCGGCCCGGTCGGCCGCGGCCCGACGGGCCGCGCTGCGCTGGTGGCGGGAGCGCTCGCAGCGCATTTCGACGACGCGCCAGAAATACCGCCCGCCCGCCACCGCGATCACGACGGCGGCGAGCCAGAGCAGGCCGAAACCGGCCGAGGCCGGCCGCACGAGGCGCGTTCCGAGGTTGATCACACGGGTCAGTATCTGCACATGCACGAGATAGAGCGAGTACGAGAATGCGCCCGCCGAGGCGAGCCACCGGACCGGCGCCAGTCCCGCCAGGACGCCGTCCCACGGATGGAGACCGAGGAGCACCCACGCAAACCCGCAGGCCACCCGATGGGCCTCGGTGCCGTAGTTGCCAGGGCCGATTGCGGCCGCGGCGGTAAGGGAGGCCAGGGCCGCCCCACCGGCGGCCGACCAGAGCAGGTCCCGGCTGGCCCAGGCCCGCAGGATCATCGAGACGCAGGCTCCGGCGAAGAAATCCGGCCAGAGCGCCAGCGGCAGGGTCCAATGCGTGGAAGGCACCCAGCCGGCCGGGACGCAAAGCGCGAATCCGATGGCCAGGGCCGGCAGCAGTCGGGGGGACCTCCGGCTGCAGGCGAGAAGGAGCCCGGCCAGCAGGTAGAACGACGCTTCACAGGTCAGGGTCCAGCTCACCAGAACAAAGGGAGGGGAGCCAAAGAGCACATGGGTGAGGGAGAGGTCGGCCAGGCCGTCGGCAAGGGAGCCGGGAAAATTGCCCGAAAAATGGGAATGGTTGAAGGGCCAGGTTGCCAGGTTGAGGGCGACCGAGCAGATCAGGACGGCCCAGTAGGTCGGAAAGATGCGCAGGAAACGGTCGGCCAGGAAAATTTTCACCGGCTCCCGCCGCGCGGCGGACAGCGCCAGCCGGTCGAAGATGCAATAGCCGCTGATCACGAAGAAGAGGTGCAACCCGAGCCAGCCGAAACCCGAGGCCTCGCGCAGGGGCTCCAGCGGCTGCCAGACCGCCTGACCCGTGAAGGGCCCGAAGCTGTGGAATGAAAGCACGGCGAGGGCCGCGATTCCGCGCCAGGCCTCGATGAGGCGGTAGCGCGGCGAGCGGAGCGGGGCCGGCGCGGGCGATCGGCCGGGCTCAGGCGCTGACATGGCTCGGGAAAAAGAATTCCGTGGGTCCGCCGCAGCCGCGGCTGATGGCCGCGGGCAGCACGGCCTCGGTCCAGGGCGCCGTGGCGTCGGTCTGCGAGCGATGGCGGGCCAGCGCGCGGCGCTTGACCGGGAGCAGCGGCCCGAGGGGGAACGACAGGTTGCGGGCTCCGGGGCCGAGACGGCGGCCGAGCCGCCGCGGATCCCACCAGGCCCAGATCGGGTATTCCAGCAGGTACCCGCCGCCCGCGGCCGCGAGGGCGGCGCGGGTGAGCCGGGCCGCGGCGGCATGCTCGGTGCTGCCATCCTCCTCCCAGGTGGTCAGGACCTCGGCGGGCCGGAAGTCTCGGATGATGGCCGTGATCCTTTGCGTCAACGCCATGGCGGCTGCGGGGTCGAGCCGGTCCAGCGTGCCGTCGCGGGCCTCCAGGAAATGGGCTTGGGCCGCCGGCACGCCGAGTTCCCCGAGGGCGGAGAGCGCCTCGGTGCGGCGGCGCCGGGCGAGCTCATCGGGCGGGAGCAGCGGGTGGCCCGGATGGGACCCGGACCCGTCGGTGACGAACACGACGCACACCGCGTGGCCGGCCTGCGCCTTGGCGGCCAGCAGTCCGCCGCAGCCGAGGGTTTCGTCGTCGGGATGGGGCGCGACGACCAGGGCTCCGCCTGGGCGGAGGACATAGGGCTCGCTGCGCAGGCGGAGCAGGGCGGCCGCGACGCGGCCGCCGGTTGCTCTCAGGCATTCCTTGAGGGGCGATGACATCCGGGGCTAGCCGAGCGGGGCGGCCAGCATTTCCTGGTAGAGCCGAAGGTACTTTTCCACGCAGACCGGTAGGCTGAAGCGCTGCTCGGCGGTCCGGCGGCAGTCGGCCCGGCGGATTTCGGGGAGGCGGGCCACCGCCGCGACGCCTTCCGCGGCTGTCGAGATGAAGAAACCCGTGGCTCCCTCCTCGATGATCTCGGGCAGGGCCCCGCGGCGGCACGTGATCACGGGCGCGCCGGCGGCGAGCGCCTCGGCGAACACGATCCCGAAAGGCTCGTCCCACTGGATGGGCAGCAGCAGCGCGGCGGCGCCGCCGAGCAGGGTGTTCTTGCGGGCATCGTCGACCTCGCCGATCCACTCGATGCCGTCGCGGCCCAGCTCCGGCGCCACCTTCCGGTCCCAGTATTCCCGCTCGGGCCCCTCCTTGGCCGGGCTGCCGGCGAGGAGGAGGCGGCGGCCGCTGGCCCGCGCGATCGCGATCGCCAGGTCGGGCCCCTTGATGGTCTCGATCCGGCTGAGGAAGACCAGCGGGGCGTCGGCCGGCACCGCCGGGACGAAGTCGTACTTGCCGAGTTCGACGAAATTCGGGATGGCGGTCCAGTTTCCCCCCGCCCGCCGTCCCTGCCCGCAGATGAATTCGCTGCAGCCGGTGAACCGCAGGCTCCGTCCGCCCAGGCGTGCCATCGCCGCGATGCCCCGGCCGCCGGTGTGCCGCTGGTAGGACATCACCTTGGGGAGCCGCGAGGGCAGCAGCGGGAGGAGATAGGCCAGGCGCGAGAAACTATGCAGGAGATCGGGCTGAAATTCGCGGACGGCCCGGCGGAGGGCGGCGGCGTTGCGCAGGGCGTCGGCGGAGGAGCCCGAGCGGCGCCCGGGCCAGCCGAAGCGCCGGTCCGCGGGCGAGGCGGAGTCCGGGTGGGCAACCAGGCCGATGACGTGGCCCTGCCGCCGCAATTCGCGCACGAGGGCGTCGACGATGCGCTCGATGCCGCCATACCCGGTCGGCGGCACGGGAATCTCGGGATCGGCGGTGAGGAGGATTCTCAAGGGGTGGGTCCGGCCGCCAGGAATTCCGCCCAGGCCTCGAGCCGCAGGTCGGCATAGCCGCGCTGGGCGGCGGGAACGCGGCCGGCGGCAACCGCGGTGATGATGCCGGGCAGGAGCCGATGATATTCGGCGTCCTTGCGCGTCGGGTGGAGCAGCCAGGCGCGCTCCGAGTCCAGGTTCAGGGTCCGCCAGCCGTTTCCGCCCAGCTCCTTGAACAGCAGGTGCTCGGGGCCGGGCGGATAGCCCCGGTCGAGCAGGCGGCGGAGGCGGTACTCAAAAATCTTCCGCCCGCGCACGAGGGGCAGCAGCGGCTCCAGCCGCTCGCGGTCCAGGAGGAAGCAGCGCGTGCTGAACCAGTCGTTCAGCCAGCCCCCGGGGACCCGGGCGGGCGGGCGCCCCTCGTGGAGGGAAGGGCCGTCGTCCGCCGGCGTCGCGGCGAACCCGGGCGGGCTGATACGGGGGAGGGCGAAGATCGCCCGGGGCTGCGAGGGCAGCAGCCCCCGCGCCTCCTCGACCCAGGAGAAGCCGGGAGCCTGCCACAGCAGCATATCCGCGTCGTAGTGGAGGACGAAGCGCGTGCGCGGCAGCTCGAGCGCCGCCCAGTAGGCCTGGTGGGCGCAGCCGCCGTAGTCGTGGGTCTCCGTCATCCAGGGCCGCGCGTACTTGCGCGCGAATCCGGCGAAGCGCGGATCGCCGGGCTCGAGGTGGGTGACCTCGTCGAGGAGCCCCTCCCGCTTGAAGCTCTCGGCCAGGGCGCGCACGCGACCGAGCCGCTCCTGGAAGGCGGCCAGCGGAGCGCGGGTCTCCGGATCGTAGATCCGCGTGCGCTGCTGGCGGCAGCAGTCGACCACGGCGAGGCGGTGGCCCGCGCCCGGGTGGGCGCGCACCAGCGCGGGCACGGTGAGCGCGGCGTAGCCGGCGTCGCCCGCGCAGAGGTTGATCTGCAGCGTCAGGTCCTCGGCGGCGGGCGGAAGGGCGGGATCACTCATGGCGGGTCCAGACGGTGCCGAAGACATCGGCGCGGGACTGGTAGCCGGAGTCGGCGAGCAGCGCGGCGATCCGGGCCGGATCGCGGCCCCGCCGGGCCATCAGCGCCTCGTGCAGTTCGAGGATGAGGACCCGGATCCGGCCGGTCTGGAAGAGCTCCTGGCTCCCCATGATCGCCTCATATTCCCAGCTTTCGATGTCCATCTTCACGACGGCCTCGCCCAGCCCCCGGCGGGCGAAGATCTCCGCGAGCGTGACGGTCTCGACCGTCTGCGTGGCCAGGCGGTAGCGGGTGGGCGAGGTCAGTCCCGACGCGGAATTGTTCATGTCGGGCGTCAGGTGCAGCTCGGCCTGGCCCGGGGCGTCGGTGATCGCCACCGCCGCGACCTCGACGTTGCCGCAGGCGTTGAGCGCCAGGTTGCGCCGCAGGACCTCCTGGAGGCGCGCCTGCGGCTCGATCGCGACCACCCGCCCGGCCGGCCCGACCAGGCGCGACGCGGCCACGGTGAAAAAGCCCTCGTTGGCGCCAATGTCGACAAAGGCGTCACCGGGTCGTACCACGGACTGGAGGACGGCGAGCGTGGCCGGCTCGTAGGTGCCGTCCCGGGCCAGGGTCGCGCCGAGATAGCTGCCTGGATCGATCCAGAAGGTCCCCTGCGGCGTCGCGAGCTCCTGGCGCCTGATGCAGAGCAGGCGCTTGATGACGGCGGCGAGCGGGGCCGGCCGCAGGCGCATCAGCCACCGGCCCACCACGATGGAATAGCTCATGGCGGCGGGAGGAGGGGGCGCACGGCCTGCAATAGCGTCTTCTGCTCCAAATCCCAATTGAAACGTTCCTGGGCCAGGGTCCAGGCCGCCTGCCGGGCCGCCTGCACCCGGCGGGGATCGGAGAAGAGGGCGTCGAGCCTCCCGGCGGCGGCCGGGGCGTCCTCCAGGCGGGCCAAGAGGGCGGCCGCGCCCAGTTCGGGGGCGAGGGCCGCCTGCGCGGTGGTGGCGGAGAGCAGCTGGGGAATTCCCGCCAGCAGGTACACAAAGATCTTGTTCGTCAGGCACAGGTCCCGGTTGAGCGGCGTGGATTCCTCCACCGAAAGGCCGAGGTCGGCGGGCGCGGCCAGGCGGGCCATCTCCGCGGGATGGCCCGGCGGCAGGAACCGGACCGGCCGCCGCAGGCCCGCGGCCGCGGCCCGGGCGCCGAGCCGGGCGGCATAGCCGGGCGCGACGAAGCCGCGCACGTGCAGCTCGACCGGCACCCGCATGCGCCCCAGGACCTCGACCGTTTGCTCCAGTCCGCGCCCCTCGCCGACCGTCTGGGAAAACCAGTAGGCGACCGCCGGCCGGTCGGCCGTCACCGGGCCGGGCTCCACCGGGGCGGCCGGCGCCTCGGCCAGCGGAAAGACGTTCAGGAGCGTCAGCGCCCGGGCCCCGTAGATCGCCTCGTACCTTTGCCCGATGAGCGGAGCCGCCGTCGTGAGCAGGCGGCAGCGGGGCAGGAGCCGGCCCTGCAGGATGCGCCCGGCGGCGCGGTCGACGGGATTGCGGCTGGCCGCCACCGTCTCCTCGTCGTGGAAATCCTCCGCGTCGAAGCCGAAGGGAACGCCGCGTGCCCGTGCCGCCCGCGCCGCGGCGGGCAGGCCGGCCAGGCAATGGCCGAGGTAGAGCTGCGCGGGCACGGCGGCCGCGGCCCGGGCCAGCCGGAAGGCCTCGGCGTGCTGGGCCCGGGCCGCCAGGCCGAGGGTGCCGAAGCCCGGCCGGGCGACGAGGCCGCGCGCCAGCCGGCGCCAGACCTTGCGGCGGAGCGCCCCGCCGCCGCCGCGATAGTCGACCAGCGTGTGCGACCACGCGGCGGCCGCGAAGATCTCGGCGTCGAGGGCCTCCGCCGGCGGGTAGTGCCGGCCCGCGACGACGTGCACCCGGTAGCCGTCCGCGGCCAGCGCGTTGGCCGCCTTGACCAGCCGCGGGGTCGAGGCGACATGCCCGGGGGTGATCAGGCAGACGACGGGCGGGGCGGAGGGCATCGGTCAGAAAATGTTCTCGGCCTGCAGCGCCCGGGCCAGCTCCCGGCGGTAGTCGAGCCATTGCCAGCCCGCGGCGGTGGCCGCCGCGGCCCGCCGCATGCCCCGGAGCTCGGCGCGGTGTTCCAGGCACCAGGTGATCGCCGTGACGATCGCCGGGGGGGAGGCGGCCGGGATCAGCAGTCCGTTCTCGCCGGGCCGCAGCAGGTCGGCCGCGCCGGCGCAGTCGGTGGTGATGACCGGCAGGCCGCGCGACCAGGCCTCCGTGACCACCATGCCGAAGCCGTCGCACAGGGTCGGGAAGATCAGGACGTCGCTGGCCTGGTAGTGCTCCAGCAGCCGGCCCCGCGGCACCGAGCCGCCGAATTCGACGTTTTCCAGGGGAGGCGCCAGCAGCCGCTCCGGCAGGGTCACGGCGCCGAACACCTGGAGCCGGGCCCGGCGGCCGAACCGGCCGGCGCGCCACGCCTCGAGGAGGTAGTGGGCGCCTTTGCGGATGCTGAAGGTGCCCGCCCAGATGATCCGCAGCGGCTCGCCCTCCGCGCTCCCCGCCGCGGCCGCCGCGTCGGGCCCGATGGCGGGCGGGGCGCCGTAGGGCACGATCCGGACCTTGGCGATGTCGAGTCCCGCGCGGGCGAAGCTGTCCCGGGTGAAACGCGAGGCGACGATCACGAGGTCGGCGGCCTTCCATTCGGCGCGGCGCCGGGCGATGCGCCCCTCCTCGCGCACGGTCGTGTGCCGGTGATAGGCGGTCTGCAGCTCGGGGAAGCGCGCGATCTCGGCATCCAGGAGATCCTGAACGAAGCGTGGCTCGGGCGCCGGCATGTCGTACACGACCCGCACGCCGAGCTCGCGGGCGCGCTGGAACGTCGCGAGGGAGCTGTACTCGAATCCGTAGACGGCGGCATGGTCGCGGCGCACCCGGCGGGCGACGAGGCGGTCGAACGCGGCTTCGGTCCGCTCCCAGACCAGGTCGGTGAGGCGCCCGCTGCGGTCGAGCCGGCTCGAGAGCAGCCGGGCGATCTCGCCCCACGGATGGCTCTCGACCTTCGCGGGCGGGACCTCGGTGACGGTCCGGCGCCGCAGCTGGCTTTCCAGGTCGAAGCCGACCGCCCGCGCGCCGCGGCAGGCCCAGCGCTGGCGGCGGCTCCGGGGGTCGTAGCGGAGGGTGGTGATGAAGCGGTCGAGCTCCCCCGCCTCGAGCAGGGCGCGCGCCGCCTGCTGCACAAACGGGGCGACGCTGGCGTGGGAAATCAGGACGCTCATGGGCGGCTCGCCAGCATTAGGCGCTTGGCCAGCCGCCAGCCCAGCAGGCGGGACGCCCACTGGAAGCGGCCGCCGGCCGGCAGCGGCCGGCGGCTGCCGCCCAGCTGGCGCGAGTGGCGCTCCGCCGACCGTGCGAGGTCGGGCGCCCCGGGATAGAGCTCGAAGGCCATCCATTTCCAGGCAAAGGCCGCGGCGGCGCGGCTCCGGGGGGACGGGTCGGCGGCGAGGAGATGGCGCAGGGTGAGTTCCGTGGAGCGGTAGAGGGACGCCAGGGCGGGGCGGTCCTGCCGGCCGCTCAGGCTGCCCCGCAGGTTCGAGCGGTAGTAGCTGCGCGCTTCGGGGCAGAAGGCCACGCCGGCGGCCGCCAAGGCGACCCGGGCGAAGTATTCGCCGTCGTCGTTGAGCGAGAGGGTCTCGTCCCACGGGCCCGCCCGGTCCAGCAGGCTCCGCGGCGCGAGCCAGGCCGCCGGATGCATCATCGTGACCTTCTCGTAGTTCAGCTGGAGGAATTCCACGCCGCCCAGGTCCCGCCAGTTCGGCTCGGGCGTGAAGACCGCCTCGGCCGGGTCGCGCTCGAACCGGGCCCAGGCTCCGGTGGCGACCCGCCGGCCGCCGTCGTCCGCGAGCAGCCGCATCTGCCGCGCGATCTTCTCCGGGGCGAGGAGGTCGTCGGCGTCGAGGAACTGGACGAAGCCCCCGCGCGCCGCCCGCAGGCCCGCGTTGCGCGCGGCCGAGGCCCCCCGGTTGGCCTGCGCGAGAACCTGCACGCCGCGCGCCGCGTACGAGCGGGCGAGGGCCAGGGAGCCGTCCCGCGAGCCGTCGTCGACCACGATGATCTCCCGTTCCGGCCAGGTTTGCGCCAGGGCGGAATCGAGGGTCGCGGCCAGCCAGGGCTCCGCGTTGTAGCAGGGGACGATGATGCTGACGAGGGCGGAGCTCATGCCGGGGCCAGGACCTTCCGCCAGTTGCGCCGGAAATAGGCCGGCTTGGAATCGGCGACGTAGTGGTGCAGCACCGCGCGGCACGCGTTGATTTCCGGCGCCTGCGGCAGCACCACGTAGTCCGCGGCCGGAAAGGTGCCATGGGGCTTGCCGGCCAGCAGGAGGGCGACCAGGGCCTGCTCCTGGTAGTAGTGGGTGCCCGCCCGCTCGAGCAGCGTCCGGCACCAGGATTCCAGCTGGTCCCAGTCCAGCCCGTCGCTGCGCAATCCCAGGAGGCCCGTGTTGATCCGCTCCGGCACCGGCCGCCCGGCGAGCTCCGCGAGGAGGCCCAGGTCGTACCCGTAGGAGGAGGTCACGTCCATCATGTGGATCGGGGCGCGCGGCTCGCGGAGCCAGCCGCTCAGCGCCTCCGGCGGTCGGAAGACCAGCATGTCGGAATCGCAGAACAGGCGCCAGCCCGCGGCGCCGAGGTGCACGTCGATGATCTTGCGGAAGAGCACGAGGTGCTCCCGGCGGTCGCGCAGCGCGGGATACCGGGCGGCCGGGAGCAGGCGTTCCAGCCGTTCCGCGGTCTCGGCCGCCGGGACCAGGCGCGCGAACGGGAGCACGCGGCGCAGCCGGGCCGCCACGGCGGGGCCGAGGGTCCCGTCGTCATGGATGACCGGGCGGACCGGCTGAAAGCGCGCCAGCGAATGCAGGAAGAAGGCGGTCTGGTACCACAGGCTCGCGCCGGTGAGCAGGGCGATCTCGGGCGCGTCGCCGGGGGGCGCGGGCAGGGGAGGCAGGTCCTCCCCGGCGAACCGCTCCATCTCGCGGCGGCCGCGGGCGGTCCTCCACTGCTCGAGCGGCCCGCCGGCGCGCACGGAGTCGGCGATCGCGCCCGCGGGCCGGTGATAGAGGTGGTAGGCGGCGCGCCCCAGCCCGAATTTGCTCATGCGAGGGGAGGGTTCACGGCCCGAAGCGCCCGCCGAGGAAGAAGTGCCGCACGCCCCGGCTGCGCCGCAGCGCGTTGCGCAGGGCGAGGGGGGTGCAGGCGACGCCCACGCGCCGCAGCAGCTGCGCGGTGGCCCGCAGCCAGAGCCGCCGGAGTTCGGGGCCGCGGGTCGGCACCTGCAGGATCACGTCCAGCGTCGGGTGGTACACCCGGCCCCCCAGCTGGGCGTTGATCCGCTCCGCGAAGGCGGTGAAGTCGTCGCCGCGGCCGTGCAGGACGCGCACGGTGGCGCAGGCGAGGTTCACGTTCGCCGGGGTGAAGTTGTACTCGGGTCCCAGGATCGCGATCCGCAGGCGGGAGGCATAGACCGCCAGGCGGAAGCTCTTCTGGTCGGTGACGTTGGCATACACGTCGCGGTCGGGCCGGTCCGGCGCGCGAAAGGCGTCATAGTGCCGCCGCCAGTCCTCGAACAGGGCCGCCACGGCCGGCGACCGCCGGAAGGCGAGGACGCCCGTGTTGAATTCGGGGAAGGCGTCGGGCACGCCGGGAATGGGGCTGTCGTGGCCCTCGAAGAGCTGGTGCCCGGCCCCGTCGAAATGCTCCAGCAGCTGGAACACCTCATCGAGCGGCGCGACGACGTGGGTGTCGGTGTCCAGGAAGATGAAATCGGCGTACGGGCAGCGGTGCATCCAGATCTTGTCGCGCAGGCCGAAGATCGGCTGCTCGAGCAGGACCAGGTCGTCCCAGAACGGCGTCCCGGCCGCGCGGTCCGTGACGAGGCAGATCCGCTCGCCCGGGTGGACCTGCCGGAGCCGGGCGGCGGAGACCGCGGCCTCGCCCCGGTAGCGGTCGCCCGTGGCGACGTAGACAAAACCCCTGGGGGCGGAAGCTTCCACGCTTAGCGGTGCTGCAGGACGGTGACGCCATTCCCCCGCTCGGTGGCGAAGGTCAGCCGGCGGAAGCGGTCGGGGAGTTCCTGGAGGGAGCGCCGGACCCCGGAGATGCTGATCGAGTCGTGCAGCACGAGGCAGCCGCCGGGCGCGAGCCGGGGCGCGTAGGCGAGGATTTCCTCGAGGGTCTCGGGATAGGCGTGGGAGGTGTCGAGAAAGATGAGATCCGCCCGCGCGGGCAGCCCGGCCAGCACATGGTCCTCGAGCGACATGCCGCGCAGCGCGGTGACCCGGCCCTCCAGGTTTTGCCGCCGGAGGTTGGCCTGCATTTGGTCGAGGTATTCCTGCATGTAGTCCACGCAGTAGAGGCGCCCCGCGCCGCCCCGCGCCTGCAGGCCCAGCGCCAGGTGGGCGGTCGTCCAGCCGACAAAGCACCCGAGCTCGATCACCGTCTGCATTTTCCGGTGGAACACGAGCTGCCCGAGGAAGCGCCCGACCGAGGGCTCGGAATTGAAGCCGACCGGGGCTCCGGGAGGGGTGAACGTGGCGAGGGGCGGAATGGCGGCCGCGAAATCCGGCGCCGGCTCCAGCCGGTCGCCGAAGAGCTCGTGGGCAAAATCCAGCGGCCCGGTGTCGGCGCACGCGTCGCGGTAGTCCATGCCGTAGTCCCGGACCATCTGGATGAGGTCCTCATAGATGAAGCGCCGCGTGAGGGCGGTGCGCAGGAGCCGCAGGCGGGGCCGGAGATTGTCGCGAAAGGAGCTCATCGTGGTGGAAGGATTCAGGCGGCCGCCCGGCCGGCGAAGTGCCCGCAGGCGCCCTGCCAGCGGATGCGGGCGGCGGGCCCCGACCAGGCCCGATAGGTGAACCAGGCCTTCAGCTGGCGCAGGGGCACCGACCAGCGGCCCAGCGGGGGCCAGGGATTGGCCGCGTGCTTGGTCAGGACTTGCATCCAGGATTTTTGGATTCCCCGGTTGAGCCGGCCGAGATAGGCGGCCTCGAGCCGTCCGGCCGGAATCAGGTGGGTCAGCACCAGCTCGGGAAAATACGCGACCTCCCAGCCGTGGTGAAGGAGCGTGAGGACGATGTCGTTGTCGCCCGCCGAGGTGAGTTCGCCGCCCCGCCGGTCGGAGAGGCGCCCGTCCTCCCGCGCCGCCATCCAGGATTGCACCGCCTCGCGGCGGAGGGCCATGCCGGCCCCGATGGGGGCGGCGTCGACGGGATATTCATTCTGGGTCGCGCCCTCCGGCCGCAGGCCGCGGGAGAAGTGCGGCGCTTCGCCGAGGTCGCGCAGGGCCAGGAGGGGCAGGAACTCGGCCTCCCACGCCGCGGGCGGCCGCTCGAATTCCGGCAGGCTCTTGCCGCCGATCGCACCGAGGCCGGGATTCTCGGCGAAGCGGCGCAGCACGTTTTCCAGGTAGTCGGGCGCCAGCACGTTGTCATCGTCGACGAGGACCGCGACCGGCGCGAGGCTCTCGTCGAGCCCCCGCCGCCGCGCGGCGGTCAGCCCGAGGCGCGGCTCCGCCGCGAGCCGGAGGTTGGCCGGCGCGCCGCCCGCGAAGTCCGCGGCGGCGAGCGGCGGCGCGGAGGCGTTGTCGACGAGGATCGTCTCCCAGGCCGCGGCTGGCAGGGTCTGCGCGCGCAGCCCGGCCAGCGTGCGGCGGAGGCGGCCGGGGTCCGGATTGTGCGCGGGGATGACGACGGAGACCTGCATGGCGCGTCACGGGGACCGCAGGCGGAACTTCCTCACCTCGCAGGGCGTGCCATAGGCGATGGCCCCGGGCGGCAGGTCGCGGGTCACCACCGCACCGGCCCCGACAATGCAGCCGTCGCCGATCGTCACCCCGCCCAGGACCGTCACGCGGGCCCCGAGCCAGACGTCGCGGCCGATCCGGGTGGGCCGGAGCTCGTCCGGCTGCGAGCGGATGTCCACCCCGGCGGGAGGGACGGCATGATTGGAGGAGAGGATGCAGCAGTGCATGGCGACGAGGCTGTGCGCGCCGATGGTGACGCCGCCGTGGCCGTAAATGACGACGTAGGGGCCGAGGAAGACATTCTCGCCCAGGTCGATGGCGCCGCCGTAGGCGTCAAGGATAACGCCGTCCTCCAGCTGGCAGGAGCGCGCGAGGGTGATCCGGCCCGGCCCGTTCCCGGACCAGCCGCGGCTGGCCCGCACCGCCGGCCCGACGAGCACGGCCCCGCCGAGGATCGCCCCCTGCCGCCGGAGCCGCTGGGCCCGCAGCCGCTGGCGCGCCGCCTTCAGCCATGATTTCCAGCCGAAGGTCAAGCCGCCTCCCGGGGTTTCAGCCAGGCGATCGTGTCCGCCCCATCCGAGGCGATTTCGTAGCCCAGGCCGATCAGTTCGCCGTAGAAGCCCAGGCGATCGGGGAGGGGCGCGCAGCCGTGCTCGAAATGGATCACCGTCGGCCGCAGGCTGGCCAGCGGCGCGGCGCGCAGGATCGGGATGTCGTGGGCCTCGGTATCGACGACCAGCACGTCGCAGGGCCCGTCGCCGAACCGCGCCAGCACTTCCTCCCAGGCGGCGGTCCGAATCTCCTGGTGCAGGATGTCGGCGTCCGTCCGCCCGAGCGTCCGGGCGGTCTCCTGCAGGCGGGCCAGGTCGAAGGTCGCAAGCCCGCCGGCCCAATCCGGCACCGGGAGGCCGGGGCGGAGGAAATGCAGGATGCGGGTACCGGCCGAGGCATCGACCGCCGCGTTGAGAAAGTCCAGGCCGGCCTGCCCGGCGTAGTTGCGGCGCAGCGCCGCGAAGGCGGACGGGAGGGGCTCGACCAGAAGGCCGGTCCAGGCGTACCGCGGGACCTTGAACCAGATCGGATCGCCGCGCACGCCGTCGTTGGCGCCGATCTGGATGAACCTCAGGCCGGCGAGGCGGGGGAAGGCGTTTAGGAGCACGAGGTCGAAGACCCCTTCCGGCGGGTGGTCGAGGTATTTGAGCGCGCGGTTGTGGCCGCGGGCGACGACGATGCCCAGCCGGCGAAGGAACTGCTTGCAGAGGGGCGCGGGGGACATCCGGAAGGGGCTTAGGCCACGATGCGGCGGTAGTCGTCGGGGCGGTAGAGGGCCCGGGTCCGGCGGGCCGCCGCCACGCCCATCTCCTGCCAGCGTCCGCGCTGGTCCCAGGCCTCGCGCAGCGAGCCGGCAAGCAATTCCACGGTCGGCGCCGGGCAGATGAAGCCGGTCTGCCCCGGATCGATCCACTCGGTGGCGCCGCCCACCCGGGTGGCGAGGGCCGCCCGGCCGCGCAGCATGGCCTCGGGCAGCGTCATGGGCACCCCTTCGTCGATGGCGGGGGAGACGAAGAGATGGTTCTGCTTCCAGATGTCGTCCAGCTGCGCCACGAAACCGTGAAACCGGATGCGGTCCGCGAGGCCGGTGGCGCGGGCGCAGGCCTCGAGATAGGCCTGCTGGGGACCTCGGCCGTAGATATTGAGCCGCCATTCCGCCTGCTGGCCCAGGCCGGCGGCCAGGGCATGGATCAGGAGGTCCACGCCCTTGATCGGCTCGAGCCGGGCGATGCACGCGAGGGACCACGGCGGGGGCGCCGGCCAGGCGACCGGCGCGTCGGGCGCGACGGGATTGTGCACCATGCAGCCGTGGATGGTCTCGGCGTTGGGCAGCGGGGCCAGGAGCTGGCGCCGGGTCAGCTCGAGGTTGCGCGGGGAGACGCAGAAGATCCGCTCGGCTCCGGTCAGGGCCGCGCGGGCGGCCTGCCGCCCCGGTTCGTCGAGGATGGGGTGTTCCTCCTGGAAGTTCGCGATGAGGCGGTAGCGCGTGCCGCTTGCCTGCAGCCAGGCGACGAGCGCAGGCTCCAGGATCGGATCGTAGGTTCCGCCGCAGCTGATCACCACGAGGTCGGGCCGAAAGGCCCGGATCCGGTCGCGCAGCCGGTCGGGGTGGCGCGCCGTCCCCGGGACCTTCCGCCAGGCGCGCTGCCAGGGCGAGGCGGCGCCCTCCGGTCCCGGGCGGAGGGCGACCGTCGCGCCGCGGGCGGCCAGCGCGGCCATGCGCTCGTGGCGGGCGGTGAGGGGCGCGATGGCCGCGAAGACCTGGTCGCCGCGCGCCAGGGCCGTTTCCGCGGCGGCCGTCCACAGCGCATCCGCTCCCCCCCACGGATAATGGAGGATCGTGGAAACGAAGGCGATTTTCATCTACTTCGCCAGGGCGAGCCGGTGCCAGCTGGCGGGGACGAGGTCGCGCGATTTCTGCGGGTCGCCCGCGAACCAGGGATCGGGCGCGATCACCGACTTCGCCGGGTTCGGGTTGAGCCACGCGGCCCACCAGGCGAAGGTGCTGTTGGAGATGACGGCGTGGTCGCAGGCGCTCATCAGCCGGATCTTGTCGTAGGAATGCCAGTGCTCGGTGGCCCGGACGAAGACGCAGGGCAGGGCCGGCCGGAATTCGCGCTCGACGGCGTCGAGGTCGTCGGAGAAGGCGTAGCAGGTGAGCCCGGGGTGCCGCGCGGCCAGCTGGGCCAGCGCCCGCTCATAGTAGCCCAGGTCCAGGACGCCGATCTCCTGGTTGAAGGTCGCGTTCCGCTGGTAGTCGCCGCGGCGGAAGTGCACGGCGACCGACGGGCCGCCGCCGCGGATCCGCGCCATCATCTCCGCGACCGCCGGCGGCATCGGGTAGCGGAAGCTGAAATGCAGGCGCAGGAGGTTGGCCACCGGCGCGAAGAAGCGCTCCGACTGCCACGTGCCGTGCAGGTAGGTCGGGTCGGGCTGCTCGAAGAATCCCGGGTAGAAGCTGAAATCCTCCGCGTAGTGCAGGTGGCCTGGCTCCGCATGCCGGTTCGCGTATTGGTAGAGCCGGAAAGCCCGGGCCACGCGCGCCGCCCAGCGTTCGGTCCGCGTCAACTGCACCCCCCGGACCCGGTCGATTTCCTCCTGGGTCGCAAACTGCTCGGTGACGTTGAAGCAGCTGAGGGCGTAGCGGTTGTGGGCCTCGTATTGCGGGTCAAACCGGAACCAGCCGACATCGAGCTTGCACACCGTCCGGCGGTGCTCGGCGAGGGCCAGACCCGCCGCGTACTGGAACATCTGGTTGCCCAGGCCGCCGTTGAGCCGGGTGATGATCATGGCGGGGATCCGACGGGGGCGAGCCCGGACCGCAGGCGGCTGTACAGGCGCCGCAGCCGGAGGCCGGCCAGCCAGGCGAGATTGCGGGCAAAGCGCCGGTTGACGTAGAGCCGGTCGCCCTCGGTGCCGCGGTCCTCCCCATAGGCGGCGACGAACCCGTGGCCCCGCATCGTCGCCTCGATGTCGCCGCGCAGCTTCTGGCCGCGGTAGAGCTCCTGGTTGCTCACCTCGAGCCAGATGGCGCGCAGGCGCGGGAGCATGGCGCGCGCGCCCTCGAGCACCAGCCCCTCGGCGCCCTGCACGTCCAGGTGGATGAAATCGATCCGCGCGATCCCGCGCGCCCCGCAAAACCCGTCCACGGTCTCGCAGTTGACGGTGATGTCCTCGGGGAAGCTGATCCAGCCGTGCATGGGCTCCGCGGCCGCCGGCGGGAGCAGGGAGCTCGACTTGTTGCCGTAGTTCCAGTCCTCGCCCGAGAAGAGCTCGGGCGGGCGCCCGGCGGAAACATGGAAGACGGCCGTGCCGGGGCGGTTCGAAAGCGCCACGGGGACCAGCTCCGCCCGGGCCCCGTATTTTGCATAGTTCGCCCGGATGATGGCCTGGTTGGCCGGCAGGGGTTCGAAGGCAAAGATGCGACCGGCCGGGAAGAGCCGGGAGTACCGAATCGAATCCTCCCCCTCGCAGGCCCCGATCTCGAAGATGATCGGGGCCGGGATCGAGCCGAGCAGGAACCGCAGGTGGGGCTCGAGGGCGCTGGGCTGCGCCAGGTAGGTGCCGAGGTCGACGGGGGCGAGGCTCATGTCCGCAGGGCAACCCGCATGGAATTCAGGACGATGCCGACGCCGCTCGTGATCGGAAAATATCCCTGGGGGTTCTCGCCGGAGATGTCGAAGCGCGCGGCCTCGATCTGCTGCAGCTGCTGGTCCGAGTCGCTCAGGCCGACCAGCATCGTGTAGGTGCCGGCCTCCAGCCAGGTCTGCTGCTCGAAGACCATCTCGTGCGTCCCCGGGGCCAGCTCCCCCGGGTTGCTCCAGGCGGTCTGCACGGGGGTGCCGTCGGCGGCGACCAGGCCCAGGCCGACGACGAAGGCGCGGTAGGGGCGGCAGGTCTTGAAGCCCACCCGCACGCGCCACGGTTCGCCCACCACCACGACCGAGCGCGGCTTCCCGTCGCCCGACTCCAGGGCGACGCTGGTCGTGTAGGCGCGCTCCCGGAGCTGCGCGTCCGGGGCGGGCACCCGCAGCGGCTCGGCGGCCATATGATCGTGCAGGTACAGGTTCAGGATCCGCTGGGTCTGGTCGATGGCCTGGACCCGGCCGCCCACCAGCAGGATGGCCGAGCTGCAGAGCCGGCGCACGGCGTCGATATTGTGGGAGACGAAGAGGACCGTGCGCCCCTCGCCGGTGGACACGGCCTGGATCTTCCCGAGGCATTTCTTCTGGAAGGCGATGTCGCCGACCGCCAGCACCTCGTCGACGACCAGGATCTCGGGCTCGAGATGGGCGGCGACGGCGAAGGCGAGGCGCACGTACATCCCGCTCGAGTAGCGCTTGACCGGCGTGTCCAGGAACGGGCCGATCTCGGCGAAGGCCACGATCTCGTCGAACTTGCGCCGGATTTCGGCCCGGGACATCCCGAGGATGGCGCCGTTGAGGAAGATGTTCTCGCGGCCGGTCAGCTCGGGGTGGAACCCCGTGCCGACCTCGAGCAGGCTCGCCACGCGGCCGCGCATGCGGATTCGGCCGCTGGTCGGCTCGGTGATGCGGGAAAGGACCTTCAGCAGGGTGGACTTGCCGGCCCCGTTGCGCCCGACTATCCCCACGACCTTCCCCGGCTCGATGGCGAAGGAGACGTCCCGCAGCGCCCAGAATTCCTCGTCGCCGCGGGCCGGGCCGGCGGCGGTGCCCCCGCGCAGGCGCCGCCACGAATGCCCCAGCGCCCCGCTCAGCCGGTCGCGCAGCGTGTCCGGCCGCCGGGCGGCCCCGATCATGAACCGCTTGGACAGGTTCTCGACGAGGATGGCGGGCTGGGACATGGGCAGGATGGGGCGCCTCAGATGATGTCCGCGAACTGCCGCTCGGTCTTTCGGAAATACCAGGTGCCGGTGGCCAGGAGCAGCAGCGCGCCGAGGACCGAGATCGCCATGTCGCCGGGATTGAGCGTGAAATCGCTTCCGAGCAGGCACCAGCGAAAGCCGGCGATGACCCCGCTCAGGGGATTGATCGCGAGCAGGCTGCCGTAGGTGTGCAGGACGTCGGTGCGGTAGCCGACCGGCGTGGCGAAAATGCCGAACTGCAGCAGGAACGGCACGATGAAGCGAAAATCGCGGTACTTCACGGTCAGGGCGCTGAGCCAGAGGCCGGCCCCCAGGGCGATGAGCAGGGCGATGAGCATGAACAGCGGCATCAGCAGGATCCGCCAGGTGGGGGCGGGCCCGAGCACCACCGCAAAGCAGCCATAGAGGGCCAGCGTCACCAGGAAATCCGCCAGGGCGACGCCGAGGGAGGAGAGCGGCACGACCAACCGGGGAAAATAGATCTTCGAGATGAGGTTCGTGTTGGAGACGAGGCTGCTGCTGGAGCTGGACAGCGCCGAGGAAAACAGCTGCCAGGGCAGCAGGCCCGCCAGGACCAGCATGTGGTAGTCCACGCTGCCCGAGGCCATGTGGGCCAGGTTGCTGAAGACAAAGGTGAACATCACCATCGTGACCAGGGGCTGCACGACGGCCCAGGCAGCCCCGAGCGCCGCCTGCTTGTAGCGGACCGTGATGTCCCGCCAGGCGAGGAAGAAGAGCAGCTCGCGATAGCGCCAGAGGTCGCCCCAGTAGTGGCTGCTCGCCCGTCCGGCCTCGATGAGGAATTCGGGCGGCTCGGCCGGCGGCACGGACGGGGGCGCGGGGTTCATGGCAGGAGCAGGGAGCCTAGTCGCTCCTTCAGGTGTGCATAGGAAAATAATTCCGCCCGCGCGAGCAGCGCCTGCTCGTCCCAGGCGCGCCGCAGGCCGGCGAGGCAGCCGGCGGCGATGGCGGGCACGTTCCCGAATTCCACCAGGACGCCCGTTTCGTCGGTGATGACCTCGGGCACGCCGCCGGCGCGCGCTCCCAGGCAGGGGCGACCCTGCCCCATGGCCTCGAGATAGACCAGGCCGAAGCCCTCCTTCCGGCTCGGCAGGGCGAAAAGCCGGCAGCCCCGCAATTCCTCCACCAGCCGCTTGTCGTCGACGCCGCCCAGGAACTCGATCGCGGTGCCCAGCTGGCCCTGCTGGCGCGCCAGCGACTGGAGGCGCGGCAGGTCGTCGCCCTGGCCGACGATGCGCAGCTGCGCCGCGGGCTCGGCGGCGACCACCGCCGGCATGGCGGCGATCAGGTGCTCCACGCCCTTGTAGCGGTCGGCGTACGACAGCCGGGCAGCGGTCAGGATGACGGGAGGCTGGCCCGCCAGGGGCGCCGGCGTCCCGGTCGCGAAGAGGGGGTCGAGGGCGTTGGGCACCACGATCGTCCGGTCGCGGCGCATCGGGCAGTTTTTCAGGAGCTCCTGCCGGGTGTATTCGCTGACGCAGAAGATTCGGGCGGCCCCGCGGAGCGCGATCCGCTCGGCCAGGCTGAACGGGCGCCAGACCTCGATCCCATGGGCCACGAGGTAGTAGCGCAGCCGGGGGTGGAGGAGCCGCGCCGCCCATGCGACCGGGAGCTGGGCCACGTGGCCGCAGACCAGGCGGTCGCAGCCGCTCACCAGCTTCAGCGTCGCCCGCACGAAGCGCCGCTTGTGGCGGGCGCAGACGAACCAGTTGTCGAGATGGGCGTTCGTGTAGCGGCGGACGTCGGAGGAATCCAGGACCGAGTCATTGAGGGCGACCAGCCGGACCCCCTCGTCCCGCTCGACCCCAAGATCACAGAGGGCCTTCAGGTAGAGCTGGAGGATGCGCGGGATTCCGCCGACCGATGAGAAGATCTCGGGCGCCAGCAGGAGGGTGTGCCGGTGAAATTTCCGGGGAGGCGGGGCGGCATGGGCGGACGGCAGGAGAGCCGGGACGGCCGCGGGCTTTGGCTCGGTCCTGGCCGGCGGGGGCGGAGCCGGCGCGGCCCGCTGGACGGCGACGGCCGCGGCGGGGGGTGGGGAAACGATTGTGAGGGGCGGCGGCGCCGGCAGCACGGGATTTGTCCGGCGGCGGTTGGCGAACGCGATCAGGACGCCCAGGCTCCAGAGTCGCGACCATTCCCGGGCGTCATCGTGCTCGAGAAAGTTCCGCCAGAGGGCCTGGACCGAGGAGCGCTGGAACAGCCCGCTGCGACCGATGCTCGAGTCGGAAAAGGTCTCGTCAAGGAACGGCATCAGGTCGCCCTTCATCCAGATCCCAAAGGGCAGGGTGAAGCCGCGCTTCCGCCGCGAGCGGAGGGCCGCGGGCAGCAGGTCGGAGGTCGCCTCCGCCAGCGCGCTCTTGGGCTGGCGCGGGTCGTATTTGTAGGCGGCGGGCTGCCGCCAGAGCCATTCGACCAGCGGCCGGTCGACAAAGGGCACCCGCAGCTCGAGCGAGTGGCGCATGCTCATCACGTCGCTGTCCCGCAGGAGCACGTCCGCCATGTAGGTGCGAAGTTCCCACGCGCTGGCGATCCCGAAGGGCCCGGCATCCGCGAGGTCGGCCCGGAGCGAGGCCAGCGCGGGATGGAAGTGGTGGGAATCGGACCCGTCGTCGCGGGCCTCGGGCACGAGGAGCGAGCGGCGCCCGGCTTCGGAGAAGACCAGCCGCTGCATGGCCGCGAGCTCATGGATGTCGCGTGCCCGGCTGAGGAGGTCGGCCAGTTTCCGGCTGCGGGTGTCCCCGGCGCGGAGCCGCGCGAGGAGAAACCGCCGGGCCGGCTTGGGCAGGAGGAGCCAGCGCTTGATCCAGCCGGGCAGCCGCCGCAGGTTGCGGAACGAGGGATAGCCGCCGAAGAGCTCGTCTCCTCCCAGTCCGGAGAGCGCCGCCTTCACCCCGCCGGCGTGCGCCGCCTGGCTCACATAGTAGGTGTTGATGCCGTCCCCGGTGGGCTGGTCGTAGGCCGCCATCAGGCGCTCGATGTCCCGGGCCACCTCCTTTCCCGTGAGCACCT
>CAZKAH010000026.1:29610-36437 GCA_964550715.1 uncultured Opitutaceae bacterium
TAGGCCGCCATCAGGCGCTCGATGTCCCGGGCCACCTCCTTTCCCGTGAGCACCTGGGTGTGGTGCTGGGTGCCGAAATGCCGCGCGGTCGCCTCGGCCTCGGCGGCCTCGGAGTAGCCGGGCTCGTCGAAGCCGATCGAGAACGTGTGCAGCCGCGTCTTCGCGCCCTGCATCATCAGGCCCACGATGGCGGCGGAATCGAGCCCGCCCGAGAGGAAGGCGCCGACCGGCACGTCGGCCAGCATATGGGCGCGGATCGAGTCGTCGAGGCGGCCGCGCAGCTCGGCGATGAACTCCTCGTGCGAGGCCGCGGGCCGCGGATCGGGGGGAATCGACCGGAAGTCCCAGGCGGAGCGGATGGCGAACCGCCCTCCCTGCCAGGTCGCGCATTCCCCGGGGCGGAGGGCGAAGATGCCCTTGTAGATCGTTCGCGGCGCCGGCACGGCGAACCACGAAAGGTAGTCGCCGACCGAGGAGGGATCGATCTCGGGGGTGAAGGCGCCGCAGGCCAGGAGAGCGGTGACCTCCGAGGCGAAGCGCAGCCGCTCCCCGTCCTGGCGGTAGTAGAGCGGCTTGATGCCGAAGGGGTCCCGGGCCAGGAACAGCCTTTTGTCCGTGGCATCCCAGACCGCAAAGGCGAACATCCCGCGCAAGCGTCTCAGGCAGTCCTCGCCCCACTGGGCGTACGCGGCGAGCAGGACCTCCGTGTCGCACTCGGTGTGGAAAGGCCAGCCGGCGGCGCTCAGCTCGGTCCGCAGCTCGCGGAAATTGTAGATCGCGCCGTTGAAGACCAGGCGGAAACGCCCGTCCGCGGTGCGCATGGGCTGGTGGCCGTTCGCCGGGTCGAAAATCGCCAGTCGGCGCATCCCGAGGGTGGCCTCGCCTTCCGACTCCAGGCCGCCGTCGTCGGGACCGCGATGGAGCATGGCGGCGCACATCCGCTCCACCTCGGTGGCGCGCTCGGCTGCGGAGGCGTTCGGATTAATGTATCCTGCTATGCCGCACATGGTTAATGAGATTTCTAATGCTTCGCCCCGTCGCTTCCGGACGCGCGGAGCAACCGTGGTACCGATCGGAACAGGGGGGTCGGGACAGGGGTATGGCCAGGCCCCTCTTCTACGCAAATGACTCCAAAGCAAAACTCTGCGCGATGCAATCCCCGTCGAACTACGCAGTATCACGCACAGATCGATAGGCCGATTTCCCGGGCTTTTTGGGCGGAAAACAGCTTTTCGACGAGCAGGAGCGCAAAGTCGAGGGCGGTGCCCGCGCCGCGCGAGGTGAGGAGGCGGCCGTCGGCCACCACCCGTTCGCCGGCCAGGATGTCGGGCAATTCGCCCGCCACCGAGAAATGGGCGGTATAGCGCCGGCCCGCGAGCAGTCCGGCGTCGTGCAGCACCGCGGGCGCCGCGCAAATGGCCGCGAGCCAGCGGCCGGCGGCATGCTGGCGACGAACGAGCTCGATCACGCGGGGGTCGGCGCGCAGGCGCTGTACGCCCGGGCCGCCGGGCAGGAAGACGCAGTCGAAGTCCCGGCCGAGCGCCGCGGCCAGCGTGACGTCGGCGTGCAGGGTCACCCCCGTCCGGCCGGCCACATGAATCCCCTCGCCGAGCGCGGCGGTGACCACCTCGGCCCCGGCCCGCCGCAGGAGGTCGATCGGGGCGACGGCCTCGATCTCCTCGAAACCTTCGGCCAGGATGGCAAGGACGGTGGGCATTGGAAAGGCGGAGGGCGAATGTCCCGAGGGAGCGACTCTAGTTCGAGCCTGTCCCTTTCCAATCCCTGATTTCCGCCTGCCCTTCCGCTTTTCGCCTTTCGCCCTTCGCCTTCCGCCTTTCTAATCCGCCTTCCCCCATGGCCCCCCTTGAGAAACTCCAGCAGCAGCTGAAGAAGCTGCCCGGCTTGGGCTACCGCTCGGCGGAGCGGATCGCGCTGCACCTCCTCGTGGAGCACCCGGAGAAGCTCCCGGAACTGGTCGCCGCGCTCCAGGAGGCCGCCCGCAGCGTGCACCGGTGCGTGCGCTGCGGCAACCTGGCCGAGGGGGAGCTCTGCGCGATCTGCGCCGATCCGCGCCGCGATCCGCGGGCGGTTTGCGTCGTCGAGCATGTGCCCGACCTCGTGGCGCTGGAGCGCAGCGGCGCCTGGCGGGGAACCTATCACGTGCTGCACGGCCGGCTTTCGCCCCTCCACCACGTCGGTCCGGCCGACCTCAACCTGGCGGCCCTCTTTTCGCGGGTGGAGCGGGGCGAGGTGGACGAGCTGATCCTCGCGCTGGCGAACGACGTCGAGGGCGAGGCCACCTGCCACTACGTGACCGAGCACCTCCCGGCCGGCCACGCGGTGAAGGTCTCGCGCATCGGCTTCGGCCTGCCGAGCGGGGGCGGGGTGCTCTATGCCGACGCCGTGACCCTGAAGAGCGCCCTCGACGGGCGCCGGAACTACGGCTGAGGGCAAGCCGGCCCGACTATCGCCTTTCCCCATGCGCCGACTGCTCACCCTCCTCTTCCTTTGCGCGGGCGCGGCGCCCGCCTGGGCCGATACCCCCGCCAAGGTCTTTCCCAATCCCAACCGGATCCGCTACGACGGCCAGTGTCTCACGATCGACGGGCATGACCTCGTCGTCCTCAGCGGCACCTTCCATTATTTCCGGTGCCCCAAGCCGCTTTGGCGGGACCGCTTCCGGAAGATCAAGGAGGCGGGCTGCAACACGGTGGAGACCTACGTGCCCTGGAACTGGCACGAGCGGGGCCTCCCGGCCTCGGTCGACGATTTTTCCCAGGTTGACCTCACCGACCTGAAGGAGTGGCTCGCCATGGCGCAGGACGAGTTTGGTTTCTACACCATCATCCGGCCTGGCCCCTACATCTGCGCGGAGTGGGACGGCGGCGGCTTCCCCCGCTGGCTCCTGACCAAGATGCCCGCGGACGCGCGGCAGCCGGGAGGCGAGGCGGTCGACATCCAGGCCGCGGCCGGGGCGGACGCCGTGGCCGTGGCGCCCAAGGTGAAAACAGTCCCCGCCGGCCGGATCTGGCTGCGCACCAACGACCCCGTCTTCGTCGCCTGGTCGGAACACTGGCTGAAGGCCGTCTGCCCGGTGATCGCCGAGGCGCAGGTGACCCGGCGGCCCCCCGGGCGCGGCGGCGTCATCCTCTTCCAGATCGAGAACGAATATAACTATGACAAGGAGGCGCCCGCGGCGGACCGCGCCCCGCACCTGCAGGCGCTCTACCGCACGGCGGTCGCCGCCGGCATCGAGGTGCCTATCTTCACCTGCTGGACCTCGCAGACCCGCGGCAGCCCCGATCCGGTGCTGAGCCAGGTCTTCGACGCCTTCAACGGCTACCCCCGCTATAAGATCGATTCAACGGCGCAGCGGGTGCACGATCTGCAGGCGGCGCAGCCGGACGCGCCGGTGATGATTTCCGAGCTCGGGGGCGGCTGGTTTTCCGGGGTGGGCGGCCAGCTGAGCGAGGACCAGCCGGGGCTCGATGGCGCGGCCATTGCCGGGAACACCATGATCGCGCTGCAGGAGGGCGCGACGATCCTCAACTATTACGTCCTGTTCGGCGGCACGAATTTTGGGCTCTGGCCGGGCCGGGGCAACACGGCGACCTACGACTATTTCGCGCCGATCCGCGAGCCCGGCGGCGTCGGGGAGAAGTACCTCGCGGTCAAGGCGATCGGGCTGATGCTGCAGGAACACGGCGCGGCGTTGGCGCGCTCGCGTGTCATGGCCTGCCAGGCGGAGACCGGCAGCCCGGAAGTCACGGTCGCGGCGCGGCGGGCGCGCGACGGCGAGGTCTTTCTCTTTTTTCGCAATCATTCCGTCCCCGAATCCCGCCGGGGGTCGGCGACGGTCTGGCTTGAGGGTGCCACGGAAATCCGCCTCGACTACGACCTGGGCCCCTTTGGCTACAAGATCTTCCACCTCGCCACCGCCCTGACCGACCCGGCCAAGGGCGAATGGCTCCCGCGGCCCGTGGCGGGCCCGGCGCGGCCGGACCGCCTGCCGTCCCCGGTTCGCCCGCTCCTCGCACAGATGCGCGCCGATCCAGGCGGGTCCGACTGGGTCGGGGTGGGCGCCGGCGACATGCTGCCCGAGCTCGGCGTCTATGACGCCCGGCCGGTCATCTATGCCGCCTCCCTCTCGCTGCCGGCCTCGGGCGCGGCGCCGGATGCGGCTCTCCGGATGGATTCGTATCCGGGCGACGCCCTGGCGGTGGAAGTCAACGGCCGGGTGGTGGCCTGCGGCACCGCCCGCGAGGCGGTGGTGGGCCGTTGGCTGCGGCCCGGCCGGAACGACCTCAAGATCCTCTACGCCCAGGCGGGCCAGGCGAACATCCAGCGGGCGATCCAGGATGAATCCGGCCTGCGCGGCGCGGTGCTGGCCGGCGGCGGCGCGGCGGTTCCGCTCTCCGGCTGGAGATTGGCCCGATCCCTCGGCGGCGTGGCGGACGGCTGGCCGGCGCTCGGGCCCGGCCCGGCGGACGGCTGGACGGAAGTCCCCCTGGCGGGCGCGGGAGCGGTCGCCCGAAAGGGCGGGCTGGCGGGCGTGACGGGCGGCCCGGCCGACGCCCTCACCACCTGGTACCGCGTCGCTTTCGAGCTGCCCCGGCCGGCGGCGGGAGTCTGGGTGCCCTGGCGCGCGCTCGTCGACGCGGCGGGCGACGGCGAGATCTATCTCAACGGCCAGTCGCTGGGGCGGTTCTGGGAAGTCGGTCCGCAGCGGGAGTATTTCCTGCCGGAGTGCTGGCTGCGCTTTGGCCCCGGCCAGCAGAACGTCCTCACTTTCCGCCTGAGCCCGATGCAGAAGGGCGTCCGCCTCGGCGCGGTCGAGATTGCCCCCTATGCCGACCAGGCCGAGGTTCGGGATTGATGAAGCTGTTCTTTCACCGCCCGATCACGAGCTACGCCAAGGTGCAGGCGCTCGTCGGCCGCATCCGCCGCAACCGGCCGATGTTCCTGCCGCGCCGGATCGAGGGGCTCGGCTACCTGGATCTCGGCTGCGGCCCGAACATGAGCCGGGCCTTCATCAACCTGGACTACGACTGGAAGCCCGGGGTGGACGTCGTCTGGGACATCACCCGGGGGCTGCCCTTCCGCTCGGGCTCGCTGCAGGGCATCTTCACCGAGCATTGCCTCGAGCACCTGCCGTTCGCCGCCACCGCCGGCGTCCTCCGGGAGGCCCGCCGGATCCTGGCCCCGGGCGGGCGGATCCGCATCGTCGTGCCGGACGGGGAAATCTACCTGGGCGCCTACGCCGCGCCGACCCGCGCGGCCATGGAGGCGGCCATGCCCTATTGGGAGTCCGACCGCGTGGGCCGGTGGCACACGCCGATGGTCAGCGTGAACCGGATCTTCCGGGATCACGGCCACCAGTTCATCTACGATTTCGCGACGCTGCGGCACATGCTGGAGGATGCGGGTTTCTCCTCCATCGAGAAACGCCGCTTTCGCGAGGGCGGCGACGACCTGCGGCTCCGCGACACGGAGCACCGGCAATGCGAGTCGCTCTATGTCGAGGCCGTGGCGCCCCGCTGAGCGCCATGGTCCTCCAGGAGGGGAAACTGCAGCTGAAGCTGGTTCGCCTGCTCCATCGCCTGGCGTTCCTGCGGCGGTGGGCGAAGCGGCTCTGCCGCGGCTGGGTGATCCGGCAGCGGTTTCACGGGGGCGTAATCTGCCTGGATGCGATCGAGCACTCCTGGGCGTGGACCGGCCGGAATTCCTACGAGCAGTTCGACCGTCCGCTGCAGGACGCCCTGCTGCGGCTGTCCTGGGGACATCCCGCGCTGATCGATATTGGGAGTAATCTCGGCGCCATGACCCTGAGCGTTCTGCTCCGCAATCCGGCGGCGCGATCCCTCGCGGTTGATCCCAACCCGCGCGCGCACCAACTGCTGCGAAAGTCGCTGGAATGCAACAAGCTGGAAGATCGCGCACGTCTCGTCGGGGCCGCCGTCGCCCCGGCCAACGCCTCGGTCCGCTTTGACTTCACCGGGTCGGTCGTCGGCCACGTGACGGAGGCGGGCGCGGCTGTGCCGTCGGTGACGGTGGCGGATTTGGTCTGCGACCTGGGGCCGGCGGAATCTCCGCTGATCAAGGTCGATGTCGAAGGGTTTGAGACGCGGATCCTGCCGGATCTGATCGCAGTGGGACGCGCGCACCGCGCCGTTCTCGTCATCGAACTGCACCCGGCGGGCATGAATGGCCTGGGGGACCCCATCCGCGCCTTGGAGAGTTTGCGAGCCAGCGGCGGTGTGCTGACGGATCTCGCGGGCCAACCGGTCACGGGCCTCGACCCGGCGTCCTTCACGCAGATCGTCGCCAATTGGAGCGGGTCGGATCTGGATCCTACGGGAGGGCCGGCTTGAAGGTCCGGGTTTTGGCCCGCGCGAGCCGGACTTTGCTCCTGGGCTCGGCCCTTTTCGCCAGCAGGCTCGCGGGCGCGCCGGCGCGGCCCGTGTCCGATGGGGTCCTCGTTCCATTGGCGGACGGCTCGGAACTGAAGTTGCAAGTCTGCGCCGCCGACATCATCCGGGTCGCCGCCGCCCGGGACCCGGCCTTTTTTGCCCACGAGAGCCTGATGCGCGTCCCCGATACCGGCTCAGCGGCCCCCTGGACTTGGACCGTCGGAGGCGCCGAGGGCGTGCTCGCGACCGCTCGGTTGAGAATTCGGGTGGAACTCGCCACCGGGAAGGTGACCTTTTGCGATCCCTTGGGCCGGGTGATCCTGGCCGAGCGGCCCGGCGGCCGCGGCCTTACGCCGGCGACGGTGCAGGGCGAGCCGACCTTTCATGTGCGCCAGCAGTGGCTTCCCCCGGCGGGCG
>CAZKAH010000027.1:0-16842 GCA_964550715.1 uncultured Opitutaceae bacterium
TCCTCGGCCGTCATCGGGTGCGTCCTTCTCGCGACGACCTGGCGGCAGGTTTCGCCCGTGATCCATGGTCCCAGTCAGGCCGGGACGTCCGTCGGGGCGCGCCGGTAGGCCCGCCGCAGGCGCAAGAAGGGAGCCTCCAGAAACTCATAGGACAGGATCGAGACCACTACTGCGGGGATCCACCACACGGTCCACTGTCGGAGCCACGGCCAGGGCATCGCCCGGGGGGCGAAGTCCTGCAGGAAGACGAAGTGCCAGACGTAGAGGGAGTAGGAGAGAACGCCGATCCTGCTCACTCCTTTCAGGTTCAGGACCCGGAAGATCAGGTTCCGAGCCGGATGCAGCAGGCTGAGCAGCAGGACCATGATCGTTGCGGCCTGCACGGCCGGCATGGCAGCATGAACCGCCGGGACCGGCCCGCTGCGGTCGCAGAACTGCTCGATCGCCAGCAGCGCGGCCGCGCCGGTCGCCGCCGCCGCGGGCAGTCGCCCGGCCAGCCTTCCCTGGAGCAAGGCCCCGGCACAGCCGAGGGCGATCGAATCGGCGTAGCGCAGGAGCGAGCGGGCGCCGAGCAGGCGCGACACGAGTCCCGGACCGGGTTCGAGGGGGATCGGAGAAAACCGCAGGGCCAGTGCCGCCAGCGTCAGGACGGCCAGGATGCCCAGGGCCAGTGTGCTGCGACGCCCTAGGCGCAAGAGAAGAAAGAGGACCGGCCAGCAAAGATAGAACTGCTCCTCGATCGCCAGGCTCCAAAAGTGCTCGGTCGCACTGTCGCCTCTCCCGACCAGGTTGCGCGTGAAGGTCAGGCACCCCAGCCAATTTGAAGGGGAGTCATGGTAGCGGCCGGCGAGGCTGAGCAGCGCGAGCAAGCCGAGGTAGGCGAAATAGATCGGCAGGATCCGCAGGGCCCGCCGCAGATAGAACAGCCGAAGCGAGACTGCGCCGAAGGTCCGGTCCTCCTCGAGCAACAGCCGGGTGATAATGAACCCGCTGATGACAAAGAAAATCCGCACCCCCAGCTCCCCGTCAAAGAGGTAGAAGACATAGGGAAACCGCCCCGCCTGCCATCCCGCCGCAAATTGGCAATGGCTGCCGAGGACCATCAGGATCGCCACCGCCCGCAGCCCATCGAGGGAGGGCAGTCTTCCCGCCCGGGGATTTTCCGCAGGCATTGAAGCGGGTCGTGCCTGCATGTTCGATGTGGTGCGCCATGTGGGAATCGAACCCACCTCTCAAGCTTGGGAAGCTCACGTTCTACCGATGAACTAATGGCGCGCGTGGGGCGGTAAAATGCGCAAAGGGAGGGTGGGGCGTCAATCCGGGAGTGGGGAGGGTACGGGGTTGGACCGGTGGATATCGCTGCCATGCTGCGGGCTGCGGGATTGGTGCCTCAGGCGAGCCTTGATCTCGACCTGAGTTTGTCCCACTTCCAATCATGGCCAACGCCCCTTTGCCGCTCTGGAAGGTCCGCTCGTTCCGGCGCTTCGCCGCGCTCGGGCTGGCGATCGGACTGGCCCTGGGCCTGAATGCCGCCCTGCGCGCGCAGGCCGACCTCGACGCGGTGCGGGCGCAGGCGCAAAAGGGTGTCCCCGGGGCGCTGACCGCGCTCGGCACGGCCTACGCCTCGGGCCAGGGAGTTCCCCAGGACTACGCGAAAGCGCTGCAATATTACCGGCAGGCCGCGGCCGCGAACGATGCGCTCGCCCAGTACAATATCGGCCTGCTGTATGAAATGGGCCGCGGGGTGCCGCAGGACCTTCCGGGCGCCGTCCGCTTCTACCTCCAGGCGGCCAAGCAGGGGGTTGCGCAGGCCGAATTCAACGTCGCCAATATGTACGCGGACGGCCGGGGCGTGGCGCCGGACCCATTCGAGGCCGCCCTCTGGTACCGGCAGGCGGCGGAAAAGGGCCTGGCGGAGGCACAATTCAACCTTGGATTGGCGTATGAATTGGGCCGCGGGGTCATTAGGAATCCCGATCAGGCCCGGACCTGGTACCAGGCCGCCGATTCGCAGGGTTTCGCCAGGGCGCACGCGCAGCTCGCATCCTTGCCGGCGCCGGGCGCCGGTGCCGTCCGCGTCGTGCAGGCAATCCCGGTGGGGCCCGCGGTCCCGGACGATCGCGTGCCCGCGCTGGAGGCTGAGCTGGCGAAGGCGCGGCTCGAAAATGCGCGGTCCCTCGAGGCGCTGCAGGGCGAGAAGGCCGCCCTCGAGACGCGCCTCCAGGTGGCTGAGGCGGCGATGAAGAACGCCCTCTCGGCGCCGGCGGCCTCCGACCTGCAGCGCCGCCTCACCCAGCTGGAGACGGACAACGCGAGCCTCAACCGGGAGTTCAAGCGGTCCACCATCCAGCTCTCGAAGCTCACGGGTCAGCTGGCCGCGGCCCAGCGCGACCTGCAGCGTCTCGGGACCGAGCTTGCCGCGGCGAACGCCCGGGCCGATGCGCTGGCTTCCATCCGGACTGCCCTCGAAGCGCGGCTCAGCCAGCTGACGCCCGCGCCCGCCCGATAGGTGCCTCAAAGTCCCAGAGGCTGCAGGTGGGCGAAGAACTCCTGCAGCAGCGGCTCGCGGGCGATCTCGCCCCAGGGGCGATTGCTCGAGACCGAGACGAACATCTGGTCCCCGTCGTGGCGAAAGCCGAAGCGCCACGCCAGGCGCAGCAGCTCGGCGGCCGAGTAGGGGTTTTCGTAGGACAGGCGCCGTCGGTCGTAGAGGTGCCAGAACCAGACGTAGCGGGCCACCCCGCTGTTGGCGAACAGCCGCTGCTCGACCGGCGACAGCGAGCGGCCGGAGATGCCCAGGCCGGGCGAGGACGGCCCGGGGGGCTGCGCCACCCAGCCGGCCCCCGGCCAGCAGGCGTCGGGGGTGTGGGCGTCGACGAGGCTCACCGGCGTCTGGCCGGGCCGCCAGTACGCGAGGTAGAGGGTGATCTGGATTGCACGGGTGGCCGGCCCGCCCACGTAGGTGCGCTGCGCGAGGACGTCCGTCTGCAGCTGGTCGCGGAAGCGGGCTAGGTCGGGGGTGGCGGCGGCGGCCCACCCGGCGGGCGCGTCGGGCATCAGCGCCGCCAGGTCCGGCACGGCGGCGTTCCTATTGACGGCCGGGTGGGTGTTGAGCCCGAAGAAGAGGACGAGCAGGGCCGCTGCCGCCAAGGCGGCGGAAAGAATGAAAGTCGAAAGTGCGGAAGACGAGACCTCCGGATTCCCGGTTTCAGCTTTCGCCATTCCACTTTCGCCTTCTTCCTGCAGTCCCATCGCCAGCCCGGCGAGCAGCGCGGCCGTCGCGAGCAGCACCGCGTAGCCGGTGGCGTCATGCCAGAACCCGGCGATCGTCGTGCCGCTGTTTGCCAGGAGCGTGAGGGTCAGGGCCCGGATGAAATTCATGGCCAGGGCGAGGGGACCCGCCACGCCGATGACTACCGCCCGCGCCCAGGGATGGCGCACGATGCCGGCGGAGAAGAACAGGGCGACGAAGACGCACGAGACGAGGCTGCGCACCCCGCTGCAGGCCTCCTCGACCCCGACGCGGCAGGTCGCCAGCTCGATGATGTTGCCCTGGCGGTGCGCGGCGATGCCGAGGAGCTGGAGGACGTCCATCACCCCGGTGCTGATCCAGAGCTGGAGGGCCAGGGTGAGCCGGGAGTACATCCCGGAGGGAATCGGCGCCGTCAGCGGCCAGAGGCCGATCGCCACCGCGGCGGTCCAATTCCAGGGGACGAGGCGGATTCGCCGGTCGGCGACGGCGACCAGCGCCGCGCCGAGCAGGAGGGACAGGGCCGTCGCGAGCAGGAATTCGACCAGCGCGTTGGACCAGTCCACCGCGGCGGCATAGAGGCCCGCCACGGACAGCACGGCCAGCCCCGCCAGGGCCAGGGCGGCGACCCCCGCGGTGGCGGCCGCCCCGCCGGCCAGATAGCGCCGGGGGCCGGTCCGGCGGCTCTCGTGCAGGAGGACCAGGAAAAGGACCGGCATCAGCAGCCCGTGCGCGAGATCGGGGTTATGGCGCCACTGGGGCAGGAGCTGGCCGCAGAGCAGGAGCACGAAGCCGCCCAGGGCCGCGACGTTGGCCCGGGCCAGCGGCGACAGCCGGCCGAACGCGGCACGGAACGACTCGGGAGGGCTCATGGGGCTAGTGTACCATGGGTGAAATGGCACACTGGAGCAGCCTAAAAAGCGCCCGGCCTGGCGCAAGGGGGCACATTGCGTAGCGGGACTCGGTTGCGAAATATGCAACCTTTGGCCAGGTTTGGCGTCCCTTCTTTCATCATGAAACTCTCCTCCCTTTCCGTCGCCCTGGCGGCCGGCGCCCTCGTGCTGACCGCCGCGCCCCGCGCGGCCGCCGCGATCGCCGATGGCCGGCCCGCCCCGGATTTCACACTGACCGACATCGACGGCCAGGTCCGCCACCTATCCGACTTCAAGGGACGGGTGGTCGTCCTGGAGTGGAACAACCCCGACTGCCCGATCGTGCACAAGCACTATGACGGCGGCAACATTCCCGGACTGCAGAAGGCGGCCACGGCTGATGGCGTGGTCTGGCTGTTGATCAATTCGGGCGCCCCCGGCAAGGAGGGCGCGGATTATTCCGCGGCGGAGATCAAGGCCTGGCTGCGGCAGCGCGGGTCGGCGCCGACCGCCTATCTCCGCGATCCCACCGGGACGGTGGGTCATCTCTACGGCGCCCAGACGACGCCCCACCTGTTCGTCATCACCGCGGACGGGAACCTCGTCTATCACGGCGGGATCGACAGCATCCCGTCGGCCGACCCGGCCGACATCCCGCGCGCCGAGAATTACGTCCGGGAGGCCCTGGCGGCCGTCAGGGCCGGCCAGCCCGTGGCCAAGGGCAGCTCCCGGGCCTATGGCTGCACGGTAAAATACTAGGCCCGGGCCTGGAAGAGCTCGGCGTCGAGCGTGCCGTCCGCGACGCGGATGACGGGGCCGGTCATCTGGATGGCAAAGTCGTCCCCGATCTCGATCCCCAGCTTTCCGCCGGGCATGTGCACGGTCACCGTGGGATCCACCAGGCCGAGCCGGCGCGCGACGGCGGCCGCGGCGCTGGAGCTGCTGCCGGAGGCGAGGGTGTAGCCGGCGCCGCGCTCCCAGATCTCGATCCGAATGTTGGCGCGGTCGAGCACCTGGAGGAACTGGACGTTGGTCTTGCGCGGGAAATTCGGGTGCACTTCCAGCTCCGGCCCGTAGCGCCGGGCGAGGTCGGCGGTGACCTCCGGGAGCGGCAGGACGCAGTGTGGGTTGCCGATGGTCGCGGCGCAATAGGTGAAGGTCCGGCCGCCGACCGTGATCGGCTCGTTGATCACTTCGCGCGGGCGGCCCGTGACCGGGATCTTCCCGCTGTCGAAGCTGACCCGTCCCATCGCGATCGTGATCAGGCCGCCCTCCAGGATCCGGACCTGGACGCGGCCCCCCGGCGTCTCGATGTCGAAGGCGGGGCGGGGAGCCAGGCCGGCGTCGCGGAGGTACCGCGAGAAGATCCGCAGGCCGTTGCCGGACTTTTCCGCCTCCGAGCCGTCGGGATTGAAGATCCGCAGCCCGAAGGCGCCGGCCGCGGCCGGCAGCGGGCCCCAGAGGATGCCGTCGGACCCGATCCCGAAGTTGCGGTGGCAGACGACCCGGATCTGCTCCGGGGTCGGCGCCGGCGGCCAGGCCGGGAAATCGGCGGGGTTGAGCACGACGTAGTCGTTGCCCAGCGCATGGTACTTATGGAAGCGCACGGCGGGATCAGGCCGACTTCGCCGCCAGGGCCTTGTAGCCGAAGAGCTCGCGCCGCTTGATCGCGGCCACGACGGGCGCGGGGACCATCGTCTCCCACGTCGGGTCGCCCTCCTTGATCCGGCGCAGCACGTCGCGCGAGAAGACGCTCAGGATCTCGGGGTTGAAGCCGACGATGCTGTCGAGGTAGTGGTTCTCGAGGAGGTGCGCGTAGAGGTTGCGGAGGTTGTCGCTCACCTGGGCGTTCTTGGCGTTTATCAGGACGCCGGCGGAGAAGGCGTTGCCCGCGGCCGGGGCGGCGCCGGTCGACTGGCCGGAGATGTAGGCCTCATAGGCGTCCTTCCGCATCGGGTAGACGTAGAGCTTGACCGCGTTGCGGAAAAGCCGGCCGAAGGACTCGAGGATGCCGCCCTCGAGGTTCTCATAGTACTTCTCGTTGAAGATCTCGAGGAGGTTGTTGATGCCGAGGGCGACCCCGATCATCTCCTTCGTGTACCGCCGGAAATACGAGGTCAGCCGGTAGTACTCGGAATAATTGGAGATGAGGACCGTGAAACCGATGTCGCCGAGGACGTCCACCCGGGAGAGGAAGTCCTGGGCGTCGAGGGCGCCGGCGGCCAGGAGGTTGTTCATGGTGATCTCCATCAGCACCATGACGTCCTTGCCCTTGACCAGCGGCTCCTGCACGAACTGCGCCGTCGCGCAGCTGAGCATGTCGACGTTGACGTGCGTCACCGGGCGGAAGCTGCCGCGCTCGACCAGGATGGCCTTCTTGTAGAGGATCTCCGAGGGCTGGAGCACCCCGCCATTGGGCCCGAACATCACCGCATTGGTCAGGCCGTGCTGGACCAGCTTCAGCGACATCAGACGATTGTCGATCCCCTGGAAGGCCGGCCCGCTGAACTGCAGCATGTCGACCTCGACCCGGTCCGCGCCCAGGCTGTCGGCGAGCGAGCGGATGAAGGCCTCGGGATCGTTGCGATAGTAGAAGGCGCCGTAGACGACGTTGACGCCGATGATGCCGAGGGCCTGCTGCTGGAGGACGTTCTCGCGGTCCCACATCCGCACGTGCAGGACGATGTCGCTCGGCGGCCCGCCGGGCTCGCTCTGGAAGCGGATGCCCATCCAGCCGTGGGCCTCATTGTTGCCCTTGTAGCTCTTGGTGGCGACGGTGTCGGCGAAGACGAAGAAGGTGGTGCGCTCGCCGCGCTGCGCGCCCAGCCGCTCGATCAGCAGGTCGTACTCGTGGCCGAGCATGAGCGCCAGCCGCTCCTTGGAGACGTAGCGCGGCGCCTTGCCGTAGATGGCGTCGCTGAACGCCATGTCGTAGGCGGAAATGGACTTGGCGATGGTCCCGGAGGCCCCGCCGGCCTGGAAGAACATCCGGGCCACTTCCTGCCCCGCGCCGATCTCCGCAAACGTGCCGTACTTCAGCTCGTTCAGATTGACGGTCAGCGCCTTGCGGTTCGTGGTGAGAAGGTCGCTTTGCTCGCTCATGGATGGCGCAGCGTAGTTCCGGCCCGGCCCGACGCAAACAGGTTCTGCGGGGCCTCGGGTTACGGTTGGCGGGCGCTCCCCATCTCCTTCGGGCGCTTCGGTTTCTGCTGGAGGAAAACGTTCCCCTGACTAGGGTGCCTGCACATGAAGAATTTTTTCACCTCGATGCTGGGGGCGCTGGCGGCGCTCGTCCTCTTCGCCATCGGGGGGGCGCTCCTCTTCGTCGCCATCTTGGGAGCGATCATCTCGCTCGGCGCCCACAAGGTGCCGTCGGCGGACGACCTCGAGCAGGGTTCCTGGCTGGTGGTCGACCTTTCCACCAACATCTCCGACGCCCCGGCGGCCTTTGATTTCGGGACCCTGTACGCGGCGGCGGACAGCGACCGGAGGCCGGCGCTCCAGCTGCGCCCGGTGACCCGAGCCCTGCGGCTGGCCGCGACCGACTCGCGCATCGCCGGGATCCTCCTGAAGGGATCGCTCCAGCCCACGGGCTACGGCTCAGGCTATGCCGCGCTCCGCGAGGTGCGGGCGGCCCTGGCGGCCTTCCGCCAGTCGGGCAAGCCGGTCCGGGCCTACCTCGATGCCCCCACGCTCAAGGACTACTACCTCGCCTCCGTGGCCAGCGAGGTCGACTTTGGCCCCTACGGGACCCTCTTCATCCCCGGGATGGCGGCCGAATCCATCTACTTCGCGGGCGCGCTGGAAAAATACGGCGTCAACATCCAGGTCACCCGAGTGGGCAAGTACAAGTCCGCAGTCGAGGCCCTGACCCGCAAGGACATGAGCCCCGAGGACCGGCAGCAGCTCCAGCAGCTGCTCGACGACATGCACGGCAGCATCCTGGCCGAGATCGGCCGGAGCCGCGGGCTCACGCCCGCGGCGATCCAGGCGACGATCGACGCCCAGGGGTTGATCGGGGCGGACGCGGCGAGGGAGGCCCACCTCGTGGACCGGGTCCTCTATCGCGACCAGCTGCTGGATGAGCTGAAGGCCGCCACCGGGCGGGCCGGCAGCAAGGAGCCGTTCAAGCAGATCGCGCTCCCCGCCTACATCGTGATGAAGCCGGACCCGTACGTGAGCTCCTCCAATCGCGTCGCCGTCGTCTACGCCGAGGGCGAGATCGTGGACGGCATGGGCAGCCCCGGCGAGGTGGGCGGGGAGAAATTCTCCGCGGAACTGCGGAAACTGCGCCAGGACGGCGCGGTCAAGGCGATCGTCCTGCGGGTCAACAGCCCGGGCGGCAGCGTGACGGCGTCGGAGGAGATCCAGCGGGAGATCCGGCTGGCGCGGCAGGTCAAGCCGGTGATCGTCTCGATGGGCGCCTATGCCGCCTCGGGCGGTTACTGGATCTCGGCGGACAGCGACCGGATCTTTGCCGAGCCGACCACCATCACCGGGTCGATCGGCGTCTTCGGGATCCAGTTCGACGTGCAGAAGCTCGCGGCGGACTTTGGCGTGACGTTCGACCGGGTGAAGGTCGGCAAGTTTGCGGACGCGGACACCATCATCCGCCCGAAGACCGACGAGGAGATGGCGATCGTCCAGCACCAGGTCGACTGGTTCTACGGCCTGTTCATCGACAAGGTGGCGGCCGGCCGGAAACTGCCGCGGGCCCGGGTCGAGGAGATCGCGCAGGGGCGGGTCTGGTCGGGCTCGGCGGCCTTGAAGCTCGGCCTGGTGGACCAGATGGGCGGGCTGCGGGATGCGATCCTCTTTGCGGGCCAGAAGGCGGGCCTCGGCGGCAATTTCCGACTCACGGAATACCCGGCCAAGAAGGACCTCGCCCAGGCCCTGCAGGAACTGCTGGGCCGGCTGCCGACCGGAGGGGCGCGCGCCCCCGCCTCCGGCCTGATCGGCGAGATCACCCGCCGGATGCAGGCGCAGCTCTCCGTCCTGCGCTCCTTCAACGATCCCCAGGGCCTGTACGCCCGTCTCCCGCTGGACCTGGAAATCAAATGAAGTCCCATCTCCTGCGCGATACCGCCGCGACCCTGATTCCCGCGGGCGACAAGGTCACCCTGCCGCAGGGGGCCGAAGTCTTCGTGACCCAGACCCTGGGCGGGCACGTCACGGTCCGGACCGACCGGGGCCTGTTTCGGATCTCGGCCGGGGACGCCGGAGCCATTTCCGGCCACTCGGCCGCCGCCCCAGCCTCCTCCTCCAGCACCGCCCCCTTCAGCGAACAGGCCGTCTGGGAGGCGCTGAAGACCTGCTTCGACCCCGAGATCCCCGTCAATATCGTCGACCTCGGCCTGGTCTATGACCTCCTGGTCGAGCCGGCCGGGGACGGGAAGAACAACGTCGAGGTCAAGATGACCCTGACCGCCCAGGGCTGCGGCATGGGCCCCACGATCGCCGAAGACGCCCGTTCCAAGATCGCCGCGCTCCCCGCCGTCGCCTCCGCCAAGGTCCACATCGTGTGGGACCCCATCTGGGCCCCGCAGATGATCTCCCCGGAAGGGCGCAAGATCCTGGGCCTGGAATAGGGACCTAGGCGGTGATCGTCTCGAGGGAACAGCCGTCCGCGTTGGGTGCCGGTGTTTCGCAGTTGGGCCGGGCGATCACGCCGGGGTAGGGCTCTGGGGAAAACTCGCGCGACGGGTCCGCCAGGAGATGCCGGTCGCAGACCGTGAAAAGGTCCTGCTCCGACTCGGCCCGCCGCATGTCGTGGAGAAACGCGCCGCCGGCGTCCACACTCTGGCCGACGAAGTTGAGGTACTTCTTCATCTTGTTCACGTGGGCCCGCTCCGGCACCTCCGCGAGCGCCGTGGCGCGGTAGAGCCGCTCGATGTACTCCCGCACGTCCGCCAGGCTGACCCGGGTGGCGGGCCGCCCCGCGAACACCTCGCGGCACTGCCGGAAGATCCAGGGATTGCGGATCGCATGCCGCCCGATCATGACCCCGGCCGCGCGGGTCCCGGCCACGACCGCGGCCGCCTTGGCCGCCGAGGTGATGTTGCCATTGGCCAGGACGGGGCAGGCCATCCGCGCGGCCGCGCGGCCGATGAAGTCGTAGTGCACCTCGCTCCGGTACATCTCCTGCACGGTCCGGCCGTGCACGCTGAGGAGGTCCGCCCCCCGGGCGCCGACCACCTCGAGGATCCGCTCGAAGTTGCCCGCGTCGGCGAAGCCGATCCGCATCTTGACCGTGAAGAGCCCCGGCGTGGCGGCGCGCAGCGCGGCCAGGATCTCGTCAATCCGGTCCGGATCGCGCAGCAGGCCGCCGCCGACGTTCTTCTTGTAGATCTTCGGCGCCGGGCAGCCGAGGTTCAGGTCGAGGCCGGCGATCGGATGGCGCTGCAGGGCCTCCGCGGTGCGCACGAGGTGGGCGATGTCCTCGCCGATCAGCTGCGCGAAGACGGGCCGGCCGGTGTCGTTCTCGTCGATCGAGCGGAGGATGTGCCTCTCCGGCCGCGACTGGGCGTGGACCCGGAAGAACTCGGTGAAGAAGTAGTCCGGCGCCCCATAGTGGGCGACGACCCGCATGAAGGCGAGATCGGTGACATCCTGCATCGGCGCGAGCGCCGTCAGCGGCTGCCCCGGCAGGATGGGCGGGGGCAGGCTCACACCGAATCGTCGCCCTCGGGTTCCTCCTCGTCGCCCTCCTCGGCCTGGCGCTTCAGTTCGCGCTCGAGGACGTCGGTGCTGTCCTCGATCCGGTCGAAGACCGCCCGAACGACGTAGATCGGCCTCTGCTGCTGCAGGGCGAGGACGATCGAATCGCTGGGCCGGGCGTCGATCTCGACGATCTTCTTGCCCAGCTCGTTGTCCATCCGGAGGAAGATCCGCGCGTAGAAGGTCCGCTCCCGGGCGTCGTTGATCAGCACATGGTCCAGCCGCGCGCCGAGGCCCAGGAGGATGCTGCCGATCAGGTCGTGGGTCAGCGGCCGCTCGTTCTTCACGCCGCTCAGCGTCATCTGGATCGCCTTGGCGACGAAGGCGTCGATGTAGATGACGAAGGTCTTCTCCTCGTTGCCCAAGAACAGGGCCCAGCTGTTCACCGCGGGGATCACTCCCTTGACGATCGCCGTGACGAGGTCCTTTTGCATGGCACAGCCAATCTGGCGCGGCCGGCCCAAAGCGCAAGCCGCCCGGCGACCGGTCAGAAACCCAATAGGCTGATACCCCAGTCCTTGGCTTGAGCCACCACCGCGGGCTTTTCCAGGATGATGACACGCCCGGCTTCCAGGGCGGCGGCGCCGATCTTCGCCTCGCGCATCGCCTCGAGGGTCTTCCGCCCGAAGCACGGCACGTCGAAGCGGTAGTCCTGCCGGGCCTTGACCGTCTTGACGAAAAGGGCGTCCGAACTCTCGAACGAGCCCGCCCGCTGCAGCATCTCGTCCGTCCCCTCGAAGGCCTCGACCGCCAGGACGGTGCCCTTACGGACGACGCAGCCCTGGCCGATGTCGAGCCGGGCCGATTCGCGGGCGATCAGAATGCCGTGTTCCAGGGTGTCGCCCTCGATCGGAAAGCTTCGTCCGGTCATGCAGCCCGCAGTCGCCAGCTGGTCGTCGAGGAAGGAGCGCGCGTCGAGGAGGGCGATGCCGAGCGCCTCAATCTCCTTCGCGACCGCCCCGAAGATCGTCTCGGCGTTCCGGCGCTTGAGGGACAGCAGCATCGTCGCCGCCTTGAGGTCGGGGTGGAGGCCCTTAAAGAGCCGCCGCGGGGTGATCTGCCCGGCCATCAGGGCGTAGCCCGCGCCGAACTCCTCCAGCGCCCGCAGGGTCTTGCCCACCTGGCCGACCAGGACCTGCCGACGGTCGGCCTCGGGCACGGAGGCCGTCAGCTGCGGGTCGGTCTCGCCCTCGAAGGCGATGAGCCGCAGCGGCACACCCGCGGCCCGGATGGCCCGCGCCAGCAGCTGGGGATAGACGCCCTGGCCCGCGATCAGGGCGACCGGCTTGGCCGGGTCGAACCCGGCGGGAAGGAAGGCGGAAAGGGGCACGCTACGACTGCGACCCGTAGTACTTCTTGTAGCTCCGGTAGTACCGGTAGTTCGAGTAGTACTCGATCCGGCGCGGGGAAAGGCCGTTGAGCACGATGCCGAGGACCGCGTTCTTGCCGTTCAGCAGGGCGCGGATGTAGAGCTTGATGTGCTTGCGGTAGGCGCGGTTGAAGCGGCAGACGTAGATGACCTCGTCGGTGCGCTCGGCGATCAGCAGCGCGTCGGTCACGGCGCCCATCGGGGGCGAGTCGACCACGACGACGTCGTATTCCTTCTTCAGCTTTTCGATCAGCTGGCCGAAGGCCGGCTGCTCCAGCATCGAGGTCGGGCTCTTGGACCGGCCGCCCGAGGTCAGGATCGAGAAGTTCTCGCTCAGCTTGGTGATGCCCAGGTTGGGATTGGTCGCGAGCTGGCCCTCCAGGTTCGCGCCGGCCTCGAACCAGGTGATCAGGCCGACGCTGTTCTGCTGCTTGAAGTGGCGGTGCAGCATGGGACGGCGCAAGTCGCAGTCCATCAGCAGGGTCTTCTTGCCATGCCGGGCGAACCCGCCGGCCAGGTTGCTGGAGACGAGGGTCTTGCCCTCGCCCGGGATCGTGCTGGTGACCAGGATGGCCTTGGGGAAGTCGAGCTTGGACTGGATCTTCACCGCGCTGTAGACGCCGAGGAAGGCCTCGACGCCGGGCGTCTGCTGGTGGCTGAGGACGAGTGAGTGCTTCTCGTCGCCCTTCATGGCCGACAGGTCGGGGATGATGCCGAGCAGGTTGACGCCGATGAAGGCCTCGACATCCCAGGCGCTCTTGATCCGGTCGTCGATGAAGCTCAGGCCCATCGCGACCCCGACGAAGACCAGCAGCCCGTAGATCACGGAGGTGCGGACGATCCCGGAGATGATGGGCTGGGTCGGGTTGTAGTTGGGCAGGGCGGTGTCCAGGATGTGCAGAGGGATCTTGCCGATGTTCTTGGTCGTCGTCGCCTGGTTCATCCGGTCGAGGATCGTGACGTAGTTGTCGTGCGCGACCTTGGCCTGCGTCTGGAGATTGTTGTACTCGACGGAAAGCCCGCGCAGGGCCAGTTCCTTGTCCGTCTCGGCCTGGACCGAGTCCTGCAGCGCCTTGACCTGGTCGCGGGCGCCGGCCAGCGCGGTCTTGAGGTCGTTGATGGCCTGGGTGATTTCCGCCTCCAGCTGCTCCTGGACCTTGGCGATCTGGCCGTTGATCTCGATCATCTTCGGATGGCGCTCGAAGTACCTGTCGGACAGGTTGGCCTGCTGCTGCTGCAGCCGGCTCAGCTGTTCGCGCAGGCCGACGATCGAGGGACGCTTGGCGATCCAGTCGATCTCGAGGAGGTTGCGCTTGTCGGCCTGGTAGCGGGAGATCTGGTCGGCCACGGTCCGGGCGTTCAGCTCCGAGAGCTTGGCCGCGGTCAGCTGGGCCTCCACGGCCCGCAGGGCCTCGGCCACGAGGTTGATGCTGGAGTCCAGCGACACCAGCTTCTTCTCCTTCATGTAGTTCTCGAGGGCGTTCTGCTTCTCCTGCTCCTCCTTCTGCAGCTGGGCGGCCCGCTCCTGCAGGTAGTTGACGGCGATGTCGTTGTCGCCCCCGACGCTCTGCATCAGGTACTCAATGAAGGCGGTGACGAACTTGTTGGCCACGATGGCGGCGGCCTCGGGATCCATGTGGCTGTCCGAGATCCGGATCAGGAACGTGCTTCGCACGGGGTCGATGGAGACGCCGCCCAGCGCATTGCCGACCGCCGGCGCCGGCTGGCCGGGCGGAAGGTTCTTCATGAACGGGCGCAGGAGGATCTTCTGCTCGTCGGGAGTGAAGGAGGCGATGACCATCTCGCGCACCTTGTTGCTCTGCATGTCCTGGACGTAGGTGTTGATGTCGAACTCGCTGCGGATCGACGAGTCGACCACGCTCTGGCTGGTCACGACCGTCTCCGGCTTCTCGAACTGGAGCGTGGCCGTCGCCGAGTACAGCTTCGGCACCCGCGCCTTCACGTAGCCGTAGCTCAGGGCCACCAGCAGCGCGACCGGGAGGGCGATCCACAGCCGCTCGCGCAGGATGATGTAATAGTCCCGGAAGGTCCTCCGCTGGACGGCATCCTCCTCCGGCTCGGCTTGCGAGGAGACCATTTTGGTTGTCGAAATTTCAGCCATGGTGCCGGGATTAGATGATTTTCTCCGGGACATAGACGATGTCGCCCGGTCGGAGGAGAAGCGCGGGGTCGTCGGACTTCATCGAGGATTTGCCCGTGATGATGCCCTGGATGTCGAAGGTCTCGATGCTCTTCTGGGTGCTGTCGCTGCCGGTGCCGCCGACATGCTGGACCCGGACGGCGCTGCCCTTGCCGATGTCGGTGAATCCGCCGGCCTTGGTCACGAGCTCGACGACCGTCAGGCTGGCTTCCGGCGGCAGCTCAAAGCGCCCGGGGTTCTTGACCGCGCCCTGGATCGAGACGGTGCGCGCGGCGTACTCCTCGACCGAGATCGTCACCTGCGGGTGCCGCAGGTACCGGCCCTCGATATAGGCGTTTTGGACGGCCTCCTGGGCCGCGGCGATCGTCAGGCCCGCGAGATGAACCTCGCCCACGTAGACCAGGTTGACGTTCCCGTGGCCGTCGATGCGCTGCGAGGGGGCCGTCAGGTCGCCCTCGCCCACGACCTCCAGGTGGATGCGGTCGGTGATCGTCAGGGTGTAGAGCGCCCGGTTGCCCCTGGTGGAGGGAGCGGGAGCGTCCGCTCCCGCGACCCGGGAGGGCAGCTCCCCCGCGCCGGCGACGAGCAGCCCGGCGAGGAGGCGGATGAAGGGAAGGCGGGGCGGCATGGTCAGTAGGTGGCGAGAAGCGTCAGCGTGATGGTTTCGCGGATGAACTTCCCGGTGGAGATGTTGGAATAGTTCTCCATGTATGTATAGTTGAGATTGAGGCGCAGGTGGGTCGTGAGCGCGGTGCCGAGATCGGCCGTGAGCTCGAGCAGCGTGTCCCGGCGCCCCAGGCCGTTCGGAGAGAGGAAGGCGGTCCAGTTGCCGTTGACGCCGAGGTCGGTCCGAAAACGCTTGCCCACGTTGCCGCTGGCCGTGATCCCCGCCGAGGTCGTGTTCGTGACCACGTTGGTCGAGGAGATGCCGAAGGACTTGGCCGCGATGCCCGAGAAGCTGAGCACCCGGGAGAAATGCCAGATGAGGTTGGCGTCGCCGGTGAAGGACTGGTAGTCGTTCTCCTTCTGGTGACGGGTCTTGCTCAGGTCGTAGGCATAGCCCAGGTCGATGCTGCCGGTCACGTTCGGGATGATGTTCCCGACCGCCCCGAAGGTGAAGTTATGGGTCCAATTGTTGGTGTCGTGGGTCTGGGCCAGCGCGAAATGATACCCCGTGTCGAACGAAAGCTTGGAGTCGTAGATGACGTTCACCTGGAAGGCGTCGGAATAGGCGACCTGGTTGGCGAAGAGCTTTTGGTTCTGGTAGGAGGTGCCACCGACCGTCGCGCTGTTGGTGAAGAAATAGCGGTCGATCAGCGGGTAGCGCAGCCCCTGCACCGCGGAATAATTCCAGGCGATCGCCCGGTCGTTGGCGACCGGGTCCGGCGCATTGGACTTGGCGGCGGAAAAATCCAGCGTGCCGGTGGTGCGGCCCGAGCCCTTGGTGAAGCCGAGCGTGAACGCGGGGTCGGTGTAATTCTGGCCCGGCAGGCCGGCGAACGAGCCGGCATTCATCGAAAACCCGGCGTCCACGGAGATGAGCCCGGCGCGCCGCGTATAGCTGGCCCCGGCGGTCAGGAGCTGGGTATAGGCGGCCTTCTTGTTCGCGCGCTGCGCGAACACGTTGGTGTCATACCCGATGCTGTAGGCTCCGGTCACGATGATTTGGTCGGCTCCGTCGTTGTCACGATGGGGAAACGTGAGCAGCGCCTCGGCCGGCGGGGCGGCCAGGATTCCCCCGAGCGCGATGACGCCGAGCGGCAGCCAGCGACGGCGCGGAAGGGAGGGGGAGGCGGCTTGGCGGCACGATCGCATTCACTTAGTTGGGGCTGACCGGGGACGTCGGAGGCGGAACGACGATGATGATGGTCACGGTCGGTGTCGGAGTGGGAGTCGGCGTCGGCGTGGGCGTCGGCGTGGGCGTGGGCGTGGGCGTCGGCTCCGGCGTCGGCGTGGGCGGCGGTGTGGGCGTCGGCGTCAGCGGCGTGGGCGTGGGCGTCGGCGTCGGCGTGGGCGGCGGTGTGGGCGTCGGGGTCTGAGGGGTCGGCGTGGGGGTGGGCGTCGGCGTCGGTTGCGGCGTCGGGGTCGGCGTGGGCGTCGGCGTGGGAACGGGCGGAGGGACGATCGGCGGGGGCGTCGGGGTCGGCGGCGGCGTGGCCGACGGCGTGGAGCCGCCGCTCGTGAAGGCGACCGCGGATTGCGCCGAGCTGCCCGCATTGAGGGCCGAATTGATCTGGGAAGTCGCGCCGCCCGTGAGCTGGCTGACAATGATCGTGTTCTGCGAGCCGGCGCCCGCATTGGGCGTCCCGCCGCCGCCCACGACCGTGGTGATGATCACTGAAGTCGATTGGGAATTGCCGCCGGTCGTGCCGTTGCCCCCGGTGGAACCTGCTCCGCCGGTGCCGCCCGTGGATCCGGTGCCGCCGGTTCCACCGGTTGAACCTGTGCCACCCGTGGAAGCCGTGCCTCCGGT
>CAZKAH010000027.1:16942-34772 GCA_964550715.1 uncultured Opitutaceae bacterium
CAGTGCCTCCGGTCGAACCTGTGCCACCGGTCGATCCGGTGCCGCCGGTTCCACCGGTTGAACCTGTGCCACCCGTGGAAGCCGTGCCTCCGGTGCCTCCGGTGCCGCCGGTCGAGCCGGTTCCACCGGTCGACCCCGTGCCGCCCGTACCCCCGGTGGAGCCAGTGCCACCCGTGGAACCGGTGCCGCCGGTCGAGCCCGTGCCGCCGGTTGATCCGCCCAATTGATTCACGACAATGGTCGTCGGCGGAGGCGTGTTGGCCGAATTGGGATTCTGCGCGCCCTGGTTGGCGGCGGCGGTGATCGCCGAGGAAAGCTGGGTATTGCCGACGGCGGTCGTGCTGCCCTGGTTGGCCGCGTTCAGGACGGCCGTGGCCACCGGGCTGGCCTGGCTCGGCGCGCTGCTGGTGACGGCGGAGGCCAGGATCGTGGCTGCCTGGGTGATGGCGGCGGAACTCTGTCCGGTGTTATTCTGAACGTAGGTCTGCATCACGTTGCCGGCGATGGCGGCAGCCTGGGCGGGGGCACCCGCGGTCGCGGCGGCGGCCACGGCGGCAGCCGTGGTCGCGGAATTCTGGCCGCCACCCGCGGTATTCGGCTGGGTGTTAGCTTGGACGACGGCGGAGGCCATCTGCGCCGCCTGCGCGGGAGCAGCCTGGGCGGCCGAGGCCACCGCGGCCACCGTGTAGGCCGGGGCGGCATTGCTGGCGGCGACGGCGATGGCGGAACTCTGGGTGGGCGCCGCGGTGACGATGGCGGCGGTGACGGCACCCACGGCCGCGGCGGCGTTGCCGCCGGTCGAGGAGGTGGCCGAGCTCACCGCGGTGATCGCCTGCGTCGCGAAATTCGCCGCCTGGGCCGGCAGGGCCGTGCTGGCCACGCCGACCACCTGGGAGATCAGGTTCGTCGCCGAGTTCGAGGTCATCGTGCCGATGTTGTTCTGCACGATATTCGAGACCGTGTTCATGGCGGTCTGGACGACGTTCGAGAAGGCAGGATTAGCCGCGACGGCCTGGGACAGGGGGACCGGCGGCTGGGGCTCGCCGCCGGGCGGCGTGATCGTGACGTTGCCGGCGGAGACGGCGTAGCTGGCGCCGGTGGGCGTGACGAAGGTGACGGAATCGGCCGTCGCGGTGACCGACATCGAGTCGTCCCCGACGGTGATGGCGAAGGAGGTGCCATGGGCCTGGGCCAGGCCCTTCGGGGTGCGCACCGCATAGTCATTGATGTTGTGGCCGGCGGGATCGATCAGGGAGACAATGGTGCCCTTTTTCAGGTCGAGGATGCTGGTCCGCTTCATCAGGACGTTGCCGGCCATTGTCACCTGCAGCTTCTCCAGGATGACCTGGGTGTTGGGCCGGACGTCTGCCACGGCGCCCACGAACGGCTCGACGAAGACCTCGGAATCGCCGGCCGTCTCGATCAGCGCGCCTTCCGGCAGCTCGGCGCCGACCAGGAGGTCAACCCGCCCGGACTTCTCGGAGAGCTGGACCTTCGCCGGCCCGGTCACCTTCAGGACCTTGGCCTGGGTGGGGCGGTCCTCCCGCACGGCGCCGGCCGGGGCGACCGGCGTGGCATCCAGCGTGACCTCGGTGGCATTGGCGTTGGAAATCGCCGTGCCGGCGACGGCCACGTCGGTCGCCTTGCCGGTCAGGGTCGGCTTGACGATCGCTTCCTGGCCGGTTCGCAGGTCCTGGCCCGCCGACACAAAGGTGCCGTCCAGCCCGCGCTGCTTCACGGTCGCCCGCCCGAGGATGAGCTGGAAATCGGTCGCCTTGGCGGAGAGGCCGAGCGAGGCCTTCTCGCCGCCGCTCTCGACGGTGAGCAGGGAGATCGAGGCATGGGGGGTCTCGAAGACGAGGTGCGTGCCGCCCGCGAGCTGCGGGGTGTCGATGTCCATCTGGCCGCTGCGGACCGTGATGTGGCTCTGGGAATTGGAGGGCTCGACCTGCGAGTCGAGGGCGACCGTGAAGGGCTCCTGCTCGTACCGGTCCACCCGCAGCTCGGTCTTTTCGTCGAGGGAGAGGCTGGTGTGGTTCGAGAAAAGGAGGGTGGCCTTCGCGCCCGGGGCCGTCTTCACGACGGCGCCTTCGGCCGGCAGGGCGTCGCCCTGCTTGAGCGGGGTCGTGGCGCCCCCGGCCATCACCTCGGCCGTGCCGGAGATCCGCCGCACGTAGAACTGGCCCCGGGCCACGGTGGGATACGCGTCCCCGGCCCCCGTGCTGGCGGTGAGCCTGGGCTTGGCGCCCACCGTCGGGCGGACCAGGGCTTCCTGGCCGGTTGTCAGGGGAAAGACCGGGCCGATGCTGCCGTCGGCCTCGCGCGGGTGCACGTTGGCCAGGCCCTCGGTCATGACGACGTCGGTCCGCTTGTCGTCGACGCTGATCGAGGCTTTCTCGCCGCCTTTCTGGCCGTTCATGATCCCGATGAAGCCGTGGACCGTCTGGAAGGTCAGGTGGGTGCCGGAAAGAAGTTGGGGCGTGTCGACGTCGATCGCGCCGCTGCGGAGGACGAACACGCTCTGGGAATTCGAGGGCTCGATGCCTTCGAGCATGCCGCCGGGAGTGAAGGGCTCCTGCTGGAACTGCTGCACATCGAGCTCGGTGTTGTTGCCGAGGGCCAGGACCGTCTGGTTGGCGAAGAGGAGGTTGGTCTTGCCGTCCTTTCCGGTCTTGACCGAGGTCCCGTTGGCCACGACGGAGGCGTCCTGCTTGAGCGGAGCCGGCTTGCCGGCGATGGTGTAGGTCACTTCGCCGGCGGCCCCGACCACGTAGAACTGCCCGAGGGCCACGGCGTGGTTGTTGCCGCGGGCCGTGCCCGCGGGCGCCGCGGTCGGCGCCTTGAGGTTGGTGGTGCCGTCGCTGATCGCGATGGAGGTGGTGTTGGCGCCGTTTTTCGCGTCATCGGAATTGCCGAGCGAGGGCAGGACGAACGCCTCCTGGTTCGAGAGGACCATCCTCCCGAGGAACACCAGCTTGCCGTCCTTGTCGCGCACGTTGACCCGGGCCTGGCCCAGGATCATCGCAAAGTGGGTCCGCTTCTCGTCGGTCTCGAGGTAGGCCTTCTGGCCGCCCGGCTGGTTGTTGAGGATGGTGCAGGCGCAGTGCTGGGTCTCAAAGACCATGCGGGTGCCGGTCAGGAGCTGGGCGGTGTTGATCGCGATCGTGCCGTCCTCGACATAGACGACCAGCGTGGAATTGGACGGCTCGATCAGCAGGTTGTTGTTCGGCTGGAACGGCTCCTGGTCGAACTTCTCCACGCGCAGCTGGGTGTTCGCCAGGACGCTGACGGTCGTCTGGTTCGAGAAGAGCAGGACGGCGCTAGCCTGGTCGTGCGCGAAGACGCGGGAACCCCGGGCGACGAAGTGGTCGCCCTTCCGGAGGTCGGCGATGCGGCCTGTCTCGCCGTCGACGGCCTCGACCTGGCCGGTGACATCGGCGACGTAAAAGATGCCCGAGACCTGGCCCTCGCCGGGTTTGGCGTACGGCGGGAGGATCTTGCTGAGAAAATCGATCGAGGCCATGGCCAAGCCGGGGCTCAAGGCGAGCAGCAGGACGCACCGGATAAGTCGAAATCTCGTTTTCATGGGTAGGGAATTTTTGGGGGCAGCGGCGTCTTTTATATGCCTATTTATACCCTCACCCCCCTCCGGTAAGTCAAACTCCATGGGCACTTTACCCGGAGTATTATTACGTACCCGCCGACTCCGGGACCACGAAATTCAGGATGCGGTTTGGGACGTAAATAATCTTCCGCACGGCCTTGCCCGCGAGGTGCGGCCCCGCCTTGGGATGGGCCCGCGCCAGCGCGACGGCCTCGGCCTCGGGCAGGCCCGGCGGCACGAGGAGCTCCCCGCGGTGCCGGCCGTTGACCTGCAGGACGAGCTTCACCGTCGAGGTCGCCAGCGCCGCCGGATCGTAGGCCGGCCAGGGCGCCGCGTGGATCGGCGATGCGCCTCCCAGCCGGGCCCAGAGCTCCTCGGCCAGATGGGGCGCGAAGGGCGCGAGCACCTGGAGGAAGGTCTGCACGGTGGCGCGGCGCAGGGCCGGGGCCTTCTGCAGCGCGTTCGCGCACGTCATCATCTGCGCGATGGCGGTGTTGAGCCGGAGCCCCTCGATGTCCTCGCCGACCTTCTTGACCGTGGCGGCGAGCAGGCGGGCCAGCTCGGGCGGCTCGGCCGCGTCGTCGGAGATCTTCGGGTGCGGGGACCCGTCCTCGGCGACGCACTCGCGCCAGACCTTGTGCAGGAAGCGGTGGACGCCCTCCATGCCGCGGGGATTCCAGGGTTTCATGGCCTCGAGCGGCCCGAGGAACATGAGGTAGAGCCGGAGGGTGTCGGCCCCGTGGCTGGCGATGATCGCGTCGGGGCTGACCACGTTGCCGCGGCTCTTCGACATCTTCTCGCCGTCCTCGCCCAGGATGATCCCCTGGTGGAAGAGGCGCGGGAAGGGCTCGCGCGTGGGGACGATCCCGAGGTCGAAGAGCACCTTGTGCCAGAAACGTGAATACAGGAGGTGGAGCACGGCGTGCTCGGCCCCGCCGATGTAGAGGTCCGGGGCGCCCCAGGCGCGCAGCGCCTCCGGCGACGCCAGGGCCCGGTCGTTCCGGGGGTCGGTGAAGCGGAGGTAGTACCAGCACGATCCCGCCCACTGCGGCATCGTGTTGGTCTCGCGCCGGGCGCGGATCCAGTCCGCGCCCGCCGGCTTCGGCCCGGCCGCGGGGACGGCGGCCCCCGTCGCCGCATTCAGCCAGATTTCCATCCAGGCGGTCGCGCGGGCGAGCGGGCTCTCGCCCGTGCCGCTCGGCAGGTAGGACTCGACGGCGGGCAGCTCGAGGGGCAGCGCCGCGTCCGGGAGCGGCAGGGCATAGTGGGCCGTCCCGTCCTGGACGAAGGTGACGGGCTCCGCCGGGAAGTCGGCCGGCCGGGCCGCGGCGGCCTCCCGGTAGTCGGCCTCGGACACCCAGGCGATGGGGAAGGGCTCGCCCCAGTAGCGCTGGCGGGAGAAGAGCCAGTCGCGCAGCTTGTAGTTGACCGTGGCGCGGGCCGCGCCGCGCGCGGCCAGCTCGGCCGTGATCCGCCGACGGGCCTCGTCCGAGGCGAGGCCCGTGTAGGTCCCCGAGTTGGCCAGGAGCCCGTCCCCGGTGTAGGGGAGCGGCGCGGCGGGATCCGCGGCGGCGATCACCGGGATGATCGGCAGCGCGAAGCGGGTCGCGAACTCATGGTCGCGCTCGTCGTGGGCCGGCACCGCCATGATGGCGCCGGTGCCGTAGCCCATCAGGACGTAGTCGGCGACCCAGACGGGCACCCGCGCGCCGTTGGCCGGGTTGATGGCGTGCGCGCCCGTGAAGACCCCGGACTTGTCCTTGGCCAGGTCCGTGCGCTCGAGGTCGCTCTTGGCCGCGGCGGCCTTCCGGTAGGCCTCCAGCGCCGGCCGCTGGGCCGGCACGGTCAGCGCGTCCGCCAGCCGATGCTCGGGCGCGAGGACGAGGTAGGTGCAGCCGAAGAGTGTGTCGGGCCGCGTGGTGAAGACCTTGAGCTCGCCGGCGCCCGGCGTCTCCAGGGCGAAGACGACCTCCGCGCCCTCGCTGCGGCCGATCCACGCCGCCTGCATCCGCTTGGTCGAGTCCGGCCAGTCGACGTCCGCGAGGTCGGCCAGCAGCCGTTCGGCGTACGCGGTGATGCGCAGCACCCACTGGCGCAGGTTCCGCTTCTCGACCGGGAAATTGCCGACCTCGCTCCGGCCGTCGATGACTTCCTCGTTGGCGAGGACGGTGCGGAGCTCGGGGCACCACCAGACGGGACGCTCGTCGACGTAGGCCAGGCCCCGCCGGAAAAGCTGGAGGAAGATCCACTGCGTCCACCGGAAGTACTTCGGGTCGGTGGTGTCGATCTCGCGCTCCCAGTCGTAGGAGAAGCCCAGGGCCTGGATCTGGCGCTTGAAGTTCGCGATGTTGTTCCGCGTGTTCTGGGCCGGCGGCGTGCCGGTCTTGACCGCGTGCTGCTCGGCCGGGAGCCCGAAGGCGTCCCAACCCATCGGGTGGAGGACGTTGCGCCCGCGGGCGCGCTGGTAGCGCGAGACGATATCGCTCGCGGTGTAGCCCTCCGGGTGGCCCACGTGCAGACCCGCCCCCGACGGGTAGGGGAACATGTCCAGCGCGTAGTATTTCGGCTGAGACGAGCCGTTGACGGCCCGAAAGGACCGGCTTTCCTCCCAGAAAGATTGCCAGTGCGGCTCGATCTTTCCAAAGTCGTACTCTTTGCAATCGGTAGCCATCGCGTAGAACCCGCCACTGTGAATCTTTCGCTCCCGGGGTCAATCTTCCCCCTTTTCCTCCAACGCCTTGCGCGCCTGGCCGCCCTGGCGGGCGCGGTCGCGGTCCCCGCGGCCGCCCCGGCGGCGGTCAGCCGCGGCTTCACCCAGCTCCTCGACTCGGTGGTGCGAATCGACGTCCAGGAGACGGTCTTCGACCAGGGCACGGCCCGGTCCGAGGCGAGCATCGGGTCGGGCGTCGTCCTTTCGGCCGACGGGCTGGTCCTGACCAACGCCCATGTCGCCAGCTTCAAGGCGATCGAGATCGACGTCACCCTCGCCAACCTCGAGCGCGTCGGGGCCCGGCTGGTGGGCTGGGACCACTGGACCGACCTCGCGCTCCTGCGGCTGGACATGGACGATGTGCGGCGCCGGCACCTCGCCTTTGCCCACGCGGAGTTCGGCGACAGCGAGCGGCTCTTTCCCGGGGAGACCGTCTACGCCGTGGGCACGCCCTACGGCCTGGCCCGCACCGTCACCAAGGGCATCATCTCGAACACCCAGCGCTACTTCGAGGGCGACCTCGACATCGACGGCTACGAGACCGGGATGTTCAACAACTGGCTGCAGACCGACGCCGCCATCAATCCCGGCAATTCGGGCGGGCCCCTCGTGACCGAGGACGGCCGGGTCGTCGGCATCACCTCGCGCAGCTATCTCGGGGCGAACAACCTGGGCTTCGCCATCCCGGCGAACGTGGCCAAGGCGGTTGTGGCGGGCCTCGTCCGTTCCGGCTCCATTGCGCGCAGCTACATCGGGATCCAGCCGACGGCGCTGCAGGACCTGGAGCATTTCTATTCCCTGGCGCTCAACACCGGCGCGCTGCTTGGCAACGTCGACGCCGGCTCGCCGGCCGCCCGCGCGGGGCTGAAGGTCGGCGACATCCTCCTCGACGTCAACGGACGGCCGGTCGTCGGGCGGTTTCCCGAGCAGCTGCCGCCGATCCAGAACTTCATCGCGAGCCAGCCGGTCGGCTCCACCCTCGCCCTCACCGTCAAGCGCGGCCCGCGGACGATGATGTTCGCGGTGGGCACCGAGGAGCTCGAGAGCACCGTCGGCGAGGAGCAGGCCTACGAGGCGTGGGGGCTCAGCGTCCGGAAGGTCTCGCGGGCCTATGCCCGCGAGAACCGGCTGGCGGACGCGACCGGCGTCCTCGTCATCGGGGTGCGCCCGGGTTTCCCGGCGGACGTCGCGGGGCTCACGGCGGGCGACATCGTCACGACGATCAACCGGCGCCCGGTCGCCTCGCTCGATGTCGTCAGGACCGCCCATGCCGCCTATGAGGGCAGGCCGGAGCCGGTCCTCTTCGAGGTCGAGCGCGAGCGGCGCGTGGCGCTCTTCATCCTCAAGCCCTGAAGCCGCCATGAAAGCCTCCCTCTGCAAGCTGGTATTCCTCTCGCTCGCCCTGGTCGGCGCGGCGCGGGCCGCCGACCTCGCCACCCTTTGGGCCGAGCGCGCGAAGTGCGTGGTCGCCGTCGAGTACGTGATTGAGAACGAGAACGACCGCCGACCGACCCTGGCCTACGGCACGGTGATCGACGGGCAGGGGACCATCATCCTGCCGACCTCCGCCATCGACCAGCGGCTCTCGCTGTCGCAGCTGAAGGACTTCAAGGTCTATCTCCCGGGGGAGCCGGTCGCCTTTGCCGGCACCTATCTCGGCCAGGACCACTTCACCGGCTGGCATTTCGTGCGGGTGGAGGAGAAGGCGCGGGGCCTCCTTGTCCCGATCACGACCTTCGCGGCCCGCGGGCCCAACCCGGTCCCGGTCCTGGCGGAGGAGCTCTGGGGCATCGGGCTGCGCCCGAAGGAGGAGGATTTCCTGCCGTATATCCTGGAGAGCCGCCTCGTCCTCACCCAGCTCCTGCCGCAGCGCACGGGAGTGACCCAGCAGGAGGTGGCGGGCCCGGGGCTGCCCGTCTTCAACCGCGACGGCACGTTCGTCGGCCTGGCCCTGAGCTCGGGGGGCCAGACCTACATGGAGTTCTCCCAGGCCAGCCGGGGCGGCAACGCGGTGATTCTCGTCGATCTCGAAGAAAGCAGCCTCTTTCAGGTGGCCGACGAGGTGCTGCCCTACCTGGGCCGGGTGCCGCGGAACGTCACCGGGCGGCCCCTGGCCTGGCCCGGCTTCTTCGGCGTCGAGCCGATGGACCGCGATGTCGCGAACTTTCTCAAGATCCCGCCGCAGTCCTCCGGCGCGGTCGTCAGCGAGGTGCTGGAGAACAGCCCGGCGGAGAAGGCCGGGATGAAGGCCCGCGACATCATCGTGGCGATCGACGGCCGGCCGCTCCCGCACTTCCGGCCCGACCATGTCGTCGTCGACTACGTCGACCACGAAATCGCGCGCCGGCGCCCGGGTGAAACCATGGGCCTGACCGTCTTGCGCGGCGCCGACCGGCTCGAGCTGAAGGTCGTCCTGGGCGACGAGCCCAAGCTCGCCCGCGAGGCTGACCGGACCTTCTTCGAGCACCTGGGCTTCACCGCCCGCGAGTTCGTCTACGGCGACGCCGTGAGCCGGCGCGTCAAGGTGGCCGAGGGCGCGGGCGTCGTCGTCCACTACGTCCGGCCGAACGGCCCCTCCGCGCTCGCCGGCCTCGACGTGGACGACTGGATCCAGGAGGTCGACGGGGTCCCGCTTAAGAACTACGCCGATTCCGTCGCCCGGCTCTCCGCGATCGAGAAGGATCCCCAGCGCCGGGAGTTCGTCCTCCTGGTCAGCCGCGGCGGCGAGACCGCGATCCTGCGGGTCAAGCTGAAGTAGCCCCGCCCATGTTCACCGGCATAGTCGAGGAAACCGGCGAGCTCGTGGCGTTCGGGGCCGCCCCCTCCGGCCCGGGCTGGAAGCTGGAGGTCGCGGCCCGGGTGGCGCTCCAGGACCTGGCGGTCGGCGACAGCATCGCCGTCAACGGCTGCTGCCTGACCGCGACCCGGGCGGGTCCCTCCAGCGTGCATTTCGACCTCCTGGAGGAATCCCGGCGGCTCACCAGCTTCTCCCAGCTCAAGGCCGGCGCCCGGGTCAACCTCGAGCGCAGCCTGCGCCTCGGCGGCAAGATGGGCGGGCATATCGTCACCGGGCACATCGACGCGGTCGGGCTGATCGAGGTGTTCGAGCCGCGCGGCGCGGACCACTACCTGCGCGTGCGCGTGCCCGCCTCCCAGTCCCGCTATGTCATCTCCAAGGGCTCGATCGCCATCGACGGGGTCTCGCTGACGGTGGCCGAGGCCGGGCCGGACAGCCTGGCCGTCTGGCTGATTCCTCATACGCTGGCCGTGACCGCCCTCGGCGACAAGCGGGCGGGCGACCAGGTGAATCTCGAATTCGACCTCCTCGGCAAGTACGTGGAGAAGCTGCTGCCCGGCCGGGCCGGCTGACCGCCCATGCGCCTGGCCCTGACCGCCCTGACCGAGGAGCTGCGCCGGCTCCAATCCGCCGGCGTCAAGCGGGTCAGCGTCTCCGACGAGGGGCTGGCGGCCTTGCGGACAGCGGCAAAGGCGGCGGCCGACGCCGCCCCTGCTCCCTCGCCCGCCCCGGTTACGGACAAAGGGGTCAGGTCTCGACCTTTGACTCCTCCCGCCGAAGTCAAGAGTCGAGACCTGACCCGTTCCCCTGCGCCTGCGCCGGCAGGGCCCCCGCCGCCCTCCCTGGCGGACCTGCGCGCCCGCCTGCAGCCGCTCGGCGGCAAGGAGGCCCGGTGGGCCGCCCTCTGCGAGATTGTGCGGCAGGACCCGCATTGCCGCGGGCATCTCCGCCCGGGCAAGCAGCTCGTGATCGGGGTGGGCGACCTCGCCGCGCGCGTGTTTTTTGTCGGCGAGGCGCCCGGCGCGGAGGAGGAGGTGCAGGGGGAGCCTTTCGTCGGGCCCGCTGGCCAGCTGCTGAACAAGATGATCGGCGCGATGGGACTCGAGCGCCGCCAGGTCTACATCGGCAACATCATGAACTGGCGCCCCGAGATGCCGGTCGGCGCGGGCGGCGCCCAGTACGGCAACCGGCCGCCCACGCCCGAGGAGCTGGCCTACTGCCTGCCCTACCTCCTGGCGCAGGTCGAGATCGTCGACCCGGCGGTCCTCGTCGCGCTCGGGGCGACGGCGAGCCAGGGGCTCCTCGGGGCGGGCACCTTCAAGGCCTTGGGGGAGATCCGCGGCCGCTGGCACGACGTCGCGGGCAAGCCGCTGATGGTGACCTACCACCCGAGCTACATCCTGCGGAACCAGTCGAACCGCTCCAAGCGCCTGATCTGGGAGGACCTGCTTAAAGTGATGGAGCGCGCGGAGATGCCGGTCTCCGACAAGCAGCGCCGATATTTTTTGGACAAATGAAACCCCACTCCAGTCTGCGTGACCATGCATCGGTGATGCCCATTCCGTCGAAGTCCCTCCGCTGGCTCGGCCTGGGCTGCCTCGCGGCGGCGCTGGCCTCCGCCCCCGCCTTCGGCGAGGCCTTTTCCTTCGCCGGCCTGTGCGCCCGGGCGAAGCTCCTCGCCTCCGAGCCCTACGTCCGGCGGGCCAGCCGGGTGCCCGAGGACCTGCAGCGGCTCAACTACGACCAGTACCAGGACATCCGCTACCGCCCGGCGCAGACCTGGTGGCTCCGGGACGGGCTGCCCTTCCAGCTGCAGTTCTTCCACCCCGGCTTCATCTTCAAGTCGACCGTGCAGATCTCGGAGGTCGCGGAGGGGACGGCCCATGCGATCCCATTCTCGCCCGTCCTCTTCGACTACGGCCACAACCACCTCGCAGCCCCGCCTGAATCGATGGGCTTCGCGGGATTTCGCATGCTCTACCCGCTGAACAAGCCGGGCGACGAGGTCGGCTCCTTCCAAGGCGCCAGTTACTTCCGGATGGTCTGCGCCCAGGGGCGCTACGGCCTCTCCGCCCGGGGGCTGGCCATCGACACCGCCGAGCCGACGCCCGAGGAGTTCCCCGATTTCGAGGAGTTTTGGGTGGAGAAGCCTTCCGCGGCCTCGACCGAGCTGACGGTCTACGCGCTGCTCGAGGGCCCGAGCGTGGCGGGGGCCTACCGCTTCGTGCTCGCCCCGGGCGCCGACACGGTGGTGCGGGTCCAGGCCGTGCTCTACTGCCGCCGCCATCCCAAGGTCTTCGGCCTGGCGCCCCTGACCAGCATGTTCTGGCACGGGCAGAGCTCGGAGGAGCTCCATGATTTCCGGCCCGAGGTGCATGATTCCGACGGCCTCATGCTCCACACCGGCCGGGACGAGTGGATGTGGCGGCCCCTGACCAATCCGCCCAAGGTGCGGACCGCCGCCTTCGCCGACGAGAATCCGCGCGGCTTCGGCCTCCTGCAGCGGGAGCGCCGCTTCGCCAACTACGAGGACATCGAGGCCGTCTACCAGCTGCGCACCAGCGCCTGGGTCGAGCCGGTGGGCAAGTGGGGCAAGGGCGACGTGCGGCTGGTCGAGCTGCCCTCGCCGGACGAGACCAACGACAACATCGTCGCCTTCTGGGTGCCGGCCGAGCTGCCGGCCCCGGGCGTGCCGCTGGAGGTCTCCTACAAGCTCCACTGGTTCATGGACCAGGTCCGCCCGCCCGGCGGCTACGTCGTCTCGACCCGGCACGGCCGCTCGCAGACCCAGGAAAGGGACCTCGAGCGCTTCTTCATCGATTTCGACGGGCCCGGCCTGCACGACCGGCCCGCCAACGCGCCGATTTTTCCCGCCGTCACGGTGGGGGCGGGGGCGGCCCTGATCCATGCGACCCTGCAGAAGAACCCCTTCGACGGGACCTGGCGGGCGGCCTTCGCGCTCAAGCCCGACGGCAGCGGCCGCCCCGTCGAGCTCCGTTGCTACCTGAAGGATCCGGGCCGCACGCTGACCGAGACCTGGACCTATCTCTGGCAGCCTTGATTTACCTCCGGCGATGGCTTACGGGTTGAGGCGATATGGGAGCAAAACGGCCATCCGGCGGCGCGCGGCCGCCGTGCCATGAGCGCTGAACCGGTCCTCGACCTGCCGGCGGCCTTTCACCCGAAGACCGGGAGCCTGGAGGCCTGGAACGCCGCGTACATCCGCGTCGAGGACTACCTGCGCGCGCACCGGGTGCACAACCGCCTGCACCAGATCCGCCTGATCCAGACCGTCCTCGAGCGCGCGGCCGAGCGCCACGCCGCCAACCCCGCCCTCGACCCCACGATCCTCGCGGCGGAGGAGATCGAGGCCCTGATGGACGCCTGGTTCGCGGACGTCCTCGACGAGCGCGGCCAGCCGCACGAGCGCATCGCGATCGACGGGCGCGTGGCGCTCCTCCTCTGCGACGGGCCGCAGCGCTGGCCCCACGCCTTCCTGGACGAGCGGCAGATTCCCGAGGAGTTCGCCCAGGCGATGCGGGTCAGCAGCATTCGCGCCGGCCCCGACCTGGCGGTCTCCAGCATGGTGCCGCGCCCGATCGACCTCGGCCCGATCACCGAGGCGGCCGGCGAGACCCTGGAGCGCTTCGAACGCTGGCCGGTCCTGCGCACGCTGCTCCTGTGGCTCCTCTTCATCGGGGCCCTGGCGGAGATCTTTCACGCCACCCGGTGAGCCCGACGCGGATCTTCTTCAGCGAGCGCATGGACGCGCGGCGCCTCAACCGGCGCCGCTTCCTCTTTTTCTCCGCGATCGTCGGCCTGACCGGCCTGGCCACCTGGTTCATGGCGGACCTCCTCTGGCGGGACGGCGTCACCCGTCTGGAGATGGCGATCATCGTCCTCTTCGCCATCCTCTTCGCGCACATTGCGACCGGCTTCTGCTCGATGCTGGTCGGCTTCTACGTCGTCAACCGCGGCGGCGACAGCTGCCGGCTGACCGCCACGATCGCCCCCGGGGAGGACCCGCCGCTCGCCTCGACCGCCATCGTGATGCCGATCTTCAACGAGGACCCCAGCCGCGTCTTCGAGGGGCTGCGCGTCATCTTCCGCTCGGTGCAGGCGGCGGAGAAGCTGGAACACTTCGACTTCTTCATCCTCAGCGACTCGAACCAGCCCAATGCCTGGATCCAGGAGGAGGTGGCGTGGACGGAGCTCTGCAAGCAGGTCGAGGGCTTCGGCAAGATCTTCTACCGGAAGCGCCGGCAGCCGATCAACAAGAAGGCCGGCAACGTCGCCGACTTCCTCCGGCGCTGGGGCAAGAACTACCGCTACATGATCGTCCTGGACGCCGACTCGATCATGACCGGCCAGGCGCTGATCACCCTTGTCCAGCTGATGGAGAAGAACCCGCAGACCGGCATCATCCAGACGGCGCCGCGGCTCATCTTCGGGGAGACCCTCTACGCCCGCACCCAGGCCTTCGCCAACCGGCTCTACAGCCCCCTCTTCCTGGCCGGCCTCAACTACTGGCAGCAGCACGACGGCAACTACTGGGGCCACAACGCCATCATCCGCGTGGTGCCCTTCATGGAGCACTGCGCCCTGCCGGCCCTCCCGGGCAGCGAGCCTTTCGGCGGCCGCATCCTCTCCCATGACTTCGTCGAGGCCGCGCTCATGCGCAAGGCCGGCTGGGCCGTCTGGCTGGCCCACGACATCGAGGGCAGCTACGAGGAGAGCCCGCCGACGCTGATCGACAGCGCCAAGCGCGACCGCCGGTGGTGCCAGGGCAACCTCCAGCATACCTGGCTCCTCACCGCGCGCGGCTTCCGCACCGCCAACCGCTTCCACCTCTTCATGGGCGTGATGGGCTACGTCTCCTCGCCGCTCTGGCTCCTCTTCCTGCTCCTCGGCATGATCGACGCCTTCCGCGAGACCGCCGCCGGGGTGCCGCTGCCCCTGCGGGACACGACGTCCATTTTCGGCTATCGGGTCGAGCTGCCGGAGGCGCTGACCCTCTTCCTCTTCACCATGCTGCTCCTCTTCCTGCCGAAGTTCGCCAGTGTCGCCGCGACGATGGGGAAGCCCGAGGAGGTGAAAAGGTACGGCGGCCAGGGTCGCCTGGCGGTCAGCGCCCTCCTGGAGGCCGCGAGCTCGGCGCTGTTCGCCCCGATCGCCATGATGTTCAACACCCGCTTCGTCGTCTTCACCGTCCTGGGGCAGGGCGTCTCCTGGATCGCCCAGCAGCGCCGGGCGGACGACGACGGGACCGACTGGCGCGAGGCCATCCTGACCCACGGCGTCCAGACCGTCTTTGGCGTGGTCTGGGGCCTGTCGATGCTGGTCCTCCTGCCGGGGTATTTCTGGTGGCTGGCCCCGGTGATCGTCGGCCTGGTCGTCTCCGTGCCGCTGTCGATCTTCTTCAGCAAGGCGAGCGTCGGCCGGGCGGCGCGGGACCTAGGCCTCTTCCTCACGCCGGAGGAGACCGATCCGCCGCGGGAACTGAAGCAGCTCCGGAAGAACCTCGACGAGTGCTACCGCCACCTCCAGCCCTTCGAGCCCCTGCGGACCGACTACGGCCTGATGCAGGCCGTGCTCGACCCCTACATCAACGCGATGCACGTCGCGTTGCTCCGCCAGCGCCGGCCCAGCGAGGAGGCGCGGGAGTGGTTCAGCCTCCTGCGGGAGCGGCTGCTGCGGGAGGGGCCGGCGGCCTTCTCGGGCAAGGAAAAGATGGCCCTGCTCCTCGACGCCGAGTCGATGATCTGGCTCCACCGGGAGCTCTGGACCTGCCCGGCCGACGTCCTGGCCGAGTGGTGGCGCCTGGCGATGCGCCAGTACAACGTCCTGACCGCGACGCCGACGACCGCCCTTTATCGGTAGGGCGCGTTGTCCCAACGCGCCGATCGCTCCGTCCGCCCCGGTGGTCTGCCCGGCGGATTGGGGACAACCCGCCCTGCCACCTCCTCAGGCGGTCAGCTTCTGCAGCTCGGCCGCGACGCGCGCATACTCGGCCTTCACGGCGTCGATCAGCGGCGTCAGGCCGGGGAGTGGGGTCGCCTTCGACTCGGTCTCCAGCCGGGCCGCGGCCGCCCCGAGCTGGGTGGCCCCGATGTTCGCCGCGCTGCCCTTGATGCTGTGGGCGGCGCGCGTGAACTTCACCGTGTCGCCCGAGACCTGGCACTGGTCGAGCTCGGCGATCCGCTGCGGGGTGTCGTCGATGAAGATGCCGGCGATTTCCTTGAGGAACTCGCCATCGTCGCTCAGGGCGCGCAGGCTTTCGATCGTCGCGGGATCGAGGACGGGTTCGGAGGACATCGGGGAAACCCGAGCTTGGGTGGATCCGCCGTCCTGCCAACCGAAAATTGAGGCCCCTATATGCCTCCCGCTTAGGGGGTTCCCCTCAGGGGCCGGCTGTTACATCACCAAATCGGTATATGTTGATATTTGACTTGCGCGGAGTCCCCCCGGGCGGTTTCTTGGAACCCTTTCCTATGGCCCAATCATTCGTCTTTTCCTCTGAATCCGTTGGCGAGGGACACCCCGACAAGGTCGCGGATCTCATCTCCGACAGCGTGCTCGACGCCTGCCTGGCGCAGGACCGCTCCAGCCGCGTCGCCTGCGAGACCCTGGTCAAGTCGAACCAGGTCGTGGTGGCGGGCGAGATCACCACGCGGGCGAAGCTCAACTACGAGCAGATCATCCGCGCGGCCATCCGCGAGATCGGCTACGTCAACGACGACGACGTCTTTCACGCCGACAAGGTCTTCGTCCAGAATCTCATCACCCGCCAGTCCCCCGACATCTCGCAGGGCGTCGACGCCCGGAAGGTCAAGGGCAAGAAGACGGCGGAGCAGGGCGCGGGCGACCAGGGCCTGATGTTCGGCTACGCCTGCCGCGAGACGCCGGAACTCATGCCGGCGCCGATCATGTTCGCCCACCGCCTCGGCAAGGGGCTCACCGCGATCCGCAAGAGCGGCCGCGTGGACTGGCTCCGGCCCGACGCCAAGTCGCAGGTCTCGGTCCGCTACGAAAACGGCAAGCCCGTCGAGGTCGTGAACGTGGTCATCTCCACCCAGCACACCGCCGACGTCAGCCATGACGAGATCTCGAATTTCCTGATCAAGCATCTGGTCAAGAAGGTGATCCCGGCCCGCTTCCTCAATCGGCGCACCGAGTTTCTGATCAACCCGACCGGCCGCTTCGTCGTGGGCGGCCCCGAGGGCGACTCCGGCCTCACCGGCCGAAAGATCATTGTCGACAGCTACGGCGGCTCCGGCCGCCACGGCGGCGGCGCTTTCTCGGGCAAGGATCCCTCGAAGGTCGACCGTTCCGCGGCCTACATGTGCCGCTGGGTGGCCAAGAACATCGTGGCCGCCGGCCTGGCGAGCAAGGTGGAGCTCCAGGTGGCCTACGCCATCGGCCATCCGAAGCCGGTCAGCGTCTACGTCGACACCTTTGGCACCGGCACGGTCGCCGACGCCCGGATCACCCGCGCGGTCAACCGCGTCTTCAGCTTCAAGCCGGCCGACATCATCTCGCAGCTCAACCTGCTGCGGCCGATCTACCGCCAGACGACCAACTACGGCCACTTCGGCAAGCGCACGCTCCCCTGGGAGCAGACCAACAAGGCCGCCGCGCTCCGCGCCGCCCTCTAAGCCCCGCTTCTAAACCAGAATCGCTCCTCCCATGCCCACCGCCGCCAAAGCCGCCCCTGCCCAGGATTTTCACGTCAAAGACCTCACCCTGGCCGAATGGGGCCGGAAGGAGATCTCCGTCGCCGAGCACGAGATGCCGGGCCTGATGGCCCTGCGCCGGAAGTTCGGCAAGGAGAAGCCGCTCAGGGGCGTCCGCATCACCGGGTCGCTGCACATGACAATCCAGACGGCGGTCCTGATCGAGACCCTGATCGAGCTCGGCGCCTCCGTGCGCTGGGCCTCGTGCAACATCTTCTCGACCCAGGATCACGCCGCTGCGGCCATCGCCCAGGCAGGCATCCCGGTTTTCGCCTGGAAGGGCGAGACCCTGGAGGAGTACTGGAACCTGACCTGGAAGGCACTGGCGCACCCGAACGGCCAGGGCCCGCAGCTCGTCGTCGACGACGGCGGCGACGTCACGCTCCTCCTCCACAAGGGCTATGAACTCGAGGAGGGCAGCAAGTGGGTGGACTCCGCCTCCGGCTCCAAGGAGGAGCAGGTGATCAAGGACCTCCTCAAGCGCGTCCACGCCGAGAACCCCTTTATCTTCCACGAAATGGCCAAGGGCTGGCGCGGCGTCTCCGAGGAGACGACGACCGGCGTCCACCGCCTCTACCAGCTCCACGAGGCGGGCAAGCTCCTGGTCCCCGCGATCAACGTCAACGACTCGGTCACCAAGTCCAAGTTCGACAACCTCTACGGCTGCCGCGAGTCGCTGGCCGACGGCCTCAAGCGCTCGACCGACGTCATGATCGCCGGCAAGTGCGCGGTGGTCTGCGGCTACGGCGACGTGGGCAAGGGCTCGGCGCATTCGCTCCGGGGCTTCGGCGCCCGGGTCATCGTGACCGAGATCGACCCCATCAACGCCCTGCAGGCGGCGATGGAGGGCTTCGAGGTCGCCACGGTCGAGGATACCCTCGGCACCGGCGACATCTATGTGACGACGACCGGCAACACCGACGTCATCACCCTCGAGCACATGCAGGCGATGAAGGACCAGGCGATCGTCTGCAACATCGGCCACT
>CAZKAH010000028.1:0-34345 GCA_964550715.1 uncultured Opitutaceae bacterium
GGCATCCTCGCCGCCACGCTCATGGACAGCGTGGTGGAGATCGCGAAGCTCGTGATCACCGCCTACGCCATCTTCGGCGCGCCCATCATGCTGATCTTCCTCTGGCGGCGGCTGACCAAGGCGGCCGCGCTGATCACCGTCGTCGTCCTGATGCTGATCATCTGCATCGTGCCCTATGCCGTGCCGGCGGTGCCCGCCCTGCGGCGGCTGCCGGCCCTGACCGAGATGACCGAGCCGCAGGTGCGGCAGGTCGCGGCCCGCGCGACCGCCGACGATGTCCGGGCGGGCCGGGCGGCGCGCCCGGGCGATTCCCTCGTGAAATCCATCCGCCTGGCTCCCGTGCCGATCTTCTTCGAGAACGTGGTCCACGTCGACGAGGCCGACCCCGCCTCGCCCCGCGAGGGCAAGGGGGCCTTCCGGACCGAGAACTGGATCGTCTCGCTCTTCGGCGTCAACCTGCGCCGCTTCACCCCCGCCGGGCTCCTCGCCACCCGCTTCTGGTTCGACGGCCTGCTGCCGTTCTTCCTGCTGATCCCGCTCAGCTGGCTCACGCGCCGGACCGATCCGGTCCGCGTCGAGCGCTTCTACGCCAAGATGAAGACCCCCATCGCGCCGACCCCCGAGGAGGACGCGGCGGCGCTGGCCGCCAGCTTCGCGGCGCCGGGCCGGTTCGACGACCAGAAGCTGTTTCCGCGCACGAACTGGGAGCTGACCAAGTGGACGCGCGTCGACACGATCGGGTTCCTCGTCTGCAGCGCCGTCTCCTGCGCGATGCTCGGCCTCTTCTGGGGCCTCCTGCAGATCGGCAAGTGAACCGCTCAGTCGATCACGACCAGCTCGTGCTCGCCGAGGGTGGGGAGTTCGAACCGGATCCAGCCGCCGGCGGTTGCGAGGCCGACCTTCTGGCCGGAGACCCGCAGCTGCACGTTGCGTCCGGCCAGGTCGTCCGGGACCTGCAGGGCCACCCGGACGGGTCCGACCGGTATGATCTCGTCGGTCGGGCCGCGCCAGGCGCCGGTGCTGGTGAGGTTCACGAGGTGCAGGATGAGGCGGCCGGGCTGCCGGTAGAGGTTGCAGTCGATCAGCCCCGGACCGTCGACCTGCAGCGGAAGCTCGTCCCGCGCCGTCCACCGCACCAGGTTGGCGAGGAGATTCGCGTGGTCGGGCAGGTTGTCCCGGGCAAAGCGCCGGTCGAGGTCGGCCGGCAGGTAGGCGACGCGGCCCCGGCCGGGGCGCTCGTGCACGATCAGCGCGGGAATGTCGGTCTTCGCCGTCCGCATCCAGTCGTCCTCCGGTGGAGACACGGGGAAGGGGGGAATGAAGGTGGCCAGGACCTGGGCGGTGGCGTCGACCGCCAGCGACTCGAGCGTGCCGCCGAAGCCGAGGACGTCCGTCTCTTCGAAGCCGCGCAGGACCGGGTGGCGCTCGCCGGTGATGGCCGGTTCCCGGCCCGTCCGGGGCCCGTCGACCCGGCCGCGCAGCTCGGGAGTGAGCCGCAGGTAAGTGTGGCTGTTCTCCGCGGCCCACCGGCGGCGGTTGGCTTCCTTCCGGGCGCCGGCGCCGGCCGGGAGATGCGCGCCAAACAGGTCGGCTAGCGCGAAGTCGGCCCGCGGCTCGCCCCACTCGTCGCAGAGAGTGGACAGGCCGGTCGCGAGCAAGCCGCCGCCGCGCCCGACGAAGCCGCGCAGGACGGCCGCCTGCCGGTCCGAGACGGCGCCCAGGTTGGGCAGGATGAGGGTCCGCAACTGGCCGGCCTCGCGCTCGATATCGTCGATCTGGACGGGAATATAGGGAATCCGCGCCCGGACGAGAGCCTGCAGGAAGCCGTTGTCCGGCAGGGAGGCCTGCGCCTGCCAGTCGTCGCGGCCGAAGAAATCGCTGCTCCGCTGCGACCAGACGATGCCCACCGTCGCGACCGGGCGGCGCTTGACGAGGTACCGTTCGTTGGCGGCATGCCACTGGCAGACCGCGACCGGAGTGCCGTAGGACCGCCGGTCCTCGCCATAGGCCCCGACGTAATGCCACCAGGGCTGGATGCCGCCGGCGATGCCCTCGAGCATCCAGAGCCGCGCCTCGGCGGCCGGCTTGGCGCCGATCCGGAAGGTGGGGCTGGTCGTCTGGTACATTGCCATGCTCTCCGGCGCGACCTTGTCCCAGCCCAGGACGCCATGGACCAGCTTCCCGACATGGGCGTTCCGCTGGAAGCCGGTTGCGTCGATCCGCCGCTGGTCGTCGAGCATGAGCAGCTCGGTGCGGTGGCAGATCTCCCGGAAGTCGCGGAACTGCTGGCCCTCGCCGTAGGGCGAGCCGCCATTCATCCCCACCCAGATGCACTCCGGGCCGCCGACCGCCCGGGTCCGGCGGTTGTTCTCGTCCCAGACGCGCAGGCGGCAGGCATAACTCCATTCGATCCATTGCCGGTAGGTCGGGTCGTTCCAATCCTTCCGGCGGGGCAGGTCCCGGCCCGCCTCCGCGCGGAACATCCGCGTGCAGGCGGGGCAGTAGCAGATGCTTTCGCGGCCCAGTCCGCTCCAGGCATTGTCGGTGAAGCCCTCGGGTTGATAGCGCGTGGCGATCTCCTCGAGGATCGCCGTCAGGTACTGCGTGAAATAGGGCCCGTTGAGGCACGGCATGTAGAGCGTGCGCTCGCGCCGGTAGGGCTGGCCCTCGGCGTCGGTCGCGAACCAGTCCGGATGCGCCCGGTAGAACGCCTCGTCGGCGCCGCTCGAGTCCATGCGGGCGAAGACGACGATGCCGTCCTCCTTCGCCGCCTGCCGCAGTTCGCCGAACAGATCGCGGGTCCCGAGGAATTTGGCGGGCCGGTGCCGGGGCACCTGCGTCGGATAGTAGGCCACGATCCCGCCCGCGTTGACCACGATGCCCTGGGTCCGGGTCCGTCTCCACTGCTCGCGCCACCAGGGGATGTCGTAGCGGGTCGGGTCGAGCTCGTTGATGTTGGTCTGGCCCCACCGCAGGGTCCGGCGAAACCAGGGCGCAGCTCTGTCCGCCGTAGCTCCGTCAGGAGCGAAGGAGGACTGCCCGCGTACGACTCCGGCCATCCCAGTTCCCGCCAGCACGGCGGCCGCGGCTGATTTCTTGAGGAAACTTCGCCGCGATTCGCCGGATGCCGGCGGGAAAATGGGATCGGCTCCGGTCAAATCTTCTGGTCGGCGATCGGCTGGTCGCTGACCGTGTCCGGCACGCCCGGGCTGTTGCGGAGCGCGAGGCCGGTCACATTCTTCAGGACGAAGGCGGTGGCGTCATCGGCGTGCGGCGCCCGGACGTGGTCGAGATCGGCATGGGTCACCTCGGAGAGGGTCACGGCCGGGCGGTGCTCCTCGCCGGCGTAGCGGAATTCGACATGGTCGACGGTGAGGCCATGCACGTGGCGGGCGAACATGCCGTAGGAGGGAATCATGCCGAAGCGGCCGGGCTCGGGGTACATCTTCTCGTCCTCGGGCACCTCGCGCTTGGCGTTGTCCGCCGTGCCGCCGCCCTTGTAGTCGATGAAGATGTGGCTGAGGGAGATGTCCTCGATCGGGGCGTTGGGCAGGCCGACGATCAGGATGCCGTTCAGGTTGCCCACGTTGTGGGCGACGATGTTGCTGATCGAGACGCGGCGGAAGGTCCCGAGCTGGGCGTCCGGCCCGCGCAGGCGCGCGCCGAGGCGCATGAAGATCGGGGCGTTGATGATGTCGCGCATCGCAATGTTGCTGACCGTGACGTCCTCGAGGAGGGCGCCGTCCACCGTCTCGAGCGCCAGGCCCTGGCAGTCCTGGAAGACGCAGTTGGCGATCGCGATGTTCCGGAAGCCGCCATTGGACTCGGTGCCAAACTTGATCCGGCCGGTGCCGGGACGGGGCGACCCGTCCGCATTGCTCATGGGCTTGCGGGTGCCGTCGAGCAGGGTGCCCTCGGTAAACCCGCTGACCTGGCAGCCGGTGATCGTCAGGTTCTCGCAGGGCCGGTTGTAACCCAGCGCGAAGTCGCTCTTCAGGCAGATGCCGTCGTCGTTGGGGGAGTTCACCGTGCAGTCGGAGATCCGGACGTTCTGGCAGTTGTCGATGTCCATCCCGTCCCGGTTGGTATCGATCTTGACGTTCTCCAGCGCCATGTTGTCCGCGGCGTTGACCAGGAAGCCGAAATGGCCGCCGTGGAAGACGGTGAAGTCCCGGAAGATGATGTTGCGGCAGTTCTTCAGGGCGATCGACTTGTTGCCGATCCCCGCGGCCAGCGTGTCGCGCGGGTTGGGATAGCCGGCCTCGCCGGTCGCCGGGTTCCGGGCGGCCAGCTGCTGCGGCGAGCGCATCCGCGCCTGGCCCGGGGGGCCGTCCTTGCGCCCGAAGCCCCGGCTCAGGCCGTTGCCGAAGATCCGGCCCGGCCCGATGATGCCGATGTTGGTGAGGTTCTCACCCCAGATCAGGCTGTTGTGGAAATGGCTGTGGCCGAAGTCCTCATACTTGTCGAAGCCCGGGTTGGGCTCGGGGTCGTCGTAGCCGCCGGGGGTCCCGTCCGGGGGTGCGTCGGCCGCCAGGATCGTCGAGCCGTCGCCGAGGTAGAGCGTCACGTAGCTCTTGAGGTGGATCGAGTAGCTGGCGTAGGTCCCGGCGGGGAAGAGGACGGTGCCTCCGCCGGCGGCGTTGGCGGCGTCGATGGCCCGGTTGATCGCGGCGGTGTCGAGCGTCTTGCCGTCGCCGGTGGCCCCGAAGTCGCGGACATTGTAGGTCAGCGCGGGCGCCGGCGGGGCGGCGGGCGCGGAAGCCGTGGGCGCGACGGTCGCGCAGCCGGCGAGACCACAGGCAAGGACGAGGAAGCCAAGGGAGGTTTTATGCATAAGGCCGAGGGGTGGGGGGTAACCGGTGGAATGACCGATTCGGATTGTGACAGCCAGACGTTTTCTCGCCATTTAGGGTTCGCTGCATTTTTCTTCGCCCCGCATGCCCTCGCTCCTCGTCCTCGCCGCCGGCCTGGGCTCCCGCTATGGCGGGCTCAAGCAGATCGATCCGGTGGGACCGTCCGGGGAGACCCTGCTCGACTATGCGGTTTTCGACGCCCTCCGCGCCGGCTTTGACCGCGTCGTGTTCGTCATCCGGCAGGACTTTGCGGAAGCCTTCCGGGCCCAGGTGATCGCGAAATATGCCGGCCGGGCCCGGACGGACGTCGTTTTTCAGTCGATTGGCCTCCTGCCGGCGGGTTGTTCGGTGCAGGCCGACCGGCAGAAGCCCTGGGGCACGGGACACGCGGTCTGGTGCGCCCGACCCGTGCTGACGGACAGCTTCGCCGTCATCAATGCCGATGATTTTTACGGCGCCGACGCGTTCCAGCAGCTGGCCCGATTCCTGGCCGGCCAGCCGCCCGGGGCCGCCCGGTTCGCGCTGGCGGGCTTCCGCCTTGCCGACACGCTGTCCGAGCACGGGACCGTGGCGCGCGGCATCTGCGCCGTCGACCACGGCCGGCTGCGGTCGATCGTCGAGCGCACGGCCATCGCGCGGGCCGCCGTCGGCGCGGGCCGGGAATATTCCGGGGACGAGGTCGTCTCCATGAACTGCTGGGCCTTCACGCCGGCGCTTTTTCCCCTCCTCGAGGCGCGGCTGGCCGAGTTCCTGCGGACGCGCGGGGGGGAGCCCGGGGCCGAATTCTACCTGCCGTCGGCCGTCTCCGCCCTGATCCCGGCGGAGGCCGAGGTCGCCGTCCTGCCGGCCGCCGGCCCCTGGTTTGGCGTCACCTACCGCGAGGACCGGCCCCGGGTGGCCGCGGCCCTTGCCGGGCTGGTGGCGCGCGGCGTCTATCCCGCGAGGCTTTTCCCATGAAATTCTCCCACCCGGCGGCCGATCTCTACGCCCCCGACGGCACGCCGCCCGAGCGGGCGCTGGCGCGGACGACCCATCTCTGCGTCGGGGCGCACCAGGATGACATCGAGATCATGGCCCACGCCGGGATCGCGGAATGCCACGGCTCGCCGGTGCGGTTCTTCACCGGCGTCGTGGTGACGGACGGCGCCGGGGCGCCGCGGGCCGGGCGCTATGCGAAGTACGATGACGCGCGGATGAAGGAGGTGCGTCGCGAGGAGCAGCGCGCCGCCGCCGCGCTGGGGAAATACAGCCTGCAGATCCAGCTGGCCCAGCCGAGCGCCGAGGTGCGGAAGCGGGGCGCGGGGGTGTCCGCCGACCTGGGCGCGATTTTCGGGGCCTGCCAGCCCGAGGTCGTCTACCTGCACAATCCCGCCGACAAGCACGACACGCACATCGCGGTGCTGCTCCGCTGCCTCGAGGCGCTGCGGGCCCTCCCGGCCGCGCGCCGGCCCAGGCGGGTCCTCGGCTGCGAGGTCTGGCGGGGCCTCGACTGGCTGGTGGAGGCGGACAAGGTCGCGCTCGACGCCGGCCGGCTGCCCGAGCTCGCGGAAGCGCTGATCCAGGTCTTCGACTCGCAGATCGCCGGCGGCAAGCGCTACGACCTGGCGACGATCGGCCGGAGGGCGGCCAACGCCACCTATGACGCGCCGCGCCGGACCGATGCCGCGACCGCGGTGACCTGGGCGATGGACCTGGCGCCGCTGGTCGCGGATGCGAGCCTCTCGGTCGCCGACTACACGCTGGGCTACGTCGACCGGCTCCGCGCGGACATCGCGGACCGGCTCAAGAGGCTATCATAGGTGCTGCAGCAGCCGGCGCACGCCCTCGATCGGCGTGCCCTCGACCGGTCGCAGGACCAGCGGGGACCGCCGGGCCAGGTGGGGCAGGATCGCCGGGTGGGTCAGGATCGGCCCGCTGAGGCCGGCGCGGAGGGATCCGGGCGGGACCCGGGGAAACAGCGCGGCCGCCACCTGGGCGGCGAGCCCGAGGAGGCCATCGGCCGAGTCGAGGACGAGCGCCAGCGCCACGGCGTCGCCCGCGCCGGCGTGCCGCAGGACCTCGGGCGTGAGCGCGGCGATCCGCACGTTCGGCGCGGCATCCTCATAGAAGTGCCGCGTGATCGCGCCGGCGTCCGCCAGGCCGGTCCTTTCCCGGACCAGCGCGCCGAGCGGGGAGGGGGGCGCCCACCCCTGCAGCTCGAGCAGCGCGCGCGCGACCGCCCGGCGCCCGATGTCGTAGCCCGACCCCTCGTCGCCAAAGCGCCAGCCGAGTCCGCCGGCGTAGCGCACCTTCGTGAGATCGTCCGCGGTGCGGGCCGCGACAAACGATCCCGTGCCCGCATGCAGCGCGAGGCCGGGCCCGTCGGGGGCCGCGAGCTCGACGATGGGCGCCGCGTCGCTGGTGGCCGTGACCCGGCCGCAATCGCGGAGGCCGGCGGCGAACTCCTCCCAGAAGCCCGCCGCTCCCGCCATGCACAGCAAGGTGGCCTCGACCGGCCCGGCGGCCCGGCCGCGCAGTTCCGCGAGCAGGCCGGCGGCGATGCGGCCGGCCTCCTCCGCCCCGGCCACGCTGGGATTGCACCCGGGGCCCGCCTGCTGCGCGACGACCCGGCCGGCGCCGTCGACCAGGATGCCCGCCGTCTTGGTGGCTCCGCCGTCGACGCCGATCCGGAGGCTCATTTCAGGCGAGCTGGCGGCTGAGCCGGCCCTGGTACTTTTGCGCCAGCGCGCGGTTGTGCTCGATGGCGCCGGGCAGGTTCTGGCTGAGCAGGATCGGGGGGGTGTGCCCGTGGATCATGAGCCAGTCGATCACGGCCAGCGTCAGCCAGTTCAGCACGGAGCAGCCGATGAAGGTGGAGGTCGGCCCGGCGGACACGCCTTCGCGAAGCTCGACGATCGCATCGCCCGGCACCCCGCCGTTGTCGAGGACGTGGTCGGCGCACTCGAAGAGCTTCCGGCCGCTGGGATGCTGCGAGGGTGTCGTGCGCGACATGGAGAGGCAGGTCAGCGCGACCACCGTGAGGCCCTTGGCCTTGGCATAGAGGGCCACGTCGATCGGCGAGCCGTTCTTCCCGGAATTGGAGATGACGATGATCGTCTCGCCGGCCCGGAGCTGGTACTGGCGGTCGTAGCGCTCGACCAGCCGCGTGCCGTAGCCGGGGAGATTCTCGATGAAGCCGGCCGTCGGGTCGATGATGCCGGTGACGCAGACCAGCCCGCCGGCCCGGCCGATGATCTCGCGCGAGATCAGCTCGCTGTGGCCGCTCCCGAAGGTGTGCACCACGCCCCCCTGGGCGATGCCGGCGCCGATAAGGGGCGCGACCTGGGCGATCACCGGGGCGTTGGCCTGCCAGGCGCCGGCGAGGAGCTCGTTCGCCCGGGTGTAATAGATCTCCGGCAGGGACATGGGGTCAGGGTAGGAACGCGGCGGGGATAAACGCAATCAGGACCCCGCGGCCGCCTCCCAGCGCCCATAGATGCCGCAGGGAAGTACCTTGGCGTCCCGCGCGATCGGCAGGCCGACCTCCCCGGCGGTGATCGCGCCGCCGCGGCCGCCCAGGAGCTCGGCCAGCAGGTTGGCGACGACGGTGGGGGAGAGTCGGGCGGTGTAGGCGTTGATCAGGAAGAACAGCGGCTGGTCGGTCAGGAGCGCGCGGCATTCCTCGAGCAGCTCCCACAGGCTGTCCTCGAGCCGCCACATCTCCCCGGTGCTGCCGCGGCCATAGGTCGGCGGATCCATGATGACGGCGTCGTAGCGCCGGCCGCGCTTCTTCTCCCGCCGCACGAACTTCAGGCAGTCGTCGGCGATGTAGCGGATGGGCGCGTCGGCCAGGCCGCTGAGGGCGGCGTTCTCCCGGCACCACTTGACCATGCCCTCGGCCGCGTCCACGTGGCAGACCTCGGCCCCGGCGGCGGCGGCGGCGCAGGTGGCAGCGCCGGTGTAGCCGAAGAGGTTGAGGACGCTGACCGGCCGACCCGCCCCGCGGGCGGCGCGGATCATCGAGGAGAACCAGTCCCAGTTGACCGCCTGCTCGGGAAAGAGCCCCGTGTGCTTGAAGGAGGTCGGCCGGATCTTGAAGGTCAGCTTCAGCGCCTCATAGCGGATCTCCCAGTGCTCGGGCAATTCGCGCCGGAACTCCCAGCGGCCCCCGCCCTGGTCGCTGCGGTGGTAGAAGCCGTCCCACTCCGGCCAGGTCCCGGCGCCCTCCGCCGCGCCGTGGCGGGGCCAGAGCACCTGGGGATCGGGGCGCACGAGGGTATACGGCCCCCAGCGCTCCTGCTTCATCCCGGCGCCGCAATCGACCAGCTGGTAGTCGCGCCAGCGGTCGGCGACGATGAGGGCGGGACGTTGGACGGGGACGGCCATGGCGGCTCCCGAAGCCAGCAGCCTCCCGGGGACATGTCGAAATAATCATTTGCGACCAAATGCCGGTTGGCTTCGTCTTGCCCGGCATGAGGCTCCTGCCCCTGCTCATGGCCACGATTGGACTCGCTCCGGCGCTGCGCGCCGCCGACGAGGTGTTGCTGACCCGGCTCCCCGACCGCGTGCGGATCGAGGTCGGCGGCCGGCCGTTCTCCGAGTATGTCTTCACCGGCCAGCACTATCCCTATTTCTATCCGGTCCTCGCGGCCGACGGCACGCCGCTCACCCGGGATTTTCCGATCGGGAACACCCCCGGGGAGGACCACGATCATCCGCACCAGATCTCGCTGTGGTTCGCCCACGGCCTGATGAACGGGATCGATTTCTGGAACCAGGGGACGGCCGGCGGCCCGGCGCCGAAGGGCCACGTGGATCATGACGCCCTCCTCGAGACGACGAGCGGGGCCGTCGGCGTCATCCACGCCACTTCCCGCTGGTTCGCCCCCGATGGAAAGCTGATTTGCACCGACGACACCACCGCCCGGATCCAGGGCGGGGACGGCGTGCGGATCCTCGACTATGAGGTGACGCTGCACGCCCTGCCGGACAAGCCGCTCCTGCTGGGCGACTCCAAGGAGGGTACGCTCGGGATCCGCCTGGCCCAGTGGATGACGCTGCCGCACAAGTACGAGGGCAAGGCTCTGCCCGGCAGCGGCCACATCGTCACCAGCGCGGGCGACCGCGACGGCGCGGCCTGGGGCAAGCGCGCCGAGTGGTGCGACTACTACGCGCCGCATGCCGGCAAGGTCTACGGCGTCGCGATCTTCGACGACCCGCGAAACCTGCGCCACCCGACCTGGTGGATGGCCCGCGACTACGGCCTGTTCGGGGCGAATCCCTTCGGCCAGCACTCCTACGAGAACACGCCGGACGCCAATGCCGGGGACTATACGATCCCCGCGGGCCAAAGCCTCACCCTGCGCTACCGGTTCTATTTCCACGAGGGCGACGCTGCGGCCGCGCAGCTCGCCGCCCGCTACGCCGACTACGTCAAGAACCTCCCCGCCGCCCCATGATCACCCGCCGCACCTTCCTCAAGACTTCCGCCGCCGCCGCCGCCGGCACCGCCCTCTCCGCCCGCTCCTGGGGCCAGGTGGCGGGCGCCAACGGCGACATCCGCATCGCCGTGGCCGGCCTCAACAGCCGCGGCAAGAACCTGGTCGACGGCTTCCGCGTGGTCCCGGGCGTCCGGGTCGTGGCGCTGTGCGACGTCGACTCCGCGGTCCTGGCCCGGGCCAACGCGGCCTACGGGATTCCGGGCGTCGCGGACCTGCGCGAGCTGCTGGCCCGCTCCGACATTGACGCGGTGGGCCTCGCGACCCCGAACCACTGGCACGCCCTGCAGACCGTCTGGGCCAGCCAGGCGGGGAAGGACGTCTACGTGGAGAAGCCCGTTTCCCACAACGTCTGGGAGGGCCATCAGATGATCGCGGCTTTGCAGAAGTATAACCGGCTCGGCGAGGCGGGGTCGCAGGCCCGCTCCAGCCCGGCCATCAGGGAGGCCGTGGCCTGGGTCCGCGCGGGCAACTTCGGGAAGATCACGGCATCGCGCGGCCTGTGCTACAAGCCGCGGCCCAGCCTCGGGCTCACGACGGGCCCCCAGGCCATCCCGACCACCGTGAACTACGACCTGTGGTGCGGCCCGGCTCCGCTGGTCCCGCCGCGGCGCCAGAAATTTCACTACGACTGGCATTGGTTCTGGGCGACGGGGAATGGCGACATCGGCAACCAGGGCCTGCACCAGATGGACGTGGCGCGATGGTTTCTCGGCGAGGAGGGTGTCGCCCCCCGCGTCCTCGCGGTCGGCGGCCGGCTGGGCTACATCGACGACGGCCAGACCCCCAACACGGTTGCCGTGATCCACGACTACGCGGCGGCCCCGCTGATCTTCGAGGTGCGCGGCCTGCCCGCGAAGGCCGGCGCGAAGGCCATGGACAACTACCGCGGCCTCGACATCGGCGTCGTGGTGCACTGCGAGGGTGGCGACATCATCGTGCCCGCCACCAATTACACCTCCGCCCGGGCCGTCGACAAGGACGGGAAGCTGGTGAAGGAATTCAAGGGCGGCGCCAGCCACTTCGCCAACTTCATCGACGGCCTGCGCAGCCGGAAGGCCTCGGACCTGCATGTGACCGTGGCGGAGAGCCACGTCTCCAGCGCCCTGGCCCATTTCTCGAACATCTCGCTCCGCCTCGGCGCGGCGACGCCGGCCGGCGAACTCCAGGAAAAGATCAAGGGCCACGCCGCCCTCGCCGAATCCACCGGCCGGATGCTGGAGCACCTCGCCGCCAACCACGTGGACTTCGGCCAGACTCCCCTGGTGCTCGGCCAGCCGCTCGAGGTCGACCCCGCGGCCCAGCGCTGCGTCGGGAACGAGGCCGCCAACGCCCTGCTGACCCGCGAATACCGCGCCCCCTACGTGGTGCCCTCGCTGGCCTGATCAGGTCCCGTAGAGCCGGTCCCCGAAATCTCCCAGCCCCGGGAGGATGTATTTCCGCGCGTCGAGCGCGCGGTCGAGCGCGGCGGCGTGGATCGCGACGCCGGGATGATGTCGCTCGACCTCGGCCACGCCCTCGGGCGAGGCCACGATGCAGACCAGCTTCACCCGGGCCGCGCCCTGCTGCTTGACCACGTTCAGGGCCTGCACGGCGGTGCCGCCGGTCGCGAGCATGGGGTCGACCACGATGGCGCGGCGGCCCGCCATCGGCGGCAGCTTGCAGTAGTAGCTGCGCGCCCGCGCGGTCTCGTGGTCCCGCTCCAGGCCGATCGAGCCGACGCTGACCTCGGGAAAGAGGTCGACGAAGGGTTGGACCATGCCCAGCCCGGCCCGGAGGATCGGCACGATGACAAGCGGCTGGTGCGGGAGCACGCGGCCGGTCATGGGCTCGAGCGGCGTCTCGATCGGCTTTTCCTCGGTCGGGAGGTCCCGGGTCGCGTCGATCGCGAGGAGGAGGCTGAGCTGGTAGGCGAGGGTCCGGAAGGTCGCGGGCTTGGTCGTGCGGTCCCGCAGGTGGGTGGCAATGTGGGCGGCCAGGGGATGGTCCAGGAGGTGCAGGGCCTTCACAGGAGCTCCCTTTCCACCTTCTGCTCGAGGTAGCGCTCGAATTCCTTGCGGAGCTGCTTTTCCTTCCCGCGCAGCCCGGGCAGGAGCGAGAGCCAGTTGTAGACCTCCTGGCGCAGGTGCCGGGGCATCACCGGCTCGATCGCGCGCACCTTGTCGAGGGCGCGCACGCAGGCCGAGGCGACCTCGTCGCACATGCGCTGGGCGTCGGCCGAGCTGTGCTGGCCGGCCAGCCGGATGATCTCGTCCAGCTTCCGGTGCCGGCGCTGCATGATCGACTTGTAGGCGGCGAGGGCGTCGAGCACGACGGTGACGGTCCGGGGATAGAAGCTCGCCATGAGGTTCCAGGGGCCCGCGCGCTCGCCGCGGAGGTCGCTGCGGAGGATCACCGCGGGGATGTCAGCGAACTTGGCGAACATGAACTCGATCACCGTGCCGCTGTCCAGCTCGGTGCCGTCGAAGCTGAAGAGCGCGAGGTCGCAGGCAAAGAGGGCGCGGATGTCCTGGTCGCGGATCGCGCGCAGCGTGCTCCCCCGCGGCTCGAAATCCTGCGGCAGCTCGCAGAGGTACCGGCCGTGGGATTTTTCGAAGATCGCCTCCGCCAGGTAGGCGTTGCCGATGAGGTGCTTGAGGTTGAAGAGCTCGCCCCCGAAATAGACGGTGAGGCTGCGGGGCTTCTTCTTCATGCGGCGGCCTTAGCGAACGCCGAAACCCTCCCCGGCTCAACGAAAAAGCCTAGCCCGGCGGCCCGCGCCCCTCGTCGTAGTCGATGAAATCGCAGAAGGTGGCGATCGGCTTGTCCTGCAGGCCGGCTTCGGCCACCCGCTCGCGCAGCGCCGCGGAGCGCTCATCCCGCCAGCCGCGCTTGCGCAGGAAGTTGTTCCAGATGTCGAACTCCTCCTCGGTCCGGCCGGACTGCGCCTCGGCCCACGCGGCGATGGCCGCGTCGGTCTCGCCGGCGAGGACGCGGCGCCGGACCTCCTCGTAGCCGACGCGCAGGAAGCGGCAGCAGCGGGCGTCGAACATGCCGGGAGTCGCCTCCCCGAGGTTGGCCACATAGTCGGGGGGCAGCCGGCCGGCGGCATGAAGGCGGATCTTGTCGAGCATCCGTCCGAGATAGATCAGTCGCCCCACCTGGTCGGTCGGGCTGCGCAGGCCGGGAACATGGGGCATGGGATTATCTCCGGAGGTAGACCGCGGTGCAGAGCGTGGCGAAAATCAGCGTGGGGATCACGACCCAGTAGGGACTGAACGGAATATGATAGTGCGGCACCGCCCAGAGGACGAAGGCGGTCTTCAGCGCGATCAGCGCCCAGCCGATCACGAAGAGGCGATCGATGCGGGGATTGCGCACCCGCGGCGGCTGGGGGCGGACCTCCAGCACGAAACCCCGCTCATAGTCCGGCGCAGGGCGGTGCGAGATCAACTGGAACAGGTTCGGGAACACCCTTCCCTATCTATTGCAGAATGCCTGCGAAGCAAGGCATCGGGCCGTGCAATTTGCATCAAATTTTCCATTTGGGCCGGCCGCGCCGAATTTTTATATCGTTGGGATGAAATAACTAGCGTCACCCCCGGGGACTTTGGAGCTGAACAGGCTACTGGGAATAGCTGCTACCCGTAACCCAGACGCATACTCACCATGAAATCATCCACGTTCCTGACCCTACTGCTCGCCTCGGCCCTGCCGACACTGGCCTTCGCCGACCACGCCACCGACAACAAGATCGAAGCGGCCGCCAAGGACTCCTACAACCTTCACGTCGTCCTGCAGGACAAGGTGAAGGCCGACGCCTCGAACGGCATCGTCACCCTCACGGGCACCGTGCTGGACAAGGATCAGAAAGCGCTGGCCGCGGACACGGTGGACGGGCTGCCGGGAGTTGTGCGGGTGGATAACCAGGTCACCATCGCGGGTGGCGAGCCCGAGCATTCCGACGGCTGGATCGCCTTCAAGCTCCGCAGCCTCCTCCTCGTCCGGGCCAACGTCAGCGCGACCAACACCCATGTCGAGGTGCACGGCGGCGCGGTGACCCTCTCCGGCTCCGCGGACACGGTCGCCCAGAAGGAGCTCACCGAGGAATACGCCAAGGAGGTCGACGGCGTGCAGTCGGTCACGAACAATCTGACGGTCGCCCCGCCCGCCCCGGTTTCGCCCACGATGCGCGACCAGGTGGACGACGCCTCGATCACCACCCAGGTGAAGCTCGCGCTCCTGGGCAACCGCGCCACCAGCATGGTGAAGACCAAGGTCGCGACCCATGAGGGTGTCGTCACCCTCTCGGGCAAGGCCGAGAATGCCGCGGCGCGGGATCTCGCCGGCCGCCTGGCGCTGCGGGTCCGCGGCGTCGTCTCCGTCACCAACGAGATGACCCTGAAGGACTAGCCGGTTCCGGGCTTTGCCGCTTCGGCGCCGCGCCCGTAGAGCACCGCCAGCTGCCGCAGGTAGCCGGCGGTGCCGCCGAGCAGCGAGTCGAGCTGGGCTTCGCTGTAGCGCCACTGCCAGTTGCCCGCCGGGTGCCCCGGCGAGTTGAAGCGGGCGGCTGAGCCGAGGCTGAGGATGTCCTGCAGCGGGAGGACGGCGAGCCGGCTGACCGCGCCATAGCAGGCCCGGATCAGGTCCCAGCCGATCTCGTCGCCCGTCACCCGGAGGTATTGCCGGGCGGAGTTGCGCGACTTCTCGTCGGCCGCGGCGTACCACCCGAGCGTGGTGTCGTTGTCGTGGGTCCCGGGATAGATCACGCTGTTGGGGACGAGATTGTGCGGCAGGTAGGGATTGGCGGCGGTGTCGCCGAAGGCGAACTGGAGGACGGCCATGCCGGGCAGGCCGGCGTCGTCCCGCAGCTGGGTGACCGATGAGGTGAGGACTCCGAGGTCCTCGGCGATGATCTTGGCCTCGGGAAAGCGCCTTTGGATCGAGCGGAAGAAGTCGAGCCCGGGGCCCGGCATCCATTTTCCCACGCGGGCCGTGGCCGCGGGCCAGGGAATCCGCCAGTACTCGTCAAAGCCGCGGAAATGGTCGACCCGCAGGATGTCGCAGAGCTCGAAGGCGGCGGCCAGGCGCGCGTGCCACCAGGCATAGCCGTCGGCGGCGTGCCGCTTCCAGGCGTAGAGGGGATTGCCCCAGAGCTGGCCGTCGGCGGAGAAATAGTCCGGGGGCACGCCCGCGACCGCCTGGGGCCGGCCGGTGGCCGGATCCAGCTCGAAGAGCTCGGGCTGGGCCCAGACGTCGGCCGAGTCGGCCGCGGTGAAGATCGGGATGTCGCCGATGATCGCGATGCCGCGGGCCCCGGCCGCCGCGCGCACGCGGGCCCACTGGGAGTAGAAGGCGTATTGAAAGAACTGATGCGCATCGACCGCGGGCTGGAGCCGGGCCCGCAGGGGCGACCGGCGGGCCGCGGCGAACCGGCGGGTGGCGTCCGGCCACTCCGTCCAGGCCTTCCCGCCATGGTGGTCCTTCAGCGCCGAGAAGTAGGCGAAATCCCCGAGCCAGGCCGCCTGCCGGGCCTGGAAGGCGGCAAAGCCCTCGGCCCCCAGGTCCGGCTCGCCCGCGCGCACGTAGGCCTGGTGGGCCCGGCGGAGCAGCGGCCACTTCAGGCGGTACAGGGCCCCGAAATCGACGCGGCCCCCGCCCAGGTCCCGCAGCGGCGCCAGGTCGGCGGCGGCGAGGAAGCCGCGGTCGACGAAGTCATGCAGATCGATCAGGTACGGGTTCCCGGCGAAGGAGGAGAAGCATTGGTAGGGCGAGTCGCCGTAGCCGGTCGGGCCGAGCGGGCAGATCTGCCAGGCGCGCATCCCGGCGGCCTGGAGAAAGTCGAGGAAGCGGTCCGCCTGCCGGTCGAAGGTGCCGATCCCCTGGTCGCCCGGGAAGCTCGTGGGATGGAGCAGCACGCCGGCGATGCGGGTCGAGAGCCAGTCGAAGAGCGCCATATGCACCGCCACCATGCATGCGCCCCGGCCGGATTCAAGGGCGCTTGCGGCTGGCATTGCGCCCGAAGTGTGGTACTTTCCGCTACTCCCGATTCGCCATGAAAATATCCCGATTGCTTGCCGCCCTCAGCGGCCTCTGGGTTGCCGGGGTGGGACCGGCGCACGCCGCCACGGCCCCCGCCCGCGCCGAGGTGGTCTTTGACCACCCCGAGAAGTTCACCGACGTCAAGGATGCCTTCATGCCCTCGGACAAGGGTTCGGCAGCGATCCTCGCCAGCCTCCGCGCCTATCTGACGCAGGAGGCGCAGTACTTTGTCCCGGAGGGCTGCAAGCTGACGCTCACCTTCACCGACATCGACCTGGCCGGGGATTTTGAACCCTGGCGGGGCCCCCAGTTTGAGGACGTCCGAATCGTGAAGCCCATCTATCCGCCGCACTTCAAGTTCCGCTTCACGCTGGCCGATGCCAGCGGCCGGGTGGTCCGGGAGGGGGAGGAGGACCTGCTCGACCAGGCCTTCGACCTGCGGATGACCCTGGATCGCCAGGACCCCCTCCGCTATGAGAAGGAAATTCTCAAAGACTGGATGCGGCGGCAGTTACGGGGCGTGTTGCCAAGGGCGACAGCCCAATAACTTACCCCTTGCGTTCCCGGGGGACCTCTGCCTTCCTTCCGGCCTTGTTAGAGATAGCCTTTTGGTGACAGTTTCTGGTGAGTCGTTGGCTGAGCAGGTTGCTTAAGTGATGATTTCGAAACCCGATGGTGGGAACGGACTGGCAGCGGACGGTGACTCTACGAAGTTATTAGATGAGCAACTCAAAACTGTACGTTGGCAACCTCTCGTTCAAGACGACTGAGGACGAACTGCGCACGCATTTCAGCCAATACGGCTCCGTGACCGACGTTTACGTCGCCATGGATCGCATGACCGGCCGCCCGCGCGGCTTTGCCTTCGTCACCATGGGCACGGCCGAAGAGGCCAAGACCGCGGCTGAGAAGAGCAACGGCGTCGACCTCGGTGGTCGTCAGCTGACCGTTAACGAAGCCCGTCCCAAGGAAGATCGCCCCGGCGGCGGCTTCGGTGGTGGTGGCGGCGGCGGTGGTGGTCGCGGCTTCGGCGGCGGCGGCGGCGGCGAGCGCCGCGGCGGCTTCGGCGGTGGTCGCGGCGATCGCGAGCGCCGGTACTAAGCGCGCTTCGGTCCCAACAACCGAATTATCGAGGGGCGGAGCACCTCCGGGCGCTCCGTCCTTTTTTTGTCCGTGGAAAACCCGCGGACAAAAAAAGGCCGCGGCATAGCCTCGTCCCCCGGACGAGGCGACGCCGGGTCCCTCCGCTTAACCCGTATTTCCTTCCTTTATGCCCTTTAAAGCCCTTCTCCTTTCCGAACCCCTGCTCCGCGGCGTGCAGGCGGCCGGCTACACCGACCCGACGCCCATCCAGCTGCGCGCGATCCCGGCGGTCCTGTCCGGCCGCGACCTGATTGCCTCCGCCCAGACGGGCACGGGCAAGACGGCGGCCTTCGCCCTGCCGGTGCTGCACCGCCTCGGCGCCCACGGCCGCGTCCGCGTCCTCGTCCTCGAGCCCACCCGCGAGCTGGCGGCCCAGGTGGAGACGGCCTTTCGCGACTTTGCGCGCTTCACCGACCTGCGGACGGTCGCGGTCTTCGGGGGCGTGGGCTACGGCCATCAGCGGAACGAGCTCAAGCGCGGCGTCGACATCGTCGTCGCCACGCCGGGCCGGCTGGTCGACTACCTCAAGGACGGCACCCTCAGCCTGCGCGACATCTCGATCCTGATCCTCGACGAGGTGGACCGGATGCTGGACATGGGCTTCCTGCCCGTGGTCAAGGACATCATCGCGCGCTGCCCCCGCGAGCGGCAGACCCTGTTTTTCTCCGCCACCGTCCCCCCCGAGCTCCAGGCGGTGGCCGCCTTTGCGCTGCGCAATCCCGTGCGGGTGGAAATCGGCGTCGCCCGCTCGGTGACGCAGTCGGTCTCCCACGCCCTCTATCCGGTGGCGCACGGGCAGAAGTTTGAGCTCCTCCTGGCGCTCCTCGGGCAACCCGGGGTCGACAGCGTGCTCGTCTTCTCCCGCACCAAGCACGGCGCCGACAAGATCGCCCACAAGCTGAAGGCGGCGAACCACTCGGTCGGCGTCCTCCATGCCAACCGCTCGCAGAACCAGCGGATCGAGGCGCTGGCCGGCTTCAAGAGTGGAAAGTACGGGATCATGGTCGCCACCGACATCGCCGCGCGCGGCATCGACGTCGCGGGCGTGACCCATGTCATCAATTTCGACGTCCCGGAAAATCCGGAGGACTACGTCCACCGGATCGGGCGCACCGGCCGGGCCCAGGCGGTGGGCGACGCCTTCACCCTGGTGACCCCGGACAATGCCGACCTGATCCACGGCATCCAGCGCTTCATCGGCCAGAAGATCCCCGAGCTCCGGCTCCCGGGGTTCAACTACCTTCCCTTGACGGGACGCCCCTCGGCTCCGCCTTCCCGTGGCGGCGGCCACGGACACCACTCGCGCGCGCAGGGCGGCGGCTGGGGCCGCGGCGGCGGCGGCGGTGGTGGTGGTGGTGGTGGTGGGCGGGGCTTCGGCGGTGGCGGCGGCCGCGGCCGCCGCTGAGCCGGTTCCATCCCTCCCGGACAAGCGCATTTGACGCCCGTGCGACTTTTGTCCTCTTATTGCCGCTGATGCGCACGCTTTACGCCCTGACCCTCGCCTGCCTGCTGCTCGCCCCGGCCGCCCTCCACGCCCAGCGGGAGCGGCTCGCGCCGGACGACCTGGATTTCGTCGATAAGACCTGGCCGACGGCCAAGAAGACCAACACCGGCATCCGCTACATCATCGAGAAGGAGGGCGTGGGCGAGCCACCGAAGCCCGGAGACCTGGTGTCGGTGCTCTACACCGGCACGCTGCTCAACGGGAAGATGTTCGACCAGCAGCTGGATCCCAAGCACCCCCTCACGTTCCGGGTGCGGCGGATGGCGGTGATCGAGGGCTGGGACCAGGTCCTCCAGCTGATGCGGCCGGGAGAGAAGCGGCTCGTCGTCATTCCCGCCGACTACGCCTACGGTTCGCGGGGCCAGCTGCCCGGCATCCCGCCGAACTCGCCCCTCGTCTTCGACATGGAGCTGATCAAGGTCGAGCGGATCGACGAGTAGCCTGCCGGCTCACTTGGCCGGCGGAATCGCATAGCTGTACTTGGTTTGGTACTCGGCGGCGGCCTGCGCCTGGGCGGCGGCCGGGCTGAGGCCCTGGGCGGTGAGGTCGCTCACCCGCTTTTCCATCCAACGCTGCTGGAACTCCTTCTCCATGTCCGCGGAGACATGCTTTTCCTTCTTCTCCTTGCTGAAGTTCTTCGGGAACAGGCAGCCGCCGCAGAGCGCGAGGGCCGACAGGGCAAGGAGGAGGGGAAGCAGGCGTTTGGTCATGGAAAGGAGGGTGAGAGCAGTTTGAAGGGCGGTCGTTCCCATGCGAGTGAAACTTTCTACCAGACCTCCACCGGCCCCTTGGGCACCCGGATGGACTCGGACGGGTCGGGCTCGCCGCCGGGGCGCAGGAAGGAAGGGGAGAGGGGCGCCGGCCGGTATTGGGGCAGGAGTTCCCCCCGTTCGTCGCAGAACTGCGCACGCCAGGCGACGTACTCGCCCAGCACTTCCTCGAACCCGGCGCGGGAGACGATCGACAGGATCCTCTGCTTGAATGGCTTGGCCGGGCCGAAGCGCTTCGCATACCAGGGCGCGACCTTGCGGAACAGCCGGGCGCCGCGCTCCTCGCCGTAGAACTCGACGTAGAGCTCGAAATGCCGCCGGAGGACCCGGAGGCGCTCGCCGAAGTCGGGTTCCACGGGCTCCTGGCCCGTCCGGAGGTAGCTTTCCGTCCGGCGGAAGATCCAGGGATCGTAGAAGGCTCCGCGGCCCACGCTAACCCCGGAGCACCCGGTGGCGTCGAGCATGTGCCGGGCCGCCGCCGGCGTCGTGACATCGCCATTGCCGATGACCGGGATCGTGCGCACGGCCTCCACCACCGCGCGGATCCCCGCGAGGTTGACCGAGCCGGAGAAGCCCTGGGCGCGGGTGCGGCCGTGCACGAAGATCGCCGCCACGCCCGCGTCCTCCAGCGTGCGGGCCAGGTCGGGCGCGGTGAGGTTCTCCTCGTCCCAGCCCAGCCGCATCTTGGCCGTCACGGGGATCCTCAGCGCCTCGACCATGCCGCGGACCAGCCGGGCGGTCCCGGCCAGCTCGGTCATCATGGCGGCGCCGCCGCCGATCTTGGTCACCTTCTTCACCGGGCAGCCCATGTTGATGTCGACCGCCTGGACGCCGAGTTCCTGGCAGAGGATCGCGGCGTCACGCATCTCCGCCGCCACACTGCCGAAGAGCTGGATCGAGAGGGGCCGGTCGGCCGGGCACGTGGCGCAGAGCTGGAGCGCCGTGCGGTTGCGCTCGAGCAGCGAGCGCGCGTTGACGAGGTCGGTCGTGGCCCAGCCGAGGCCGCCCAGCTCGCGCAGGGTCAGCCGCATCGGCAGGTTGGTGTACCCGGCCAGCGGCGAGAGGCAGAGCGGCGAGGCCAGCTCGTGGGGACCGATGCGCACGGCGGCGGCCTCCCGCTTACGGGGCCTTGGCCCGCGGCGCCGGTCCCGTCGAGTCGCGGACGACGAGCTTCGGGGAAATCAACTGCACCTGGGGCTGGGAGTGGGGCGGCCGGCCTATCTGGCCCAGCAGCTGGTCGACGGCGGCGTCCACCGTCAGTTGCACCTGCTGGTCGACGGAGGTGAGGACGGGAGTGGGCATCAGGCAGATGTCCTGGTTGTTGAAGCCCGCCACCGACACATCCTGGGGCACCCGCAGGCCCGCCGACTGGAAGCCGTGCATGGCGCCGATCGCCACCTCGTCGTTCAGCGCGACATAGGCGGTGGGACGTTTCGGCTCGGCGACGAAGCTCAGGGCGAGGGCGCGGCCGTACTCGAAGTCGTTCTGGCGCGCGTGCCGGTGGTCGAGCGAGCGGGTCGCCTCGGCAAAGTTCAGGCCCCGCGCGGCGAGCTCCGCCTCGATGCCCGCCAGCCGGTCGCGGACCGAGCGGGTCGTGCCGGTGATGGCGAGGAGCCCGAAGGAGACGTGGCCCAGCCCCAGCAGGTAGGACATCAGCTCGCGCATGCCGAGGGCGCGGTCGAGCGCCACCGTGTCCGCGCCGGCCAGGCCGCGCTGGTCGATGACCAGGTGCGGGGTGGCATGGGTCGTCAGCTCGTCGATCCGGCGCGAGATCTCCTCCTCGATGAAGTGGCCGATGAAGACGACCGCGTCGACGCGCAGGGACAGGAAATGGCGGATCACCTCGCGGCTCCCGCCGGGCGGCAGCACTTCGATCAGGGATGCATGGCTGCGCTCGCGCAGCCGCCGCTGCAGCGCGGCCAGCTTGAGCACCGCGGGGGCGGTGAGCAGATTCTCCATGCAGATGCCGATCGTGGAGGTGCGCTTGCCCTTCAGGTGCAGCGCGTAGGCATTGGGCGTGAAGCCGGTCTCCTCGATCGCCTGCTGGACCCGCTTTACCGTCTGCGACTTGAGGCCCGGATGCCCGTTGAGGACGCGCGAGACCGTCGTGCGGGCGAGCCCGACGTAGGAGGCAAACTCGGCGGTCGAGCGGATGACGCGCTTCTCGCGGGGGACGGCTTTCATCCTCCCAGCCTCGGCTTTTGTGCGGCGCCATTCAACCTCCAACCCGCGGGGCGGAAGGAGCCGCTCCCGCCGGCGCCCCGGGCGAGGATAGCCTTGACCCGGACACGTGTCTTACGCTCTGTTCGAAACCCCCCAGCAATGAACCCCCGCTTGCTTCTTGTCTCGATGTTAGGCTTGGCGTTGCCGTTTGCCGGCTGCACCACGATCGCCCCGACCGCAGCGGCCCCGGCGGCTCCCGCCCCCGTGCCGCCCCCGCCGTCCTCGCACGCCTTCAATGTGCGGGACTTCGGAGCCGTCGGCGACGGCGTGGCCAAGGACACGGCCGCCATCGCCAAGGCCATCGCCGCCTGCGCCGCGGTCGGAGGCGGGACGGTCCAGTTTCCCGCCGGCCGCTACCTCACGGGCTCGATCGAGCTGGTGAGCAACCTCACGCTCCAGGTCGACGCCGGCGCCACGCTGCTCTACAGCGGCGATCCCGCGGACTCGCCCGTCGTCGAATCCCGCTGGGAGGACACGTCCGCCTTCGTCCACGCCCCGCTGATCCACGCCCGGGACAAGGTGAACATCGCGATCGTCGGCCGCGGCACACTCGACGGCCAGGGCCGAAACTGGTGGTGGCGCGCCTACGGCCGCGTGCCCCAGGGCGCCACGGTCGATCCCGCGCAGCTCGCGGCCGCCCGGGCCGGCGGCCAGGCCTACCGGAGCAAGGGCGGGATCATGGACCGGGTCCAGGGCGGCGAGAAGCTCACCCGGGATGACTTCAAGGTCGCCACCGAGTTCCTGCGCCCCTGCCTGATCGAGCCCAACGGCTGCAAGAACTTCGTGATCGAGGGCGTCACGATCACGGAATCGCCCATGTGGATGTTTCACCCCCTCTATTCGGACAACATTGTCGTGCACGGCGTGACCTTCCTGTCCGACGGGCCCAACACCGACGGGATCGACGTCGATTCCTGCCGGGACGTCCGGATCTCCGACTGCTGGTTCCGCACGGGCGATGACTGCATCGTCATCAAGTCCGGCAAGGACGCGGACGGCCGGCGCATCGCCCGGCCCACCGAGCACGTGGCGGTGACCAACTGCACCATGTACGAGGGCCACGGCTGCATCGTCATCGGCAGCGAGACCTCCGGCGACATCCGCGACGTGGTCGCGACCAACATCGTGGGCAAGGGCACCGACACCGGCCTGCGGATCAAGAGCCAGCGCGGCCGCGGCGGCGTGGTCGAGAACGTCCGGGTCAGCAACTTCGTGCTCGAGAACGTCCACAAGCAGGCCATCGAGATAACGACGCTTTACTCCCGGAACATCCCGCCGGAGCCGCTCTCGGTCCGGACGCCGGTCTTCCGCAACATCGCGGTGAGCAATTTCACGATCCTCAACGCCAACCAGGTCGCCAGCATCCAGGGCCTGGACGAGAAGGCGATCGAGGGCCTGCGCTTCACCGACATCTCCGCCACCGGCAAGGTCGGCTTCCTCTGCGACCGCACCGACGGGATCGAGCTGCACGATGTCCGGGTGAGCGCCTCCAGCGGGAGCGCCTTCGTCTTCGACCAGGTCCACCACCTCGTGCTCGACGACGTCTCCTCCGCCACGCCGGTGCAGGGCGTGCCGGTTATCCGGCTCGCGGATTCCGATTCGGTCTGGCTGCGGGATTCGCAGGCCGCGGCGGGCACGGGCACCTTCCTGCAGGTGGACGGCCCGAAGCCCTCGGCGCTCCGCCTGACCGAGAACGATCTCTCCCTGGCCGCCACGCCGGTTTCCCCGGCCGGCCTGTAGTTCGCCTGCGCCGGGCTTTCGGCTCCCACTTTCCTCCGGCGGAGCTTCGCAAGGGCGAAGCGGCCACGGTCCATCCCAATCCCTCCCCGCGATGCAAGATCCCATCTCCGACCGCCCCCGCAGCAGCAGTTACCGCTGGGTGATCTGCGCCCTCCTGTTCTGGGTCACCACCGCCAACTACATCGACCGGAACGTCTTCAGCAATCTCGCGCCCGAACTGCAGAAGCAGTTTCATTGGACCGACCAGCAGTACTGGTACATGACGGTTTGCTTTCAGGCGACCTACGCGGTGAGCATGCTGTTCTGGGGCAAGATCGTCGATGCGCTCGGGCTGCGCTGGGGCTTCATCCTTGCCGTGTCCCTTTGGGGCCTCGCCTCCATGGGCCACGCGCTGGTGACGGGCCTGGCGGGCTTCTTCCTCGTGCGGCTGCTCCTGGGCCTCGCCGAGGGCGGCAACTTCCCGGCGGCGATCAAGACCGTGGCGGAATGGTTCCCCAAGCGGGAGCGGGCCTTGGCGACCGGGCTGTTCAACTCCGGGACGAACATCGGCGGGACGCTGGTTCCCATCGCGGTTGCGTTCCTGGTCCCGATCCTCGCCCAGATCCACGTGGCCGGCCACGTGCTGGGCTGGCGCGGCGCTTTCCTTTTTACCGGCATCATCGACCTCTCCTGGATCATCGCCTGGCTGTGCTTCTACCGGCGGCCGGCCGAGCATCCCAAGGTCTCGGTCGACGAGCTCGCCATCATCGACAGCGACCCGCCGGAGACGGCCACCAAGATCCCGTGGCTCAGCCTCGTCAATTACCGCCAGACCTGGGCCTTCGCCGTGGCGAAGAGCATGACGGACTGCATGTGGTGGTTCTACCTCTTCGGCGCCCCTCCTTTCTTCGCGGAGCGCTTCCACCTCGACGCCAAGCAGCGGGCCCTTCCCGTCTCGATCATCTACATCGTGGCGTCGATCGGCAGCATCGGCGGCGGCTGGCTGGCCGGACGGCTCATGAAGCAGGGTTGGTCCGTGAACAAGGCGCGCAAGGGCACCATGCTGATGTGCGCCGGCGCCGTGGTCCCCGTCTTTTACGCCGCCCTCACCGCCAACGTCTGGGTGGCGGTCGGCCTGATCACGCTGGCGGCCTCGGCGCACCAGGCCTGGTCGGCCAATGCCTTCAGCCTGGCGGGCGACATGTTTCCCCGCCGGGTCGTGGGCTCGGTCACCGGCCTCGGCGGGTTTCTCGGTGCGTCGGGCGGCGTATTTTTCTCCCTTTACGTCGGCAAGATCCTGAGCACCCCCGGCGGCGGCTACTTCTGGGTTTTCCTCGCGCCGAGCCTCGCCTATCCGCTCTCCCTCCTGATCGTGCACCTGCTCGTGCCCCGGCTCGAGCCGGCCAAGGTCGACGTCCCGCAGGCGGCCTGAGCCGGGGCCGGCCGCCTGCGATACCATTTGAATCCCGCCCCCGGCGCGATGTAATCGCCCGCCATGACCCGGGAACGACCGCGCGCGGCCGCGATCCTCTGGCAGGCGGCGCTCATCGTCCTGGTGGGCGGGTGGATCTACGGGCCCGCGCTGCACGGCGGGTGGGTCTGGGATGACCTGACCGAGATCCCGCGGAACAGCGTCCTGCCCGATCCCCACGGGCTGGCGAAGATCTGGGCGGGGTCGGCCGGCCCCGACTACTTCCCGTTGAAGACGAGCGTGCAGTGGGTCCTATGGCGTGCCTGGGGGGAAAATGCCTTCGGCTATCACCTGGTCAGCCTCGGGCTGCATCTCCTGGGCGCGCTCCTCTTTTGGCGGTTGCTGGAGAAGCTTGGCCTGCGCCTGGCCTGGCTGGGCGGGCTTTTCTTTGTCGTGCATCCGCTGGTGGTGGAATCGGTGGCCTGGATCGCCGAGCTGAAGAACACGCTGTCCCTGGTGTTCCTCCTCGCGGCCATGCTGGCCTACGTCCGATTTGACGAGGGCGCCCCCGGGAAGCGCCGCCTCCCGTACGCGCTGGCGCTGGTCCGTTTCGCGCTGGCACTGCTGAGCAAGAGCTCGGTCGTGATGTTTCCCTTCGTCCTGCTGCTTTATGCCTGGTGGCGCCGGGGGAGGGTTGCCCGGCGGGACCTGGCCGCCGCGGCGCCGTTCTTCGGCCTGTCGCTGCTCCTGGGCCTGGTGACGGTCTTCTTCCAATATCACCGTGCGCTCGCCTTCTGGACGATCCCGGTCGGCGGAGCGGCCTCCCATCTGGCCGTCGCGGGCACCAGCCTCGCCTTCTATTTCTGGAAGGGCCTCGTTCCCCTGGGGCTGCAACCCATGTACCGGCAGTGGAGCGTCCTGCCGCCCTCGCCCGCCCAATTCCTGCCGTGGCTGGCGCTCGCGGTCCTCGCGGCGGGCCTCTGGATCCGGCGCGCGACCTGGGGGCGGCCGGCGGCGTTGGGCCTGGGATTTTTTGTCCTGAACCTGGTCCCCGTCCTGGGTTTCCTGCCGATGTCCTACCTGCACATCAGCTGGGTGGCTGATCACTTCGTCTACCTGTCGCTGCTGGGGTTGGTCGGGCTGGGTGCCGCTGCGGCCGGAGCGCTCTGGGATCGGTGCCCGGCCGGGCGCATCGGCCTGGCGGGCGGAATCGCGGTGCTGGCACTCCTCATGGCCTGGGAGAGCCGGGGCTACGCCGCCAGCTTCCGCAGCGATGAGGCGCTCTGGACCCGGACCCTCCAGCGGAATCCCGAGGCTTGGCTGGCGCGCGTCGACTTGGGGCAGGACCTGTTTCAGGCGGGCCGGCTGGAGGAGGCGATTGGACAGTATGATCGGGCCCTTGCCATCCGTTCGGACCTGCCCGAGGCCTACTACAATCGCGGCTCGATCTTTCTCCGGCTCGGCCGATTGCCTGAGGCCATCCGCGATCTGGAGGCCGCGCTTCGACTCCAACCGGCGAGCCCCGATGCGCTTACGAATCTGGGCAATGCCTTCGCGCGCTCCGGCCGGTTTGCCCAGGCGATTGGCTGTTACGAGCGGGCGCTGCGCATCGAGCCAGGTGCCACCGACACGCGCGCCAACCTCGCCTTGGCGCGCCGTGCGCTGGCTGGAGCGGCACCCTGAGGCCAGTCCCCGGGGAGGGGGAATCCCCGATGGGGTTACCGGCGGTATCCCGTGAGGCTGACCGGTTACCCCGGGCGAAAGTGTGGGTCTATGCTTCTCACCAATATGAAAACCCAAATTCGTTTCTCGCTGTTCGGTTCTCTTCTCGCCGGATGCCTGATCGCCGGCGCCCACGCCCAGGTCAGCGGCGCAGCCGGCGTGACCGGCAATGGAGCCGCGGGCTCAAACATGGGAGCCGGCGCCGGCAACGGCGCGGCGGGCTCCAATATGGTGGGAGGCGCCGCCAACGCGACAACGGGAGCGAACCAGGGAGCCGCCGCTTCGGCCGACTCCGTCAATCGGGCTAGTCAGTCCGCGAATGCCGCGGGCGACTCGTCCATCAACGCTGCCCAGAATGCCAACGCCGCCAGTGCGCGCGCCGCCAACGGCAACAACGCGAACGTCGGTTCCAGCATCGGCGCCAATGCCAGCGCGGGAGTGAACGATCCCGCCAATGGCAACAACGCGAACGTGGGCGCGAACGCCGGCATCAACAGCCAGTCCTCCTCTAACTCCACATCCACCAGCAGCGATGCCAACGGCAGCGCGGGCGCCCGGGTCGACGATTCCAAGCCGAACCGATAAGCGGCTATAAAATCCATATTTTTCGGACCCCTCCGGAACTGCATTCATCCGCCCGGGGTCCATCTCACTACCATGAAATCAAGCACCCAGGATAAGATCGAAGGCAACGCCCGCGACCTCGCCGGGAAGATCAAGGAAACAGCCGGCCGCGCCACCAACAATCCCAGCCTCCAGGCCCGCGGCCAGGACGAGCAGGTCGACGGCAAGATCCAGAAGAAGGTCGGCGACATCAAGAAGGTCTTCGACCGCTGAGCGGCTCCCGGCCGGGCTCCCCTTCGGGCCGGCGGCTCCCGCCGCCGGCCTTCCTTTTGCCAGTTGACAGAGGGCAGGCGGCGAACAACGTTCTCCCTTCCAATATTGCAGGGTGGAGCAGCCTGGTAGCTCGTCAGGCTCATAACCTGAAGGTCGCTGGTTCAAATCCAGCCCCTGCACCCAATTTAGGCCCTCGGATTTATCCGAGGGCCTTTTTGTTGAGCGAGTTAAGAGGGGTGGGGTGGGCGGAGCTACAAATTGCACCCAATTGCTCAAAATTGCTCCCGAAGGGGGGTGACCTCCCAAAAATTGACACAAGTTTCTTAAATAACGGACGTCGGATTCCGCAATAATCAGAGTCGCGTCACCTGTCGCATCGAAATCTGGTGAAATAGCTGGTCGGCCTAGATCGCATCGATTTTCGACGCATTGCGTCGGAACACGAAGGCCCCCGAGGGCGCAGTTACGGGTGTTGCGACAGGCGGTGCAATCGGCGGAGCCTTGGGATGGCTGGTTGGAATTGGCGCTCTCGCGATTCCCGGCGTCGGCCCTCTCATCGCAGCCGGACCGATCGTTGCCGCCCTTAGTGGTGCGGCGGTTGGCGGTACAGTTGGAGGAATCACTGGGGCCCTCATCGGGATGGGCATTCCGGAGTATGAGGCCAAACGTTACGAGGGCCGGGTTAAGGGAGGAAACGTCCTCATTTCTGTGCATACGGAAAACTCGGCGCAAATCTCGGAAGCGAAAGAGATATTGAAGACCGGCGGTGCCGAGGATTTCGCGACCACGGGGGAGGCCAGTGCAAAACCTGCAGCCGTAGGGACGCGCTAGCAGCTCTCTCAACCCCCAACGAATCGCTCCCCCTATGCACACCATCCTTCCTCTCGCCGCTGCCGGATACTCGTTGGTTTACCTTCTGGCAGGCGGCGGTATCGGGGGTGCCATTCTCATCTTTATTGTCGCGAAGATGTTCGGAAAATAATGCTGAGACAGATTCCTTAATAGGAACGGGCGTTGAAGCGAAGGCGCGTGAAGAAGGTAATGAAGCTTCAAAGGATTTAGTTATCGTAGTTGCCGGCATGGCCCGAAAGCCTCGAATTGAATTTGAGGGGTGCTCTCTCCCACGTCATCAACCGTGGCACTAGACTCAAGCGGTGGTGCTCGCATTTGCACCAAACTGCACCGCTTTGCTACTTTTGGAGCGCTCCCACCCAAGAATTGACACAAAAACACCCCGATTTTGGGCAATTCTCCTCTGAAAAGCCTCCGTCCTCATATCCGAAATCGCTGCGTACAGAATTCAGAGCCTCACCCCGCCGCAATCACGGCTCGATCCTCGTGCTGTAGGTCCGCGCGAGCCAGGACTTCGGCACGGGAACAACACAGATGTTCAAGGAGCGGCCGTCGGCGGAAAGCATTGCCGTCTGGATCTCGATTTTCGTGCTGTCGGCATTAAACGTGGGATGGACGTGGTCCTGAGCGCCGGTTTTCTGCCCGAGATCGGCGATGATCGCCATCTGGCCCGAGTGGCGGTCGATCAGCCAGAGACGATAGCGAAAATCATCACAGACCGCCCAGCGGCCATCCGGCGAACCGTTCACATGCCAGTCCGAGCGGCCGGGGTCACCCAGCGGCACCTGGCCGACGATCCGCATCTTGCGGGTGCGGAGGTTGACGATCCCGACGCCAGACGGATGCTCGTCGGTACCGGCAGTGCCCCAGACGCCCTCCCCGCTGTAACTCAGGATGGCGATCGCAACCTCGTCCCGGCTGATGACGGCCTCGTGCGTGATCCATTCGTAGGGCGCCTCGGGATAAAGCGGGCGCAGACCGCTGCCGTCGGACCTGACCGTCCAGGTACGCTGCGGCGCCTTGCCGCCGGTCTCCCAGCAGAAGACGATTTCGCCCGGAACCCACGGATTGGTCTGGACGTGGCCCACCTGGAACGGGACCGAGACGACATCCTTGATCTCTCCGGTGTGAAGATTGACGCTGATCAACCCGCTCGGGCCCGCACCCATGCCGCGCGGGCCGTGGGACGGCTCCAGCTTTGTGTCCGGCGAGATATGCTTGAGCGCATAGTCGCGGCCCGTGCGCACAAATGCGTAATCCTCGCTTGCATCCAAGGCCATGTCGGCGGCGCCCACATCGGCCGGGATCGTACCGCAGACGCGTTCGTACTCGGTTGCGGCCTTCAGCGCTCCCGCGGCGCTGTCAGTCAACAGCTTAGCCAGGTCAACCCCGATGACCAGGACGGGGCCCCGGGAACGAAAACCCCATCCGCCGCGCGCCGCCGCGCCCGGCGGCGGCGGCGGCGGCACATCGGCCACTGCAGGAGGAGGCGGTGGGACCGGGTCGGCCTCGGCTCCCGGCTTCCGGACTGGACGGAGGAAGTAAAGGTGCATCGAGTGGTCCGCGACACAGAGCATGCCCATGAAGCCCGATTCGCTCACCTGGACAATGTCGCCCGTTTCCACGTTGACCGCCATGGCCTGGCCGCTGCCCGGGCGATTGGAGCGAAAAATAACCCACTGGCCGTCCGAGGTCCATTGGTGGTGGGTCTGGTAGATCTTGGCATCTCCCGTGCCCGGGGTGCTGGTCAAAAACGTGAGCGGCACGCCGGTCACCGGATCCACGACGATTTTTCGTTCCGAGGGAAACCGCCGGCCGATCTGGGCGGACGCCGGAGCGACGGGCAGGAGGGAAGCAAACAATATCAGCGCAACGGACCAGGGGTATTTCATTCTCATGGCGGGAGCTTGCCGTGGCGGCCGAGGGGTTCGGCGCGACGCCCGAATTTGGCCGAAAACACGGCCAAGTCAAAGGGCATTAACCATCCCGTCAGGCATGCAGACCATCGCCGTTGCGGGAATGGCGGGGATCCTGCGCGGGCTGATCGCCGATCGCCGGGCGGCCCGAATCGCAGTGGTGCCCGGCAGCCGAACGGTGTGGCCGATCCGGGGCAACGCTCGCCTCCAGCTATCGCCCGTGATGATAATCGTTGCCTTCCCGGGCATCGCCCGAAAATCTCGGGCCGAAAGGCTTTGGCTGGGCAAACCAGTCCAGCGTGCCGGCAGATGCGTCCCCCGATCAGATTACCCCAATCGATGGCTGCGGTTGTGGCCCATGGCCCCGGCGATTATCGCCTGGAGGAGCGCCCCGTTCCCCGGCCCGGCCCGGGAGAGCTGGTCATCAAGGTCAAGAGCACGGGCATCTGTGCGAGCGACATCAAATGCTACACTGGAGCCCCCATGTTTTGGGGGGACAAGGATCGCCCCGGCTATTGCCAGCCCCCGGTCACTCCGGGGCATGAATTTGTCGGCGAGGTGGTCAGCCTGGGCGAAGGCGCCGGCGACTTGTACGGCCTGGCCATCGGGGATCACGCCATCAGCGAGCAGATTGTTCCCTGCGGCCATTGCCGCTACTGCCAGCGGGGCCAATATTGGATGTGCGCGGTCCACGATATTTACGGCTTCCGACAGAAGACCTTTGGCTCCTGGGCCGAATACATGCTCTTCCCGGCCGGCGCCCGGAACTATCAGGTCCCAAAATCCATCCCCCTGCACCACGCCGTGTTTATCGAGCCGCTGGCCTGCTCCATCCACGCGGTGGAACGAGGCAACATCCAATATCAGGACACGGTGGTGATCGCCGGCTGCGGGCCGCTGGGACTGGGCATGGTGGCGGCCGCCCGGATGAAGGGACCCGCCTGCATCATCGCCCTCGACCTGAATGACGACCGACTGGAGGTGGCCAAGAGCTGTGGCGCGGACATCGGCATTAATCCCCGGAAGGAGGACGCCGTCCAGAGGGTGCGGGATCTTACCGAGGGCTACGGCTGCGATGTTTACATCGAGGCGACGGGCGCGCCCGCCGCCGTCGAGCAGGGCCTGAATATGATCCGGAAGCTTGGCACCTTTGTCGAATTCAGTGTCATGCGGGAAAAGGTCACCGTCGACTGGACCATCATCGGCGACAGCAAGGAACTCGACATCCACGGCGCGCACCTGGGGCCGTACTGCTACCCGGTCGCGATCCGCATGATCGAGCAAGGGCTCCTTCCCATGGATCAGATTGTGACCCATCGCCTGCCCCTGATGAATTTTCAGAGCGGCATCGACAAGGTGGTGAATGGGCTCACCTCAGTAAAGGTGACCCTGGAACCCTGAGCCCTCCCTTCCGCCACGACCGAACCCCATGAGACATCACGAGTCATCCGGAACCGGGGGCGCCGCGGCCAAGGCCCTCGGTCGCACCGCTGCCATCCTGGGCCTGGTGCTGCTGGCCGCCACCCCCGGCTGCAAGCCGAAGCCCCCGGCGTCCTCCGCCGGGAGGGCTGGGATCAAAATCGGCGTCTCCTTTCAGGAGATGGACAACCCCTACTTCGTCCTGATGAAGCAGACCATCGACGAAATGGCGGCCACGATCGGCGCCGAGGCCTCTTACGCCGACGCCCACCATGACGTCACCAAGCAGATCAACGACATCGAGGACCTGATCCAAAAGAAGATCAATATCCTGCTCATCAACCCGACCGACACGGTGGCGGTGGAGGGCGTGGTGCGGGACGCCAAACGGGCTGGCATCGTCGTCGTCGCCGTTGACGCACAGGCGGCCGGACCGATCGATTGCTATGTTGGATCGAAGAATTACGATGCCGGGAGGCTCGCCGGCGAATTTCTCGGCAAGTGTCTGGGGGGTCAGGGCAAGGTGGCGATCCTCGACGGCATTCCCGTGGTGCCGATTCTGGAACGGGTGAGGGGCTTCCGCGATGCCATCGGACACTTTCCCGGCATCGCGATCGTGACGACGCAGAATGGACGGCAGGAACGGCCCGTTGCCCTCTCCGTGACCGAAAACATGATCCAGGCCAACCCGGATCTCGCCGGGATCTTCAGCGTCAATGACGGCGGGGCACTCGGCGCCCTTTCCGCCATCGAGTCCTCCCGGAAGCCCATTGTCCTGGTCAGCGTGGACGGTTTCTCCGAGGCGGTGGCCGCCATCGAAAAGGGCGGCCCCTTCAAGGCCACCTCCGCCCAGTTCCCGCGCGACGAGATCCGGATCGCGCTCGGCATGGCCTTGGCCCGGTATTGGGGCGCGAACATCCCCGCGACCGTTCCGGTGGACGTCAGGTTGATCACCCAGGACAATGCCCGGGGATTTTCTTGGTGACGGGAGGGTCCCGGTGACACGGCGCGGCCACGGTCCACGGCGGCCCCGGATCTCCGTCGCTGGTGGATTTTTTCGCCTCTCCGCGCCGTGAGCAACAACCTCCTGGAATTGAGGGGCGTCACCAAGCGCTTCGCCAGCGTGCGGGCGCTGACCCGGGTGGACCTGGACCTCCAGGCCGGTGAAATCCTGGCTTTGCTCGGGGAAAACGGCGCGGGAAAATCGACCCTGGTCAAGGTTCTCGCCGGAGTGCACCGGCCGGACGAGGGCCGGATTCTGATCGAGGGGCGCGAGGTCAGGCTGGCCGATCCGTCCGAAGCCCAGAAACACGGCATCAGCATCATCTACCAGGAGTTCAGCCTGGTGCCCCATCTCTCCGCCTGCGAAAACATCTTTCTCGGGCGGGAACGGCGCACCCCGTGGGGCCTGCTCGACCGGTCAGCCATGAGGCGGGAGGCCCGCGCGCTCCTGCAACGCCTCGGGGTCGACCTCGATGCCAGCCGGCTGGTTTCCCAGCTCAGCATCGCCGAGCAGCAGTTTGTCGAAATCGCCAAGGCCCTGGGCCGCTCCGCGCGCATTCTCATCCTGGATGAACCCACCGCCACGCTCACCGGCGGCGAGGTGAAGCGTCTCTTCGCCGTGATGCGGGAGCTGCAGCGCACCGGGGTGGCCATGATCTTCATCTCCCATCACCTGGACGAAATCTTCCAGATCGCCGGGCGCGTGCATTGCCTGCGAGACGGGCGTTCCGTCGGCATCCGGCCGGTGTCCGAGTGCACGCCTCAGGAGCTGGTCAGGTTGATCGCCGGGCGCGACATCATCCACGAATTCCCGGCCCGGCCCGCCACCCCGCCCGGCCCGGTGATCCTAAAGGTGAAGCGCCTCCAACTCGAGCCCCGGCTTCCCGCCGTGAGCTTCGGCCTGCGCGAGGGTGAGATTCTCGGCTTCGCGGGACTCGTCGGCTCCGGTCGCACCGAGGTCGTCAGGGCGCTGCTGGGTGCCGACCGCGCCCATGTCCGCGACGTCACCTGCCACGACCGTCCGTTCGACCCGTCCACCCCGGCGGACTCCCGGGCCCGGGGCATCGGCCTCCTGCCGGAGGACCGCCGGCACCAGGGGCTGATCCTGCCCTTTTCCGTGGCGGAGAATGTCGTCATCACTAACCTGTCCGCGCTTCGCCACCCGGTCGGGGGCTGGCTGAGCCGCCGGCGGGGGGAATCGGCGGTCCTTCGTCTCGTCAACCGGCTGTCGATAAGGGCCTCGTCCACCCGGCAGCCGGCCAGCACCCTGAGCGGCGGCAACCAACAGAAGGTCGTCATCGCCAAATGGCTGTTCGCCGACTGCCGGATCCTGGTCTTCGACGAGCCCACCCGGGGCATTGATGTGGGAGCCCGGTCGGAAATCTACGGCCTGATGCGATCGCTCACGGCTCAGGGGCGGTCGATCATCATGGTCTCATCGGAGCTGCCCGAGGTGGTCGGAATGAGCGATCGGGT
>CAZKAH010000029.1:0-33297 GCA_964550715.1 uncultured Opitutaceae bacterium
GTCCTGCGGAAGTACGGCCTGACGCCCAGCAGCAAGGCTGACGCTTCCTTTGTCCTGCAGATCGGATTCACCCAGCCCGACCCCGCGATCGTTGTCTGCTCCCTCGTTCTCCTCAAGCAGGGCAAACCGGTGCTTTCGGTCCGTGCCAACCACCGCGACACGGCCGCGCCGGACCCCGGGGCGCCGGGCGAGCGGGACCGGGAGGCCGCCAACCGGGTGGCGGCCTTCCTGGCGGCGCGGCAGATATTTGAAGCCCGGGCCCGCGACGCTGGTGGGGGATGAAGGCCCGGGCCAGAAAGGGCGCGGACCGGCTGGTTCGCGGGAAGAAGCTGTTGCGGCATATCCACGGCGCCGGCGGTGAGGCCGTGGTCGCCGGACTGGGGCAGATCTCGCCCGACCTCGCGCGGTACATCGTGGAGTTTGCCTTCGGCGACATCTACTCCCGGAAGGGGCTCACCCTGAGGGAGCGGCAGATCGCGACGGTGGCGGGCCTCGTGGCGCTCGGCCATGCCCAGCCGCAGCTCAAGTCGCACATCCACGGGGCCCTCAATGTCGGCTGCCGCCGGAAGGAGATCCTCGAGATCATCATCCAGCTCGCGGTCTACGCCGGTTTCCCGGCGGCCTCGAATGCGGCGGTGTCGGCCCGCGAGGTCTTCCGCGAGCGCGACGCGCGGGGGCTCAGGAACTAGGGCTTGGGGGGCGGCTTGGCCGCCGCCGGCTTCGCCGCAGGGGCCAGAGGGATGCCGCCCGGGCTCGTGGCCGAGCTTTTCGAACTCGCGAGCGCCGCTGCGGTCGGCAGCTGGTACTGGGGCTCGTTCTGCCGGGCCCAGGCCCGGTGCACCTCGAATTGGGCGATGAATTTCTGCGCCCAGACCGTGGAGGCGAAGACCCGCGCCGAATTGCCCTGCAGCCAGCCGCTGGAGGAAAAATTGGTGCTGCCCTCCCAGCAATCGTAGTCGGCCTTGCCGGCGGTCAGGACGACCATGCCCTTCCAGTGCCAGATCTGCGAGGGGGCGGCGCTGTTGATGCCCGCGGTCGTGATGGTGACGTCGCCGTGCTTCAGGTTGGAGACGAGCGCCTTCACCTTCGGCTGCTCGGCCGCGCCGGCCTCCTCGCTGTGGTCGAGCAGGACATGGATCTGGACCCCGGCCGCGTCCGCCTTGGCCAGCTCGTCGAACATCGGCTGGAGGGTGAAGCCGTAGGCGCAGATCCAGACCTCCCCGGGGTTGGCGAGCAGGGCGAGAAACCGCTGCTGGGCCACCGCGCCGTCCTCCGGCATGAAGTAGTCGGTCTCCGTGATGGTGATCGTGAAGGGCATGGCCTCGGCTTTCCGCTCTCCGTGCTAGGAGCACCTCGCGCGCCAGGCGAGCGGGAACCGCCCGGGCCGGCATCTTTTCACCCGGCTGTGACGCACGGGCCGGGGCCGCGTTCCGCCCGTTGCGTTTCCCGGGGATCGGGCTATCGATGGGAGGCAAGCCCGCCCTTTCTCCACCATGAAAAAGCCCTCTCTTCCTTCCACCGGAGACACCTCCCGGGTCGGGGACTCCAAGTCCGCCTGCGGCCTTCCTTCCCAGGCGGTCATCGACCTGTCCCGGGCCGCCATCCAGAAAACCGCTGCGGAATGGCAGCGGCTGCTGACGCCGGTCCAATACCGGGTCGCGCGGCAGCAGGGCACGGAGCCGCCATTCCGGAACGCCTATTGGGACCACCACGAGGACGGGGTCTATTTCTCGGTCTGCAGCGAGACGCCGCTTTTTGACAGCCGGGACAAGTTTGAGAGCGGGACGGGCTGGCCGAGCTTCACCAAGGCCATCGAGCCGGCTTTCGCGGCCGAGACAACCGACGCGAGCCACGGCATGACGCGGACGGAGGTTCACTGCGCGGTGGACGGCGCCCATCTCGGGCACGTGTTTCCCGACGGTCCGGCGCCGACCGGGCTCCGGTACTGCATCAACTCCGCCGCGCTGCGCTTCATGCCGAGGAAGGAATACGAGGGCTGGCTGGCGGCCCGCGGCGGCGAAGGGAAGGCCTCATGACCGGCGCTCCGGCGGCGGGCACGAAATCCCTGGTGCTGGGCGGCGGCTGCTTCTGGTGCACGGATGCCGCCTACCGGCTCCTGCCCGGGGTCACGGGGGTCACGTGCGGCTATGCAGCGGGCCGCGGCGAGAATCCCACCTACGAGCAGATCTGCACCGGCCGGACGGGCCACGCCGAGGTCATCCGGATCGACTACGATCCGGCCCGGGTGACGCTCGAGGCGCTGCTGGATTATTTCTGGCTCGCGCACGATCCGACGCAGGTCGGCGGCCAGGGGAACGACCACGGCACGCAGTACCGCTCGATCATCCTCCCCGATGGCCCCGAGCAGCAGGCGGCGGCCGAGCGGTCGCGCGCCGCGGCCCAAAAGGGGCGGGCTGATCCGATCACGACGGAAATCGCGCCCCTCACGACCTTCTGGCCCGCCGAGGAATATCATCAGGACTACTTCGCCAAGCATCCCGACCAGGGGTATTGCTCGGTCGTGATCCGGCCGAAGCTCGCGAAGCTCCGGCGCGCGCTGGCTCCGGGCTAGGGCCCGCGGGACCGGGCGAGCATCTGCGCGAACGCCTGCGCCTCGGGATAGTCGGGCTGGAGCTTGAGCGCCCAGGCGCATTCCTCCGCCGCCGGCGCGGGCCGCGCCAGGCGGTAGAGGACGTAGCCGTAGTGGAGATGCATCGTCGGCGAATTCGGATCGGTCCTTTCCACGCGGGCAAATTCCGCGGCGGCCTCCCCGAACCGGCCCTCCCGCGCGAGGATTTCGGCCAGGCCCACCCGCGCCATCGCCGCATTGGGCTGCAGGCGGACCGCGCGCCGGTACCACGCGGCGGCCTCCTCGGGCCGGCCGGATTGCGCGACGATCATGCCGTGCACGGTGTCCGCCTCGCTGCGATGGCTCAGGGTCGTGAGCAGCGTGAAGGCGATGGAGGCCGCCGCGGCCGTGCCGGCGGCCGCGCGCAGCCCCCGGCGGAGGAGTCCGCCGCGGGACGGACCCCCGGCGAGCGCGTAGAATCCCAGGACTGCGAGCAGGCAAAGCGCGGGGAGGAACTCGAGCTGGTAGCGCACGCAGGCGGAGATGAAGAGGCATAGGGGCGCGGCGATCGCGGCGAAAACGATGGCGACCGCCCCGCAGATCGCCGGCAGCGGGGCGCGGGACGGGTCCCGATTGCGGGAGAACCCGAGCGGGAGGGCCGCGGCGCAGAGGAGGAACGGCAGCAGGGTGAGCGCGCCCACGGGATTGTCCCCCGGGTTGTGGCCCGCGGGCATCGGCGGCGGCGAGAAGGCCCGCACGAAGGGGAAGGCGCGCTGCCAGCCGGGGTATTCCAGGAAATACAGCCTGAAATCGTACCAGAGAAATGCGGGATTGAACCGCCGGACGGCCTGCTGCTCGCCTCCGGCAATCTGGTAACTTTGCCCGAATTCGAGCAGGTCGCCGAAGCGGGCGTGATTGTAGGCGAGGAGTCCGGCGGCGATCGCGGCGACGGGCAGGAGGAGCGCCGCGGCGCCCGGCCACCGCGCCGGGTCCGCCGGCCCGGCGCCGCGCCGGCCCAGGTGCCAGAGCGGCACGAGGAGCAGGGCCGCGCCCAGGGCGCTGTTGGGCCGGCAGCCGATGGCCAGGCCGATGGCGGCGCCCGCGCCCGCCAGGATCATCCCGGAGGGGCGGGAGCGCTTCAGGTCCTCCCAGACGAGGAGGAGGGCGAGCATCCAGAACGCGTACGAGGCGGTGATGGGCACCTCCCACACATCCGCCCGCTCGAGGACGATCGGGGTCACGGGGACCAGGCCGAGGGCCAGGATTCCCAGGGCCGCCATGCCCGGCCCGGCCTGCGGGAAGCACCACCGCCGGATGGAACCGGCCAGGGCCGCGGCGGCGAGGAACCCGAGGCTGCAGAACGTGAAGCACGCCAGCTGGTGGGAAAGGTAGGCGCCGGTCAGGAGATGAAACGGCAGGAAGAGCACGACGGCGGGAATGGCGCTGAAATAGAGGTACAGCCTGCCGTGGTAGTAGCTGAGATCGTGGATCCGCCCGGGTGAATACCTCTGGCCCTGGAACGGTGCATTGGCGCCGGCGTCATAGGGATTTGGAAGCTGCGCGAGCCACGAGGGCACCGCCAGGTCCAGCGAGGTGCGGCCGTGGGCGAATCCGTCGGCCTGGCGATTGTAGTAGTCTTCGCCGGGCGTCCGGCTCCCCAGTTCGGACGCCGCCGTCCCGGCGATGAGGGCGTAGATGGCGATGACCGCGAGGCCGGCCAGCAGCGACCAGGGGGGCGGGCGTGGCAGTGCGGCGCTCATGGACCCTGGAGACGATCCAGGTTGCGCCGCGCGTCCGCGTCGGCCGGATTCAGCCGCAGGACGATGCGGTACTGCTCCATCGCGTCCTCCCGGCGGCCGGCCCGGACCAGCGCCAGGGCGAGATTGAAGTGGGCGTCCGCCATGTCGGGCGCCAGGCGCAGGGCCGCCTCATACTCGCCGATCGCGGCGGTGAGGCGCCCGCCCTTGGCCAGGGCGTTGGCCAGGTTGTAGTGCGCGCCCGGGTGCGCCGGGTTGGACTGCACCGCCTCGGCATACTGTTCGATCGCCTCCGCCAGGCGGCCCGACCGGAGCAGGGCGTCGCCCAGGTTGTCATGCGCCAGGACAAAGGAGGGAAACGTGTGCAGGGCCGCCCGATAGTGCTCAATGGCCCCGGCCAGCTCTCCGGACGCCAGCAGCTCGTTGCCCAGGTTGTAGTGGGCCTGGACGTCATGCGGGTCGATCCGGAGCGCGGTCTCGTATTCGGCGATCGCCTCCGGGCGGCGGTTCACCTCCAGCAGTGCATTCGCCAGGTTGTCATGGGCGCGGGGGTTGCCGGGCAGCTTGGCGGCCGTGTCCGCCCAGATGGAGACCCCGCTTTGGTAGTCGTGGTTGCGTCGGGCCGTGGCGAGGCCCAGCACGACGGCGGTGGCCGCCAGTGCCCCGGCCATCGGCCGGGCGGATTCCCGCCGCAGCGCGCCGCCGGCGGCCCGCAGGCCGCAGACCGCGACGGACAGCACGGCCGCCAGGGGCAGGTACATCCGGTGCTCGGCGATCGTCTGGGTGACGAGAGGCAGGAAGCTGGAGCTGGGCGCGAGGATGGCGAAGAAGCACGCTCCGGCGAAGCCGAGCGCCGGCCGGCGCCAGAGGGCGAGGCCGGTGGCCGCCAGCAAGGCCAGCACCGCCAGGCCCTGGGGCCAGACTGCGCCCAGCTGCCGGACGACGCTGTCGCCATAGTCCAGGATCAGCGGATGCGGCCAGAAGGAGAGCCGGAGGTAGAGCACCAGGGCCCGGCACTGGGTCAGGGCGTAGTGCCACGGGCTCATGCCGAGGCCAAAGCCGCCCGTGCCCCCGCGGCCGGGCGCGGCGAGCCTGAGGACGAGGAGAACCAGCCAGGTGCCGGCAAGCCCGAGGTGAAGGGCGCGCCGGCGGCGCCAGGCCTCGGCGAAACTGCCCGCGACGAACGTCCGGTCGTAGAGAAAGACGATCAGCGGGGCCGAGACCATGACCTCCTTGCTCAGCATTCCCAGGACGCAGGAGCAGAAGAGCGAAAGGCGGAAAGCGGAAAGCAAGATACGATCCGGCTGGCTGCTTCCGGCCACCCGTTTTTCAGCCACCTCGGCGTAACGGATGAAAAAGTAGAGGGTGAGCAGATAGAACAGGCTCACGAGCAGCTCAGTCCGATGGGCGACCGTCGTCACCGTCTCCGTCAACAAGGGATGGACCGTCCAAAGCAAGGCGATCACGAACGCCCACAGCGTGGAATCTCCCCTGGCGCCTGATTCCGAACTCTCGCCTTTCGCCCTCCACCCTTCGGCTTTCAGCCCCAGCGTCCGCCGCAGCACCCCGAAAAGCGCCAGGGCCACCCCGACATGGAGCAGCAGGGCGAGCGCATGATAGCTCCACGGGGCCGTGCCGCTGATCGCGTAGTTGACCGCCAGGGAGAGATTGGCGAGCGGGCGGCCGTCGGTCTCGGACCCCGTGCCCTGCGGGGTCCGCAGCACCTCCCAGGGCGGCGCCAGGTGCCGGATCGTGGAATTGAGGGTGACCGCGTTGAAGTCGTCGAAGACGAACGGCACTGAGAAGATGCCGTGATAGGCGGCGAGCGCGGCGAGGGCGAGGACGGCCGCCGCGGGGAGGACGAACCGCTCAGGGACCGGCTTCGAGCCAGACATATTTGTAGGGATGGTGGTCCAGGAGGTTGGGGAACCACCCGTGGACGGAGGGCTGGATCAGGAAGACGTGGGTGTAGTGGTAGATGGGAATGATCGGGGCCGCCTCGACCAGAATGTCCTCCGCCTTCCGCCAGAGCGCGGCGCGCGCCGCCGGGCCGGGCGTGCGTTCGGCCGCGAAGAGCAGCGCGTCATAGGCGGGATCCGACCACCCGGTGTAGTTGTTCCCGCTGCGGCTGCGCCAGACGTCGAGAAAGGACGCCGGGTCCGGATAGTCCGCGATCCAGGACCCCCGCACGACCTGGAAGTCGCCGGCCTGGCGGGCCGCCAGCACGATCTTCAGTTCCTGGTTGGATAGCCGCACCTCGACGCCGAGCTCGCGCCGCCACATCTCCTGCACGGCCTCCGCGATCAGCTTGTGGTTCTCGGAATTGTTGAAGAGCAGCTCGAAGGGCGGCAGGCCCTTGCCCCCGGGGTAGCCCGCTTCGGCCAGCAGGCGGCGCGCCTCGGCGAAGTCGGTCCCGAGCGCATCCGGCGGGGCGTAGCCTTCCAGCCCGGGCGGGGTCAGCGCCGCGGCCGGGGTCTGCCCGCCCCGCAGGATCCGGTCCACGATGGCCCGCCGATCCACCGCCAGGGCCAGCGCGCGCCGGATCCGCGCATCGCCCAGGTAGGTCCGCCGCAGGTTGAAGGCGTAGTAGTAGGTCCCGAGGTAGGGGTCGATGCGCAGGAACCGGGGGGCCTCCCGGCGATAGGTGTCGACCTTGCCGTCCGGCAGCGCGTCGGTGAGATGGAGCTGGCCGGCCCGGAACGCCCTTTCCTCCGCTTCGAGGTTGTCGGTCGGGTAAAAATCGACGGCCTGCAGCCGCACCCGGGCGGCGTCCCAGTAGGTGGGAGATTTCTCCACGACGATCCGGCGGTCGGTGTCCCACGACTTGAGCACGAAGGGCCCGTTGCCGACCAGGTGTCCCGGCCGCGTCCACCGGTTGCCGCGCTCGTAAACCGGCCCCCCGGCCGCAATCGCGGGCAGGTAGACGGGCGACCACGCCCAGTGGGTCAGCCGCGCGAGGAAATCGGCGGTGGGATGGTCGAGGGTGACCCGCAGGGTGCGGGGACCGGTGGCGACTGCGCCGACCTGGGTGAAGTCCTTCGTCAGTCCCCGATGAAAGGCCTCGGCCCCTTGCAGGACGTCCAGGAAATCGGCGGATTCGGACGCGAGGGAAGGGGTGAGGATCCGGCGCCAGGAATCCACGAAATCCTGCGCCGTCACCGGCCGCCCATTGGACCAGCGGGCGTCCGCGCGCAGGAAGAACGTGTACCCCAGCCCGTCCGGCGAAGTTTCCCACCGTTCCGCGACTCCCGGAACCGGATGCAGGTCGTGCGGATCCTCGGACACGAGGCCCTCGAAGAGCGCGGCAAAGACATTTCCCTCCCCGATCCCGGTGGCGAGCTGCGGATCGAGGTCGGTGACCTCGTAGCCGAGGCCGCGGTGCAGCACCTGCTCGCGGTCGCCGCGCTGGACGATGGTTTCCCGGCGCCCGCAGCCGACGCTCGGCAGGAGGCCCGCCAGGAGGAGCAGGAGGGGCGGAAGCCGGCGGCCCATGGCTCTTTTCGCCACCCGCGCCTAGGATTTTCCGATCAGCGCCACGGCGTGCGCCGCGATGGCGGCGCCCGCCCCGATCTGGTCCACGCCCTCGTTGGTCGTGGCCTTCAATCCGATGGCGTCCGGCGGAAGGCCGGTCGACCGCGAGAGCGCCGCCTTCATGGCGGCGAGCTGCGGCTGGAGCTTGGGTCGCTCCGCGATGACGGTGGCGTCGATATTGCCGGGGGTGAACCCGAGCGCGGCGAGCTCGGCGATCACCCGGACCAGCAACGCCTGCGAATCCGCGTTCTTCCAGGCCGGGTCCGTGTTGGGAAAGAAGTGGCCGATGTCGGGCAGGCCCGCCGCGCCGAGGAGGGCGTCGCAGATCGCGTGGGTCAGGACGTCGGCGTCGCTGTGGCCCTCCAGGCCGTAGTCGGTGGCGAAGCGGACGCCGCCGAGGATCAGCGGCCGGCCGGGGACGAGGCGGTGGATGTCGTAGCCGTGGCCGATGCGCAGCATGGGGCGGAGGTTAGTCGCTCGGGCGCGAGCGGAGCAAGTACTCGACGTAGGCGAGGTCGGCCGGCGTCGTCAGCTTCGGATTGGGGTGGGGATTCTCCAGGAGCTCGACCGCGGGGCCGGTCCGCCCGAGGAGTTCGACGGCGGCGGCATCATCGGTCACGCGGCAACCCCGCGCCAGCGCGCGCGCGTAGCCGCGCCTGATCAGGTCGAGCGCAAAGACTTGCGGCGTTTCCATGGCCCAGAGGCGGGAGCGGTCGAGCGTGCGGAGGCGGCCCCTCTTTTCCTTGATCGTGTCGGTCACCCGGTGGGCCAGGACGACCGCGCGCCGGCGCCGCACGATCCGGTGCAGGGCGCGCAGCTGCTCGGGCCGGACGAGCGGCCGCGCGCAGTCGTGGATGAAGACGTGGTCGACATCGCCGGGGAGGGCGGCCAGCGCGAGCCGCACGGAGTCCTGCCGCTCGCGGCCGCCGCGGACGAAGACCGCCGGCGTCGGGGCGTAGGCGGCCAGCTCCAGCATCTGCCGCTGGTCGCGATAGACCACCGCGTAAAAGTCCGCGACCCCGCTGGCCAGGAAAGCGGCCGCCGCATACGTGAAGACCGGCCGGCCGCACAGCGGGGCCAGCACCTTGTCGGGCACGGCGCCCTGCATGCGCCGGCTGCTGCCGGCCGCGAGGAGGATGACGGCGGTGCGGGCCATGGTCGCCTTAGCCGGCCGCCAGCTCCTCCAGGATCGCGGCGGCGGCGGCGGCGGGATCGGGCGCCTGGAAGACCGGGCGGCCCACCACGATGAAATTGGCGCCGGCGCGGGCCGCCTCGCCGGGCGTCATGACGCGCGTCTGGTCGTCCGCGCCGGAGCCGGCCGGCCGGATGCCGGGCGTGACGAGCTGCATGCCCGCGGGGAGCGCCGCCCGCAGCGGCGCAATTTCCAGCGGCGAGCAGACCAGGCCGCGCAGGCCGGCGGCGGCCGCCAGCCGGCCGAGCCGGACCACCTGGTCGGCGGGGGCGCCGGAGACGCCGATCTCTCCCAGGTCGCCCTCGCCGAAGGAGGTGAGGACGGTGACGCCGAGCAGGAGGAGGTCGGGGGCGTGGTCGCGCTGGGCCTGCGCCGCGCGGCGCATCATCTCCCGCCCGCCCGAGGCGTGGAGGGTCAGCATCTTGATCGGCAGGCGCGCGGCGGACTCCACCGCCTTGGCCACGGTGTTCGGGATATCGTGCAGCTTCAGGTCGAGGAAGACGTCGAAGCCGAGGCCGGCGATTTCGCGGACGCAGTCGGGACCGCGGGCGGTGAACATCTCCAGGCCGATCTTGACCCAATGAACCGAGCCGGAGAGGCGGCGCAGGACCGGCGCGACCTCGCGCGGGGAGGGGGCATCGAGGACCAGGATGAGATCGCAGGGCACGGCAGGATTTTGCTTTGTCTCCCGGAGGATTACCAGCGATTACCGGAGAGACCAGATGGATCCAGCCGAGCAGCACGCCGCGGCGGCCGTGGAGGTCTTTTCCCCGGCCAAGCTGAACCTTTTCCTCGCCATCACCGGCCGGCGGGCCGACGGCTTCCACGAGCTGGTCTCGGTGGCCGCGCCCCTCGCCTGGGGCGACCGGCTGGCGGCCAGCGCCCTGGCCGGCGGAGATCTCGTCCTGGAATGTGACGATCCCGGAGTGCCGGCCGACGAGACCAATCTCGTCCTGCGGGCGGCGCGGGCGTTTCGGTCCGCCACCGGCTGGGGCTCCGGCGTGCGCTTTGTCCTGGAGAAGCGGATTCCGGTCGGCGCGGGCCTGGGCGGGGGCAGCAGCAACGCGGTGGCGGCGCTCCGCGCGCTCAACCAGCTCGCCGGCGGTCCGCTCGGCGGGGAGCAGCTGGCCGCGCTGGCTGCCGGGCTCGGCTCGGATTGCGCGCTCTTCCTGGCCGATGGCCCGGTGGTGATGCGGGGACGGGGGGAGCGGATCGCGGCGCTGCCCGCCGCCGCGGCGCGGCGGCTGCGCGGCCGCGCCGTCCTGGTCTTCAAGCCGGGCTTCCCGATCGCGACCGGCTGGGCCTACGGCCGGCTGGCCGCGGCCGGCGCCTATCTCCCCGCGGCCGAGGCCGAGGCCCGGGTCGCCGGATGGGTGGGGGGGGACGCCCCGGCGGAGGCCCTGCTCGCCAACGGCATGGAAGCCGTCGCCTTCGCCAAGTTTCCCGCGCTGCCCGTCCTGCTGGACCGCCTGCGGGAGCGCTGCGGCCTCTCCCCGCGGCTGAGCGGCAGCGGGAGCGCGTGCTTTGCCCTGCTGCCCGCCGGCCAGTCCGCGCCGGCCTCTGCGCTCGCGGCCATCCGGGAGGCCTGGGGCCCGCGCGCGTTCATTCAGGAGACCCGGGTGGCCTGAGGGACGATTTCCCCGGCGCGGGTCAAATTCCCGTTTGACCCCCGGCGCGCGGGGGGCGTTTATCCTCTGGCTCCGCCCGCGTCAGCCCGGCGGTCACCCCATGTCCCAGGATAACCGCGCCAAGGAGGAAGTCGTCGTGCAAGGCATCTCCGCCTCGCAGGGCATCGCCTATGGCGAAATCTTCGTCTACCTCCAGAGCCAGGTCGAAGTTCCAAGCTACCAAGTGGATCTGGAGAAGCGCATCGACGAGATCGCCCGCTTTGACCAGGCGCTGCTGGTCACCCGCCAGCAGATCGCGAAGATCCAGTCGGAGGTGGAGAAGAACCTCGGGGCGGATGAGGCGCGGATCTTTGACGCACACCTCCTGGTCCTGGAGGACCAGGCGCTCATCACCGAGACCATCCGCGATTTCGAGACCACCGGCCGCAACATCGAGACCTGCTTCAACGGCGTCGCGCAGCGGTACATCAACGCCTTCTCGAAGATCGACGACGAATACCTGCGCGAGCGCGCCGGCGACATCCGCGACGTCGCCCAGCGCGTCCTGCAGAACCTCCTGGGGCACGCCGAGAACAGCCTCAGCCGGCTGGCGGAAAAGCGGATCGTGGTGGCCAACGACCTTTCGCCCTCCGACTCGGCCAGCATCGACCGCAGCGCGGCGCTGGCCATCGTCACCGACTCGGGGAGCAAGACGAGCCATGCGGTGATCGTCGCCCGCTCGATGAAGGTCCCGGCGGTGGTGGCGGTCCGCGACCTGACCAAGCGGGTCCGGACCGGCGACAAGCTGATCGTGGACGGCTATGACGGCATCGTCATCATCAACCCGACGCAGGAGACGCTCTTCCGCTACGGCAAGATCCAGTCGCAGAAGAAGTCGTTCGAGCAGCATCTCCTCGAGAGCAGCCGCCAGCCCGCGGTCACGCTCGACGGGACGGCCGTCAAGCTGATGGCCAACATCGAGAAGGTGGAGGAGATCCCGCAGGTGCTCGAGCACCTGGCCGAGGGGATCGGCCTGTTTCGCACCGAGTACCTCTATCTCAGCTCATCGCGGATTCCCACCGAGCAGGAGCAGTTCCTCGCCTACCAGCGCGCGGCGGCGGCGCTGGCCCCGCTGCCGGTGATCATCCGCACGCTGGACCTGGGCGGCGACAAGCCGCTGGCCTCGCATCCGGACCTCTTCCCCCACGAGGCCAATCCGTTCATGGGCTTCCGGGCGATCCGCTTCTGCCTCGAGCATCACCAAATCTTCCGCGACCAGCTCCGCGCCATCCTCCTCGCGAGCGCGCACGGGCGGGTCCAGCTGATGTACCCGATGATCAGCGGCGTGGAGGAGCTGGTCCGGGCCAATGAGATCCTCGCCGAGTGCCGCGACGAGCTGCGCGCGCGCGGCCAGCCCTTCGACGAGAAGATGGAGGTCGGGGCCATGATCGAGATTCCCAGCGCCGCGGCCACCATCGACCTCCTGGCGCCCCACTGCGCCTTTTTCAGCATCGGGACCAACGACCTGATCCAGTACACGATGGCGATCGACCGGGGCAATGAGCGCATCGCCCACCTCTACGAGCCGACGCATCCGGCCGTGCTGCGGACGATCAAGCACATCGTGGACGAGGCCCGCCGGTACCAGCGGCCGGTGGGCGTCTGCGGCGAGATGGGCGGGGATCCCATCTTCGTGCCGCTGCTCCTCGGCCTCGGGGTCGACAGCCTCAGCATGACTCCCGCGTGGCTGCCCACCGTGAAGTACCTGGTCCGGGCGATGACGATGGCCGACGCCCGGCAGCTGGCCACCGAGGCGCTCGCGATGTCCTCGGCCAAGGAAATCTACGCCAAGTGCGACGCCTTTTACCGTGCGCGGGTGAAGCTCGCGTGAGCCGGGCCGGCGCCGGGGCGGCCGCCGCGCTCGCGGCCCTGTGGCTGCCGCTCCTGCGGCTGTGGGGGCAGGCCTGGTCGGCGGCCCCGGAGCAGGCCTTTGGCTGGGGCGTGCCCCTGCTGGCCCTGTATCTCGCCTGGGAACGCTGCCAGGACCGGCCGGCGGCCCGGTCGCCCGGCCGCGCGGGCCGGATGGCGGCCTGGGCGCTCGTGGCGGCCGGCCTGGCCCTGTACCTGGCCGCGCTGCCGGTCCTCGAGGCCAACGCCCAATGGCCCACCGCCCAATGGGCCGCGGCCCTCGCCGCCGGCGCCGTGACGCTCGGCGGGCTGCTCCTCTGCGGGGGCTCCGGCTGGGCGGCGCACTTCGCCTTTCCGCTCGCCTTCGTCGGCACGGCCCTCACCTGGCCGACGCCGCTGCACGTATGGATCGCCGGCGACCTCGCCGGCGCCAACGCGCGCCTGGCCGCGGAATTCGTGTCGGTCTGCGGCCATCCCGCCGTGGTCGAGGGCAATGTCATCGTCGTCGGCAGCGGCTCGGTCGGCGTCGACGAGGCCTGCAGCGGCCTGCGCTCGCTCCAGGCGGTCTGGATGGCGGCCTGGTTCTTCGGGGAATTCTTTCGCCTGAACCTGCCGCGGCGCCTCGGCCTGGTCGTCGTGGCGGGTGCCGCCGCCCTGGCGGGCAACCTCGCGCGCACGGCCTTCCTGACCTGGCAGGCGGCGGCGCGCGGGCTGGCGGCGAGCGAGCGCTGGCACGACCCCGCGGGCGTGGCCGAGCTCGTGCTCACGCTGCTGCTGGTGGCTGGCGCGGCCGTCTGGATCGCGCGCCATCACCTGCGCCGCGGCCGGGCGGCGCCGGTGGCGGCGCCGCTGGCCGGCCGCCCCCTCGCCGCCTGGGCCGGCGTGACCCTGGCCGGCGCGCTGGCGGCGGTCGCCGGCACGGAGGCCTGGTACCGCGGCCACGAGCGGCAGGCCGGCGAGCGCGTCGACTGGACCCTGGCCGCGCCGGACGACACCTGGCGGCCGGTCCCGCTCCCTCCGCGGGTCCAGGACATCCTGCAGTATTCCTCGGCGGGCGGGCTATCCCGGCCTGATCCGCAGTCGGGCCGGCCCGCGCTCGTCTTCCTCATCACCTGGAAGGGCGACGCCGCCAATGGCGAGAATCCCGAATGGCACGACCCCACCGTCTGCCTCCCGGGCGCCGGGGTGACGCTCGCGGCCGACCTCGGCGAGGTGGTCGTCCCGATCGGCGGCGTCCGCGTGCCCTTCGCGGCCTACCGGTTCGCCGCGGGCCGCCGGACGCTCCAGGTCTTTTTCTGCCATTGGGACGCGGAGGTCGGCGGCGCGCGCGCCGACGCGGAGAATCCGACCCTCGATGTGCGGGCGCGCCGGCTCGAGCGGGTGCGGGAGGGCCGCCGGCGCAACGATGTCGCCCACCTGACCTTCGAGCTGCAGCTGGCCGACGACGCCGCGGCGCGGGCGTGGCTGCGGGCCTGGGCTCCGCGCCTGCTCCATCCACACTTGTCGCGGAACTAGCCTTTCGGTAGGATTGACCCCATGTCCATTTTGCGCCGCTGGACGGACGAGCTGACGGAGACCCAGTGGGACACCCTGCGGGCGCTCCTCCTCGTGGTGGTCCTCGGGGGAGCGGGCGCCGGCGGCTATTTCCTCGGGCTCCCGGCCTGGCGGCACTGGCAGAACCGCCGGGCGCTGGCCCAGGCCGCGGCCTTTGCGCAGCAGCGCGATTATCGCGACCTCATGCTCGCCCTCCGCCGCGCGACCGAGCTGGCCCCCGGCGACATGGACTCCTGGCGCGCCGTCGGCCAGCTCCTGGCCGAGGTGGGCTCGCCCGACACCCTCGTGGCCCGCGAGCAGCTCGCGCGGCTTGCGCCGGAGGACATGGCGCTCCGGCTGGCCCTGGCGGAGGACGCGCTGCGGTTCGGGCGGATCGACACCGTGGAGTCGACCCTCGGGAGCCTCGACTCGGCCGCGCGGCGGGACGTCGCCTTTCACCGGATCGCGGCGGCCCTGGCGATGGCCCTCGGCCGGACCGCCGATCTCGACCGGGAGCTGCAGGCGATCCTGGCGGCCGAGCCGGGCAACCTCGACGCGCAGTTCACCTACGCCGCGCTGCGCCTATGGAGCCCGGACCCGGCGGCGAGCGCGGCCGGCGAGGCCGAGCTGGAGCGGCTCGTGGGCGAGCCCGCCTTCCGGGTGCGGGCCGGCGTCGAGCTGCTTTCCTCCTCGAGCCGGCTCGGCGGCCCGGCGAAGGTGGCCGACATCCTCCGCCTGCTGCTCGCCCGCTTCGCGCCGGGCGCTGCCCCGGATTTCTCGGCTCCGACCGTCCCGGCGTGGAATCCCCTGATCGAGGGCATCAAGTCGGCCGCCGCCCCCTCCGGGCCGGACGTGGCGCTCGTGGCCCGCTGGCTTTCCGAGATCGGCCGCTGGCCCGAGGCCCTGGCCTGGGTCGACACCCTGCCGCCGGCCGTGCGCAACGCCCGGCTCGTGGCCGACATCTCTGCGGAAATCTGCGCCGAGCACGACGACGCGCGGCTCCCGGGGCTGCTCCGCGCCGGGGCCTGGGGTGAGTGGCCGGAGGGGGCGCAGGTCCTCGCGCTCGCGGCCCGCGTCCAGCAGCTGCACTACGGCGAGGATCACGCGCGCCAGACCTGGACCGACGCCATCGCGGCCTCGGCCGATTCGGTCGTGGGCCTGCGGGCGCTGGCCCGCCTGGCCAGCGAATGGCGGTATTTCGGGGGCGAGGAGGCCGTGCTGCGGCGGATCCTCGAGCGCGAACCAAAGGCCTTCTGGGCCTACGGGGCGCTGCGCACGCTTTACCTGCAGCGCGGCGATCTCGCGCGTCTCTTCGACCTCTACGGCGCCTGGGGTCGGCAACTGCCGGACGACCCCTCGATCGTGTCCGCCGGCATCATGCTCGGCGCCGTCCTCGACCACACCGATCCGTCGACGCTGGCGCAGGCGGCGGCGCTGCGGGCGCGGTTTCCGGGCTCGCTGCCGGCCCAGGTGGCCCATGCCGCCGCGCTCTGGCGCATGGGGCGGGCCGCGGACGCCTGGGCCATCCTGTCGACCGCGCCGGCGGCGGCCCGGCTGAGGCCGGACGTCTCCTTCTGGGTCGCCCTGATCCAGGCCGATCTCGGCCACCGGGCCGAGGCGGCCGCGGCCGTGGCCCGGGCGCAGCCCGGCGCGGTTTCCCGGGAGGAAAAGGCTCTTTTGCAGGAGGCGGCCGCCAAGGCCAATCTGTGATTCCGCCTCCGGGGCGGACCCGGGGCGATGAGCGTATCTACTTAGGGCCGATCCCTTGACGGTTTTCGGAACGACCGGCATCTTGATGGCTGATGAGGTTCCCCGCGCCCTTGGGCCGTGTTTTGGGAGCCGTGCTCGGTTTGGGCATGGCGGCGGTCGCGCGCGGCCAGGTCTCGGTGATCGACTCCGACGTCAACGCCTTTGCGGCGTACGCCCGCAACTACAACCTCATATCCCTCGGCAACGTCGACCTGAGCGGATCCAGCGACACCCAGGGCGGGATCGCCGTGGGGGGCAACCTCTCGATCAGCGGCGCCTGGACGATTGCGAGCACGTTCAGCGACAGCCCGGACCCCTCCCTCTTCCTCAACGGCCAGCTGAGCCTCGGTGGCAACACGACCTACGAGAACAATGGCTACGCCTCGACCAAGAACCTGACGGGGACTTGGACGTGGGACGCGACCCAAAAGCGGCTGACCGGCAGCAGCGGCACGCTGGACATGAATTCGAGCGACCCCAAGGCATCGATCGACCCGCGCCTCAATTCCGGCCCGACCGGCTGGAACTGGACGACCGAGACGAGCGAGTTCGACACAATTTCCACTTCGCTGGGCACCCAGGCGCAGACGGCCGGGGCGAGCATCTCGGTCAGCGGCGGGAACCTGGACTTCAACAGCACCGCCACGAGCGGCGTGGTCGTCTTCGACCTGGACGCCACGAAGCTCTCGGGCAACGCCTACAACGGCACCTCGTTCAGCAATATCCAGATCAACGTCCCGACCGGCGTCGACTACGTGATCAACGTGCTGCACCTCGCTGACGGCCAGACGCTCTTCGGCTCGGGGGCGAACTTCAATTCCGGCACGAACGACGACCAGCTGCTGTGGAATTTCGTCGACACCGGCAGCTCCGACATCGGCGTCACTATCTCGGACGGCGGCAATTTCTACGGCTCCGTCCTCGCGCCGAAGGTCAATATCACCGACAACACGACGATCGACGGCCAGGTCGTGGCCGCCAGCTTCACCGACTGCGGGGTCGAGCTGCACGACCTCGACTTCACGTCCGTCGTCGTGCCCGAGGCGCGGACCTTCGCCCTGTGGGCCGTCGGCCTCTGCGGCGCGGCGGTCGTGGCCGGGCGCCGGCTCAGGCGCGCGCGTTCCTGACCCCGCTCGCGAGCAGGGTCTCGAAGTACGGCTCGGTTTCCTCCCGGGCGACGACGGCGATCTCGACCTGCTGGAAACCGGCCTTCTTCAGGAAGCCGTGCAGGATGCTCTCCTTGAAGCCCAGCCAGACGTCGGCATAGAGCTCGCGCGCCTTCTCGAAGCCGTGCTCCTTGAGGTCGAGGACGAGGAGGCGGCCGCCCGGCCGGAGGATGCGGAAGGCCTCGTTCACCGCCGTCTGCGGGTGCTGGGCGTGGTGGAGCGCCTGGCTGAGGATGGCGAGGTCCACCGACTTGTCGGCCAGCGGCACGTGCTCGATGTCGCCGAGCTTGTACGCGAGGTTGGCGAGGCCGTTCTTGCGGGCGAGCTCCGTGCCGACCTCGACCATCCGCGGCGAGTTGTCGATGCACCAGACCTGCCTGGCCCGGTGCGCCAGGAGCTGGGAGACCAGCCCCTCGCCGGCGCCGAGGTCGGCGATCACGATCGGGGGCGCGAGGCGGAGCGCGAGGTGGCCGATCGCCTCCCAGGAACGGCCGGGGCAGTAGTTCTTGCCCAGCCGGCCCGCGATCAGGTTGAAATACTGCTCGGCCACGCGCCGGCGCTTCAGGAGGACGCGTTCCAGGGTCTCGCGGTCCTCCGCCATGGCGGGCAGCTCGGCCACGGCGTCCGCCGCCGCCTTGAGGAGGGCCAGCTGGCGCGCGGGCAGGCTGGCCCGCAGGGAATAGAAGGCCTTCTTTCCCTCCCGGCGGTCCGAGACGAGGCCCGCCTGGCGCAGGAGCGCCAGCTGCGAGGAGATGCGCGACTGGCCCATGCCCAGGATCTCCTGGAGCTCGGCGACCGAAAGCTCCTCGCGCATCACGAGCGCGAGCAGCCGCACCCGGGTCGGGTCGGAGAGGGTCTTGAGGGTGTCCCAGGAGGCGCTCATGCCGGCGGCCATGATCGACGGATCAGGGCCCGTTTTCAATGAGCAACGGCGGCCTACTTCCGGCGCAGGACGTCGATGAACTGCCAGAGGGCGAAGCCGCAGATCAGGGTCCCCGCCGTGAGGTTGATCACGCGCAGGCCGCCCCGCTGCAGGTGGTGACTCAGCCAGCTCTTGGCCAGGATGAAGATGAGCCACCACGCGGCCGAGCCGAGGAAGATGCCGGCGAAGAGCGAGCCGGCCGCCACGCCGCCGATCCCGGCCTCGTGCAGCCCCAGGCCGGCGAAGACCGCCAGGAAGGAGATGATGATGAAGGGATTGGCCAGCATCAGGAGCAGCGTCGAGAAATACGCGCCGGCCAGGGTGCGGGTCTTCGGGGCCTGGCCGGAGGCGTCGGGCGACTGCGACCGCAGCATGCGGACCCCGAGGACGAGGAGGAAGAGGCCGGCGCCGAGGCGCAGGGGCGCCCGATGGACGAGGAGGGCGTGGGAGACGGCCGTCAGGCCCAGGCCGGCCACCAGGCCGTAGATGGCGTCGGCCGTGGCCGCGCCGAGCACCGTCAGGATCCCGATGAGCCGGCTTTCCGTGAGCGTCCGGCGGATGCAGAGGACGCCGACGGGTCCAAGGGGCGAGGCGATGATGAAACCCACCACCCAGCCCTGGAGAAAGATTTCCATCGCCGGAACGCCGGGCCGGGGAACTAGGCCTGGTCCGCGTACCGGGCGATGCTGACCACCGTGTAGGTTTCCTCCGAGGAGCCGGTCTTCACCTTGACGACGTCGCCCGGCTTCCGGGAGAGCAGGGCCGCGCCGAGCAGCGTCTTGTAGGAAATGACGTTGTTGTCCGGATCGCCGTCCCAGACGCCGAGGATGCTGTACTTCGTCGTGGCGCCGTCGCGGGCGCGCACCTCGACGAGGCTGCCGACGCCGACCTGCTCGGTCGTGGCCTCCTTGAAGTCGGTGACGCGGGCGTGGGCCAGGTCGCGCTCGAGGATGGACTTCTGGGCCATGAGGATCTGCTGGTCCTGCTTGGCCATCTTGTACTCGGAATTCTCCTTGAGGTCGCCGTGCTCGCGGGCCGCGGCGATCGCCTTGGAGTTCTCGGGGATCTTCTTCGAGACGATCGTCTCGTATTCGTCGCGGCGGCGCTCGAAGCTGGCCTTCGAGACGAGGAGCGCCTCCTCCTTCGCCTCGCCGTCGGCGGCGACCAGCGACTGGATGTTGGGGAAGATCTTGATGAAGCGGGCGAGGAGCGACTTCTTCGTCAGCTCCTCGAAACCCTGGTTCAGGAGGAGGGTGTTGGCCAGGTCGCGCGCGGTCTCGGGGTCGGCGGTGGAGAGGAGGTCGGCGATCAGCTCGGTGTCCTCGCTCAGGATCTCCCCGAGGGGAATCCGGCGGGCGCTGGCGGACTGGAGGGCCTCGTAGTCGATGGCGAAGAAGATGGCGGAGAGGAGCCGCGGGGTGATCAGGTCGTTCAGCAGCTTGGCGAACTTCTTCGCATGGCGGTTCTTGACGATCCAGAGGAGAACCGGGGCGCGGAGGTTCTGCTCGGTCTGCCAGCGCTTCAGGGTGGCGGCGAGGTCGTCGGCGTGGCCGTTCTCCACCAGGAAGTTGATGCATTCGGTGGTGAACTTGCCCTGGGAGACCTTGAGCAGGCTGAAGACGATGTCGCGGCACTCGATCGGGTGGGTCGCCTTGATCAGCTCGAGGAAGCGCCCCTGGAAGTGGACCGGGATCTTCTCGGCGATGTCGGGCAGGTCGCGGGCGTTGGCCACGAGGGCCGCCTGGGTCGGCTCCAGCGCGGCCGCGTCGGCCCCGAGCACCTTGGCCAGGTCGTCGCGCACGGCGGCGCCATAGAGGCGCTCGGCGGCGTCGAGCTGGTTGCTGTCCTTGACCGCGTCGGCCACGCCCTTGAGGACGCCGGAAAGGTCCGTCTTGGCGTTCTTGCGGGCGGCGACGGTGACGAGCTCCTCGGCCAGCACGATGCGGCGGCGGGCGGAGCGGGTGGACGTGAACTGCTCGAGGATCTCGTCCTCGGCGGAAATCGGGGTCTCGCGCAGGATGTAGCAGTCGGTCTTCTTCTCGGGGACCGCGACGCGGGGGTCCTTGGCCACGGCCTTCTTGGCGCTCGACCACCACTTCTTGAATTTTTCCTCGCCGACCACCTGGGCCAGCGTGATCTCCAGGTCGATCGCGGTCGTCGCGTTGTTGGGGTAGGCCTTCAGGCCCTGCACCACGAGCTCGGCGGGATCGTCGGCCACGAGCTCGGCGATCTTCGCCGTCTCGGTCTCCTTGCGGACCAGGAGATGGTTCTCCGGCAGGACATCCAGGGTCGTGGCGCAGAAGATGGGATCCATCTGGTGGCTCTTCTTGCCCTCGAAATCGATTGCCAGGCGCTGGGCCGACTCGTCGTAGCTCTTGATCCGCCCAAAACCCCAGCTCCGGTGCACCACGTAGGCGCCGGGCTCCATGGCCTCGAATTTGGCTTTAACCGCCTTGAGGGAGGGATTTTTGGCGATGAGCGCGGAAACGGAGGCGGAATTCATAGTTGCGTGAGTGAGGGCGTGAACCGGAGAGTTGAGCGGACAATGCCGAGCCTTGTCAAATCGTGTCTGCCGAGATGAAAACCACCCAAGGACGGCCTACCGCCTGGACGGCCGCCGCGGGGCTCCTCGCGCGCTGGCTGGGCCACCGCGAGCGGATCGACCGGCTGATGGAGCAGCTGCCCTCCTCCCTCGGCGGAGCCGACCGGGCGCGGTGCCAGCACCTGGTCTACGGGGTCGTGAGGCATGCCGGCCGGATCGAGGCGGCGCTGGACCGGATCGTGGCCCATCCCCCCCGTTTTGGCACCCGGGCCATGCTCTTTTTGGCCGGTTTCGAGCTGATTGAGGACGGCGCGGACGTTGGCCGGGCGGCCCGGATCGTGCACCATGCCGTTGGGCAGGCCAAGGTCCGGGCCAGCGCGGCCGAGGGGAGGCTGGTGAACGCCGTGGCCCGGAAGCTGGCGGAGGCCCTTCCTTTGCAGGATATGCCCCCCGTGGGCGCCTCGGCGGCTGCCCTGAGCGAATACTATTCCCACCCCCTCTGGCTGGTTAAGCGGTGGCTGGGGCAGCATGGCGACGCCGCGACCCACGCTTTGCTGGAGTGGAATCAGCGCCCGGCACCGATCTACGCTCGGTCTCGGGAGCAGGATTTTGACATAAATAAATATAATTCAGGAAGTAAGGATCTGGCCCCTTTGTTTGTATCCACGGTTTGGCCGCATTTTTATGAGGTTTCCCCGGGTCGCTGGGCTGAATTGGAGCCCCTCCTGAAGAAGGGCCGGTTCTATGTGCAGGATCCTTCTGCTCGCCTTCCCGTTGAACTTCTGGCCCCCGCCTCGGGCGAATGGGTCCTGGATGCCTGCGCGGCTCCCGGGGGGAAAAGTCTGCTCATCGCCGATATTTTGGCGCAATTCGTCATAAATGGCGAAAAAGCCGCCTCTGGGGCAGCTAAGTCGTCACCTATGACGAATTACGGGAAGTTGGGTCGGGAAGGCGTCGTAGCCCTCGACCTGCCGGGAGAACGCATGGAACGGCTGAAGGAGAACCTTGCCCTGACTCATGTCCCGGTTGCCCTGGTACCCGCCGACCTGCGCTCCGATCCCGCCCTCATGCTGCGCGGCCAGGGGCTGCCGGACCTCTATCCGGCCGTGCTCGTCGACGCCCCTTGCACCAATACGGGGGTGATGCGCCACCGGGTGGACGTGAAGTGGCGCCTGCAGGCGGCGGATTTTCACCGCCATGCCCAGCAGCAGTTGGTTCTCCTCGAGGCTGCCGCGCGCCTGGTGGCCCCCGGCGGCCGGCTGGTGTATTCGACGTGCAGCATCGATCCGGAGGAGAACGAGGAGGTCGTGGGGGCGTTCCTCGCGGGGACGGGCGGGCGGTTCACCCTCGCGGCGCAGATTCTGTCCAAACCGTGGGAGACCGGCCACGACGGGGGCGGCGCGTTTCTGCTGCGGCGGGGATGAGGCCGGGCCGCACCCGCCGAACTTGACCCAATCTTAACCCCGGCGGATCGCGGCGGGGCGGGCGGCCCGCTTTTCTGGTGCATGCGCAGCCTGGCGAATCCGCCGATGTCCCGGGCCGTTTCCCTTGCGGGAGCGGCCGCCGCGGCGCTGCCCGCGGTGCCGGCGGGGCGGAGCCGGTGGCGGCGCTGGCTCGTCGAGCCGGTCGTCCTGCAGCTGACGCAGGGAATCACCCCCGAGAAAATCTGCCTCAGCCTGGTGGTCGGCAGCCTCTGCGCCTTCTTCCCCGTCCTGGGCGCGGCGACGCCGCTGTGCATCCTGGCGGGCGTCGCCCTGCGGCTGAACCAGCCCGTCATCCAGCTCGTCAACGGCGCCACGGCGCCGCTCTATCCCCTCGTCGCCTATGGCTTCATCCGGCTGGGCGACCGGCTGCTCGGCGCCCGGGCCCCGAGCCTGCAGCCGCAGGTGCTGGCGGCGCTGGCCCGGACCGATCCGGGGAGCTGCCTGCGGCAGCTGGCTCCCCTCGCGGCCCACGCGGTCCTGGGCTGGGCGACCCTGGCTCCGCTGTGGATTGCCGCGGGCTACTGCGGCCTCGCGCCCCTCGTGCGCGCCGCCGCGCGCCGGGTCAGGGCACCAGCTCGACGACCCTGAGCTGCTTCTCCGCCTTGCTGGTGCCGTTGAGGAAGGTGAAGCCGATCGCCTCGGCATTCGCCACGAGCCGGTCGTAGCGCCGGGCATCCCAGGCCGCGACCGGCTCGCCGTTGATGGCGGTCACCAGGTCGCCCGGCTCGACGCCCGCCGCCTGCCCGGGCGAGCCGGGCACGACGCCCACGACGCGCCAGTAGACGGGTGCCTTGCTGAAGCTGAGGCCGGTGCTCCGGAGGGCGGGGATGGCGATGGGGTCGTCCGCCCGGCGCTCGAAGGTCGCCCGGTCGCGCGCCTGGTCGAAGGTGACCGAGAAATACTTCAGGGCGCCGCCGCCCAGCGCAAAGCCCTCGTCGCTGATCTGCACGATGGGGTGCGGCACGGCGTAGTCGCCGATGTACAGGGTGCCGCTCAGCCGGCCGATCCTCGAGGGGCTGTCGCCGGCGATCGTGCTGATGATGGGACCGGCCGCCGGGCCCGCGGCGAAGTCCAGGTCGAACCCGATCGGATTGAGGCTGAAGACCTCGTCGCTGCCGGAATCGATCAGGGCGAACAGCGTGCGGTCCCCGAGGCGCACCGGGATCAGCGGGATTTTCGCCGCGTTGTCGAAGGGGACGACCGAGCCGCCGGCCGGCCCGGCCGTGCCGGCCGGCTGCAGGACGACCCGCTCCCGCGGATAGTCGAGCGTGAGCAGGGTCTCGCGGAAGAGGGGGAACCCGAGGATGCCGTCGATCTTGATCCCGAGCTTGGCGGTGAACGAGGCGCAGTCGTAGATCACCGCCGGCACCTCGGCGAAATGCGCCTGGCCCAGGTCGATCCGGCTGAGCAGGGTGGGCGGCAGTTCCGTGACCCGCCCGTCGGCCGACCGGACCGACACCTCCGGCATGTCCGGCGGGACCGCGTTCTTCACCGCGTAGCGCTGGGCCAGCTCCGGGGTCACCTGGGTCACGCTGGCGCCCGTATCGATGATGAAGTGATAGGGCCCGTACTTGTCCCACTTCACCTCCAGGACGAGGAAGCTGCCGACCAGCTGCACGGGGAGCGTGACGACGGGCGCCCCGAAGGTGGTCTGCCCGGGGCGCGGGGGCTCGCGGTGCAGGACGACGCAGCCGCTGGCGAGCAGGCAGAAGGCAACGGCCCCGAGTCGCGACAGCCGATGGCCGATCCCCGTCATTTCACCGGCTTGGGCAGGCGGGCGCTGAGGAGGCGGGCCCCGGCCGCGGCCAGGGCGGCCACGAGGAAGACGGTCCGCGAGCTGAAGGCCCAGAAGATGACGCCCGCGAGGAGCGGGGTGACGGCCCGCGACAGGGAGCCGAGGGAGCGGAAAATCCCGAGGACCCGGCCCTGTTCCGAGGGCTCGGCGTAGAGCGAGATGAGGCCGGTGGTCGCGGGATTGACCAGCCCCGAGCCGAGGGCCAGGACCGCCAGCCCGGCGTAGAGCACCCACGGCTGGCCGGCGAGCCCGATGGCGGCGAGGCCGAAGAACGACAGGATGAGGCCCGCGCTGAGGATGCTCGTCTCCTCCATCGTCTTCAGCAGCTTCCGCACGAGATAGCCCTGGGTCACGATCGCGACCAGCCCGAGGAACACGAGGAGGTAGGTGTTCTGCGTGGTGCCGTAGTGGAACCGCTCGGCCGCGAGGAACGTGAGGGAGGTCTCCATCGCCACGAACGCCGTCGAGTAGATGAAGGCCACGATGTTGGCGCGGCGCACGTTGGCGTTGTCGAGCATCAGGATCGCGCGCAGCGGGTTGCGCAGGCGGGCCTCCCGGGGTTCGCCGCGCGCGGACTCCGGCAGCGTCTCCTTGAACCGGCGCTGGATCCAGGCGAGGTTGACGAGGCAGAAGGCGAACGACAGCAGCGCCGGCACCGAGAAGGGATTCACGCCGAAGCGGGCCAGGCCGGGATGCCGGCCGAGCAGGTTGTACGCCGCGCTGATGCCGCCGATGGCCGGCCCGGTGATCAGCCCGAGCCCGAACGCCGCGCCGACCAGGCCCATGGCCTTGGAGCGCTCCTGGCGCGTCGTCACGTCGGCCACCGCCGCGGTGACGACCGACAGGTTGCCGCTGAAGGCCCCGCTGACGATCCGCGAGACGAGAAACAGCCAGAACGACCCGCTGACGGCCCAGACGAGGTAGCCGACGGCCGTGCCGGCCACGGTCTTCAGCAGGATCCCGCGGCGCCCGCGCCGGTCGGAGAGGGAGCCCCAGAACGGCGCGAAGACGAACTGCAGGATCGAGTAGAAGGACGTGATCAGCCCGCCGAAGAGGACGGCGGCGAAGGCGTGGTCCTGGCCGAAGAGGTGGGCCACGCTGTTGCTCTTGGCGAGCATCCAGCCGAGGAGCCCCGACTGCCCGTCGAGCTTCAGGTAGTACTCGATCAGCTGGGGACCGAGGGGGAAGACGATCGAGAACCCGATCAGGTCGATGTAGAGCGTGAGGAAGATCACGCCGAGCGACAGCGGGCGCGGGGGCGCGGATGCGGGGGCGGCCACGGCGAAAAGCGGGCGCTCAGGCCCGGTAGGGAAGGGGGAAACGCGCCATCAGGGCGTGGGCCCGCTGCCGGGCGCCGGCGATCGCCGCGGCCTCGCCGGGGGTGCCGATCGCGCGCAGGACCGCGTCGATGCAGGAGGCGATCTCCTCCATTTCGCCCTCGCGCAGTCCCCGCGTGGTCACCGCCGGGGTGCCGAGCCGGATGCCGGAGGCCTGGAAGGGCGAGCGGGTCTCGAACGGAACCGTGTTGCGGTTGGTGGTGATCGAGGCCTGCTCGAGCGCCTCCTGGGCCTTCTTGGCGACGAGGTCCGGGAGGTTGCCGCGCAGGTCGACCAGGAAGAGGTGGTTGTCGGTCCCGCCGGAGATGATCTTGTAGCCGCGGCCCACGAGGGCGGCCGCCAGCGCCTGGGCGTTCCGGATCACCTGGCCGGAATAGGCCTTGAACTCCGGCTTCAGGCATTCGCCGAAGCACACGGCCTTGGCCGCGATCGTGTGCATCAGCGGGCCGCCCTGGGCGCCGGGGAAGACCGCCGAGTCGATGGCCTTGGCATGGGCGGCGCGGCAGAGGATGAGGCCGCCGCGCGGGCCGCGCAGCGTCTTGTGGGTGGTCGTGGTGACGAAATCGGCATGCGGCACCGGCGAGGGATGATGGCCGGTGGCCACCAGGCCCGCGATGTGGGCGATGTCGGCGAAGAGGAGGGCGCCGACGCTCCGGGCGATCTCCGCCATGCGGGGAAAATCGATGATGCGCGAGTAGGCGCTGGCGCCGACGGTGATCATCTTCGGCTGCTCGCGGATCGCGACCGCGGCAAGTTCGTCGTAGTCGATCCGCCCGTTGTCCTCGCGCACGCCGTATTGGCAGAACTTGTAGAGCTTGCCCGAGAAATTGGCGGGATTGCCGTGGGTGAGGTGGCCGCCGTGGCTCAGGGTCATGCCCAGGATCTTGTCGCCCGGCTGCAGGACGGAGGTGTAGACGGCAAAGTTGGCCTGCGAACCGGAGTGCGGCTGCACGTTGGCATGCTCGGCCCCGAACAGCTGCTTCGCCCGGTCGATCGCCAGCTGCTCGACCCGGTCGACGAATTCACAGCCGGCGTAGTAGCGCTTGCCGGGATAGCCTTCGGCGTACTTGTTCGTCAGCACGCTGCCCTGCGCCTCCATCACGGCCGGGTAGGTGAAGTTTTCCGAGGCGATGAGCTCGATATGGCTCTGCTGGCGGGCCAGCTCGCCGGAGATGGCGGCCTGGACGGCGGGGTCGAGCGTGGCGAGATTGGCGGAATTGAGCATGCGGAGGGCTGATTTACTTGAGGGCCCCGCCGTAATCCGCAACCCGAAAGCCCGCCTCAGGGGCGCCCGCGCGGCCCCATCTGTGTCTTAAGGAACGCGACCAGGGACGGAATGGCCTCGACCATCTCGTCGCGGCTGGTCTCGTAGGCCGGCAGCGTTCCGCCGTACGGGTCGGCGATCTCCCGGCAGCTGCCGGGGGGCATAAGTTCCCGGAAGAGGTACAGGTTCCGGGGCGCGGGATCGGCGCTCGCCTCGATCAGGGCCCGATGCTGCTCGGTCATGCAGAGGACGAGGACGGCCTGGTCGAGGAGATCCTGGGTCAGGAGCCGGCTCGCGTGGCGGGAGGCGTCGATTCCCGCCTTCTTCAGGGCCGTCACGGAATGGGGCGTCATGGTCTCGCCCGTCCGGGCCGACACGCCCGCCGAGATCACCGGCAGGGAGCGGAGCGGCTCGGGCTCGGCGGCCAGGGCGTGGCGCAGCAGGGCCGCACCCATCGGGCTGCGGCAGATGTTCGCCGTGCAGACGACCAAGACATGACCCAGAGCTGGCACCGGAAGTCCCTAAGAGACAGGCTTTCGCCCGAAAGGCAAAAGCCGATTCCGGACCGGCTCAGGAGGCGAGGGCGTTCTTCTCGTTCCGCGCGATCTTGCGCCGCTCGACTTCCCGCAGGATGCGCTTGCGCAGCCGCAGGCTCTTCGGCGTCACCTCGACGAATTCGTCGGCGGCGATGTACTCGATCGCCCGCTCGAGCGAGAGTTTCGCCGCCGGGGTGAGCCCGGTCGCGACGCCCGAGCCCTGGGAGCGGAAGTTGGTCAGCGCCTTGGAGCGGACGGCGTTGCAGGCGATGTCCTCGTTGCGGGGGTTCTCGCCGACGATCATGCCCTCGTAGACCTCCTCGCCGGGGCCGACGAACATCTTCCCGCGCTCCTGGACCATCTCCAGGGCGTAGGAGGTGGTCGTGCCGGCCTCCGTGGCGATGATGGTCCCGGTCAGGCGGGTCAGCACCTCGCCGGCCATGGGCCCGTATTCCTTGAAGAGATGGCTGAGGACGCCGCGGCCGCTCGTCGCGTTGACGACGTCGATCTCGAGGCCGATCAGGCCGCGGGTCGTGATCGTGGCCTCGATCATGGTCGAATGGGGATGCTTCTCCATGTTGGTCAGCAGGCCCTTCCGGTTCGCGAGGTTCTGCATGATCGAGCCGACGCACTCGTCCGGCACCTCGATCCAGAGGGTCTCGTAGGGCTCCTGGCGGACGCCGTCGACGACCTTCTCGATGACGGTCGGGCGGGACACGAGGAGCTCGAAGCCCTCGCGCCGCATGGTCTCGACGAGGACGGCGACCTGCATGGCGCCGCGGGCCTTGACGTTGAAGACGCCGGCCTTGTCGGTGTCCTCGACCTTGATCGAGACGTTCGTCTTCAGCTCGCGGTACAGCCGCTCGCGCAGCTGGCGGGAGGTGACGAGCTTGCCCTCGCGGCCCACGAGCGGGCCGTCGTTGACGCAGAACTCCATCTCCAGGGTCGGGGGATCGATCTGGGTGAAGGGCAGGGCGTGGCCGGCCTCCTCGGCGGACAGGGTGTCGCCGATGTCGATGTCCTCGAAGCCGGCGAAGCCGACGATGTTCCCGGCGATGGCCGTCGGGGTCTCGGCGGTGCCCAGGCCCGTGAACTCAAAGATCTTGCTGATCTTGGTCCGCAGCCGCTTGCCGTCGCTGTGGCGGATGACGTAGATCGGATCGCCGACCTTGGCGGCGCCGCCCAGGACCTTGCCGATCGCGATCCGGCCGACGTAGTCGCTCCAGTCGATGTTGGAGACGAGCATGTGGAAGGGCTCGGACGGCTTGGCGAAGGGCGGGGGGATGTGGTCGAGGATGGTCTGGAAGAGGGGACCCATGTCCGTCTTCGGATCGCCCAGATTCATCATCATGTAGCCGTCGCGGCCGGAGCCGTACACCACCGGGGCGTCGAACTGCTCCTCCGAGGCGTTGAGCTCGAGGAGGAGCTCGAGGACCTTCTCGTACATCTTCTTCGGCTCGGCGTTCTCGCGGTCGATCTTGTTGATCACGATGACCACCTTCAGCCCGTGGGCGAGGGCCTTGCGCAGGACGAAGCGGGTCTGGGCCTGGGGGCCGTCATAGGCGTCGACGACGAGGAGGACCCCGTCGACCATCCGGAGGGCCCGCTCGACCTCGCCGCCGAAGTCCGCGTGGCCGGGGGTGTCGACGATGTTGATGGTCTTGTCCTGCCAGTGGACGGAGGTGTTCTTCGCCTTGATCGTGATGCCCTTCTCCTTCTCGAGGTCCATGGAGTCCATGGCGCGCTCCTCCACCTGCTGATTGGCGCGATAGACGCCGCCTTCCTTGAGCAATTTGTCGACGAGCGTGGTCTTGCCGTGGTCGACGTGGGCGATGATGGCGATGTTGCGGATGTCCTGGTTCATGGTGCGGGTTCTGTCGGGAAAAAGAGGTCCAACTTGTCCCGGGGGCCCGCACGACGCAAGCAGAGAACAGGAAGGGGTCAGGCCGCTCGTTGTTAATTCGGCGCGACGAATTAACAACTAGCGGCCTGACCCCGTGTTATAAAAACAATAAGGCCCCGGAACCTTGCGGTTCCGGGGCCAAATTTGGGGGTGGGTGCTCGCCACGCACTCTTTCCCTTCGCACAGCGTTGGGCGCTCTCGCTTTCGCGGGCCCTGTGCTCCCCGACGCCACTCTTCGCGGCATGCGAAGTTCTCGATCTCATGGCGGGATCGCTCCGACCGTTGCCGGCTGGAGTTTATCGAGTGAGGTCTCTTCGCCCGGTTCGGTCGCTCCCTGCCGGGAGCGGCACGCCGGACGTGGTGCAGACACGCCTGCTAGTCTAGTATTCGCGTCGGCACCGTTATCACGGGGACGGCACCGGCTTTTGGCCGGTCGTTGGCCCCGTGCTACGGGTCTAACCTCTTAACTCTCAGGCTGCGTTCGCTTTGCAGTGGGGCGATGCCGTTTTGCGGCGCCGCCTCATTTGAGGAGGTTTCACGGGCTTTGCCTGGCCCGCTCGCTCCCCGCCGTCGTGCTTCCCTTGCGCGCCCCCTCCGTTGCCGGACGGGGCCTTTTGGCGGGGTCGTCCCGCCGGGAAACGCGACTGCGTTCTGGTCTGCGCAGTAGCAGCCGAAACCCTCTGGGTAACTGCGTTGGCGCGCGGGTCGAAACTTCCCGCGGGCCTAACTCGGCTCGGGCGCGGTTTCTAATCGCTCCTTGCCGCTCAGCTCCTGATTCATGTCACTGTCCGGTCATGACACCGGCCAGAGGAGCTGGTGATATCTGCCTGGCCCTGCGGTTTGACCCGCCTGGTAGGGGAAGGCGGCACCAGCTGCCACCTTCCATTCCCCGGTCGCCCGGGATTATCTCAGCCGCGCTCTCGCTGGGTTTTTCAGCCCGTCGCGCTTTCGGCTGTTCTTTCAAGGAACGTGACGAAGTTGAAACATTGGTTCCGGATTGTGAAGGCATTCTTATTCACGACTTTTCCACAATTAGGAGGGCGCGAAAACCGGTGAATAACTTGGGAGCAATCTGGCTCACCGGTTATTCACCGGTGCCTTGGCGGAGAAATTAGCGCGCGCCGCACCCGTGCAGGCGCCAGCGGCTCGCAAATAAACGCTGCCAATCCCGGGTGGACTCGGCTCTCGTGGGCCCTGTGTCCCCCCGCGATCTGCCGATCTACGAGCTCGAGTCCGCCCTCGTGGCGGCGCTGCGCGCGCAGGGCCGGCTGATCGTCCAGGCGCCGACCGGGTCGGGCAAGACGACCCAGATTCCGCAGATGCTCCTGCGGCATGGCCTGCTCGGGGATCGCGGGCAGGCCGTTGTGCTCCAGCCCCGGCGGCTGGCGGCGCGGCTCCTGGCCAAGCGCGTGGCGGAAGAGGTCGGCTCGCCGCTGGGGGAGATCGTGGGCTATCAGATCCGCCTGGAGTCGCGGATCAGCGAGGCCACGCGCCTCCGGTTTGTCACGGAGGGGATCCTGCTGCGGCAGATGTCCTTCGATCCCTTGCTGAAGGGAATCACTGCGGTCGTCTTCGACGAATTCCACGAGCGCCATCTCTATGGCGATATCTCGCTGGCTCGGGCCCTCCAGATCCAAAAAACCACCCGGCCCGACCTGAAGATCATCGTGATGTCGGCCACGCTCGATGCCGGGGCCCTGCGCGGCTACCTGGCTCCCTGCGAGGTCCTGGTGTCGAAGGGCCGCGGGTTTCCGGTGCGGATCGAGTACCTGGCGAAGCCGGTCGATTTCGACGCCGAGCCGGTCTGGGACGTCGCGGCGCGCGAATGTGAGCGGGTGGCGGGGACCACGAGCGGCGACCTGCTGGTCTTCATGCCCGGCGCCTACGAGATCAACCGCACGCTGCAGGCGGTCCAGGGTTCGCGGGAGTTGCGGGGCTTCGCGGCCTTCCCCTTGCACGGGGAACTTTCGCCCGAGGCCCAGGACCGCGCGGTCGCGCGCAGTGAGGGCCGCAAGATCATCGTTGCCACCAACGTCGCCGAGACTTCGCTCACCATCGACGGCGTGACCGCGGTGATCGACGGGGGTCTGGCGCGGATCGCCCGGTTCGACCCCCACCGCGGGATCAATACGCTCCTCGTGGAAAAGATCTCCGCCGCGAGCGCGGACCAGCGGGCTGGCCGCGCCGGCCGGACCGCGCCGGGGATTGCCGTCCGGCTTTGGACCGAGCGCGAGCACGAGAAGCGGGCGCTGCATGAATTGCCGGAGGTGAAGCGACTCGATCTCGCCGAGGTGGTCCTGACACTCAAGGCCAGCGGGATCGGCGACGTCGTCAATTTTCCCTGGCTGGAGCAGCCCGACCTGCGCTCGCTCGAGCGGGCGGAGACCCTGCTCGCCGACCTCGGCGCCTTGGGTGGCGAGGGCCGCGCCATTACCGAGACCGGCCGAAAGATGCTGCGGTTTCCGGTCCACCCGCGCTATGCGCGGATGTTTCTCGCGGCGCAGACACGCGGGTGCGTCCGTCCGGTGGCGTTGATGGCGGCACTGACCCAGGGCCGGAGTTTTCTCCTGCGCGGGGTGCCGAAGGAGGTCGAGCGGGCGCGGGAGGATCTCTTCGGCGAGGAGCACGAGAGCGATTTCTTCCTCCTCATGCGCGCGTGGCGCTATGCCGACAAGAGCGGCTATGCCCTCGACGCCTGCCGCCGGATGGGGATCCACGCGCAGGCCGCGCGGCAGGTGGGGCCCCTCTTCGAGCAGTTCCTGGAGATCGCGCGCGCCGAGGGGCTCGACATCGCCGAGCGCCGGGTCGACGGGTCCGAGACCCGCAAGTGCGTCCTGGCCGGATTTTCCGACCAGCTAGCCCGGCGGCTCGACAGCGGCACCCTGCGCTGCGAGCTCGTCCACGGCCGCCGCGGCGTCCTGGCCCGCGAAAGCGCCATCCAGCAGGCGGCGCTTTTCGTCGCCGCCGAGATCAGCGAGATCGGCGGCCGGGGCGGGGAGGTCAGCGTCCTCCTCAGCCTGGGCACCGCCGTCGAGGAGCCCTGGCTGGCGGAGCTCTTCCCCGACGACTACCGCGCGGTCAAGGGCGTCGTCTACGACGCCGAGGCCAAACGCGTGGTCGCGCGCCGGGAGCGGCGGTTCCGGGACCTCGTCCTGGAGGCCAAGGGCAGCGAGGACGTGCCGCTCAACGAGGCGGCGGCGCTGCTGACGAAGGAGGTCCTCGCCGGCCGGATCGCGATCGATGCCTGGGACGAGGGCGTCGAGCAGTGGATCGTCCGGGTGAACCGGCTGGCGGAATGGTTTCCCGAACTGGAGGTCAACCCGCTGACCGAGGCCGACCGGGCGACGCTGATCGAGCAGATCTGCTACGGGGAGACCTCCGCCCGAGGCGTGAAGCAGAAGGAGGTTCTGCCGGTCCTGCGCGACTGGCTGACCGCCGAGCAGCTCGCGGTCCTCGATGTCTATCTCCCCGAGAAGCTGACGATGGCCAATGGCCGCCGGTCGAAGATCACCTATGCGAAGGAGGGCCCGCCCGTCCTCAGCGCGCGGATCCAGGAGCTCTACGGGGTGGAGGGGAAGTTCACCCTCGGTCACGGCCGGGTGCCGGTGAAGATCGAGGTCCTGGCGCCCAACCACCGCCCCCTCCAGGTGACCGACGACCTGACCACCTTCTGGCGCGAGATGTACCCCAAGGTGAAGACGGAGCTCTCCCGCCGCTATCCGCGCCACGAATGGCGGTAGCGGACGACCCACTAGGGGAGAATCAGAGGGAGCTTTTCGTTGCGATTGCGCCGATAAATGCGGAAGTCGGCCATGTCGGTGGTGAGCACTCGCGCGGTCGGGTGAAGCTCGGAAAGCCGCACGATGCAGGCATCGGCCAATTGCATTCGGGGAGCATAGCGTCGCATCAATTCACGGATCCGCACGCCCTGGGCCGGGAAGAGGGGCTCGATCTCAAGCGCGTTTAGCTGGATCATTTCGAGCAGGCGGTCGCTTAGGTGTTCGAGCAGGTAGCAGGCTTCGGACAGCACCGCCTCACTCGTCAGCATGGGGCACGGCAGCGCGGCAAATTGTTCCCGGGCCCAGCCGTGCCATTGATCGTCGGTGTCGATGAAGCCGACCAGGGGGCCGGTGTCGACGATCACCTTAGCGGCGGCCATAACCGGCAAGGCTCTTCACTCTTTTCCCGGTCCCGCCACTGCCTGCCAGATGGCCGACCACTTGCATCATCGTGGAGACGGGCGCGTCGATTCGCTTGAAAAGGAAGATATTCCCTTCGCGATCGCGCACCAGGACATCGGCGCCGGCGACGGCGGCTCGACGCATGCGAGCCAGCTCTCGCTGAAACTTCCGCAGAGTCGTCGTCATGTCTGACATCAAAGTCTGACGTTTTGGCGTGTCAATCATGGCATGCATGCCCCCTACGATAGCAACTCGCCGCTCCCCCTGCTTCTCGCGAGATAGATCTTATCTATCAGTCGTGAAGCCAATGGGTTCGGATGC
>CAZKAH010000030.1:0-32779 GCA_964550715.1 uncultured Opitutaceae bacterium
TGTCATAGCCCTCATACTGGAAGGGGATGAATTGCATCGGATGCGCGGCGCGCAATAGGGGCGGCGAAGCGGGCAGGACCGGATTCAGGGGCAGGCCCCACAGCGACTCGGCGAAGGCCAGGCGATAGGCGTCGGGCCCCGCCGCCTGCGCTATGATCCGAGCGGAGCGTTCCTGGAATTCCCGCGGAAACACCTGCCCCAGCGGAACGGAAAAATTCCACGCCGCGCCGCCGCCGGCCAGCAGGGCGATCGCCGCCGCCCAGCGGCTCCGGACCGGGCCGCGCCGTTCGACAAGCCGGGCAATGCCGAACGCCGCGCCCAAACAGAGGAACGGCACCAGGTCGCGCACCTGCCGGCCCTGGACGCGGAAGACGGGCACGAGATCCGACAGGACGAGCAGTCCGCCGAGGACCACCCCGAGGCCGCCCGCGTACCAGGCCATCCGGCCCCAGTGCCGGTCGCGCCGGACCTGCGCGAGCGCGTAGGCGAAGGCCGCCAGCCAGAGCACACCGACGCCGCCCTCCGAGTACCAGAGGTAGCCGGCGATCACCCGGTGGCCGTAGGGAAAGTCGCCGCGGACCAGCGCCCCCCACTGGGATCCCTCGGCGACCAGGTTGCGGCCCAGGACCCGCGCCAGTTCGACAATCGGCAAAATGGCCAGGAGCAGGCCCCCGCCCGAAAGGGCGGCGCGTGACACCAGTCGCCGCCCGCCGCCCGCGCCGAGGAGCGAATGAAGGATCAGGACACAGCCCCCGAGCAGCCAATAGCCGTTGTAGGTCAGGAATCCAGCTCCGGCCACGAGGCCGACGACGAGGGAGTTGCGCCAGGACCAGGGCCCCAGCGCGAGCCACAGGCTCCCGAGCATCAGCGCCAGCGAGACGTCGTAGGGGAAGAAGTGGCGGGAATAATAGAAGAGGCAGTTCGCGCCCGCGGCCAGGTAGGCGGCCCAGAGCGCCTCGTCCTCCCCCGCCCCCGCCCGGCGGGCGACCGCCCAGACCAGGAATATTGCCAGGACAGAGAAGAGGCCGAAATACGACGCCACGACCGCCGGGTGCGTCCCGGCCAGCGTCTCGAACAGGCCGGGGGGCAAGGCGAACCAGCGGAAAAGCGTGTGATCCGACCGGAAGAGCTCGTGGGCGGCCATGCTCCATTGTCCGCGGAGCAACTCGGCCGCGGCGTTGCGGCCGTCGACGTAGCGGTCCTCGTCGGCCCAGAACCCCTGGCCGCCGAGGCAGGCCAGCCAAACCCGCAGGCCGTAGGAGACGGCCAGCAGCCAGGCTAGGCTGGACCGGGCGCGGTGCGGATTCATAGGCGCTTCACCTCCAGGATCACGCCGGTGAACTTCGCATCGGCACTGGAGGCGCCCAGGCGGTTTTCGCCGAATTCAAATTCCGCGGGAGTCGCCGGATAATACGGCACCGCACGCGTCCAGATGGCCCGCCCGTCGAGTTCCAGCGCCAGCGGCGACGCCGCGCCCGCGGGCCCGAGCAGCGCCGGCAGGGAGATGCGCAAGACATGCCGGACCCCGGGCATCATGGCGACGTCGCCGCTCTCCCAAAGCCCGACACCCCAATGGTCGTAGCCAAACCGGACCGTCCCCGGCCCGACCTCCCGGACGCGAAGGATATCGCCCTGGCCGGTGCGCCCGGTGGTCACCAGCGGCAGGGGCCGGGCGGTGTCCTCCGCCGGCAGGACGACGTCGATCTCGCGTGGGCCGTAGCCCGTGTTGTCCGCCGCGGGGACCGCCAGGCTGGCCGTGTCCGCCCGGAGCAGCTGCCCAGTGAAAAGGCGGCCAAAGTCCGTCGAGGACTTGCGATTGTCCCCCAGCCGAACGCTGCCGGGGGAGCCGTCATAGAAATCCTGGGCACAATCGAACGCCGGCTGCCCGTCCAGCGTCACCTTGAGCCAGCGGCCCAGCCCGTCGGCAGCAAACCGGCTCATGCGGTCATAGAACGGATGGCCGGAGGGCGGGAACAGGGAGCCCATCTGCACCGCAAGATGGTGAACGGCGTCGCGGTCCACCTCAAGGACCGGGCTCCAGCGCACAGCCTGGTTCGAATGATCGAAGCCCAGCTGCAGCCGATTTCCGTCCAGGTAGCGCACGAACAGATAGTCCGACTCGTATTCCCAGCCGGTCGTCACCAGCGGCTCGAGCATCCCGGCCGGCGCGCGCGGAAAACGCAGCGCGAGCTCGAGCGGCCCGTACCGCGTGCCGGCCAGCCGCTCGATTCCATAGGTCGGCCGGTCGAAGGCATGCGCCAGGTGCCGGTAGGAGGCTGGATCGGAGTTTCGGAAAAGATCGTGCAGCTGGAAACTCAGCATCACGCCGACAAAGACGCTGAAAGCCGCCGCCGAGCCGCCAACCGCCAGCGCCACCGTTCGAGCCCGGCCGGTCGCGATGCGCTCCACTCCCAGCAGGCCGCAGCCCGCCAGCAGCACCAGCGCGGGGGTGAAGTCGACCATGTAGCGGCCCGCCGTCCCCACGAAACCAAGCAGGAAGCCGGCAATCGCCGCATGGAAGAGGGCCACGCCGCCGAGGAAGGCCGCCAGCATTCCCCTTTCCTCCGGCGAACGCCGCCAGACGGCAAGCGGGGCCAGCAGCGCCAGCCAGACGAAGGGGAAATGGGTGAGCAGGCCGTAGACGTATTCAAAGTTGTGCCGCCCGGGCGGCACATGGATCATCTTCACAAAGGGAAAATATCGGCTCCATTGCGGGGGAGCGGCGTAGTAGACGAACGCGTTGAAACCCGCGAAGCCGGGGTCGAACATGCGCGGCGTGCCGCCGACGACCCGCGCCATCGGCGGGTAGGTGCCCTGGTAGGTCTGGCCGAATTCGAACAGACGGCCGAACCGCGCATAGTTGTACCACAGCAGTCCTGCCAGCACCGCGCCCAATCCGGCGCCCAACGCCAGGACCTGGCCCCACCACGCGCGACCCGGCCAGTCGCGCCACGCGCCCGCCCGCCGCCCGCGCCACCAGAGCCATCCGAGCGCCGGCAGGAATGCGGCCGCGCCGGCGACGTAGGTGGGTCGCGAGCCGATGGCCAGGCCCAGGCTGAGGCCGGTCGCGGCCAGCCAGCCGGCCGACCGGCGCGCCCGCAGGGCGCGCTCGAGGCTAAAAAGGGCCAGCATGCCAAAGCAGTATCCCGCCGCGATCGGCTCCTCCCAAAAATCGGCGCGGCGAAGGATCGCGTGCGTCCCCGAGGCTAGCCCGATGACCGCGATCCCCGCGAGCAGCGCCGCGGCGCCGGAATCTGGAAAATACCGGCGGCGCACGGAAAGCCAGAGGGCCGTCGCCACCAGGAAACCCGCCGTGGCGAAAAACAGGACCGCGTGGAATTGCGACAGGTGCTGGCCGGTCACGAGCCGCCACGGCAGCGCCAGGATCACCGCGGGCACCGCCCCGTAATAGATATAATAGTGCCCCCGGTAGTAGGAAAGGTCGTGCGGCACCAGGGCGCGCATGTCCGGGGTGTACGGATCGGAGGCCTGTATGAGGCGCGGATCGACCGGGCGGTCCAGGTAGAGATGCCCATGCCGAAATCCATCCATCAACGCGTCGTAATAGCTACCCGGATGATCGCCGAACAGGGCCGGTCGATCCGCCATGGCGCCGAGGACTGTCCAGCCGTAGAAACCGATGATGGCCACAATCAGGCACCCCGCCAACCCGCGGGTCAGCCATGGCCGGCCCAGTTCGGAATTCACCATAGAGTCAGGCCAGCAGAGGGTCGGCGGCGGGGCCTGACAAGGCTCAACTCCGCGAACGGCGGCGCCAGCTGCAGCCGAGCCAGCCGGTCCAGGTCATGAGACTTACGACCGCGGCGAGCCAGACCCGCACCGTCCCCCGATACCACAACACCACCACATGGCGGCCCGGCGTCAGCGGGACCTTCACGAGATGCTGCACCGAAGGCGCGATCGGCGCGGGCCGGCCGTCCACGGTCGCCACATAGCCCGGCAGGAAACTGCGCGGGGTCTCCAGCCAGCCCGGCCGGTCCGCGGTCACGGTCACCCGCAGGGGATCCCATGAGGCAAGCCTGACCGGATTGCGGTCCGGGTCGTAGCGGGAGACGATCATCGTCCCGAAGAATCCCTCCAAACCAAGGCGGTCGCCGCCATCAACGGGCGCGACAAAAAGCCGGTAGTGTTCGGTCGTCGGCTGCGAATTGACGAGTGAGATCACCCGAGATCGCCCCGGCCCCGTTCCAAAGCCCCAGTCCATGCCGTCGTTCGGCAGCTGATATTCCCGGTAGCCATGCTCGCTGCGAAAAACCAGCACGCCCGCATACTCCCGGGCGGGGTCGAATTCAAAGCGCAGAAGCACCTGTTCCCCGGGGGCCAGCGCGAGCCCCGGCGTGAGATTGAGCCACCGCCGCGCCGTGGGGTCCTGCAGGGCCATGAGGCGCAGCCCCCTGCTTCCAGGCGCCTCCATCCGCTGTGCGATGATATCCGGACCCGTGTAGGCGCCCTGCTGGTCGTCCAACAGCCGGAATTCCAGCCGCGGATCCGTCTGTCCGTTGAAAAAATACGAGGGCATCGGCAGCAGGTCATAGGCAAAGCGGTCGAGGACGTAGTTCTCCTGATAGAAAGGGCGCCGCGTCAGCTCCGGGCTCGAGGTGAATCTCGTGCCAAGACCGGCGAACCTGGCTGCCTGCAGGCCGCACGACGACGCGCCCAGGCCCAGGACGACCCACCAGGCGACCCAACCGCCGCGGCCCTCCTCGCCGGCCGTCGCCATCCAGATCACGCCGCCGAACAGGACAAAGGAGGCCATCACCGGCAGCATCCGCAGCAGGAGGGGAAAGGTGATGATTCTCGCCGGATAGTCGGGAAAATAGGCGACAAAGAAGTCGCTCACCCAAGGCACGCGGGTCAACGCGAGCACAAAGAGGACTCCGACAAAGCAAAAAAGCTTCAAGGCGAGGGCGCGCGAGCGGAATGCCGCCACCGCCAGGAATGCGAGCACGAGCCACGTCCCGACCCCGGCCTCAACGTCGACGCCCGGAGCCAGGATCCTGCCCGGAGCCAGCGGGAACAGTCGGGCCATCTGGGCGACGTTGGTCTCCCACCCCAGCAGACTGAGGGCGTTGCGCTCCGGCCGATCCGGCCCAAGCCAGGCCTGGGCCAAGCCTCCCCCCGCCAGCAGACAGGGGAGCAGGATGTCGGCGGCATGCCGCGACGGATCCAGGCCGAACGCACGGGCGGAGGCCGCTATCACCACCACCAGGCATACCGTCGCCACCAGCCACCAGAACCAGGGGATGCAGGACAGCCAAAGCAGGCATCCGCCCGGCAGGGCCAGGATGGACCAAAGGCGTCCCCGGCGGAGCAGGATCGCGTTGACGAGGCCGGCCAGCACCAAGGCGAGGCCGGCAAACTGGAGGACCGCCGGCACCGGCGATCCCGGGACGAGCGCTGGAAGCTCGCTCATCCCGGCGAAATAGTACGCACCCATGCCCGCAAAGAGGACGGCGGCAGCCAGCACTCCCCGCCAAGCGCCGGACGGAGGGTGGCCCAGGAGCAGCCCTCCGCCCTGCAGGAGCAGGGTCGCCAGCGTCGCCAGCATGGCAATGGGAGGATGGCACATCCACACTAGGACCAAACCGGCGGCGGTCGCACCATGGCCGCGCCCGTCGTTCGCCAGCAGGCTCCGTGCATTCCCATAAAGCACAAGCGGGAGCGCGGCCACGGCCATGAAGCTCATGTAGGCGTCGCTGTGATAGAGGAGGCTCAGCCACGCCGGCGCACAGGCGTACAGCAGCGCCAGCAGCAGCATCTCCCATCGCCGGCGGGGAGCCAGTGCCACGCCGGCCGCATAGAACCCCAGCGCCCCAACGATCGCACTGGAGAGGGCGGCGAGATGCTGGAGCGCGTAGACATTGAGGACCCGGAAAGTCAGCACATCCCAGAGGCCGGCCAGGTTGAGGTACACCGGCGCCGAGCGAAACGGATGCACGGCACCGCTCCAGGCATAGGGCCCCTGGCCAATGAAGACAGGGAAATGTCCCGCGCGCATCTGGTCCAGGAAGTCCTGCAAGACATAGGCATACCACCGCACATCCTTTCCGCCGACGTACCGGTCGCTCAGGTAGGGTCGCAGGGCGACGAGCACGGCCAGGACCAGAAGCAGCACGCGCGCAGGCTCGGCCGGCAGGTCGCCGCCCTGGCTGCGGTTGCGCGCGGCCCACGCGCGCCAGAGCCGAACCGCGGCCCCGACGGCGACAATCGCATAGAGGAGCTGCCGGATCGGCAGGGGATGGGCCAGGAAGCGGTTCAGCACGCCCCAACCGGCAGCCGGTCCCAGCCATTCCACCCCCCGGGCAAGCCAGGGCCGGCCAGGTGGAATGGTGCGGAGCGCCCGGGCGCCGGCCAGTGCGGCCGCCCACAGGGTGAACCCGAGCAAGCCGCTGCCAATCCCGAGTTGGAGGGGCACCAGGTCGTTCATCCCCAGCCAAATAATCGCAGCGATGATCACCTCCGTCGCCACGTCGACGAGGGGATGGCCCCGGGAGGCAGGCCTCGGGCGTTCTCCGGGCACAGGACTCATGGCCGGTCCTCGACCTCCTCCATCCGCAGGATCTCGCCGCTAAAGGCCGCATCGCTGGTCGATAACCCGACCGGGTTCCTGCCAATCGTCACTTTCGCCGTTGGCGACGCATAAAGCTCGGACGCAACCTGCAGGACCGGCTGGCCATCGAGGGCCACACTGATTCTTCCCGGGCCCGCCCGCTCCCACGAGCCCTGCCCCAACTCGACCTCGAGGATCTGATAAAAGTCGCGGCTCACGGGCACCGGGTCCGAGAGCGCCCCGCCGATGCCCCAGTGGTCAAAACCCAGCCGCACCCAACCCGCGCGCTCGTACCGGACGTAGATGCCGTCGGCTGCGCCGGATCGGCCTGCCGTCAGCAGCGGTTCGTTCCGCCCGGGCCGGTCGGAGGGAAAGCGCACTGCCAGCAGGAAATGACGCGTCGGCAGCGCGGCGCCGCCGGTCGCCAGGAGGGTGCGAAGGGGCGGTGGCGGTTCGATGGTGCCCGCAAAATGTGCCGCCGCCGCCGCGTCCTCCGGCCACGGATTGTGCCACGCCGAGATCTGCGCAATCGCGACGGAGAAAAACTCCGGACGGGGCAGCGGATAGACCGCTCCATCCAGCAGGATGACGGCCGCGAGCGGCCGGGGAGCGTGCACCAGGCCGTCCGCCAGGCTCCACTGCGCGCCCACGGTATGGCTTCCGCCCGCCGGCAACGACAGGGCATGGCTCCACCACCAGCCCGCGCCGTCGCGCCAGCCGACCTGGACATTCGCGCCCGACCGCCGCATGGCCAGCAGGCCCTGGCCGCCGTCGCTCCGAGAGAAAACGAGCAGCGGCTGGGCCTGCGTGCCGGCCGCCGGGTCGAGGCGGAAGCGCACCGCGGCGGCCGCCTCGCGGTGCTCCGGCATGACCCGCCGGCTCACGTTCGCGCTGTCGGTCCGGGCTATCGCCAGGACGGTGCCGCCAAAGGAATCCCGGGCGAGGGTGGACTGGATCACGCTGGCGCCCAGCGCCTCCTGGCCATAGGCGAAGGGCTGGAGGGGAGCCTGCTCCAGCAGCACCGGCCGGCCCTCCAGGAAGACGGACAGCCGATAACGCTGCGGCCCCGGCCCGGCCGGCAAGGGATCAAACCAGACGTCGAAGGCCTGCGGCTTGGCATAGTCGATGGGAAGGATCACCGAGCGGACGAGGCCGCCGCCAATCTGGTCATGCAGCAGAGCGACGGATCCGCGATCGACATACCGCAGCAAGAGGGCGTCCCCAATCGGCCAGGTGCCCGTGGTCAGGAGGGGCTCGGCGGAGCCAAAGCGGTCCTGCGGCAGCTGGAGCACCATCCGATAGCCCCACCCCGCCCCCGGGGATGGGACAGACTCAGCCAGGCCCGTGGCCGGCTCCGATAACTCGCGGAGCGTGCCCGAAAAGCGCTCGGCGGCGCCGGCGGCCCAGGGCCAGCGGCGACCCACCAGCACCTGTCCGGGAGAAGCCGCCCGAGGGAGCGTGCCCAGGCGAAAGACCTCCTGGCCGTCGAGAATGACTCGCGCGATGGTCGCCAGCCGCTGCATCTCCGGCTCCGTGGCGGTGCCAAACCAGGGATGGCCCACTGGGGGATAAAACGACCCCAGCTCCACCGTGAGCTTGCGGGCGTGGCCCGGCTCCGTGTCGAAGGCCAGTCCGCGGGGTCCGCCCGTGCGGTTGTCGCTGATCTGGTCGCTCGTGAGCAGCAGCTGCGCCCTGCCGGGCTCGAGGTAGCGGACCATGAGCGCCACGCCGTCAAGCGGCGGACCCGCGCTCAGCAGCGGCTCGTACGCGCCTGGCGCGGCTGCGGGAAACGCAACCTGGAAGACCCGCGGTCCAAAGGCGGGACGGGTCAGACGAAAGACCGGCCAGACGAGGCGGTTGCAGGCCCGCTCCAGCCGGGCATAGCCCACCGGGTTGACCCGGCGCATGAAGCCCATGGTTTCAATGCTGATCCCGGCGTTGAAGGCGGCTAGGGCGGCAACGGCCGCAAGCCCGGCCGCCAGGACGGCCCGCCGCAGGATCCGGGGCGCCGGAGCGGCCGCCTCCAGGAAAAGACCGCAGCCCGCCAGCACCAGCGCGGGATGGAAATCGAGCAGATAACGGTTGGCCCGCGCGCTCGAGCAGGCCACGAGGACGAAGTTGACGCCAAACCACCCCAGGAGGACGACCCCCACCATCCGGCGCGCCGGATCGCGCGCGCCCGTGCGCCAGCGCCAGGCCGCCGCCGCCCCGGCGAGGAGCGCGAACCACGCCAAGCAGAGAAACTGCCCGTGCAGCGGCTCGATCCCGATGTAGCCGACCGGCCGCGCCTTCTCGACGCCCTGGGCGAAAAAGGGAAAAAGCCATCCCGCGGCCGGCGGCGTCAGGTAATACATCTGCAGGTTGTGCCAGAAGTACCGCGTGGAGAAGAAATCCACCGCGCTGCTTCCCATCTGGTAGCGGTGGCCGAATTCCAACGGATCGCCAAAGCGGAGATGGTTGTAGAGCATCAGGCCCGCGCCGCAAAGTGCCGCGGGCCCAATGGCGGCCGCGACCCACTTCCGGGCCCGCGACGGCGTCAGGGTACCGGCCTTCGCCGCGGACCAGACCAGCCACGCCAGCACCCCGCCCAGCACCGCGGCGCCCAGCAGCAGGTCCGGCCGCGAGCCCACCGCCAGGCCGGCGCACAGGCTCGCCAGCGCCAGCCAGCGCGCGGCCCGGCCCGGGCGCAGGACCGCCAGCACCGTGCAAAGGAGAAAGGCCGTGCTCCAGGCGAGCCCGGCGGTGACGGCGACCTCGTACATCTGCGGTTTGCGCAGGGTGACGGGCAGCGCCGAGCCCAGGCCCCAGGCCAGCGCGCTCGCGGCCAGCGCCCACCGCCCGGCCTCGGGCGCCAGCCGCCGCCGCAGGACGACGAGCAAAGCGAGGCCGGCCAGGAAAGCCGCGGCTCCCTGCGCGCCGACGGCGGCCAGCTGGTTCAGCTCGAGGCCGGTCAGGAGCCGGAACGGAAGGAAGACCGTCAGCGCGGGCGTGATCCCGAAATAGAGATAGTAGTGCCCGCGGTAGAGGCTGGCATCGAGGAGGTATTCGTAGCCCGCGGGCCGCTGCTCCGCCGGCAGCAGCAGGACGGGATCGACGTGCGCCTTCATGTACAGGTGGCCCTCGGCCAGCCCCTCGACCAGGAGGTTGTAGTAGTCGCCCTGGTGCCGCGCGAGGAGCGGCTCCGCGGCGTTGGATCCGACGGTCCAGGCGTAGAAGGCCACGACCGCGATCGCCACCGGCAGCAGCGCCAGGAGGTCGCCGCCCAGGGAAGGAGGCCGCGGCGCCGGTCTTACGGATTCCATACGCGCTGCTGGTTCAGGATCCGGCCGGTGAAGCGCGCCTCGGTGGCGGACGCTCCGATCGCATTGGCCCCGACCGCGACGGTCTCGGGCGCGGCGGGATGGGAGGGTTCGAGCACGTCGAGCACCGGCGCGCCATCGAGCGTCACCCGCATGCGTTCCCGCACGCGGGCAAGCTCGGGAGCCGGCACCGCCGCCGTCCAGGGTCCGTCGGGATAGAGCGAACCGAGGCTGATCTCGAGGCGATGGCGGCTGCCGTAGCGCACCGGGACATCGGCGCTCGTCCCGCCGCCGAAGCCCCACCGGTCATGGACAAAACGCACATGATCGCCATCCACGTAGATGATGCGCATCAGGTCGCCGCGACCCGTCACGCCGGTCGAAAGCAGGGGCTCGCTGACGCCGGTGCGCCCCCCGGGCAGCTCCAGGTAGAGCCGAATCGCGCCAAAGGGGTCGGGGCCGGAGTCCGCGACCCGTCGCACGCCGGAAATCACGCCGGTGAACCTGCGGCCCAGGGCCGCGCTGTCCGGACTGTCGCCGATCCGGGGCGCCCGGGCCACGGGGTCATAGCATTCCACGGGATCGTCCATCAGCGACTGGCCGTCGAGGGACAACCGCAGTCGCCGGACGTGCGCGTCGACCCGGGCGGCGGTCCAATGGTCGAAGAGGGGATGGTCCTTCGGCGGATAGAGCGCGCCGAGGTCGATCCGGACGCGGTGCTCCTGGCGATAGTCGACCTCCACGGGCTCGGTGAGGGGCCCGCCATAGCCGGTGTGTTCAAAGCCGAAGATGACATGGCGGGCATCCGGATAATGGACGAAGAGAAAGTCCGACTTGAAATCCACGCCATTGACCAGCAGCGGCTCCAGCTGGCCGGTCCGGCCCTCCGGGAATTTCAGGGTCAGCTCGAGCGGCCCGTACCGCGTGCCGCGCAGCTCGTCCAGCCAGCGCGAGGGAAAGTTGCCGAGGCGCGCCAGCGGGGCGTAGACGGCCGGATGGTTGATCCGCAGGAGATCGTTGTGCTGGATGCTCGCCAGCAGGCCGAACAGCGCCGACCAGGCGAGGGCCGCGCCCCAGGCCGCGCGGGCCAGGACCCGCGGGGCGCCCCGCAATTGCGCGTCCAGGGCAAGGACCGCCACCGCCGCCAGCAGCACCAGTCCCGGCAGAAAATCGATCATGTAGCGATTGGACGCCCCATTGAAGGAACAGAGGACCAGCAGACCGACCCCGGTCACGCCCGCAGCGGCCGCAAGCCAGCGGGCGAGCCGGGGCCGCCCCCAGGCCACGAACGGGGCCAGCAGCGCCAGGATCGCGAACGGCAGGTTGGGCAGAATCCCAAAGGGATCCTCAATGGCGAGGTAGTCCCGGGGCAGCGGCGGCTGGCGGATGACCGTGACGTAGGGAAAATAGGCGCAGAGCCGCGCCGCCGCGAGCAGGTAGACCCGGCAGTTGAAGAGGAGAAAACGCGGGCTGAACTGGACCATCGCCGATGTCCGGATCCCGGCGAGCTGGTATTTGAAACCGAACTCGAGGGGGCTCCCGAAACGCTCGAAATTGTAGATCATCAGAACCGCCACCACGGCCGCGATCGGCGCGATGGCTGCTGCAGCGGTGCGGAGGAGCGCCCAGGGCCGCCGCCCGCTCTCCTCCCCGCGGAACTGATGCCAGCAGGGCACGAGCAGGAAGACCGCCCCCAAGGCATAGTCGGGTCGCGCCGCCACCGTCAGGCCATAGGCCAGGCTGGCCACGGCCGTCCAAAGGACGATCCGCCCGGAATGCAGCGCCCGCCAGAGGGCGGCCAGCGCCAGCAGGTTGCCGGCATAGGCGCAGGCGATGGGAACCTCGTAGGTCGCGGGCCGGCGGAGCATGACCGGGACCAGGGTGACGAGCCCCAGCGCGAGCGCCCCGCCCGCCAGGGCCGCCGCGCCGGCCCCCGGGAAATAGCGCCGCCGGACAGCCACCAGCAGCCCCAGGCTCGCCAGGTACCCGACGATGCAGAAGAAGAGCACGCCCTGCAGCTCCGACGCATAGCTCCCGGTCAAGGCCTTGATCGGCCAGAAAAACAGCACCGCCGGCGTGACTCCAAAGTAGAGGTAATAATGCCCGTGGTAGTAACTGGCGTCGTGGAGCTGATAGGGGGCGTTTTGCACCGGATCGTATGGATCGGCCAGCGCCTGCAGCTGGGCCGACGGCTGCAGCGCCATCCACAGGTGGCCCGACCGGAAGCCCTTCACCTCGGAATTGTAATACTCCTCCGCGTGTCCCGGCTGCCTCCAGGCGCCGCCTTCCGGCGAGGCGGTCCAGCCGTAGAACCAAATCACGGCCAGCGCCACCGGCACCAGGGCCAGCCAGTCGGCCCGGAGCGATCGCCGCGGCGGAGAGAAGGGGGTCATCGCTTCCATCCCCGCAGGGCCTTGGCGATCTTGCCGGTGAAGGCCGGTTCCACCTCCGAGGCCCCAATGCCGTTGCTCCCGATGGCGATCGTCCCAGGGTCCGACGGATAGGCGGCCTCCGCCACGTCCAGCACCGTGACGCTGTCGAGCTTCACCCCCACGCGTTCCCGCGCGCGCGCCAGCTCGGCCGGGGGCACGCCCGCCGCCCAGGGCCCATCGGGATACAGCGAACCCAGGCTGAGCTCAATCCGGTGGTGATCGGCATAGTTGATCGGCAGGTCCGGCGTGGACGATCCGCCGACGCCCCAGTGGTCGTGCACGAAGCGGACATGCGTGGCGTCCACATAGACGATCCGGATCAGGTCGCCGCGGCCCGTCACCCCGGTCGTGAGCAGGGGCTCGGCCCTTCCCGTCCGGCCCGTCGGCAAATCCAGGAAGAGGCGGATCGCCCCAAACGGATCGGGCGGAACCACCGGCACCCGGCGCGGCGCGGAGATCACACCGCTGAATTTCCGGCCCAGGGCGTCGCTAGTGGGGCTGAAGCCCAGCCGCGGCAGGCGCGCGACCGGATCATAGCAGGCCGCGGGGTCGTCCAGCAGCCATTCGCCGTCCAGGGACAGCCGGATCCGCCGGAGGCGGTCGTCGACCGCCGCCGCGGGCCAGCCCGCAAAATACGGGTGCTCCCTCGGCGGATACAGCGCGCCCAGCTCGAGGTGCAGCCGGTGCTCCCGGCTGAAATCCACCTCGACCGGCTCCGACACCGGGCCGCCGTAGCCGGTGTGCTCGAACCCGAACATGACGTGGTGCGAATCCGGATAAAACACGTACAGGTAGTCGGACTTGAAATCCACGCCGCTGACCAGGAGGGGCTCGAGCTTGCCCGTGCGGCCGGTCGGAAACTTCAACGTGAGGTCGAGCGGGCCGTAGCTCGTCCCGAGCAGTTCATCCAGCCCATGCGAGGGCTCGTTGCCGAGGCGGGCGAGCGGCGCATAGACCGCAGGGTGGTTTATCCGCAGGAGGTCGTTGTGCTGGATGCTGGCGAGGACGCCAAAGAGGGCCGACCATGCCAGGGCGGCGCCCCAGCCCAGGCGGGCCAGCGCTCGCCCCCACCCTTGCAGCCGCGTCTCCAGGGCGAACACCGCCAGCGCCGCGACCAGCACGGGCCCGGGAAGGAAATCGACCATGTAGCGGTTGGAGGCCCCGCAGAAGAAAAGCAGGGTCACGCCGGCCGCGAGCGACACGCCCGCCACGGCCGCCATCCAGCCGGCCAGGCGCGGGCGTCCCGCCGCCGCCAGCGGGCCCAGGAGGAACAGGGCGACAAAGGGCAGGTTGGGCAGCACGCCAAAGGGATCCTCGATCCCCCCCTGGCCCGGCGCGACCGGCGGCGGGTGGATGACCGTGACATAGGGGAAATAGGCGCTGAGCCCCGCCGGGGCGGCCAGGTAGACCCGAAGGTTGAACGAAAGAAATCGCAGGCCAAACTTGCTGATGACCGCCTCCGGCTGGCCCGAGAGCTGATAATGCTGGCCAAACTCCAGGGGACTGCCGAATCGCTCAAAATTAAAGAGCATGAGGGCCGCCCCGACCACCGCGATCGGCCCAACGGTGGCCAGCGCGAGCCGGGCGAGGGCTGGCGGCCCGCGGCCCGTCGTCCCTTCGCGGAGCCGCAGCCAGAGCGGCACGAGGAGAAAAATCGAGCCGAAGAGGTAAATGGGCCGCGCTCCCACCGTCAGCCCGTAGGCCAGGCTGGCCAGCGCCGTCCAGGGCGCCGGGCGGTCGGCGTGCAGCGCCTTCCAGAGCGCGGCCGCCGTCAGCATCGCACCGGCATACGCGCAGGCGATCGGGATCTCGTAGACGGCCGGGCGGCGGAGGAGGGACGGCACCATCGTGAGCAGCCCCAGGGAGAGGGCACCGGCCGCCACGGTGCCCAGTCCCGCCGCCGGGAAATAGCGCCGCCGGGCCGCCGCCAGGAGCCCGAGGCTGGCGAGGTAGCCCACGACGCAAAAAAAGACCACTCCCTGGGTTTCCGAGGCGTAGCGCCCGGTGAGCGCGCGGACGGGCCAGAAGAACAGGATGGCCGGGGTCACCCCGAAATAGAGATAGTAGTGCCCCCGGTAAAAGCTGGCATCATGTAGCCGATAGGGGGCGTTCTGGGCGGGATCGTAGGGATTGGCCAGGGCCCGCAAGGCGGCCGGCACCTCCGTGGCCATCCACAGGTGGCCGGCGCGAAATCCCTCGATCTCGGAATTGTAGTAGTCCTCCGCCCGGCCCCTTTGCGTCCAGACCGAGCCCTCGGGCGAGGCGGTCCAGCCGAAAAACCACACCACGGCCACCGCGACCAAACCGAGCGCCAGCGCGACGCGGCGGTCGCAAAGGGGTTGGGGCAGTCGGGCGGCCGGCGCGGGCAGGGTCATGAAACAGGCCTGGAATCGAATAAGGTGTTGCTTGCCACAGGCTCGCAGCGAGAAAAGGCTCCGCTTCCATGGGTGACAACTCCCAATCTCCCCTCGGGTTCGCCATCGTCGGTTGCGGCCTGATCGGCCGCAAGCGGGCGACCGCGCTCGCGGGCATTTCCGGGACCGCCCTCCGCCACGCCTGCGACCTCGATGCCGCCCGGGCGGCCGACCTCGCCCGGCTGGCGCCCGGCTGCGCCGCAGCGACCGACTACCGGGCCGTGCTGAAGGATCCCCAGGTCGGGGCCGTCATCGTCGCCACCCTCAACGGTTCCCTGGCGCCGATCGCCCTCGCGGCCGCCCAGGCCGGCAAGCACGTGCTGGTGGAGAAGCCGGGCGCGCTCAACGCGGCCGAGCTCCGCCAGGTGCAGGCGGCGGCGGCGCGCAGCGGAGTCCGCGTCCGGCTCGGGTACAATCACCGCTTCCATCCCTCGCTGCAGAAGGCGCGCGAACTCATCGACGCGGGGGCGCTGGGCCCGCTGATGTTCCTCCGCGGCCGCTACGGCCACGGCGGCCGCAAGGGCTATGACCGGGAGTGGCGCGCGGACCCCAAGCTGTCGGGCGGGGGGGAGTTGATCGACCAGGGCGTGCACCTGATCGACCTGGCCGGCTGGTTTCTGGGGGACCTGCCGGTGGTCGAGGGCCACGCCACGACGTCCTACTGGGACATGAAGGTCGACGACAACGCGTTCCTCAGCCTCCGGACGGCCGCGGGCCAGACCGCGTGGCTCCACGTCAGCTGCACCGAGTGGAAGAATCTCTTCAGCCTCGAGATCTACGGCCGCGACGCCAAGCTGGCGCTCGACGGCCTGGGCGGAAGCTATGGTGTCGAGCGCCTGGTCTACTACAAGATGCTCCCCCAGATGGGCCCGCCCGAAACGACGCCGTTCGAATTCCCCGGCGGCGACGCCTCCTGGCGCCTGGAGACCGAGGCCTTCCTCGACGACATCCGGCTCAAGCGGGAGCCGTCCCCGGGCTTGAAAGAGGGCATCCGCACGCTCGAAATCGTCGAAACCATCTATAAGAAGAGCGGCTACCTCCCCACCCCATGATCATCACCCGTTCTCCCCTGCGCGTCTCCCTTGGCGGCGGCGGCACCGACCTGCCGTCCTATTACCAGGAGCACGGCGGCTTCCTCGTGGCGGCGGCCATCGACAAGTACGTCTACATCACGCAGCACCGCACCTTCCAGCAGGAGATCATCATCAAGTACTCCAAGCTCGAGCGCGTCGCGAGCGTCGACGAGATCGAGCATCCGATCGTCCGCGAGGCCCTGAAGCTGACCGGCGTGACCGATCCCCACCTCGAGCTCACCTCGATGGCCGACATCCCCGGGGGCACGGGGCTGGGCTCGTCGGGCAGCTTCACCACCGGGCTCCTCAAGGCGCTGCACGCCTACCGCAAGCACCCGATCTCGGCGGCCGACCTCGCCGAGCAGGCCTGCGACATCGAGCTGAACAAGCTGAAGGAGCCGATCGGCAAGCAGGACCAGTACATCGCCGCCGTCGGCGGCATCACCGCCTTCACCTTCCACCCGGACGGCCGGGTGGAGTACCGCCCCTGCAAGATCTCCGAGGAGACGCTGTTCAACCTGGAGGACAACCTCCTCCTCTTCTTCACCGGCTACAGCCGCAGCGCCTCGAAGATCCTCAAGGACCAGAACGAGCGCTCGAAGCAGAACGACCAGGCGATGCTCGACAACCTGCATTTCACCAAGGATCTGGGCTACCAGTCGCTGGCGGCCCTGGAGGGCGGCAGCCTCGGGGAATTCGGGCGCCTGATGGACGTGCACTGGCAGCGCAAGAAGGCGCGGAGCGCGGGCATGAGCAACGACAAGATCAACGAATGGTACGACCACGCGATGGCCTCGGGGGCCCTCGGCGGCAAGGTGATCGGCGCCGGCGGCGGCGGCTTCCTCATGTTCTATGCCGGCGACAAGCAGAAGCTCCGGCACGCCATGCGCGAGAAGGGGCTCCAGGAGGTGCGCTTCCGCTTCGACTTCGAGGGGACGAAGATCCTCGCCCAGTAAGGGAGGGCGGCATGCTGGCCAGGACCCTCCAGCTTTCCCCGGCGCTTGCCCCGGGCGCGCGGCTGCCCGAGATCGACCGGCTGAAGGGCTTCGCCCTGGTCCTCGTCCTCCTCAACCACGCGAGCGGGACCCTGGACGTGACGGATTGGTCCCACGGGGAGGTCGGGGTCGACATCTTCCTCATCCTGAGCGGATTCACGCTCGCCCTGAACAGCAGCGCGCTGTCCGCCGGCGAATTCTTCCGCCGGCGTTTCCTTCGGATCTTCCCGGCCTACTGGGCCGCCCTCGCCCTCTTCCTCGCGGGCAACGCCTGGATCTTCGCCGACCACCGCCCCGCGGCCGACATCGCGCTGCACATCGTCGGCCTGCACGGCTTCGCCCGGCCGCAGTTCTTCGGCTCGGTCAACGACTCGTTCTGGTTCATCTCGATCATCGTGCCGCTCTATGTCGTGGTTTTCCTCCTGCGGCGGCATCTCCATGACCTTGGCCTCGTGGCGGGCGTGGGGGCCCTGGTGACGGCCGCGGTGTGCCTCCGGTACCTGCAGACGGGCAACATCGGGGCGCTGGTCCACCTGGGCGTCCGCCTCCCGGACCTCTTCATCGGGCTGATCGCCGGGCAGCTGGCGAGCGGAAGGAAGGCGGAGATCCGCCTCAGCCTGCCGCTCGCCGCCGGGTTTCTCGCGGTCGGCTACCTCACCATCTATCGGGGCGTGAGTTTCGGCGACCCCCTGGCCGGCGTGGCCTGGATCGTCGTCTTCCTCTGGGCCGACCGCCTCGTGATGAAGACCGCGGGAGCGGCGGTGTTCGCGCGGGCGTTCACCTTCCTCGGCCTCTATTCCTATGAGGTCTACCTCCTGCACCAGCCGCTGATCCGGGACTATGCCCGCCACGCCCTGGCCGTGTGGTGGCAGGTCCTGGCGCCGAGCCGGGGCGATCTCCTGGCCGGCATGGCAGGGGCGCTCATCCTCGTCTTTTTCCTCAGCGTCTGGCTGCACCGCGCGACCGGCTTTCTCTTCCGGCCGCGGCGGCCGACGGCAACGTCATGAACTCCGCCTCCGATCTTCCCGTGGCCATCATCGCCGGCGGCCTGGCCACCCGGCTCCGCCCCATCACCGAAAAGGTGCCCAAGCTGCTGATCGAGATCGCGGGCGAGCCCTTCTTCACCCACCAGATCCGGCTGCTGAAAAAGGCCGGCCTGACCCGGCTGGTCCTCTGCGTCGGGTACCTGGGCGAAAAGGTCGTCGAGCAGTACGGCGACGGCTCCCGGTTCGGCGTGCGGATCGACTATTCCTTCGACGGCCCGAAGCTGCTGGGCACCGGTGGCGCGCTGATCCGGGCCCTCCCGCTGCTCGGCGACGCCTTCTACACCCTCTATGGCGACAGCTACCTGCCGATCGACTACCGGGCGGTGGGGGATTTCTTCCGGAAATCCGGCAAATTGGGACTGATGACGGTCTTCGAGAACCACGGGCAGTATGATTCGAGCAACGCGTGGTTCGAGGGCGGCGAGATTCGCCGCTATGACAAGAAGGACAAGGTCCCGCAGATGCGGCACATCGATTATGGCCTCGGCCTCTTCAAGGCTGCGGCCTTCGACGGCTTTTCCCGGGAAGCGGTGGTCGACCTGGCCGAGGTGCAGAAGGCCCTGCTCGCGCGCGGCGAGCTGGCCGGATACGAGATGACCCGGCGGTTTTATGAAATCGGCTCGGTCGCGGGCATTAGGGAGCTGGATGAGCTCCTGAAGCACCCGGACTAGCCCGCGGCCCGGGCATACGTGTCCTCGTGGCCGGGCGTGACAAACGGAAGATATCTGCTAACCCCTGATCCTATGTCCTACTCCGTTCAGCACCTGAAGGAAACCGCCGAGATCGTCGGCCAGATCAACCCGGCCGACTGCGAGAAGTGCGTCGCCGAGCTCAAGGCGGTCCGCGAGCGCGGCGGACGCCTCTTCATCCTCGGGGTCGGCGGCAGCGCGGCCAATGCCTCCCATGCGGTGAACGATTTCCGCAAGATCGCGGGCATCGAGGTCTACGCCCCGACCGACAACGTCTCCGAGCTCACCGCCCGGACCAACGACGACGGCTGGGCCAGCATCTTCGTCGGGTGGCTGCGCGGCAGCCGCCTGAACGCCAAGGACTGCCTCTTCATCCTCTCGGTCGGCGGCGGCAACCTCGAGAAGAACGTCTCGCCCAACCTCGTCTCGGCCATCCAGCTCGCCAAGGAGGTGGGCGCGCGCGTGATCGGGATCGTCGGCAAGGACGGCGGCTACACCGCGAAGCAGGCCGACGCCTGCGTCATCGTGCCGACGGTCAATCCGAACAACGTCACGCCGCACAGCGAGGCCTTCCAGGCCGTCATCTGGCACCTGTTCGTTTCCCATCCGGACCTGAAGATCAATCAGACCAAATGGGAATCGGTGACCGCGAAGCCGTGAGCCGGGGCCGGCCCGCCGTTTTCCTGGACCGCGATGGGACGCTGAACGTGCAGGTGGTGCGGGCGGGCAAGCCGTACCCGCCGGCGAGCCTGGAGGAGTTCCGGCTCTTTCCCGATGCCGCGGACGGCTGCCGGGCGCTTAAGGCCGCGGGCTATGTCCTCGTGGTCGCGACCAACCAGCCCGACGTCGGCCGCGGCGACCAGCCGCAGGCGGAGGTCGAGGCGATGAACGGCCTCCTCTGCCGCCTGCTGCCGCAGATCGACCGCGTGGAGGTTTGCTATGATCCCGGCCGGGGGGAGCCCTCGCGGCGGCGCAAGCCGGAACCGGGGATGCTGCTGGACGCGGCCGCGGCGCTCGGGCTCGACCTGGCCCGCTCCTGGATGGTCGGCGACCGCTGGCGCGACGTCGACTGCGGCCAGCGCGCCGGCACGAGGACCGTTTTCATCGATTTCGGCTATGAGGAGGAGCTGCGGGGCCGCCCCGACTTCACCGTGAAAACCTTCGCGGCCGCCGCCGAGGTAATCCTTGCAAACCCGCTTTAGGCGGGCATCAGTTTTCCCAATGAAATCCCTCAACGATCTCACGATCCAGCTTTACGCCGACGGGGCCGACAAGGCCGGCATCCTCGACCTGTACGCCAAGCCCTACATCAAGGGCCTGACGACCAACCCCACCCTGATGAACAAGGTGGGGATCAAGGACTACGAGGCGTTTGCCAAGGACATCCTCCAGACCGTGACGGCCAAGCCCATCTCGCTCGAGGTCTTCACCGACGATTTCACCGACATGAAGCGCCAGGCCCTCAAGATCTCGGCCCTGGGCAAGAACGTCTACACCAAGATCCCGATCACGAACTCGCGCGGGGAGTCGTCGCTGCCCCTGATCAAGGAGCTCGCCCAGCAGGGCGTGAAGCTCAACATCACCGCGATCCTGACCCTCAAGCAGGTGGCGGGGGTGGCCGAGGTGCTCAACCCGGCGGTGCCCTCCGTGGTCTCGGTCTTCGCCGGCCGCATCGCCGACACCGGGGTAAACCCCGAGCCCATCATGCGGGGCTGCGGCGCCCTCCTCGAGGGCCATCCGAAGGCCGAGCTGCTCTGGGCCAGCACCCGGGAGGTCCTCAATATCTTCCAGGCCCAGGACTGCGGCTGCGCCATCATCACCGTCCCGCACGACATCCTCGGGAAGGCCGCCAAGATGTTCGGGATGGACCTGACGGAGCTCTCGCTCGACACCGTCAAACTCTTCGCAAAAGACGCCGCAGCAGCGGGTTTCAAACTCTAGGTTCGCCCGGAGCCCTTCGAAATTCCGCATTTACCTTCCAGGCAGACTCCCGCAGCGTCGGGAGTCTGCCTTTTTATTATGTCTTCGTGGATTCGACCCTCGTCCTGCGCCCTCGCCGCGCTCCTTCTCCTGTCGCCCCTGCGGGCCGCCAATCTCGACGGATCCACTCCGGATGTCGGAAACGCGGAGGCCGCCCGGCTCTATCAGGATGCGAATGACTACGTCAAAAGCGTGGTCGAGGGCGGCTACTCGTACCAGTACATGCAGTTCTTCTGGAAGCGCTCGGAGTCGTTCGTCGAGCGGGCCCAGCGCGTGTATCCCAATTCGCCGACGGGGCGCCAGCTGCGGTCCGGCGAGCTGAAGGTCGGGCCGTTCGACCTGGATTACTTCAAGAACCGGGTCCTGCCCGCGCTGGAGGAAAAGCGCACGTACACGGTCGACGGGGTCAGCTGCGCCGTCTTCCTCTACAACACCCGGGATCTCCGCTTCACCAAGGACAGCCAGCGGTGGGACCCGCAGCGCCTGGCCGTCCTCGACGGCATCCTCGAGGTCGAGGCGCGCCAGAGCCGCTGGGGGGAGGCCGAGGGCTTCCAGCCGGTGCCGGCCAAGTACCACGCCCTGCTCCTGCGCAGCATTTTTCGCGTCGCCGTCCGCTATGACGAGCAGGCGGAAATCACCCACCTCCTGCGGGCGACCAAGCCGGCCGACCAGGCGGCGGCGGGATTCCTGCCGCTGCAGGGCGAGGCCCTGGCGCTCCTGGGCAAGCCCCGGTCCGACATCACCCGGTTCCTGCGCGCCCATCCAGACGAGACCGTCAAGCTGGCGGTCCTCCAGGGGATGATCGAGCGCGAGGTGCAGATCCGGCGCGCGGCGGCGCTCAAGGTCGCCATCGACAAGACGATCGCCACGACCCACTACGACCTGCGGAACCTGACGGTCCGTGACAACGTGGAGGCGATCGCGCCCCAGTTTTTTCCCGAGGGAAATCCCGCGGCCGCGGAATTGATCCTCGGCTACCGGGCCGCCCTCGGCCAGCGCCCTCCCGCCGACGCCGCCCTTGAGACCCACCTGGCCTATCTCGAATACCTCGGCGCCTTCGAGCGGTTCGACGAGGTCGAGAGCTACGCCGCCGGGCTTCCCCGTTCGATGCGCCCCGCCGCCGAGCTCAAGGAAATCGAGGTCTACGCCGCCGGCGGCCGCCTCCGCGACGCCGAGCGCCACCGCGCCGCGGTCGGCGGGGACGCCGCCGCCCTGGCGATGTTTCGCGGCGAGATCGCCTCGAACGACCCGGTCCTGACCGTGCACGAGAAGACCTTCGCCGAGCTTCCGATCACCGATCCGTGCGTGCTGGCCCAGGCCATCCTGGAGGAGAGCCTCCGCCCCAACCGCTCGATCCGCGGAGCCGCGCCCTGGGATGCCGTGGTGTACAAGTTCGATCCCGGCTTCACCAACCTGCCCGCGCCGAAGTCGACCGCGGTGCGCGATGCCGCCAGCTCGACCAAGCCCTATTGAGCGATCGGGGACCCTGCCCTCGCCGCGGTGAACATCCTCTTCGTCAACTACGGCGATTTCACCACCAATAGCCTGAACCATATCGCGGGGTTCGCGAAGGAGCTGGGCGCCCTGGGGCACGCCTGCGCGGTGGCGGTGCCGGCGGGCCGGGACACGCTGGCCGTCATCCCGGATCCCCGCTTCATTCCGGTCACCTATGCCGAGGCCCTGGAACAGCCCGGTCTTTTTCCCCAGGGGCAGCCGGCCGACATCGTCCACGCCTGGACCCCGCGCGAGGGGGTGCGGAAATTTGTCCTGGCCTACCAGCGCCAGGCGCACGCCCGCCTCGTCATCCATCTCGAGGACAACGAGGAGTTCCTGCTCGCCGCCTGGCTGCGACGGCCCATCGAAAGCCTGCGCGAACTTGGCGAAGTCGAGCTCGCCCGCGAGGTCGCCTCCACCCTCGCCCACCCCCGGCGCTACCGCCAGTTCCTCCGCGCCGCCGACGGGATCACCGCGATTGTCGAGCCGCTCCGGCAACTGGCTGCCGCGGGAGTGCCAAGCCTCCTTCTTGAGCCGGGGGTCGATTTCTCCCACTACCACCCGCAGGCGCCCGACCCGGCGTACCGCCAGGAGATCGGTCTCAAGGCCGGGGAAAAAGCCATCGTCTTCACCGGCAGCAACACCTTCGCCAACGAGCCCGAGATGCGGGAGCTCTACGAGGCGGTGGCGCTGCTCAACGAGCAGGGCATCCCCACCCGCCTGGTGCGCACGGGGCTGACCACGCCCCAATTCGAGGCCAGCCTCCCCGCCCGGACGACCGCCTTCGTGCGGAACCTCGGGTTCATCCCCAAGGACCGGCTGCCGGGCCTGCTCGCGCTGGCCGATGTCCTCGTGCAACCGGGAAAGCCCGGACCGTTCAACGACCTGCGGCTTCCCTCGAAGCTCCCCGAATTTCTCAGCGTCGGCCGGCCCGTGGTCCTGCCTGCCGCCAACGTCGGCCTCGAGCTGCGCGACGGCGTCGACGCCGTGCTGCTGCGCCAGGGCGACGCCGCGGAGATCGCCGGGGCCTGCCGGCGCGTCTTTGCGGATCCCGCCTGGGCCGGGACGCTGGGCCAGAACGCCGTGGCCTTCGCCCGGCGGCGCTTCGACCTGCCCGCGAACACGCGGCGGCTCGCCGACTTCTACGCCACCCTGCGGTCAGCGCCGGCCCGGGAGGGTTCCACCGCGTCGATGGGCGCCCGGGACACGGAGCTCTCGCTCGCCCTGCGCGGGCTGGCGGCGCGGACGACCGACGCGGCCGCCGCCGACCTTGCCCGCGACCTGGCCCCGCTGGTCGAGGCCCTCGAGGCCCAGGACATGGCCGAGGCGGAGCGGACCCGGCTCGAGCGGGACCGGGCCGACGCCCAGCGGAATTTTGAGGTGGCCCAAAAGCGGGCGACCCAGTTCGAGGGGGACCTGGGCCTGAGCCGGCAGCACGCCGCCAACCTGGACCGCGACCTGGCGGCCGCGCGGGCGCGGCTGCAGCGGGAGGAGCAGTCCCTGCGCGTGACCCGCCAGCATGCGGTCAAGCTCGAGCAGCTGCGCGGGTCGCTCCAGCGGCAGATTCGGGAACTCGAGGCGCGGCGCGCCCAACTGGCCGAATCCGTCGCCGCGCGAGACGAGGTCATCCTGCAGCGGGAGGCCAAGATCCGCGCCGTCCAGGAGAGCTTCTCCTGGCGCCTCACGCAGCCCCTGCGCTTCCTGCGGCGCAAGCTCCTTGATCCGCGGCGGCCGTCGCGCCCCTCCGCCGCGGCGACGCCCGCGCCGGGAGAGGCCGCCGGTCCCCTGGAGGAAATACCGGCGGCGCCCGTCGTCCAATCGGCCGAGCAGACAGGCCGCCCGCTCCGCTTCAGCGTGGACCGCCCCGAGAGCTGGCAGCTGGCCGTCGGCAAGGCGCTGATCCGCGGCTGGCTCTTCACCGAGGACGGGAGCAAGGTCACCGGCATCCGCGCGGTCCTCCCGGACCGGACCGTCGCCGGCACGCACGGCCTCCGGCGCCCCGACGTGGCGGCGGCCGTGGGGCGGCTCCCGGGGTCCGAGACCAGCGGCTGGCAAATCACCCTGGACGTGAAGCCCGGCGACACGCAGATCGACCTCGAGGTGGCGGATGACGCCGGAACCTGGCAGGCCTTCATCCAGACCACGCTGCAGGTCGGGGGGGATGGCGCCCCCGCGCACATCGAGTCCTATGAGCAGTGGATCGACGCCTACGACGCCCCGACGGTCGCCACGCTCCAGGGGCAGGTCCAGCAGGCGGGCACCTTCGCCTACCAGCCGACGTTCTCGGTCATCATGCCGGTCTACAACACCCCGGAGCGCTGGCTGCAACGGGCGATCGATTCCGTCCGCGCCCAGACCTACCCGCACTGGGAACTTTGCGTGGCCGACGACGCGTCGACCGATCCCGGCGTCCGCCTCGCTCTGGAAAAGGCGGCCCGGGAAGAGCCCCGGCTCAAGCTCGCCTTCCGCGCGGAAAATGGCCACATCGCCGACGCCTCCAACTCCGCGCTGGCCCTTGCCTCCGGTGAATTCGTGGCGCTGCTCGACCACGATGACGAACTGGCGCCGAACGCGCTCTACGAGATGGCGCTGGCGCTCCAGGCCCACCGCGCGGCCGACTACCTCTATTCCGACGAGGACAAGATCGACGAGGAGGGCCTCCGGCACTCCCCCTATTTCAAGCCCGATTGGCTGCCGGACCTGTTCACCGGCCAGAACTACACCTCCCATCTCTCCGTCTACCGGGCCGCGCTGGTCCGCGCCGCGGGGGGCTTCCGGAAGGGCTTCGAGGGCAGCCAGGACTGGGACCTGACGCTCCGCGTCGTCGAGCAGACGACGCCGGACCGGATCCGGCACATCCCGAAGATCCTCTACCACTGGCGGGCCATTCCGGGATCCACCGCCCTGCTCCTCAGCGAGAAGGACTATGTCGGCTCGGCCGCGCAGCGGGCCCTGGCCGAGCACTTCGCCCGGCTGGGCCGGAAGGTGGAGGTCCTGCCCGTCCCCGGCGGCCACTGGCGGATCCGCTACCTCCTGCCGGCGTCGCCTCCCCTCGTCTCGCTCATCGTCCCGACCCGCAACGGCCTGACGGTCCTCCAGCGCTGCCTCGACGGGCTGCTCGAGAAGACCGCCTATCCCCGGTTTGAGATCCTGGTCGTCGACAACGATTCGGACGATCCGGCGACCCTAGCGTACCTCGCGACGCTGGCGGATGGCTCGCATCCGCTGCTGGCGCCGCACCACACGGTGCGGGTCCTCCACTATTCCCAGCCCTTCAACTATTCGGCGATCAACAATTTCGCCGTCCGCCAGGCCGCCGGCGAGATCATCGGCCTCCTGAACAACGACCTCGAGGTCATCACGCCCGCCTGGCTGGACGAGATGGCCGCGCAGGCGCTGCGGCCCGAGATCGGCTGCGTCGGAGCGATGCTCTACTACCCGGACGACACGATCCAGCACGCCGGCTGCGTGCTGGGGATCGGCGGCGTCGCCGGGCACGCCTTCAAGACCCTGCCCCGCGGCGACGAGGGCAAGTTCAACCGCGCGCGCCTCGCGCAGAACTATTCCGCCGTGACGGCGGCCTGCCTCGTCGTCCGCAAGGCCATCTACGAGCAGGTGGGCGGCCTGGACGAGCGGGACCTCGCCGTCGCCTTCAACGACATCGACTTCTGCCTGAAGGTGCTCGCGGCCGGGTACCGCAACCTGTGGACGCCGTTCGCGGAGTTCTATCACCACGAATCGGCCAGCCGCGGCGCCGACGACACGCCGGAAAAGGCCGGGCGGTTCCGGACCGAGGTCGAGAAGATGCTGAGCCGGTGGGCCCCGATCCTGCGGCACGATCCGGCCTACAACCCGAACCTCAGCCTGGACGACGAGCAATTTTCCCTGGGGTCGCCTCCTCGATCCTAGCCGGTCCGACCGTCCCTTTCTCTCCCGGCGCCCGACATGAGCAACGTGGTTCAACCCTCCCGGGAACCAGACATCCTGCGTCGCCTTGAAGTGCTGCTGGTGTTGCTCGCGGCCTTTGGAATTGCGCTCGTCTTGGTCGATTTTCCCTCGCCCTCTAACCAGACGCCGGACGCCAGCTGGCAAGTCGCGCTCGTCGACGCTCAGGTGCATCATCGCCAGTTCGGCACCGAATTGATCTTCACTTTTGGCCCCTGGGGCTGGCTCCTTTCTCACTTCTATCCCAACGCCGAACTCGGCGCAAAGGCCGCATGGGAAATCGGAGCGAAGACGCTGGGAACCCTGACCCTCTGCCTCAGTTCGCTGGGCTGGTCCCGAACCCGACGTTGGTCGTATCTATTGCTATTGCTGCTGCTCGGGCCGCTCTTTGCTGACACCTTCTTCCTGCTGCTCATCGCCACTTGTGTGCTGGCGTGGCTCGGGCCGGAAGGCAGTCCTGTTGGGCGCTCCCTGCTGATGGCGGCCATCCTGGCCTTCCTCGCGGAGACCAAGTTTACCTACGCCATCCTTGGCGCCACCGGCGTGGTCCTGGCGATGTTGGCGCGGTTGGCGGCGCACGATCGGCGGGGGGCGATGGGAATCAGCGGAACCTTCGTGGCGATTTTTCTGCTGGGGTGGCTGGTCGCCGGTCAAAGTCTTTCAGTCCTGCCAGCCTGGTTGGCGCGAAGCTGGGAGGTCAGTTCTGGCTATCCGCAAGCGATGAATCTCGACGAGAAGCCCGCGGTTTTCTTCGCGGGACTCACCGTTGCCATTCTCTGCGCGGCGCAGATCAGCTACAGCTTCTTCCGCATGAAAGCCTGGCGGGAGAGCCTGCCGATCCTGGCCTTCGTGACCATTGCCGTGTTTCTGGCCTGGAAACACGGGTTCGTTCGTGCGGATGGGCATACTGTCGGATTTTTTTCTTTCGTGGGGATATTTTCAGTCGCTTGGCCGGCAATGTTGCCCGCGACCGGCCGGACGCGGTGGTTCGGCATCATTCCCCTCTGTTGCCTGCTGGGATTCTGGTTGGCCGATGTTACCTTGTTCAACTATGTGGGAAAGAATGTGCGCCAACGCTTCGGGATGAATTTGCAGCTACTGATCCATCCCACAGCCCGGCAGGCCGGATTTCTGGCTGGGCTCCAAGAGACGAGCGAAAGACTGTCCCTGCCCGCCGCGCGAGCGGAAATTGGCCTGCACACGGTCGATTTCATCAATGATCAACAGGGGTATCTCTTCGCCAACCAGCTCAACTACGATCCCCGTCCGGTCCCGCAAAGCTACAGTGCTTACACGCCAAGCCTGCTGGCTCGCAATGCGGAGTTCTTCCGCTCGGGCGCCGCACCGGATTTTGTCCTCTTGCAGTATTCGACCGTAGACCAGCGCTTCCCGACTCAAGACGATTCCGTGGCGATCGCGGAAATGCCTCTGCGCTACTCCCTGGTCGAAAATCGGGAAGGCTGCCTGGTTCTTAGGCGAAAATCGGGCGCCAGTCCGCCACCGCTCCGGCGCGAACCAATCATATCCCGCCCTTTCCGCCTCGGAGAGGAAATACTTTTGCCGGAGCAGCGCAATCGCGCGATTTGGATTCAGGCCGATCTTCCGCTTTCCGCCTTGGGCCAGCTTCGGTCCCTTTTCTACAAACCACCGGTTATGCTGCTGACAGCGATCGACGATAAGGGCGGCCATACCCAGCACCGCGTCATCCCAGGAATAGCGCAGGAAGGATTTGTGGTGCAGCCATTTATCGAGAAACAGGACGATTTTGCCGCGTTCATGAAAGGTCGCGGGAACAAGTGGCTGCGCGCTGTCCGATTTGACCCGGCACCCGGCCAGGATCGCTGGTGGAGCCAACCCACCGTTCGTTTTTTTGGGCTTCCCGCGTTGCCAATGGAACCGCTCTCTCCCTACGAATTTGTGGTCGAGCGCGGCCTCGCCAATTTCACTCCGGAACGAATCGGGTCCACCGCGGGTATCGAGCTTTTTCCAGTGGAGAATCGGCTGGCCATGCTCGTGCATGCCCCGGGTGAAATTGTCATTGCGCCGGCCGGATCGCCCCACTCGATCCGCGGCCGCTTCGGCCTCAGGGAGGGCTCGTATTCGGGCGCCGGCCGGACCGACGGGGTCGAATTCTCGGTCGAAGTCGTCGATGCGGCGGGAACGACGACGACGCTCTGGCGCCGTTTGCTCGACCCTTTGTCCGAGCCGCGGGACCGGGGCTCACAGGCATTCTCCGTGGATCTGCCGCGAGCCGGGGCGAAGCACCTCATCCTGCGAACCGGCGTGGGTCCGCGCGGAGACGGCAATTGGGACTGGTCCTATTGGAGCGATCTGCAGCTGAGTCCATGAGCCTCCAGGCGCAGCGAAACCTGTTCGGGAGAGGGCGGGAATATTGACAGTCCCGGCTATTTTCCCAGCACTGCGTGTCGCATGATCAAGCTTGGTTCGACCGGGGTTCGGCCGTCGTCCGCCCTCACGTGGGTACCCTGGCTGGTCGGGGCCGCCACGCTGGCCCCGTTGGCAATTTTTCATGCCCGCTTTGCGGAATTGTTCTGGTTCGGCGACGAATGGGACATGCTCGAGCAACTCACGCAGCAAGGCGCCGCCGCCTGGAGCTGGAAGATCTTTGGGGACGTTTTTTTTCCGATCTTCAAGCTCAGCTGGAGCAGCCTGCTCTTCGCGGGCGGTGGAAGCTATCTCGTGATGATTTCAGCGCTGTGGGTTACTCATGCCGTCAACGTGGCGCTGCTCGGGAGGCTGCTGCGTCAAGAGGGCTTCGGCTGGATTGGCGCAATCTTTGTCATGCTCGTCTTCGGATTCACCTCGGCCAATCTCGAGACGGTGGGCTGGGCCGTGCAATGGGGCGCGATCCTGGCCATGACATTTTTCCTGGGCGCGGCTCTTTGGCTGGGCGGCCGGCAGGAGCCATCCGGCGGGGGCGTCTACCTGGGCATTCTCCTCGCCCTCGTCACGGCCAGCGCGCTCTCCTTTTCCCGCGGCATCCTGACCGGCGGGGTCCTAGCCGTGGCGAGCCTATGGCCGGTGCCGGAACGGACTTGTCCCGTCGGCTGGGCCGCGCGCTGGGGCCGGGCCCTGCTCTGCCTCTTGCCCGCCGCGGTCGTCGCCGCGACCATTGCCCGCTACGCCCCGGGAAACCAAACGCATTTGTTCGATCACAATGGAACGCTGCGACACGCGGCCCAATTCGGGCTTTGGTATTTTTCCGTCAATCCCGCCTACCGGCTGCTCGGTTGCAGCTCATGGGCGCCCTCCACCGCCCTGCTGCTCGGGGCGCCCAAGGCCGCGCTCATCGGGTGGGGGCTGTGGCACAGCCAGGGCCGCGGCCGCAGGCTGCTGACCGTTCTGCTGCTCTTTGACCTAGGCAATGCCGTGCTGCTCGGAGTCGGCCGCTACGATACGGGGCTCAGCATGGTTACCAGCTCCCGCTACCAATATGTCTCGCTCATCTGCACCCTGCCGTTTGTCGGCTGCCTGCTCGAAGCCTTGCCGGGGCAGCCCTCCTTCGCAGCACCGCGACTGGCGCTGGCTGCGACCGCAATTGTCGCCGCGACCTGGCTGAGTGCCCGGAGCTGGAGCGTTGATCTTGCAGGCTGGTCGGACGCACGTGGCCGGGCGACCCGCGAGCTTCTCTTCGTCAATCCTCGCCCACCCGCCCAGGGGGCGGTGCCGGGCATTCCCTACTTTTCCACCGCCCGGGCGCAGGAACTCGCCCGGCAGTATCACCTGCACTGACCAGCCCCTGCGATCATGGTTTTGACCCGCAAGCTATTCTCTTCCCGCGTCGGGCTGCTGGCCGCCCTGTTCGTGGCGATCCTGGGCGGGAAATTCCTGCTGATTGAGCGCTATGGCAGCGAGGTCCCGTATTGGGACCAATGGGACGCTGAGGGCGACAACCTGATCCGGCCCTATCTCGAGGGGCGTTTGGCGGTCGCGCAATTCTTTGCGGCTCACAATGAGCATCGGATCCTCTTCACCCGGCTCCAGGCCCTGGGCCTGTTTGCCGCCAATGGGAGGCAGTGGGATGCCCGGCTTGAGATAGTGGCCAATGCGGCGCTGCATGCCGGCTTTGCCGTGCTGCTGGCCGGCTTCGCTCTGGAGATCCTGCCCGGTCTCCCCGGTTGGCTCTATGCCGGATTGATCGCCTGGTGCTGCACGGCCCCGTCGACCTGGGAGAACGTCCTCGGCGGCTTTCAATCGCAATTTTATTTCTTGCTCCTCTTCTCTGCCCTGCACCTGGGCGGCTCGCTCGCCGCGCGGCCCCGCTCCCGGTTCTGGTGGTGGGCGCCCCTCGCCGGAGTCGCTGCCATCTTTTCGATGGCCTCGGGCGCGATTTCTGCGGCAACAATCCTGATCGTCCTTGGTCTTCGGTTCGTGCGTGATCGGCGGCTTGCCGGGCCGGATATCGGCCTGCTGGGTATCAACCTGGGACTGCTCGCCCTGGGAGCCCTGGTCCGGGTGCCGGCAATGCCCGGTTCGGAGGCAGCGGGCATGCGCGTGACGGATATCGGAGCCTGGATTGCCGCCTGCCGGCACGAATTGTCCTGGCCCACCGGCCAGGGATGGACAGTGCCGCTCAACTTGCTGCCCCCGGTGGCGCTGGCCTGGGTGTGGCTGCGGCGGCGACTGGAGGCGCGGTGGGCTCCCCTGCTACTGGGCGCCTGCTGCTGGAGCGGACTGCAGATCGCAGCCCTGGCCTATGCCCGCGGCGGTTTCGAGCATGGCTATTCATCGCGCTACACCGACCTCCTCGGCACCGGCTGGCTGGTCAACCTGCTGGCGCTGGGCGCCCTGGCGGGGCGGCCTGGCTCGCTCGCCCCGCGCCGGGCTTGGCTCGCGGCCGTTGCCCTATTCTGCGGCGCGGGTTTGGTGGGCCTGTGGCAGCAGAACGCACAGAATCAACAGGGGTTCCTCGAGCGGATGCCGCGTCTCAACCAGGCCCGCCTCGACGCGGTGCGCAGCTATGTCGCGACGCAGGATCCAGCCTTGCTTCAAAGGATGCCCAAGTACGCGTTGCCCTATCCCGACGTCGCGCGGCTGACGCTGCTGCTCGACGTCCCGGCCCTCCGGTCCTCCCTGCCCGCCAGCATCGCGCCCGGCCCAGTGCAGCCTCGGGCGCTCTCCCGGCTGGCGGAACGGGCCGTCCACCTCGGCGGCTGGCTGCTGGCCTTGGCTGCAGGCTTGGCCGCGACGTCGGCTTGCTTTAGGTTTCTCCGTTTCACGCCCTTATGCCCGCCCCCGCCAAATCCCTGAAGCTCTCCGTCATCGTGCCCGTTTACAACGAGCGGGCCACGGCCCGGGAGGCACTGGACGCGCTCCTGGCCAAGGAAATCAGCGGCTTCGAGATCGAGGTCATCATCGTCGAGAGCAACTCCACCGATGGATCGCGCGACATCGTCCTGTCCTATCGGGACCATCCCCGCGTGCAGGTTATCCTCGAGGCCAGGGCCTGCGGCAAGGGGCATGCCGTGCGCGCGGGCTTCGCCCGGGCCACCGGCGACATCCTCCTCATCCAGGACGCCGACCTCGAATACAACCTGGACGACTATGAGGAGCTGCTCTCGCCGATCGTGACAGGCCGGCAGACCTTCGTCCTCGGCTCGCGCCATGGGCAGGGAGGGTGGGCGATCCGCAAGTTCAACGACCAGCCGCTGCACGCGCTCATCCTCAACCTGGCGCACTGGACCTTTACCCTGATGATCAACGCGTCCCTCGGCATTTGGCTGAAGGACCCCTTCACGATGTACAAGGTCTTCCACCGCCGCTGCCTCGACGGGCTGACCTTCGAATGCGACCGTTTCGATTTCGACTGGGAACTCCTCATCAAGCTCGTGCGCAAGGGGCACCGGCCGATCGAGATTCCCATCAGCTACCAGTCGCGCTCCTTCAAGGAGGGCAAGAAGATATCCATGGTCCGCGACCCGATCACCTGGATCCGGGCATTGGTCAAATACCGGTTCGCCAGGCTTTAGGATCGGCGGGCAGCCAGCCCGTCAGACAGGCAGGTCGATATTGCTCTCGGCGATTCGCCCGCAAATGGCCCCGGCCGCGAGGCGAAGGCGCGGAGGCGCGTTGCGATCCAGGTAGGCCGGTGCCGGCAAGCCCAGCCGCGCCGCCGCCCGGGCCACGCTCACCCCTAGGACCCCCAAGCCGTAGCGGACGCTGCGGCGAAAGTTGATGGAGGAGGCCTCGGGAAAATACTTCGTCGGGCAGGAGATCTCCGCGATGCGGAATCCCCAGTGGTGGCATTGCACCAGCATCTGGTTGTCGAAGATGAAGTCGTCCGAATTGGCCAGGAGCGGCAGCGCCGCGAGCACCTGCCGGGAGAAGGCCCGATAGCCCGTGTGATATTCGGAGAGCTTCTGGCCGATCAGGAGGTTCTGGGCGAAAGTCAGGAAGCGATTGGAGACGTACTTGTAGACAGGCATCCCGCCGCCGAGCGCCCCGTTGCCGAGGATGCGAGAGCCGATCGCCACATCGTAGACCCCCGACGCCACCATCTGGGCGAGCGCCGGCAGCAGTCGTGGCTCATACTGGTAGTCGGGGTGAAGCATGACCACGATGTCCGCCCCTGTCGCCAGGGCCAGGGTGTAGCAGGTCTTCTGATTGCCTCCGTAGCCATGGTTCTGCCGATGGAAGGCATAATGCAGCCCCAGGCGAACCGTGACCTCCCGGGTCGCATCCGTGCTGCCGTCGTCGACCACGATGATATCGTCCACTACCGAGCGGTCGATCGCGGCCACCGTCCTCTCCAGGGTGGAGGCCGCGTTGTAGGCCGGCAGGACGGCGCAGACTTTGAGGTGGTTGATCATGGCGCAGAAGA
>CAZKAH010000031.1:0-32192 GCA_964550715.1 uncultured Opitutaceae bacterium
GATTGCGGATGGCCAGCCACGGGCGGCCGTCGCCGTTGCGGTCGTGGCAGCCGAGGATGCCGAAGCTCATGGCGAACCGGTGGTCGCCATAGGTCTCGATCTCCACCGGCCGGTCCCCTTTGGGCAGCGGGCGCGGAAAGATCTCCAGCGAGTCCTCGGTCTCGAAGACCTGCTGGCCGAGCTTCCGCAGTTCCTTCGCCATCGCCCCGACCCGGTCGGTCTCCTGCTTGCGGGTGTGGGCGATCCCGCGGATGGTGGTGGGGCCGTCGAGGAGCGGGGCCAGGGCGGCCAGGGTGAGGAAGGTGTCGGAGAATTCCCGGAAGTCCTCGTCGACCCCGCGGCGGGGCGAGCCCGGCTCGATCTGGACCTTCACGCCCGTGGCCAGGTACGTCTGGACGACGCCGACCTTTTCCAGCACCTCGATGAACTGGGTGTCGCCCTGCAGGCCCTGGCCGGGAGGGCGCAGATTCGGGAGGGACACCGTCCCGTTGACCGCCAGGGGCAGGGCCAGGAAGTAGCTCGCCGCCGTGGCGTCGGGCTCGACGGCATAGGAACCGGGCGAGCGGTAGGCGCCCTGCGGGACAGCATAGACCAGGGGAGCGGGACCCCGGTGCGCGTTCGGGATGCCGAACTCGGCCATCTGCCGCGCCGTCATGGCCACGAAGGGCTGGCGCAGGCTGCCGGCGATCGTGACCGTGACCGGGGCATCGGCCAGGGGCGCAACCATCAGCAGGGCGGAGAGGATCTGGCTGCTCTCGCTGGCGTCGACCGGGACAGCCCGGCCATGGAGCCCGGCTGCGTGGATTTCGACGGGCAGGAAGCCCTCCGCGCCGAGGCAGCGGACGTCGGCGCCCAGCGCCCGCAGGGCCTCGATCAATCCCCGCATGGGGCGCAGGCGCATCTGCGGGACCCCATCCAGCCGGTAGACCCCGCGCCGGGCGAGCGCGCAGAGGGCGGTCAGGAACCGGGCGGCCGTGCCCGCCAGGCCGACGAAGAGGTCGGCCTGGGGGGCGGGAATCCTGCCGCCGCGGCCCTCGACGTAGATGGTCTTCTGGCGCTTGTCCTCCTTGACCGTGAAGCCGAGCTTACGCAGGGCATCCGTCATGATCCGGGTGTCTTCGCTGAAGAGGGCGCCCGTCAGCGTCGTGGGTCCGTCGGCCAGGGCGGCGAGGAGGAGGGCGCGGTTGGTGATGCTCTTCGATCCGGGCAATTCCGCGTCGCCGCGCGCGGGGCGCGTGAACGGCTGAATCGGCAGGGGATCGGCCAGCGGCATGAAGGCAACCAGAGTCGTGGAGTCGGCCGGCCGGGCCAAGCAAACTTTATCGCCAGGAGGGCTTGGGACGGCGCATGGCCTCCCAGCGGACGAAGCCGAACTTCTCGTAGAGTCCGTGCGCGTCCCGCGTGCCCAGCAGCGCCAGCCAATCGCGGGCATGGGGGTGGGCGGCGACGCAGGAAAACAGCCACTCGCCCAGGCCGCGTTTCCGATAGGCCTCGTCCACGACGACATCCGCGATCCAGGAAAACGTGGCCCGGTCGGTCACGATCCGGGCGAAGCCCACCTGCCTTTGCGACTTGGACTCATAGAGTCCGAAGCAGGTCGAGTTCCGGATCGATTCCTCCACCACCTCCCGCGTGCGTTGCGAGGCCCAGTAGGTCCGGCCGAGCGCCCCATGGATAAAGTCAATCTGGAGCAGGCTGGGATCCGTGCTGACGATGAAGCCGTCCTTCTCCGCGCGCACGATCATGGGTCAGTGCAGGCCCCGGCGGTAGATGCTGCCCCTCTCCAGGTGCTTGGTCACCGCCGGCCAGTCGCACCGCTGCAGGGCGGACTCGAACCCCTCCAATTCCGCCCGGAGGCCGCCCAGGGCCTTCAGCACCTCGGTCCGGTTCTGCTCCAGGATGGTCCGCCAGAGATAGGGATCGCTGGCGGCGATCCGCGTCGTGTCCCGCAGCCCGGCGCCCCCGAAATCCCGCCAGCCCGGGTCCCGGGTCGACAGGAACGCGCAGAGCGCGGAGGCGACGACCTGGGGCAGGTGGCTGATATGCGCGACGATCCGGTCGTGGGCCTCGGGGTCCACCGTGACCACGTTGGCGCCCAGGCCCGACCAGAAACCGGCGACGGCCTTCAGCGCTTTCTTGTCCGTCTGCTTGCCGGGCGTCACGAAGCAGGTGCGGCCGGTGAAAAGGCCGGAATTGCCGTATTCCCACCCGGTTTTTTCCGAGCCGGCCATCGGATGGGCGCCGACGAAATGGGCGCCCTTGCCGGCAAGCGCGGCGTGGCCCTCCCGTGTGATCTCGGCCTTGACGCTCCCGACATCGGTGACGATGGCGCCCGGCTTCAGGTGCGGCGCGATCTGCCTGGTCAGGGGGACGATGGCATCCACCGGGGCGGCGATCACCACGAAGTCGGCGCCCTGCACCGCCTCCTCCGGCGTCTCGGCCGTCGCATCGCCCAGCTTGGCCTCGGCCACCGCGCGCCGCGTCTCCAGCCGCCGCGCCCAGATGACGATCCGCCCGGCCGCGCCGCGCGCCCGGGCGGAACGGGCGACCGATCCGCCAATCAGGCCGGGGGCGAGGATGGTGAGCTGTTCGATCGGCATGGCGGCAGGCGACCCGGGCATCACACCAAATAGCCCCCGCACTGGCCAGTCTTTCCGCTGCGGCCAAGCCGAGTTTGTCACGCAATACGTGACAAACCTCGCGGCTATTCCTGGCCTATTTGCCCATTCGGACGATCAGGTCGAACTCCGCCGCAGTCAGCGGCATGACAGAGAGGCGGCCCTGGCGGACGAGGGCGATCTTCGCGAGGGCGGGGGTGGCCTTGATCTCGGTCAGGGTGACCGGGCGGGCCAGCGGGCGGACGGCCTTGAGCTCCACGGCGACCCAGCCGGGTTCGTCGGCGGTGGTGTCGGGAAAGGCGGACTTGGTGACCTCGGCGATCCCGACGACCGACTTGGGCTCGCCGCTGGCGTAGAAGAGCACCGGATCGCCCGGGCTCATCCCGTTCAGGTGCAGCCGGGCGGCGTAGCTGCGGACCCCCTCCCAAGCGGTCTTCTTGTCCCGCACGAAATCGTCCCACGAGTAGGACTCGGGTTCTTGCTTTACCAGCCAGTGTCGGTGCTTCATGCCGAAGAGCTAATGGATCCCACCGATGCGGAAAAGGCCAAAGCCGACAAGGCCTTCCGGGCCCAGCTGATCCTGTATCTGGTCATGGGGATCTTCATCTTCGCCCCCCTGGTCATCTATTGGCTCCGGCGCCGCTAGGGGAGGGCCAAGATTCGAGTGGACTTGGCCCCGGCCAATTTCCAAGATTTTCCCTTCAAACGGGCCAGTAGCTCAGTTGATAGAGCGCCTCGTTCGCAACGAGGAGGTCGTCGGTTTAATCCCGATCTGGTCCACCAATTTTCGGCGCAACGCGCCGAAAATTGCCACGGCGAAGCTCGGAGAGCGAAGCCGGGCTTTCGGACGTCGGAGCCCCCGCGTCCAGCGGGGTGAAGACGGGCCGAGCCGCACCAACGGATTCGCCCGGTGACACCCCGCATCGTCAGGCAGGGAATCCGACCCAAATTGAAATCAGCGTGGGTGGTTGCCATCGCCTCTGCCACCACCACCACCGCCACCACCACTACCACCGCCCCCGCTGCTGCGCGAGCCACCGCCACCTCCTCCTCCTCCGTGCCAGCAGTTTGGCGCCAGCAACCGACCTTCATCGCTTGGCCCGGCCTGAGGCGTCTCGCTCCCGCGTGCGCCGAACGTCGCTGCCGGGGAGCCTGCCACCCTCCGGGGCTAACCTACGGGAGGCGAAATTTTTGAAGGACTTCGCGCGTGTGCGGTGTTATGCAGTTTGGCGGGCCGCTCCCGTTGCGCCATGTCCGACTCTCCCGATCCACTCGACCCCCTGCTCAATCGCTGGGAGGAACCGGTTAACCCGTCGCCGCATCTGTCCGCCGAGGTCTGGCGCCGGATCGCGCTGGGAGAGAGCGCCGTCGAGTTGCCCGGCGGATATCGGGCGGGAATCGGGGCCTGGTTCAGGCGACCGAAGTTTGCGGCCTGGGCCGTGGTCGGTTGCGCATTGGCGGGACTCCTGCTGGTCGAGATGCGCCTGATGCGGCGGGAACGGGAGCATAGCGCCCTCCTGGCCCGCAGCTATCTCCAGCTCATTGATCCCCTGCTGAAGGACGGGGTTGTCGCCGGCGGGCCCCCATCCCTTGGTCCGGACGCGTTGGAAGGGGAACTCACGTGGATAAGGTCGGAGCTGCACCTGAGCGATGCCCAGTACGCGCGCATCAAGGAGCTGCACGAGGCCTCCAGCCCGCGGCTCCGGGCGCTGGCCGCGCAGGTCGACCGGATGCGCGCGGAATTTGTGGGCTTTGAAAACACCCGCCGGACCGCCGATCGCATTGATTTCATCGAGTTTGCCCGATTTGTCGAACTGCGGCGCGACATCGATCGCCAGTGCCTGGAGTCGACCCGCCGCCTCGTGCTGGAAGCCGCGGGCGAAATGACGCCCGGGCAGCGCGAGCACTACCTGGGAATCGTCGCCGCGGCCGACCCATGGAATCGCCTGCCCAATTGAGCGCGGCCCTGCTTCCCGTGCCCCTCGACCAAGCCGCCGACCGCACCTGGCTGCTGGCTTTCCAACGGGACGAATCGGCGGCGCTGAATGGGCTGATCGAGCGTTGGCAGCGCCCGCTGCTCAGCTTTGCGGGCCGCTATCTGCAAAACTCCGCCGATGCCGAGGATCTCGTGGCGGAGACCTTCGCCCGGCTCTATCAGCACCGCCACCGTCTCCGCGCCGACACGAGGCTTTCGGCCTGGCTCTTCACCACGCTGACCAATCTCTGCCACAACCACCATCGGTGGAGGAGCCGACATCCCACGATTTCCCTGGAGGCCGTTCCCGGCCCGGATCCGACCGGAAGCTCGCCGGGTCTCGCGCTTCCGCTGGCGGATCGCGCCCCGGGTCCCGACGCCACGCTGGAGCATGACGAATCGCTGGCCGCGGTGCGGAGCGCCGTCAACGCCTTGCCCCATGACCTCAAGGTCACGGTGCTGCTTCACCACTATGAGCGCCTTTCCTACCACGAGATCGCGGTGATCGCCGGGTGCTCGGAGCGCGGGGTGGAGACCCGCCTGGCGCGCGCCCGGCAGCAATTGCGGAAGGGGCTGCGGGGATATCTCCGGGAATCGAAGCGGGACTGACTTCGCCGGCGCCGCCCCGGGGACTACGGGGCGCCGGGCTTGAAATTGAAATCCTGCCGGATCTGGACCAGGGCGGGCCGTCCCCGCGCCACGGGGGGCTCAAAGCGCCATTGCTCCACGGCGCGGATCGCCAGGGCCGCCAGGACCTCGTTCGTTTCGCTGCTCGCGCTGGGCATCCGGACCCGCCCGGTCTGGTCGATGTAAAACTCCACGGTGACGTGGCCCCCGTGGCTGAGCTGCTCGATTTGGGCGGGATAGTCCGGCCTGACGATCTTCGTGGGAGTCGGGATCCGATCGAGGTCGCGCGGCAGGCAGGCGCTGAAGGCGCTGGAACCCGGATTGAGCCGGAGGAATTCCGCCGCGACCCAGTCGTTGAGATCGGAGAAATCCAGGACGGTGCCGTTCGCCGAGTAGGCGAACTTCAACTCGGCCGTCGCGCTTCGCGGCTGCCCGTGCAGCCGGGCCGGCGCGAACCGCCAGTGCCGCACCGCCGCGAGCGAGGCTTCCGCAAACAGCGGATGCGAGTAGGAGAGGGCCAGGGAGTCCGTGAGGCGGCCGGTGGCATCCACTTCGATCGCCACCCGCGCTTCGCCCTGGGTCAGGCCGAGGGCGGGCGCCTCCAGCGGGAAGGTGGCCGGCTCATTCTGGATGACTCTCAGCGGGACGTAGCTGAGCGCGGGGGACTGGGCGCCGGCCGTCAGGGATCCCACGGCGGCCAGGGGAAAAAGCGCGAGTTGGAGGAGTTTCATGGGGAAGGAATTTTCCCAGTATAACACCGGCGGCCGCGGAAGTCCCCGCACTTTCTTCGGGTCCGGTGGGCGATGCTCGTTCTCGCGATTGAATGAATCGCGGCTCAATCCCGCCGGGCGAAGCGCGAGATCATTTCCTGCAGGAAGATGAAGACAAAGAGGAGGGCGCCGATGATGATGCGGGTCCACCAGCTGTTCAGGTCGCCCTGGAACGTGATGAGGGTCTGGATGAGGCCCAGGATCAGGACGCCGATGAGGGTGCCGGGGATGAAGCCCACGCCGCCCCGCAGCATGGTCCCGCCAATGACGGTGGCCGCGATGGCATCCAGCTCGAGCCCGACGAACGAGGCGGGATTGCCCGACTGCATGTAGAAGCTGGCGACGCACCCCCCGAGGGCGGAGAGGAACCCCCCGAGCGTGTACACGAGGACCTTGGTCCGTCCGACCGGCAGCCCCATCAGCCGGGCCGAGGCCTCGTTGGACCCCAGGGCGTAGACATTCCGGCCAAAGCAGGTCCAGCGGGCCAGGGCCGTCGCCCCGAGGACGACTGCGACCAAACACACGGCGGTGAAGGGGAGGGAGAGGCGGGCCGACAGGCGGATAGCCAGGGACTGGGCAATGAAGTTGTCGTAGAACGGATGCGTGATCGGCAGGGATTCCGCGTGCACGACAAACCCGAGGCCCCGGGCGAGAAACATGCCGCCGAGGGTCACGAGAAAGGGCGGCAGCTCGAAAAAGTGGATGAGGGTTCCCATCAATGCCCCGAAGGCGGCGCCGAAAAGGAGGGAGAGGGCCAGCGCGGCCAGCGGGGGCACGCCATGGGCGATCAGCTGCGCGATCAGGATGCCGGTAAACGCGACCAGCGAGCCCACCGAGAGGTCGATCCCCCCGGACAGGATGACGAAGGTCGTCCCCACCGCGGCGATCCCGAGGAACGCGTTGTCGCCGAAAAGATTGACCAGGACCCGCAGCGAGCCGAAGCGGGGAAACATCGCGCAGCCGGCGCCATAGAGGAGGAGGAGGACCGCCAGCGAGGCGGCGACCGGGATCTGTTGCTGGGACAGGCGCCTTTTCATGACGCGCGGCGGGGCCGCAGTCGCGCCAGACCGGCGCGGAAAGTGGGCGACTGCAGGAGGCAGGCCGCGAGGATCACCAACGCCTTCGGCACGGTGGCCACGTCGGCGCTGACATTGAGGGCATAAAGGGTCGTGGTGAGGGTCTGCATCAGCAGCGCGCCCACCAGCGACCCGGCGAGGTAGAACCGGCCGCCCGTGAGCGAGGTTCCGCCGACGACGGCCGCGATGATCGCGTCGAGCTCGAGGTAGAGCCCGGCGTGGTTCGCGTCGGCGCTGCGGATGTTGCCGGCGGCGACCAGCCCGGCCAGGCCGGCGCAGAGCCCTGAGAACACATAGACGAAGAACTTCACGGTGGGAGCCGGCAGGCCCGTGAAGCGGCTGGCCGTCTCGCTGTCGCCGATCGCCTCGATGAAGAGCCCGAGCGCCGTCTTGCGGGTGAGCAGCGCCGTCAGGCCGAAGGCGAGCAGGACGAGGGTCAGGGTGAACGGGAGGCCGAAGAGCCAGCCGTTGCCGAGAAAGGAAAGGAAGGGGTCGGTGAAGGTGATGATCTGGCCGCCGGTGATCAGCTGGGCGACGCCGCGGCCCGCCACCATCAGGATCAGCGTCGCCACGATGGGCGGGATCCGCAGGACGGCGACCAGGAGCCCGTTCCAGGCGCCGGCGATGAGGGCGGCGCCGAGGGCCAGCGCCGCGGCGGCCGGGGCGGGCAGATGCGCCGCCACCACGCCCTGGGCGGCGACCGCGCCGGCGATCGCCATGGTCGCGCCGACCGAAAGGTCCACGCCGCCCGTGGCGATGACGAGCGTCATGCCGAGGCCGAGCAGCATGACCTTCGCGCCCTCGTTGAGGATGTCGACGCGGGCGCCGTAGAGATGGCCGCCGCGCAGCTCGAGGGTGAAGAATCCCGGGGTGAAGGCCTGGTTGAAGCCAAGGAGAAGGGCCAGGGCCAGGAGCGGCCAGAAGACCGTGTGGCGCCGCGCGGACCAGAGCGCGGCCGCGAACGCGGCCCAGAAGAGGAGGTGGATCCAGCTACCCATGGGAGGCGGCGCCGGATCCGTCGTCGGCGATCGCGCGCATCACGGATGCCTCGTCGATCGCGGCGCCCGCGAGCTCGGCGACCTTGGCCCGGTCGCGCAGGACCACGATCCGCTGGCTGTTGCGGGCCAGCTCGGCGATCTCGGAGCTGATGAAGACGAGGGCCAGCCCCTGCGCCCGCAGCTCGGCCAGGAGCCGCTCCAGGTCCGCCTGGGCGCCGACATCGATCCCGCGGGTCGGCTCGTCGAGGATCAGGAGCCGCGGCTCGATCGCGAGCCAGCGGGCCAGGATCACCTTCTGCTGGTTGCCGCCGCTCAGGTTCCTTATCGGCTGCTCGGGCCCGCTGGCCTTGATGCCGAGGGCCTGCGTGAAGCGCGCGACCAGCCGGTCTTGCTCCGCCCGGGGCACGCGGCGCCAGAGGCCCCGCCGCACCTGCAGCGCCACGACGAGGTTTTCCCGGACGCTGAGGTTGGGCAGGATCGCCTGGGCCTTCCGGTCCTCCGGGGTGAAGCCGAACCCGCGCCGGAGCGAGGCGCCGGGAGAGCCGATCGTGGCGGGCCGTCCGTCCAGGCGCACCTCGCCGGAATCGGCTCGGTCGATGCCGAAGAGCAGGCGCGCAAGTTCCGTGCGACCCGCCCCGAGAAGGCCCGCCAGGCCCAGCACCTCGCCGGCGCGGACGTGGAGCGCCAGCGGGCGGAGGACATGGCGGCGCCCGAAGTTGCTCACGGCCAGGACCGGCTCGCCCGCGGCCGGGGTCGCCGTCGCCGCGCCGGCCGCCGCCAGCCCGCCCGCCGGCCGGCCCAGCATGGCGGAGACGAGCTGGAGCCGGGGAAGCTCGCCCGCGGCGTATTCGCCGACGAGCCGGCCGTTGCGCAGCACGGTGATGCGGTCGCAGATCGCATAAACCTGGTCGATGAAATGGGTGACGAAGACGATCGCCATTCCTTCCGCGCGCAGCCGCCGGATGATGGCGAAGAGCTCCGCCACCTCGCGCTCGTCGAGGCTGGAGGTCGGCTCGTCGAGGATCAGGACCTGGGCCGACACGTCCAGCGCCCGGGCGACGGCGACAAGCTGCTGCACGGCGATCGAGCAGGCCGAGAGCGGCCGGTCGACGTCGAGATCGAGGCCCAGGCGGGCCAGCGCGGCCCGGGCGCGGGTGCGCACGGCGCCCCAGCGGATGAGGCCCGCGCGCCGCGGCTGCCGGCCGAGGCAGATGTTCTCGGCGACCGACAGGTCGGGGATGAGGTTGATTTCCTGGTAGACGGTGGCGATGCCGGCCGCCTCCGCTTCCCGGGGGGAGCGGGGATCGATGGGCCGGCCCCCGACCCGGACCTCCCCGCCGTCCCGCGGGTGGACCCCCGTCAGGACCTTGATCAGCGTGCTCTTGCCGGCGCCGTTCTCGCCCATCAGGGCATGCACCTCGCCGGCCCGGGCAGCGAACGTGACGCCGTCCAGCGCCGTGACCCCGGGGAAGCGCTTGGTGATGCCGCTAGCCTCGAGGACGGGCCGGCTCATCGCTCGGTCGGATCAGTATTGCCGGCTGGGCAGCGCGGCCGCGGCCTGGGACTCGTCGTAGACGCTTTCCTTGACCCGGACGCTCTTTGGCACCGGCTTGCCGGCCGCGACGTCCCGCACGAGGTCGAAGAGCTGGGGGCCGATCAGGGGGTTGCACTCGACCGTGCAGTTCAGCTTTCCCGCCACCATGGCCTCGAACGCGCCGCGGACGCCGTCGATCGAGACGATGGTGATGTCCTTCCCCGGCTTGAGCCCCGCCTCCTCGATCGCCTGGATGGCGCCGAGGGCCATGTCGTCGTTGTGGGCGAAAAGCGCGGTGATCTGCCGTCCCTGGGACGACTTGAGGAAGGATTCCATGACCTCCTTGCCCCCGGCGCGGGTGAAGTCGCCGCTCTGGGACAGGACGATTTTCATCCCGGGATGGCCGGCGAGGACCTCCTCGAAGCCCTTCTTCCGGTCGATCGCGGGCGCGGAGCCCGGGGTGCCGACGAGCTCGGCGATCACGGCGTGGCCGTCCGTCTTCTGGGCGAGCCAGCGCCCGGCGCGGCGGCCCTCCTCGATGAAGTCCGCCCCGATGAAGGTGACGAAAAGGTTGGAATCCGACACGGCGACCGCCCGGTCGGTCAGGATGACGGGGATCCCGGCCTGTTTGATTTCGCGCAGGACCGGCTCCCAGCCGGTCTCGACCACGGGGGAGAAGGCGATGACGTCGACGCCCTGGGCGACGAAGGAGCGCAGGGCCTTGATCTGGTTCTCCTGCTTCTGCTGGGCGTCGGAGAAGCGCAGGTTGACGTGCCGCTTCGCGGCCTCGGACTTGATCGAGTCGGTGTTGGCGGTGCGCCAGCCGCTCTCGGCGCCGATCTGGGAAAAGCCGACGGTGAGGGGGGCGGCCTGGCTGGCGGCGGCGAGCAGGAGGGCCAGGGCGGAGGCGACGGCGGAGGGGACTTTCATGGGGTGGGAGGATGCAGACGGGGGAGAGGAGATTAGCCGAGGAAAAATCGGCGCCTAGGAGAGGAGCGGATCGCGGTTTTCCGGCCGGCCCCGGGTGAAATTGTGGTCCCGGATCGGCTGCAGGACGGCGAGGACCTCCGCGAGCAGCGCGGGGTCGACGGGCTCCTCGGCGTAGGCGACATTCTTTCGCATGTTTTCCGGGCTGGCCGAGCCGACCACGGTCGTGGCGATCCCCGGATGGGCGATTGCGAACTGGATGGCGAGCTTGACGATATCGACCCCGCGCGCCCGGCAGAACTCCGCCGCGCGGCGGCAGCCCGCGATGATCGTCGGCGAGGCCGGGTGCCAGGATGGGGCGGGGCGCTCGGAGAGCAGGCCCATGCCGGTGGGCGCCGCATTGATCACCCCGATGCCCCGCTGGGCAAAATAGGGGAGGAGGGACAGGAGCGTCGTGTCGTTCAGCTCATAGTGGCAGAAGGAGAGGATCACGTCCACCGTGCCCGCCGGGACCCGGTCGATCACCGCGGGAAAGATCCTGAGCGGGAGTCCGGTCAGGCCGATGGCTCCGATCCGCCCCTCCCGGCGCAGCTCGACCAGCGCCGGCAGCGTCTCGTTCACGATCTGGTCCAGCTGGACGAACTCGACGTCGTGGCACTGCAGGATGTCGATGTGATCGACGCCCAGCCGGGCGCAGCTCTCGTCGAGGCTGCTGCGGACCCGCGCGGCGGAAAAGTCGAACTGGCCCTCGGCATACTGGCCGACCTTGGTGCCGAGGAGATACCGGTCGCGGGGCACGCCCCGCAGCGCCCGGCCGAGGACCGTCTCGGACTTGGTCACGCCGTAGAAGGGCGAGGTGTCGATGAAGTTGAGCCCGAGCTCGAGCGCCGTGTGCACCGCCCGGATGCCCTCGCCCTCGTCGATCTGCCGGAAGGCGTTGCCGAGCGGGGAGGCGCCATAGCTGAGGGCGGAGACCTTGAAGCCGGTGCGGCCGAGCGGGCGGTATTGCATGGGGAAGGGGAGCAACCGGAGACGGCCGGGATGCGTCAGGCTCCGAAGCAATGCCGCCCTCCGGAATTATTCAAGCTGTCAGAGGAGTTTGCGCGCGCCGCGGCGACGAGGCTGGACTGTCTGAGGGTCCCATGCTTCACTTTGCCGGAGGTCAGGCGCAAGCACGCGACTTCCCCCCGGCCCCGGCATCCCGGACGGGAGCGTCCCCATGAACAACCCCCGCATCCTACTGGCGGCCCTGGCCGTGACCACGTTCAGCCTGCGCCCGGCGGCGGCGCTGGACCGGCCCGAGGTCACCTTCAAGGTCTTCCAGTTTCCCGCGGACAGGATCCCGCGGATCGATGGCGACGCCAGCGACTGGGCCATGGTGCCGGACTCCTATGCCGTCGGGTCCGACCAGCTGATTGACGACGGGGGCCAGCATGGGAAGCCCGACCCCAAGACCTTCGACCTCAAGGTCAAGGTGGGCTGGGTCAAGGGGCTCAACCGGCTCTTTTTCCTTTATCAGGCGACCAAGGGCCGCTGGGACTTCGCCTCGCCGGCCCTCCCGGGCGACATCTTCGAGGTCGTGGTGGACGGCGATGCCTCGGGCGGCCCATTGATCTACCGGGGGCGCGGGGACACGGGCTCCCAGTCGACCCCGGCGGCTGACAGCCGGGTCAGCGTGGACGAGGCCCACTGGGCGATCCATGGCGTCCAGGCCCAGAACTACCACATTTTCACGCCGGCGGAGAACAAGGACTGGTGCATGGCCTGGGGCTCGCCGACCTGGGTCAAGGAGCTGCCCTATGCCAACGCCGCGTCCCGCTACAGCTTCCGGCCGGGCGGATCCGGCCCGCTGACCCTCGAATTCTGGATCACGCCCTTTGACTACGCCGGGCCCGAGGGGCCGCAGCGCGCGGTCGAGTCGGTGCTGAGCGAGAACAAGATCATCGGGCTTTCCTGGGCTGTCATCGACTTCGGCGACAGCCCGGGGGACCGCCACCATTTCTGGAACCTCTCCCGCCACCATGCCATGTTTGGCGACGCCTCGCTGCTCTGCGCCTTCCGGCTCATGCCGCTCGAGCCGCAGTTTGTCCCGGCCATCGGAGCCCAGTGGTCATGGAAGGTGGTGGACATGGACCGCCGGCTGGTGGCCTTCAAGGACCTGTCGGTCGGCCAGATCACGTCCTGGAAATGGGACTTCGGCGACGGGAGCACCTCGACCGAGCAGAACCCGATCCATCCTTACAGGCGCCCCGGCAGCTTCGTGGTGGTGCTCGACATCGACGGTCCGGCCGGGCACTCGCGCCGCTCGAAGGTCTGGGACATCTCGCTGAAATAACCCCCCTTCCCATGCGCCCCTCCCGAATCCTTCTCGCGGCCGCGGCCCTGGCGGCCGCCGGCTCCCGGCCCGCCCTCGCCTTCGACCGGCCCGACGTCACCTTCAAGGTCTTCCAGTTTCCCGCGGACCAGATTCCCCGGGTCGACGGCGACGCCGGCGACTGGGCCATGGTCCCGGAGTCCTACGTGGTGGACGGCACCCAGCTGGTCGACGTGGAGGAGCCGCAGGTGGCCCCGAACCCGAAGGACTGCGTCGTCCGGATCAAGGTGGGCTGGGTCAAGGGGCTCAACCGGCTGTATTTTCTCTATGAGGCCACCAAGCCGAAGTGGGATTTTGCGAGCTCCGGTCTCCGGGCCGACACTTTCGAGCTGGTGGTGGACGGCGACGCCTCGGGCGGGCCGCTGATTGACAAGGGACACGCGGAATTCTGGACGCCGGAGCACGTCGGCGCCACCCGCGCGGTGCCCGACAGCCGGATCAGCGTTGCCGAGGCGCATTGGGCGATCCACGGGGTGCAGGCGCAGAACTACCACATCTTCACGCCGGCGGAGAACAAGGACTGGTGCATGGCCTGGGGCGCGCCGACCTGGATCAAGGAATTCCCCTTTGCCAATGCCGCGACCCACTACGATTTCCGCCCGGGGCAGGGGGGCAAGCTGACGCTCGAGTTCTGGATCACGCCGTTTGACTACGCCGGGGCCGAGGGCCCCCAGCGCGCGGTCGCCTCGGTCCTGAGCGAGAACAAGATCATCGGGATGTCCTGGGCGCTGATGGAATACGGCAACGCCACGAACAACCATCACCTCCATTTCTGGAACCTCTCGCGGCACTTCACGATGTACGGCGACGCCTCCCAGCTGGTCGCCTTCCGGCTGATGCCGCTCGAGCCGCAGTTCCTGCCCCCGGTCGCGGCCCAGTGGTCGTGGAAGGTCGTGGACATGGACCGCCGGCTGGTGGCCTTCAAGGACCTGTCGGTCGGGCCGGTCACCTCCTGGAAGTGGGACTTCGGCGACGGGTCCACGTCGACCGAGCAGAATCCCGTCCATGCGTACAAGCAGCCGGGCAACCTGGTCGTGATCCTCGACGTCGACGGACCCGCCGGCCACGCCCGCCGCTCCAAGGTCTGGGACATCCAATTGAAATGAAAAAAACAATACCCGTGCTCGCGGCCGCGCTCGCCGCCCTGGCATCCTCCCTCGGGGCGCAGACCGCGGCCCCGCCGCACCTGGAGCGGCGCGGCGCCGCCACGCAGCTCATCGTCGACGGACGGCCCTTCCTCGTGCTCGGCGGCGAGCTGGCCAACACCGCCTCGTCCAGCCCGGAATACATGGCGCCCGTCTGGCCGCGCCTCGCGCGGATGAACCTCAACACGGTCCTCGTGGGCGTCTCGTGGGCCCTGACGGAACCGGTGGAGGGAAGCTATGACTTTTCCCTGGTCGACCAGGCGCTGGAGTCGGCGCGGGCGAACCACCTCCATGTGATCCCTATCTGGTTCGGCAGCTGGAAAAACGGCATCTCCAGCTTCGTCCCCGAGTGGGTCAAGGTGAACGAGCGACGCTTTCCCCGCGTCCAGATTCGCGGCGGGAAATCGATCGAGGTGCTGTCGACCCTGAGCGACGCCAACTGCGCCGCCGACCTGCGCGCCTACGCGGCCTTCCTCCGCCATCTCCGCGCGGCGGACGGCGCGCAGCACACGGCCGTCATGATCCAGCTGGAGAATGAGGTCGGCATCCTGGGCGATTCCCGCGACCGCTCGCCGGCGGCCGAGGCCGCCTACGCCGGACCCGTGCCCGCGGAGCTGATGGCCTCCCTCGAGGGAAACCCGCACCTGCGGGTGGCCCTGCACGACCGTTGGGAGGCTGCCGGCCGGAAATCGGCTGGCAGCTGGGAGCAGGTCTTTGGCGCGGCGGCCCCCTCCGCCCCCGGCCAACCCCCGCCCCTGGCGACTGACGAGATCTTCATGGCGTGGCACTACGCGCGCTACATGGATCGGCTGGCGGCGGCCGGGAAAGCCGAGTACCCGCTGCCGGTCTTCACCAACACCTGGATCATCCAGCCCGAGGACAAGGGACCTGGCGACTACCCCAGCGGGGGTCCGGAGCCGCACGTCCTCGACATCTGGCGCGCGGGCGCGCCGCACATCGACCTCAATGCGCCCGACATTTACCTCCCCAATTTCACGGAGTGGGTGGCGCACTTCAACCTGAACGGGAACACGCTCTTCGTGCCCGAGTCGCGCGGTGACGCGGCGGGCGTTGCCAATGCCTTCTACGCGATCGGCCGCCACCGGGCCCTCGGCTACTCCCCCTTCGGGATCGACAACCCCGGCCGTTTGCTCGTGCTCCGGCCGGATGCGAATCAGGCGGTGTCCGGGGACGTGGCCAACCTGCCCCTCCCGCAGGGGTATGCGCTGCTGCGCGAGATGGCCCCGGCGATCCTTGACGCCCAGTCCCGCGACGCCATCTCGGCGGTGTCGCTCACGGCCGCGGGCCGCCAGAGCGAGGTGGTTGCCCTGGGCGACTTCAACGTCAACGTCGACCTGCGCCGCAACCTCCGCAATCCCAGCCAGGTGCCGGCCTTCGGCTACGCCCTGATCATCGGGATCAGCCCCTCGGAATACGTCATCGCCGGCTCGGACGTTCAGGTCACCTTCTCCCCGAACACGCCGGGGCCCCCGATCGCGGGCTTGGCCCGGGTGGAATCGGGCCGGTTTGTCGACGGCCGCTGGGTGCCGCTGCGGGTGCTAAACGGCGATGACATCCTCCTCGACTACCACCTTGATCGGGCCGCCGCGGCCAACCAGTCAGGAAGCGGCCTGAAGTTCATGGGCGACGCTCCCACGGTGCAGCGGGTCAAGCTCTACCGCTACCGGTAGCCCATGGCGCCGAACCTGGGGCCCCTGATTCTCTCCCTGACGCAACCGCCGCCCAGCGGCATCCAAGGAATTCCATGACTCCCCGCATGATCGGCCTCCTGACGTCTTGTCTCGCGGCCCTGGCGACGGCGGCGGCGGGCCAGACCAGCCCCCGGGAACGGATCTCCCTCGACCGCAACTGGCGCTTTGCCAAGGGCGACCCTGCGGAGGTCCAGGGCCGCCTGGCCTATGCCGCCGCCAAGGACTGGTTCGAGGCGACCGGCAATGAGTTCCTCAATGTGGCGGCGGCGAGGCCCGCCCGGCCGGCGGGAAACCTCGGCGCCGACATCACCTATGCCCAGCCCGGCTTCGATGACACCGCGTGGCGGCGACTCGACCTGCCGCACGACTGGGGCGTGGAGGGACCGTTTCACCAGGAGTACGACAGCGCGACCGGCCGGCTGCCCTGGTGGGGCGTCGGCTGGTACCGGAAGCATTTCGATGTGACGGCCGCCGACGCGGGCCGCCGGGTCTATCTGGATATCGACGGCGCGATGGCCTACGCCATGGTCTGGCTCAACGGCCAGTTCGTCGGCGGCTGGCCCTACGGCTACTCCTCGTTCCAGCTGGACCTGACGCCCTACCTCAAGCCGGGGGCTGACAACCTCCTGGCCATCCGCCTCGACAATCCTCCGCAGTCCTCCCGCTGGTACCCGGGCGGCGGAATCTATCGCAACGTCTGGCTGGTCAAAACCGCCCCGGTGCACGTCGCGCATTGGGGGACCTATGTCACGACCCCGCAGGTCAGCGACGAAGTCGCGGTCGTGAACGTGCAAGCGACCTTAAAGAATCCGGAAGGCACGGCGGCGGACGCCCAGGTGTCGACCCGCCTCTATCTCCTCGGCACGGACGGGAAGAAGGCGGGCGAGCCCGTCGCCGTGTCGGCCCCCGCGGCCGTGCGCCTGGCGGCGGGACGGCTGGGACTGAGTGAGCAGACCCTAACGGTGCCCCATCCCCAGCGCTGGCGGCTCGGTCGGCCGCAGCGGTACGTCGCGGTCACCACGGTCACGGTGGCGGGCGCGGTCTCCGACGTCTACGAGACGCCCTTCGGCATCCGCACGATCGCCTTCACGCCTAACGGCGGCTTCCTGCTCAACGGCGCCCGCGTCCCGCTGGACGGCGTCTGCGACCACCACGACCTCGGGGCGCTGGGCACGGCCATCAACCTCCGGGCGCTCGAGCGCCAGGTGGAGCTGCTCCGCGAGATGGGCTGCAACGCCATCCGCACGAGCCACAACCCGCCCGCGCCCGAGCTCCTCGAGATCTGCGACCGGCTGGGCATGCTCGTGATGGACGAGTCGTTCGACTGCTGGCTGGGCGGGAAGCGGCCCAACGACTATCACCTGCTCTTCGCCGACTGGCACGAGAAGGACCTGCGCGCGCTGGTCCGCCGCGATCGCAACCATCCCTGCGTGATCCTCTGGAGCATCGGCAACGAGATCGGCGAGCAGCGGCAGCCCGAGGGCTGGCGCCTCGCGCAGCACCTGGCCGGGATCGTCCGCGAGGAGGACCGGACGCGGCCGGTCACGGCGGCCTACAACGAGATCCAGTCCGGCTACAACGGGATGGAGGCGGCGGTCGATGTCTTCGGCTACAACTACAAGCCCGACGAGTACGCCAAGGTCCACCGCCAGAACCCCCTCCAGCCAGTCTTCGGGAGCGAGACGGCCTCCACCGTCAGCACGCGCGGCGAATACGCCTTTCCGGTCGTGGACGACAAGGCACAGGGGCACACGGCCGACCACCAGATGAGCTCGTACGATCTTTACGCGCCGCGCTGGGCGACCCCGCCCGACGCGGAGTTCCGGGGCCAGGAGCAGAATCCCTTCGTGGCCGGCGAGTTTGTCTGGACCGGCTGGGATTACCTCGGCGAGCCCACCCCCTACGGGCACAAGGACGACACCGCGCGGAGCTCGTATTTCGGGATCATCGACCTCGCGGGCTTCAAGAAGGACCGTTTTTACCTCTACCAGGCCCACTGGCGGCCGGATTTCCCGATGGCGCACCTGCTGCCGCACTGGACCTGGCCGGAGCGGGTGGGGCAGGTCACGCCGGTGCATGTCTATACCTCGGGCGACGAGGCGGAGCTCTTCCTCAATGGAAAGTCCCTTGGCCGGAAGAAGAAGGGGCCGTTCGAGTACCGGATCCGGTGGGACGACGTCGTGTACCAGCCGGGCGAGCTCAAGGTCGTGGCCTACAAGAACGGCCGGAAATGGGCCGAGGACAGCGAGCGCACCGCCGGTCCGTCGGCGGTCCTCTGGCTCCAGGCCGACCGCACGGTGCTCACCCCCGACGGCTCCGACCTCGCCTTCATCACCGCCTCGATCACCGACAAGGACGGCGTGCCGGCGCCGCTCGCGAAGAACCACCTGAAGTTCACGGTGGACGGCCCGGGCGAGATCGTGGCCGTGGACAATGGCGATCCGACCAGCTTCGAGCCTTTCCAGGCGAAGGACCACGACGCCTTCCACGGTCTGGCGCTCGTGGTCGTGCGGACGAAGGCCGGGCAGGGGGGCGATATCAGCGTCCGGGTGCGGTCCGACGGCCTGGCGCCCGCGGAGGTCTCGCTCGACAGCGCGCCCCCGCCCGACCCGAGGAAGCCCACCCTCTTCGTCGTCGGCGACTCGACGGCGGCCAACAACAACGACGTGAACGCGGTCGGGTGGGGGATACCCTTCGCGGACTATTTCGACCCGGCGAAGATCGCCGTCCGCAACCGGGCCCGCGGCGGCCGCAGCAGCCGGACCTTCGTCACCGAGGGGCGCTGGGAGCGGGTGCGGGAAGAGCTCAAGCCGGGCGACATCGTCCTCCTGCAGATGGGTCACAACGACGGCGGCGCGATCAACGACAATTCGCGCGCGCGGGGTTCGCTCCCCGGCCTCGGCGACGAGACCCAGGAGATCGACAACCAGGTCACGAAGAAGCACGAGGTCGTGCATACCTACGGCTGGTACATGACCAAGATGATCACCGAGGCGAAGGCCCGGGGCGCCAAGGTCGTCGTCCTCGGGCTGACCGTCCGCGACATCTGGAAGGGGCCCACCGTGGAGCGCGGGCCGGGCAATTACAGCGCCCTGTCGGCCCAATTGGCGCGGGCGCAGCGGCTGGAGTTTCTCGACCTGACGAACCTGGTCGCCGATGCCTACGAGAAGCTCGGGCCGGAGCGGGTGAAGGCGTTTTTCCCCCGGGACCATACCCACACGAGCGCGGCGGGCGCCGCCCTTAACGCCTCGCTGGTCGTGGCGGGGCTGAAGGCCCTCGGGGACGTCATCCCGCCGGAGGATTTTTTGCCCCCGGCCCGGGGGCAGCCGGCCGCCCCATCCTCCCGCTGACCCCATGCATCACCGTACCTCGCTTCTCCTTTTCCTGGCCGCCGGCGTGCTTCCGCTGCACGCGGCAGACCCCGCGGCCTGGAGATTCTCGTTCGCTCCCGGCGCCGCTCCCGCGGGCTTCGTGCAGGTGCCCCCCGGTGCGGCCTACGCGAAGGAGACCGGCTACGGCTTCGAGCCCGGCTCCCAGGTCACGGCGGTCGACCGTCCCGACCAGCACGGCTTCGCCACCAGTGGCGAGCCGTTCTACTTCTCGGTCGCCCTGCCCGAGGGCAACTACCGCGTGACCGTCGGCCTGGGCGACCCGGCCGGCGCCTCGGCCACCACGGTCAAGGCGGAGGTGCGCCGGCTCGTGCTGCAGGGGATCACGACCGCCGGCGGCCGGACGGTTGCGCGGACCTTCACGGTGGCGCTCCGCCGGCCCGAATATCCCGGCGGCGGGATGGTCCGGCTCAAGCCCCGCGAGAAGACGACCGATGTCTGGGACTGGGACGACAAGCTGACCCTGGAGTTCTGCGACAAGCGGCCCTGCGTCAGCACCGTGGAAATCACCCGCGCCGGCGACCTGCCGACCTTCTTCCTCGTGGGCGACTCCACGATGTGCGACCAGTCGCACGAGCCCTACAACAGCTGGGGCCAGATGATCACCCGCTTCTTCGGGCCGGACCTCGTCCTCTCCAACCATGCCGAGTCCGGCGAGTCGGCGCGGAGCGAGGTGGGCGAGAGGCGCTGGCCCAAGGTGATGAGCCTGATCCGGAAGGGCGACTTCCTCTGCGTCCAGCTGGGCCACAATGACCAGCACGATCCGGTGCCGGGCTCGGGCGCCTTCACCTCCTACACGGGCTTTCTCCGGCAGTTCGTGGCGGACACCCGCGCGCACGGCGCCACCCCGATCCTGATCACCCCCATGAACCGCCTCGCGTTCGAGGGCGCGACGGTCACCAACACGCTGGGCGATTTCCCCGAGGCGGTGCGGCGGGTGGCCCAGGAGGACAAGGTCGCGCTCGTCGACCTCAATGCGATGAGCAAGGTCCTCTACGAGGCCCTGGGCCCGAAGCAGGCCCCGGCCCTGTTTGCGACGGCCAACGGACACACGGACACGACCCACCAGGGCGACTACGGCAGCTATGAGCTGGCCCAGTGCGTGGTCACCGGCCTCCGCTCCGCCGTCCCCGAGCTGGCGAAATACCTCGCGCCGGACGCCCCCCATTTCGACCCGGCGCATCCGGACCCCCTCGCCGGGTTCTCGGTGCCGAAGGAGACCCTGACGACGACGGAGCGGCCCTACGGCAACTGAGCGGCGGCCCGCCGCGCGGCTTGATTCGGATTGGCCGTCCGGCTTGGGTGGTCGGGTGAGGCCCCTGACCGACCGCCCGACCCCCGCCTGGATCCTGGGGCTGGCGGCGCTTGTCCTGGCCGGGGCCGCGGTGCTGGCGTATCGCAACAGCGTGCACGCCCCGTTCGTCTTCGACGACACGATGTCGGTTGAGCGGAATCAATCGATCAGGCACCTCTGGCCGCCGACGGCCGTCTTGCACCCGCCCTTCGACACCTCGGTCACCGGCCGGCCGGTGCTGAACCTGTCCTTCGCGCTCAGCTACGCGCTGGGCCGGGGCGGGGTCCGGGCCCATCATCTCGGGAACGTAGCGATCCATATCCTGGCCGGGCTCCTGCTGTTTGGCGTCGTCCGCCGAACCCTGAAAGGTGGGGCGGGTTGTCCCAACCCCCCGGGCCACGCCCTGGGACCCGCAGCGGCGAACGCCGCGTGGAGGACAACGCGCCCCACCTGTGCCGAGGCGACGTTGTTGGCCTTTTGCATCGCCCTGCTCTGGCTGGTCCATCCGCTCCAGACCGAGTCGGTCACCTACGTGATCCAGCGGGCCGAGTCCTTGATGGGACTGTTCTACCTGCTGACGTTATATTGCTTCATCCGGTACGCGGAGGCCGGACGTGCTCCCTGGGCGGTCGGGGCGGTCCTGGCTTGCTATCTCGGCATGGGGACCAAGGAGGTGATGGCCACGGCGCCCGCGATCGTCCTGCTCTATGACCGGACCTTTGTCGCGGGTAGCCTGGCGGAGGCCTGGCGCCGCCGCTGGCGCCTGCATGCCTTCCTCTGGGCGGGCCTCGTCATCGTCTTTTGCCTGGTCTTTGGCACCAAGGGCCGCAACGGCACGGTGGGGTTCGGGATCGGGGTCCGCTGGTGGGACTATGCCTTGTCCCAGTTTCCCGCGGTGGCGCGGTACCTGCGCCTCGCGTTCTGGCCGCGCGGCCTGGTCTTCGACTACGGCGCCCAGTGGGTGCGGCATCCGTCGGCGGTGCTGCCGGAGGCGCTGTTGGTCGCGGCCCTCGTGGGCGCAACCCTTTGGGCCCTCTGGCGGGCCCCGGCCTGGGGATTCCTCGGCGCCTGGTTTTTTGCCATTCTCGCCCCCACGTCGCTCGTGCCCGGGAACCGCCAGACGATCGCGGAGCATCGGATGTACCTGGCCCTGATCCCCGTGCTGATCCTCGCGGTGCTGGGCCTTTACGGGGTGGCCGCGGCCTGGGCACGCGACCATGCAGGGCGAATCCGGCCGATGCTGGTCCTCACGCTCGGGCTCGCCGCGGTCCTGGGCGCGGCGACGGCGCGCCGCAACCTCGACTACGGGACCAATTTTGGGCTCTGGCTGGACACGGTCGCGAAGAATCCCGGCAATTATTTTGCGCGCAACAACCTCGGCAACTACCTCCTCGAGCAGGGCCGGGTCGACGCCGCGCTGGCGCAATACGACGAGGCGCTCCGGCTGAAGCCGGACTTCCCGGAGGGGCACAACAACCACGGCACGGCCCTCGCGCACGAGGGGCGCATCAAGGAGGCCGAGGCGGAATACCGCTGGGCCATCCGGCTGAAGTCCGAATATTATCCCGACGCGCACAACAACCTCGGCGTCGCCCTGGCCCGGGAGGGCGACCAGGCCGGCGCCCTGCGGGAGTTCGAGGAGGTCCTGCGCCAGCGGCCGGATCTCCTCGAGGTGCGCTTCAACTACGGCAATGCGCTGGTGAAGCTGGGGCGCCCGGCGGAGGCCGCGGCCGCCTACCAGGAGGTGCTCCGGCGGGGGCTGAACATTCCCCAGCTCCATAACAACTACGGCAACCTCCTGGCCGACGAGGGTAAGACCGCCGAGGCCCTGGCCGAGTACGTGGCCGCCGTGCGGCTCGATCCCAACTATGCCGACGGCTACAACAACCTCGGCACCGCCCTGATGCATGCCCACCGCTTGCCCGAGGCGCTCCGGAACTACCAGCAGGCGGTCTGGCTCCGTCCGCGCGCCACGGAAATCCGGCTGAACCTCGCCAACGCGCTGGCGAAAGCCGGGCGGCTCCCCGAGGCGGAGACGCAGTACCGGGAGGTCCTGCAGATGCAGCCGGGCAGCGTCGAGGCGCTCAACAACCTCGGCGACGTCCTCATGCAGGACAACCAGCCGGACGAGGCGGCGGCGCAATATCAGGCCGCGCTCCGGCTGGCCTTCAACCTCCCGGAAATCCACAACAACCTGGGCGCCGCCTTCGTCCGCCTGCGCCGCTGGGACGAGGCGCGGCAGGAATTCGGGACCTCGCTGCAGCTGAAGCCCGGCTACCCGAGCGCGCTGGACAACCTCCGGCGGCTCCAGGCGGCGCGGCCGCCGCCCGGCTCCCGGCGGCCCGGGCTGCCGGGCCTCTAGGCCAGCCCGGGCTCGAGCAGCCCAATCTCGACCTCCGGGGCCGGCGAGCGCCGGCGCCGGACCTTCTGCCAGCGGGCGCGCCGGCGCAGCATCCGGTCAAGCTTGTCGACCAGGAGGGCGACGGCCTTGTGGCACTCGTCCGACTCGACGACGGCATTGAGCGCGGGGCCATGGATCACGATGTGGCCCTTGGCCTTGAAGCGCGTCGCCACGGTTTCCTTCGGGTCGCATTCCAGCTCCACCCGCAGGCGGACGATGCGCTCCTCGTGCCGGAAGAGCCGGTCGGCCTTCTCCCCTACGTAGGTTTTGAGCGACGGGGTGAGTTCAAGGTGAATGCCGGAAACGATCAACTCGTGACGATTTTGCCGATTATTCATAGGTTGGGAGCCGTCCAGGTTTCGCCGCAATGGGCCGGTCTTGCGCCGGCCCGGTTAAAATTGCCGTCCTCCGTGCGCTTCCGCGCGACATGCCGAGGATTTTCGTCCGCCTTCATCGAGGCTGCGGCGGACGAACCTTCCATCTTGGGCAAACCATTCATCAAACCGTGAGGCCAAGCTGGACTGGGGAACATGCTTTGCAACTTATCTCGGCGCAAATTGCGCCGGACTTGAGCACGCATCTCGCAGCCTAAACCATGCCACGCCGCGCGCTATCGCGCGCAAAGGAGATCGAGGGCCGTCGCGAGCGCCGCGCGATGCGCGGCGACGCGCCGGGGGAGCGGAAAAGCCGACGGCGACTCGATGGTGTAGCCCAGGGTGGTGTGATGGGCGCGCAGGTAGATCGCCTCGGGCCAGAGTTCGCGCGCCCAGGGATCGCCGACCGGCCGGATGATCCCGCCCACGGCCTCGCGGTCGTCGATGAGCGGGCTGGGATCGGTCGGGCAGGAGGGAGCCGCCGCGGCCAGCATCGCCGCGGCCAGGCTGGGCCGGCCCAGGGGATTCTGCTCATAAAGGTAATAACCCTTGGCTTCCCAGTCCTCGTGCACGCAGAAGGCGGCGTCGAAATTGGGCTGGCGGCTGAGCCAGGCGACGTGGGCGCGGATCTCCAGCGACCGGGTGTTGCGATAGTCGCGATTCAGGTCGACGCCCGCGGCGTTTTCCCGGGCGCCGCGGAGGAAGCCGGCCGGATTGAGGAGGGGGCAGATGAACCAGACCGCGCGGGCGTCGAAAACCCCGGCCTCGATCATTTCCAGGAGCGCCAGCGGGCCCGCGGGCTCGTCGCCGTGAATCCCCGCCGACAGGTAGATCCTCGGCCTCGGTCCCGGCGTCCGCCGGGTCAGGGCGAGCAGGGGGCACCCTGCGGCCGCGCCAAACGCCTCCACGTCGCAGCCGGCCGCCCGGGCGGCGGCGGCCAGCCGCGCGGCGACCGCCAGCGGGTCGAGCGCGGCCGGGCGGGAGTCTTTGACAGGCGAAGGGGAATCCACCGGAGTAGCCTATTCACGACCGGCCGCCTGTCAGGCCGATATCTCCCCCTCCCTCCATGCCGTCCCCCGTCCGCGTCCGCTTTGCCCCCAGCCCGACGGGCTTTTTCCACATCGGCAGCGCCCGGACCGCGCTCTTCAACTGGCTCTATGCCCGCCACACCGGCGGGACCTTTGTCCTCCGGATCGAGGACACGGATGCCACGCGCAACAGCGAGGCCTTCCTGAACGTGATCTACGACAGCCTGACCTGGCTCGGGCTGAACTGGGACGAGGGCCCGAAGGCCGGCGGCGCGGCCGGCCCCTACCGGCAGAGCGAGCGGGGGGACATCTACCGCGCCTACCTCGGAAAGTTGCAGGCCTCGGGCCGCGCCTACGAAAAGGAGGGGGCGGTTTTCTTCAGGATCTCGGGCGAACCGCAGGTGATCGAGGATGCCATCCGCGGGCGCGTGGAGCGGACGGAGGAGAAGGACTTCGTCATTGTCCGCTCCGGCGGCGCTCCGGTCTTTCACTTCGTCAACGTGGTCGACGACATCGCCATGGGGATCACCCATGTGATCCGGGGCGAGGACCACCTGTCCAACACGAGCAAGCACACCGAGCTGATGAAGGCCTTCGGCGCACCGCTGCCGGTCTACGCGCACATTCCGCTCATCCTGAAGCAGAACGGCCCCGGCAAGATGTCGAAGCGCGACCAGGGCGCCCTGATCGAGGAATACCAGCGCCGCGGCTTCCTCCCGGAGGCGCTGGTCAACTTCCTCTGCCTCCTCGGCTGGAATCCGGGCGCGGGCGACAACCGGGAAAAGATGCCCCTGGCGGAGATCGTCCGGCTCTTCGACCTGCCGGGCGTCAACCAGAGCAATGCGCGGTTCGACGAGAAGAAGCTCGCCCACATGAACTGGACTTACCTGGCCGAGCTCGCGCCGGACGCCTACGTCAGCCGCGCCCGGGAGTACTTCGCGCGCTCGCCAGAGCGCGCGTCCGCCGAAGCCTCGGCGAAGGCGGATGCCGTGCCGCCCGACGACGCCTATTTCCGCGAGATCATGCTGCTCAGCCAGCCCAAGGTGAAGGCGATCGAGGAGCTGCCCGCCTATACCGCCTATTTCTTCACCGAGGACTATCCGACCGATCCGAAGGCGCGGGAAAAGGTCCTCGCCAAGGGCGACCCCGCGGCCCGGCTGCGCGAGCTGACGGAGACCCTGGCGGCGGCGGACTTCTCGACCGACGCCGCGCTGGAGGCGGCCGTGCTGGCCCTGGCGACGGGGCGCGGGCTCGGCCTCGGCGACTACGTCCACGTCGGGCGCCTGGCGGTCTCGGGCACGAATGTCGGGCCCAGCTTCTTCAGCCTCCTCCGCGTCCTCGGCCGCGAGCGAGTCCTTGCGCGCCTCGCTCGATTTGCAGCGAGCCTGAATCCAGGCTAACGCCGGCTCCGGATCAGCCGGAGCAGCTCTGCGTACTCGGTGACGGCGGGAAACTTCGGGAACTTCTCGATCAGGGCGTCGGGCGCCCGGAAGAGGACGGCGTGGTCGGCCTGGGCCAGCATCGTCGCATCGTTGAAGGAGTCGCCCGAGGCGATCACCTGGTAGTTCAGCCCCTGCAGGGCGACGACCGAGTGGCGTTTCTGGTCCTTCTGGCGCAGCTCGTAGCCGGTGACCATGTCGCCCGCCACGACCAGCCGGTTGCAGAAGAGGGTGGGCTGGCCCAGCTGGCGGATGAGCGGGGCCGCGAACTGCTCGAAGGTGTCGGACAGGATCACGACCGGGAACTCGTCGCGCAGGGTCCGTAGGAATTCCACCGCGCCCGGCAGCGGGGCGAGGGTGCCAATGACCTCCTGGATCTTCGAGAGGGTGACGCCCTTCCGCCCGAGGATCTCGAGGCGGTAGCGCATCAGCTTGTCATAGTCCGGCTCGTCCCGGGTCGTGCGGCGGAGCTCGGCCAGGCCGGTCTTCTCCGCGACCGCGACCCAGATCTCGGGGGTGAGGACGCCTTCCAGGTCGAGCGTGACGATGCTTTGCTTCACAGCGGGCAAGTGAACCAGCGCGGGCGTTCCCCTGGCAAGCCTCAGGCTTTCGCGGCCCAGGCGTCCCGGAGGGTGATGGTCCGGTTGAAGACCGCCCGGCCGGGCTTCGTGTCCGCGTCGAGGACGAAGTAGCCCAGCCGCTCGAACTGGTAGGCCTGCCCGGGCACCGCCCCGGCGAGCGAGGCCTCCAGCCGGGCCGTCACCGTTTCCAGCGAGTGCGGATTGATATGGGCCTGGAAGTCCCCGTCGGCGTCCGGCTCGGCGACCCGGAACAGGCGGTCATAGAGCCGGACCTCGGCCTCGACGCTGGCGCTCGCGCTGACCCAGTGGATCGTGCCCTTGATCTTCCGGTCGGCGGTCGGCCCGCCCTTGCGGGAGTCGAGGTCCGCCGTGCAGCGCAGCTCCGTGATCCGGCCGGCGCCGTCCCTGACCACCTCGTCGCACTTGACGATGCAGGCGTACTTGAGGCGGACCTCGCCGCCGGGCCGGAGGCGGAAGTACTTTGGCGGCGGAAGCTCCAGGAAGTCGTCGCTCTCGATGAAGATCTCGCGCGTCAGGGCGAGCGGCCGCGTGGTCGGCGTGTCGTCCTGCGGGTTGTCGACCGCCTCGCAGTGCAGGACCTCGCCGGCCGGGACGTTCGTCAGGACGACCTTGACCGGCCGCAGCACGGCCAGCCGCCGGAGCGCGGTGCCGTTGAGCTCCTCGCGGACCGCGTGCTCGAAGACCGCGACGTCCGTCACGCTGTCGTACTTGGTCACGCCGATCGACTGGACGAACCGGCGCACGGCCGCGGCCGGCACGCCGCGCCGGCGCAGGCCCGAGATCGTGGGCAGCCGCGGGTCGTCCCAGCCGGCGACCACCTTCTCCTGCACGAGCTGGAGCAGCTTGCGCTTGCTGACGACCGTATAGCCCAGGTTGAGCTTCGCGAATTCGTACTGTCGGGGGAGGGCGCGCGGCAGCTCGAGGCTCTCCAGGATCCAGTCGTAGAGGGGGCGGTGCACCTCGAATTCCAGGGTGCAGATGCTGTGGGTGATGCCCTCCAGGTAGTCGCTCAGGCAGTGGGCGTAGTCGTAGAGCGGGTAGATGCACCAGGCGGATCCCGTCTGGTGATGCTCGACGTGCCGGATCCGGTAGAGGAGGGGATCGCGCAGCCACAGGTTGGGCGAGGCCATGTCGATCTTCGCCCGCAGGGTCCGGGCGCCGTCAGGGAACTCGCCCGCCTTCATCCGCTGGAAGAGGTCGAGGTTCTCCGCCACCGTGCGCCCCCGGAAGGGGCTGTCCCTGCCCGGCCGGTCGGGCGCCCCGCGATACTTCTCGGTCTCCTCGGGGCTCAGGTCGCAGACATACACCTTTCCCTTCCGGATCAGTGCCTGGGCAAACTCGTAGAGCGGCCCGAAATAGTCGCTGGCATGGAACGGCCCCGCGTTCGCGGGCTTGAGGCCCAGGACCTGGTCCGCCCAGCCGGCGATCAGCCAGTTCACGTCGGCGATGATGGAATCGACGTAGGCCGTATCCTCCTTGGCGGGGTTGGTGTCGTCCAGCCGGAGGTTGCAGCGGCCGGCATTTTCCCGCGCGATTCCGAAATTGAGGCAGATCGACTTCGCATGCCCGATGTGGAGGAAGCCGTTCGGCTCCGGAGGAAATCGCGTAACAATCTGCGGGTAGCGCTTTTCCGCAACATGCTGCGCGACGATGTCGCGGATAAAGTCGCTCGGCGCCGGCGCGGTCGTTCCTTCGGTTCCCACGGTCATATCGGGCCAACTTGCGGCAAGTCCGCCACCGCGACAATCCCGGAATCTCTGATCGGTTTGCGGCGGATTCCGCTTTCCCCGCCCCCGGACCGGCCCTTGGCTGTCCGCCGTGCCGGGCCTGCCGACCATCGTCCACCTGGACGCCGACGCGTTCTTCGTGTCGTGCGAGCAGGCGCGCGATCCCTCGCTGCGCGGCAAAAAGTGCGCCTGCGGCGGGCGCGAGCGGGGCATCATCTCCTCGGCGAGCTACGAAGCGCGGGCCTGCGGGGTCTACACGCCCATGCCCACGAAGACCGCGCTCAAGGTATGCCCCGACCTGATCATGATCCCGCACACCGCGGGACTCTACAGCGAAGTGTCGCGCAAGATGTTCGACCTCTGCGAGACCCTGACCCCGCTCGTGCAGCGCAACTCGATCGACGAGGGCTACCTTGACGTCGGGCCCTGCGGCCTCACCGGCGTGCCGCAGATCACCGCGGCGGTGCGCGGCCTGAAGCAGAAGATCTGGGACGAGCTGGGCATCCCGACCTCCTGGGGAATCGCGGCCAACAAGCTGGTGGCCCAGATTGCCTCCAAGCTCCGCAAGCCGCGGGGCTTCGAGGTGGTGCCCCCCGGCGCGGAGGCCTCCTTCCTGGAGCCGCTGCCCCTCGGCAAGCTGCCGGGGATCGGGCCGAAGACGGAGGCGGCGCTGGCGGAATGGGGCCTGCGCTTTGTCCGCGACCTCTTCACCGCCGCCCCCGGCGACCTCGAAGCCGCCTTCGGCGCCGACTGGCGGGGAATCCTCGCCTGCGCCCGGGGCGAGGACGACCGGCCGGTCGAGACGGAGGAGGAGGACGCCAAGAGCTATTCCCAGCAGGAGACCTTCGCGACCAACGTCGGCGACTTTGGCGCCATCGAGCGGGTGGCCAAGCGCATGGTCGACGAGCTGATGGCCAAGATCCGCGCCGACCGGAAGCGGGTGCGGACGATCACGGTCAAGGTGCGGTACCCGGATTTTTCCCAGGAATCCCACGGCCGCACCCTCGCGGAGGCGACGGATCTTGAGGCCCCCTTTTACCCCCTGGTGGGGCCGCTCCTTCGCGCGGCCTGGCGCAAGCGCCTCCCACTGCGCCTGGTCAGCGTGCGGCTGTCCGGGGTGGAGGAGGGGCCCGCCCAGCTGGAAATGTTTGCCCAGGCCGACGAGAAGCGCCGGCGCCTGGCGGGGGTCCTCGACCAGCTGAACCGGAAGGGCCGGGACGCGGTCGTCCAGCATGGGCATCAGCTGTCTTGACGGACCGGGGGGGGATTTGCACGATGTCCCCCCGCCTTTTGCAGATGTAGCACAATGGATAGTGTTGTGGCCTCCGAAGCCATCGATCCGGGTTCGACTCCCGGCATCTGCACCAAGGGGCGCTCCGTCGAGTGAGGTCGGGAGCGGACGGCCGGGAATGGCGCCGAAGAGCACCGACGGCGGCACGAATCCGCCAATTTGACCGTTCGGTTCGTGGGCGGGCGGCTGTTTCTATATCAAGCGAGCCTCATTTCACTATAACGTAACAGTTTGATAGTATCAACCTTGCACCCGAATACACTTGTCCCCGCTCAGCATATGCAGTGCATTGGAAACCTCGCTATATCCATAGCCGTCACTGACGGCGCCCCGTTCCCATCGCCTTCAACTCAGGGAGTCCAGTCAAGCCATGAAATACGCGAAACTATCCCCGCAGGTCCTGTTTGGATTCGGCTGGCTGGCCGCCGGCCTGGCCTTTGCGCCGGCGCTCAGCGCCCAGAGCAACTTTTCCACGCCCTACACCTTCACCACGCTCGCCGGCACGGCGCTCACGGGGGGGAGCACGAACGCCACCGGCGCCGCGGCCAGCTTCTTCTTCCCGGGCGGCATCGCGGTCGATGCTGGTGGCAATGTCTATGTGGCTGATGCCGGCAACAATGTCCTCCGGAAAATCACGGCTGGCGGGGTGGTGACGACCTTCGCGGGCCAGGTGGGCGCGGCGGCCGGCTCCCTGGACGGGACCGGTGCCTCCGTGCAGTTCTCCGCCTTGGGCGGGGTCGCCGTGGACACGCAGGGCAACGTCTATGTCGCGGACGTCATCAGCTCGACCATCCGCAAAATCACCCCGGGCGGCGTTTCCTCCACGCTGGCGGGCACGCCGGGAGTGATGGGATTTGCGGACGGCCCGGGCTTCTCGGCCCAGTTCAACCGTCCCCAGGGCGTGGCGGTCGACGGGGCGGGCAACGTCTATGTCGCCGACTCCGGCAACGCCGTGATCCGCCGGATCACCCCGGCCGGGGTGGTGTCGACGATCGCGGGCATTCCGGGGCTCTTTGCCATCGTCAATGGCGCTTTCACCGGCGGGACTTTCCAGAACCTCGTGGGCGTAGCGGTCGATATCAGCGGCAATGTGTTCGCCTCGGACGCCGCCCGTGGGGTCATCTTCAAGCTCACGCCCGCGGGCGTGCTGACCACGTTTGCCGGCACGCTCGGGCTCTTCGGCAGCGCGGACGGCACCGGCACGGCCGCCTTGCTGAATAATCCAGGTTATATTTCGACCGATGGCGCCGGTAACCTCTATGTCGCGGACACGAGCAACGCCGCGATCCGACGGATCACGCCGGCCGGCGTGGTGTCGACCTTGGGGGGCCAGCCCCTGGGTGTCATCACCACCAACCCGGGCGCCCCCATCGTGCTGGGCAGCAAGGACGGCACGGGCTCGGTGGCCCAGTTCAACCTCCCGCTGGGGGTGGCCGCGACGCCCGCCGGCAACATTTTTGTCACGGACACTGCCAATTTCACAATCCGGGCCGGGGTGCCGGCGACGGCGTCCAACGCCCCGACCCTGGTGACGCAGGTCGCGAGCCAGAGGGCCGCGGCGGGCGCCAACGTGACCTTTAGCGTCGCCGTGGGCCCCTCCAACCTTTCTTCCCGTTCGTTCCAATGGTTTTTCAATGGCGTGGCTATCTCCGGGGCGACGAGTTCATCGCTTACGATCAGCAAGATTGCCGCGGCCAATGCCGGTTCCTATACGGTGACGGTTACCAATGGCGCCGGCTCGATCACGAGCGGCGGGGCGACGCTGTCCCTCGTGACGCCCCCGGCATCGACCAGCTATGCGACGCCCTATGGCGTCACGACGCTGGCGGGCACGGCGGGCAGCTTCGGGAGCGCGGTCGGCACCGGCGCCGCGGCCAGGTTTGGCGCCCCCGAGGGCACGGCGGCCGATGCCAGCGGGAATGTCTACGTCGCCGACGGCAGCAACGGCACGATCCTGAAGGTCACACCCGCGGGCTTGGTGACGACCCTGGCGGGCACCGCCGGCGTCTTCGGCAGCTCGAACGGCACGGGGGCGGCGGCCCTCTTCGTGTTCCCGGTTGGGCTGGCGGTGGATGCGAGCGGCAACGTCTTTGTGGCGGACTACGGCGCCGGCACCATCCGCAAGATCACGTCGGCGGGGGTGGTCACAACGCTGGCCGGCACTGCCGGCGTCATCGGCAGCGCCGACGGAACGGGGGCCGCGGCGCAGTTCTACAATCCCGCCGGCCTGGCGCTGGATGCGAGCGGCAACCTGTATGTCGCCGACAGCTTCAATGACACGATCCGCAAGGTTACGTCGGCCGGCGTGGTGACGACGCTCGCGGGCACCGCCGGAACCTTCGGCGCCGTGAATGCGACCGGCGCGGCCGCGCAGTTTAGCTTCCCCGTCGCCGTGGCCGTCGACGGCAGTGGCAACGTCTATGTCGCGGACGGATTCAACAACATGATCCGCAAGGTCACCTCGGCGGGCGTGGTCACGACTTTGGCGGGCGCCACCGGCACCGCCGCGACCGGCAGTGCGGACGGCACCGGCACGGCCGCCCAGTTCAACTTCCCGCAGGGCCTGGCGGTGGACGGCAGCGGCAACGTCTATGTGGCGGACTCGAGCAACAACACGATCCGCCGGGTCACGTCGGCCGGCGTCGTGACGACGCTCGCGGGCCTCCCGGGCGCGGCGGGCAGCGCGGACGGCACGGGTCCCACGGCCCAGTTCAATGCGCCCCAGGGCGTTTCGGTGGACGGCAGCGGCAACCTCTACGTGGCGGACACGCTCAACGGCACGGTGCGGAAGGCCGCCCTCCCGCCCGTGGCCCCGGCGATCACGGCCCAGCCCCAGTCCTCCACGGTCACGGCGGGCGCCTCGGCCTCCTTCAGCGTCACCGCCACCGGGA
>CAZKAH010000032.1:0-31202 GCA_964550715.1 uncultured Opitutaceae bacterium
CCCGCCCCCACCGGCAGCTTCACCCAGCGGGCGGCCAGGACGCGTCCGAAATGCCCGTGGGAGAAAAGCGCGATATTTCCGCCCTGACGCCGCAGCCGTGCGAGCAGCCGGTCGGCCCGCCGCGAGACCTGGGCGGGCGACTCCCCGTTCGGGCACCCGTGGCGGAAGAGGTTCCAGCCCGGGCGGCGGAGGAGGATCTCCGCGGATGTCAGGCCCTCGTAGTCGCCATAGTCCCATTCCACCAGGTCCGGTTCGATCGCCATCCGCCGGCCCAGCCCCGCCAGGACGCAGGTCTGCCGCGTCCGGTCGCGCGGGCTGACCCACACCCGGGAAAAGGTGACGCCCTGCAGCGCCCCCGCCAGCCGCCGGGCGGCCCGCCGCCCCGCGGCGTTGAGGGGAACCTGGCTTCGGCTCGTGTGCCGGCCCAATTCCGCCCAGTCCGTCTGCCCGTGCCGGACCAGGTAAAGCCGCGCGAGCCTGGCCGGTGGGCGCCGGGACTTCATTTGACCAGCTCCCGGCGGACGGCGCGCAATTCGCGGCGCCGCGCGGCGCTCACCCGCGGGGCGGCAAGGTGCAGGGCCCGGAGCTCCTCCCGAATGATGCCGCCCACGATCAGCCGGGCGTTCTTCTTGTCGTCCGCAGGCACCACATGCCAGGGCGCTTCCTTCGTAGCGGTCGCCTCCAGGCAGGCTTCGTAGGCGCGCTGGTAATCCCGCCACCGCCGGCGCTCCCTGATGTCGACCAGGCTGAGCTTCCAGTTCTTCTCCGGATGGTCGATGCGCGCCAGGAGCCGCCGCCGCTGCTCCTCCCGCGAAAGGTGCAGGAAAAACTTGAGCACCCGGGTCCCGTTGCGCGCGAGGTGCTGCTCGAAGTTCGTGATCGAGCGATACCGGTCGGGCCAGAAGGCCTTGGCCGCCAGCGCCTCGGGCGGCAACCCCTCGGCCTGGAGAAGCTCGGGATGCACGCGCACGACCAGGACCTCCTCGTAGTAGGAGCGGTTGAAGATGCCGATCCGCCCCCGCTCCGGCAGGCAGCGCGTCGTCCGCCAGAGAAAATCGTGCGCGAGCTCCTCGCGGCTCGGCTGCTTGAAGCTGAAGACCTCGCAGCCCTGGGGATTGATGCCCGACATGACATGGCTGATGACGCCGTCCTTGCCGGCCGCGTCCATCCCCTGGAAGATCAGGAGCAGCGCGCGCCGGGGCGCGGCATAGAACAATTCCTGGAGCGCGCTGAGCTCCTCGACCCCCTCCTTGAGCAGGTGCTGGTACTGTTTCGGCGACTTGTAGAGGGGAACGACGAAGGTCGGCAAGCGCTTGAGCCGGACCTTGTGACCCGGGCGGACCCTAAAATCCTTGGCGGCGAAATGCATCCGGTTCCGCAGTCAGCGCCCGCGCTCCGCCGCCGCCGAATACTTTCCGCGCACCGCCAGGCCGTTGCAGCGGGCGCGGTGGGCCAGTGCGGCCTGCGCCGCCGGCACCCTCGCGGGGGCGCCGCGCCAGGCATTCATCGCCGGCGCCTGCAGCGCCCGCCCGTACGAAAAGGTCACGCGCCACGGCACGGGAGCGATCCGCGCGATGGCGTTGAGCCGCGCCGTCGCCTCGACGTCGCCCTGGCCGCCGGAGAGGAAGACGATGCCGGGCACGGCCGCCGGCACGGACCGGAGCAGGCAGCGGACCGTGGCCGCCGCCACCGCCGCGACCGGAGCCTGCCGGGGGCATGCCTCGCCCGAAAGCACCATACCGGTCTTGAGCACCATCCGCTCCAGGCAGACGCGATGCCTCGCCAGGGCGGCGAAGACTGTCTCGAGGACAAGCGTCGTGACCGCCTCGCAACGTTCGATCGTGTGGTTGCCGTCCATCAGGACCTCGGGCTCGACGATCGGCACGAGCCCCGCTTCCTGGCTGAGCGCGGCAAACAGGCCCTCCATCTCGGCGTTGGCCTCGATAGAGGCGGCCGTGGGCAGTCCCCGCCCGATTGCGATCACCGCCCGCCATTTGGTGAAGCGGGCTCCCAGCGTCCAGTACTCGGCCAGCCGCTCGCGCAGGCCATCGAGGCCCTGTGTGACCTTCTCCCCCGGGAGGCCGGCCAGCTCGACCGTCCCGCCATCGACCTTGATGCCGGGAACCATTCCGTGCCGGGACAGGAACTGGGGAAAGGCAACGCCCCGCGCCGTCCGCTGGCGCAGGGTCTCATCGAAGAGGATCACGCCGCTCACCGCCTTCCTGAGGCCGGGAGTCGTGAAAAGAAGTTCGCGGTAGGCCCGGCGGTTTTCCGCCGTAGATGGAATCTTGAGGGCGTCGAATCGCCTGCCGATCGTCGGGAAGCTCTCGTCGGCCGCCAGCAGCCCCCGGCCCGGGGCGAGCATGGCGGCGACCGTTGCATCCAGGACGGCGGCCTTCGTCGATTTTGCGGCAATCATGAGGATTTCCTGGGTTGGAAGGAGGAGGCGTGGGCCAACTTCTCCCACAATGCCTTCTCCTCCCCAGACACGGTGGCGGGCACCTGGATCCGCACGGTGACGTAGAGATCGCCGCGGCTCGTGCCCTCGCGATGAAGCCCAAGGCCCCGCAGACGAAGCTGGCTGCCGCCCGCCGTGCCGGGCGGCACCTTGAGGGACGTCGGTCCATCCAGCGCGGGGATTTTCACCTGGACCCCGAGCACCGCCTCCCAGGGCGCGAGGTCGAGGTCATAGTTCAGGTCGCTGCCCTCAACGGTGAAGTCGGGATGCCGGGCCAGCCGCACGCGCAGGTAGAGGTCCCCGGCGGGCGCGCCGCCGAAGCCCGCGCTGCCCTGGCCGGCGAGCCGGATCCGCTGGCCGTCATGGACGCCGGCCGGAATGCGCACCTGGTAGCTGTCCGTCCGCTCGGGTTCGCCGTCGTGGCCGGGCCGCCGCAGGGTGACCTTCCGCCGGGAGCCGCGGAAAGCGTCCTCCAGCGTGACCAGGAGATCCGCCTCCACGTCGCCGCCGGGATGGGCGAAGGACCCGTCCTCCTCGTCCATCGGGCCGCCCGGCCGCTGGGAACGGAAGCCGCCGCCGCCCTGCCCGCCAAAGAATGACTCAAAGAAATCGCTGAAGCCGGTTGTGCCGCCAAACTCGAAGTCCGGCGCGCCCTGGGGCGAACGCCCCCGCCCGCGCATGCCGCCGTACGGGGGCGGCATCCCACCCGCCCCGTCCTGCCAGTTCGCGCCCAGCTCGTCGTAGCGCTTCCGCTTCTCCGGGTCGCCGAGGACCTCGTAAGCCTCGTTGATCTCCTTGAACTTGGCCTCGCCGGTGGCCTTGTTCTTGGCGACGTCGGGATGATGGAGCCGCGCCAGGCTGCGGAAAGCCTTCTTGATCTCCTCCGGCGTGGCCGTGCGGGCGACGCCGAGCGTCTCGTAGTAGTCCTTGAATTTGAGGGCCATCGCCGACCACGATAGCGGGCAATCGCGCGTTAACAACCCTGCGTCGCTATTCCCCTCCGAGGCGGAACCTTTCGGCCCGCGCTATTTCCCCACGCGGGGCAGGTCCGCCGGCGCGACGACCTCGGGATAGAAGCGCACTTCCTTGATCTGCCCCTTGAACCAGTAGACCTTGTTCTGGCGGACGCCCACGGAGGTCTTGCCCGCGCCCATGAGCGGCAGGGCGACGGTCCCGGTCAGTTCCCGCACTCCGTCGACATAGGAGGTCATGGTGTGCCCGTCGAAGACCAGCTCGCCCCAGGCCCACTGGTCCAGGGGATGCAGCTTCTCGGGGTCGATCAGCGCGAGGCCCTTGAGGCCGGTGCCGCCCAGCAGGAACGTGTCCATGTACCAGCCCTTCCCCGCGACCACGCGCGACTCGATCGTCATCCGCTCGCCCCTGCCGTCCTCGGCATGAAGGAAGCGCTGCGCAAACGGCCCGTCGGCGTCCTGGCGAAAGAGGATGGCGATCGTGAACTTGTCCCAGCCCGCGAGCGGGTTGACCGGCACCAGGACGCCGTCGCTCGAGCCGTTGAAGCGGAGGCCGCCGTCCGGCAGGACCTGCGGCGCGCCCCAGACGACCGTCGCCTGGCCCCCGACGCTGGCGGGATCGGTGAGCGGCCAAGTGACGGGGGGCGCGGCCGCCGCGGCGGCGAGCGCCAGGAACGGGGCCGTCAGGACGAGGAGGTGGTGGGGCAGCTTCATAGTTTGACCGTGTTGTTCAGGCGGGTGATCTCCTCGAGCCGGTGGTCCGGGTCGATCTCGACGCTCCCGCCCTCGGCCGTGACGCCGGCCGCCAGCGTCATCCGGAGATTGAGCGTCTTGGGGGCGAGGTCGGTCGGCGCCGGGATCGACGACACCTTCTCGGTCGCGAGCACCGCGCCATCGGCCGCCCGCAGGGTGACCGTGGTCTCGGGCGAGGATACCGCGCCGACATTGTGGATCGTCACCCGGACTTCCCGGCCGTGCACCTGGACGTCCTCGGGATCGAGGCCGAGGTCGGGTCGCTGCCAATAGGGCTTCCCGGGCGTCCGCAGCCTGAAGGTCAGCACCGTTTCCGCCCGCGGCGCCAGGGTCAGCTCCACCGTCTCGCTCCGGCCGAAGGGGACGGTCGAGGTCGTGACCCCGCTGTCGGCGACGTCCGCGGTGTCGCCGGCCTTCGAGTCGATCCCCTGGGTGATCTCCCAGATGCCGGGATCGACGTTCCAGCCGGTCATCGCGGCGCGAACCGGCGTCGTCTCAAGGTTGTAGGCGACCACCTTGAACCCCGTGGCCGTGGACGAGGGCACCAGGATCGCGGCGCTGAGCTCGGTGGCGGGCGCATGGAATCTCCAGCTCACCACGTGGCCGGGGAAGCAGCCATTGCGCACCAGGGCGATGCCGCCCAGCCGGGCCCGCTGCAGCTCGGTGTAGGGCACGGCGACCCGGTCGATCCACAGGCTGCCGGTCGTATTGATGTATTCGCCGAGGTCCATGGCGGCGATCTGGGCGCCGTACAGCTTCTCCAGCTGGCGCTTGTCGCCCGTCAGCTGCCAGAGGAAGTGCTCATTGCCGGTGACCCGGTCGATGTGCTCACCGGGACCGCGGGCGTCGAAATTGCGCTGCTCGAGGAGCCCGCCCTTCTCGTTCTTCAGGAACTTGGGTCCCCAGGTCGGGCGCAGGTCGAGGAGATCGAGCAGGTTCGCGTTCACCTCCGCGAGATAGGTCGTGCCGCCGTCGAAGATCGGATCGAGGTACTTCCGGTCCCCGGACCACTTGTAGGCCGACCAGAAAAGCGGCCAGGGAAAATAGGTGCGGGTCGCGACGGCCTCCTGGTTGTCGCTGAAATGGATCGCCGAGGGCAGCGTGTAGCGGCCGCTCGCGTCCTGGTGCCGGTGCGACAGCAGGCCGTCGGCCAGCTCGAGCAGGACCTGCCTCGCCTCGGGATTCCCGTTATACTCCACGAGCAGCTGGGCCGGCTGGAGCGAGAGGTACGAGTAGGATTTCGCGTAGCCCCACGGGTCCTCGGTCGCCATCTTCAGCCCGTTGTAAAAGGAGGTCTTGATGAAGCGGTGGCCCGAGACGTTGAAGCCGCTGATCCGCTCGATGCCGTGGGCGTTCTCCATCGCCCGCTCGATCATCCGCGGGCTCCCGTAGTTGAGGATCATGTTCTGCCCGAGGCTGTTCAGGCCCTCCTCGTAGCTGTGCAGCTCGTCGGCCTGGATCGTGCAGAGGCCGTTCGTGATCATGCCCTGCCGGTAGCAGGCGTCGACCTCCAGCCGCAGCGACCGGCCGAGCTTGTCCGGATCGACTCCCATCAGGGCCACGCCGGGCCAGGTGTTGGTGAGGTCGGTGTCGTCCGAGAGGCCGCCGCCGAACTCGCCGTTCTCCACCTGGCGCTGATCGATCCACCAGGTGACGAAGTTGCCCACGCGGCGGAGCGCGTCGACCTGACGGAAGGCCCAAAGCGGCACCCCGGCCGGCGCCTCCGGGAGTTGGAACGGAGGCGGCGACCAGTCGGGCAGCCCCTGCGTCCAGGCCGGCCGCGGGTTGGGCGTATTGGCCATGGCCACCGCCCAGTAGCTGCGGGCGAGGCGGTTTTCCGGATCGACCCGCAGGACATCGGTGAGGTCCGCCTGGAACCGGTTCCACAGGTCGTACTTTGGGCCAAAGGGATGCTCCTCGACGAGATTGGCGTAGGAATCGCGCGCCTGGGTGAAGCGGTCGAGCACGTGCTCGGCCAGGGCTTCCGCCCGGGGCTTGAAGACGAGGCGGACCTCGGCGCCGGCCAGCAGGGCGCGGTTGAAGTCCGCGCCCGCGCCGGCGATCGTGAGCCAGAGCCCCTTCTTCGCGGGCAGGACGCGGTCGCGCAGATCCAGCCAGAGGGTCTTCGCCTCACCCGGCTTCACGCTGAAGGTGAAGTCCAGCATGTTGCGCAGGGGCCAGAGTGGGTCCTTGACCTGGACATTGAGCGGGAAAAGGCCGCCATGCGTCGGCCGCACCCGGAGCGCCGGCAGGTCGATGGCGATGCCATCGAGGCCGTCCGTCAGGCTGTCCCATTCATTGGGGATCAGGACATGGACGAGCGGCAGCGAGGCGGGCGCGACCGCCACCGGGAGCGTGTACGGACGGGAATCGAGCACGTTCAGCGCCGTCAGGGTTTCGCGCTCGTCCGGCGCAAACCGGCCGGCGATGAAGGAAACCAAGGGCGCCAGGCTCGCGGTTTCCCGGTCCTGGATGGCGTCATAGGCCAGGCCGGTCAGGTGAAAGAGGAGCTTGTGCGAGCCCGCCGGCTCGCGTCCCGCCTTCACGTGATAGGCGGAGAGCTCGCCGATCGGCTGCTCCTGCTCGACGTTGTCGAAGCGGATCTTCCGGCCCGTGATCGGCGCCGCCAGGCGGTGCACGGTCTTCTCCTGGCCCTGCGGTCGCTCGAACAGGACGGACTCGGCCGGCCCCGAACCGTCGAGGGCCGACGCCGGCAGGAGGCTCATCCGGCCCCAGGCCGCGCCCGAGATCTCGAGCTGGTTCCATGGCTCCGGGGGCAGGTAAAACGTGACCGACTTGCCCGAGAGCGAATAGCAGTCCCAGTCGGGCAGCTGAAAATAGTCGTTCCGGCCCGGCAGACGCGAGCGGTTGTAGACGCCCGGCCAGGTGGTCTCGCGGATCCCGTCCGTCGCCTTCCACCACCAGCGCTTGAGGTCGTAGGCGTCGTGGATCTCCACCTTGCGGATCGACACGTCGTGGCCGGCGGGCAGCTCGGGCGGGGGGTCGTTCGGCCGGTTGAAGCCGTAGCGGAGCCACCATTCGCCGCGCCAATTGGCGTCGGCGAGCTCGCGCGCCGGGAGCGGAGGCAGGCTGGCCGGCGCGTGGCCCTGCGCCAGCGCGGCGACCGCCTCGTCGCCGACCATCCGGTCGTAGATCCGCACCTCGTCGATATCACCGCCCCGGACATAGTTGTAGTCGCTCTGCACCTGCCAGGGCGCGATGATCCGCGAGAACGGGCCGAACTGGTTGAGCCCGGCGTTGTAGACCGCCGTCGTCTCGACCTTCCCCGCCAGCCGGCCGTTGAGGTAGAAGCGGATGCCCCGGGTCTCGTCCCAGGCCAGCGCCAGGTGGGTCCATTCCTTCGGGCCCGGCGTCGCCGCCACGGGCACCGAGACGCGCGTGCGCGAGAGGCTGGCGTCGGTCACGAACGCGTCAAAGCCATGGCCGTTCCAGTCGATCCGCAGGAAGGTCATGTCCCAGCTCGAGTGATCGGCATAGCCGACGCGGAAAAGGGGAAAGGCGGTCGGCCCCACCGGATAGCGCGAGCGCCAGAACAGCGAGAGGGTTCCGCGCTGGGCGTAAATGTTGCCGGGCGCCGCATAGGCCAGGCGCTGCTGGTCGCCCGAGCTCAGGGCCGCGCCATGGGCGCCATCGGGAATTTTCGTGAGCTGAAAATCGAAATTGGGCACCGGCGTGCCCCCGGCGGAGAAATCGGCCGTGGTGCCCTTTTCGCCCGAGAGATAGAAGAGCAGCCCGGGTCCGGCGGCATCGCCGGCCCGGAGCCGGCGGCCGGGAAACAGGCAGAACGAGGCCAGGACCAACGCCGAGAACCGGCGCGCGCACGGGGACATCATGGGGTGAGAAGGGCGGAGAAACGGGCGAATACCTGCGTCCCCAGCAACGGGCAAGACGTACTCAAGCGGGGGTTGTTGCGCGAATTCTGTCGCGCCGAGCCGCTGGACGGCGCGATGACGATCAGCAATGCCCCTTGCCTAATTATTTGACATGGAGTAGCATAGCCATAATCGAATTTTGAAACATTGGAACAACGACAGCGTCTCAGTTTCTAACTTCACAATGCACAAGCATACTTCACTCAGTCTGGCAGTGATCCTTTCCGCGGGCCTCCTCGCCGGTTGCGAGGGCAACGGCCCCAATACGCAGAATGGCGCGGTGGCCGGAGGCGCCATGGGAGCCCTCGCCGGCGCCATCATCGGCAACAACAGCGGCGGCCACAACGGCCTCGCCGGCGCCCTGATCGGCGGCACGATCGGCGCGATCGCCGGCGGCACGATCGGCAACAACATCGACCACGAAAACGGCACCATCTATGGCTCGGAGCAGGCCGCGACCACCACGGTGGTCGTGGAGAGCGCCCCCCCGCCCCCGCAGCCTCCGCCGCCCCCGCCGGAGATGGCACCCCCGCCCACCCCGGATTACATCTGGATCAATGGCTACTGGGCCTGGGACGGCCGCCAGTACGTGTGGGCCGCCGGCCACTGGATCCTGCCGCCTCCCGGCTACCGCACCTATTACCCGCCGCACTGGCACCGCCGTCCGGACGGAGCCTCGGTCTATATCCGCGGCTACTGGCGCTGAGCCGGTCATCCTTTGTTTCCATTTCGCGCGCAGCGCCGAAATGGAAACAACCGCGGCGAAGCTCGCGTTCAGCGAGCGAAGACGGGTCGCCCGAGGCGGGTATCCTACAGCGCGAACGGATTGAACTTCAGCTCATTCTCGACCGTCGTCAGCGGCCCGTGGCCCGGGGCGATCACCGTCTCGGGCGGCATCGCGCCCAGGATCCGGGCCACCTGCGCCCGCAGCTGCTGGGGCGAAAAATATCCGCCGCCGGCCGAGCCCGCGAACACCAGGTCGCCGGAGATCAGCAGCCCGCTCCGGCCCGCCTCCGCCGGCGCCCGCACGAGGTAGCAGTTGTGGGCCGCGGCGTGCCCCGGCGTGCTGTAGGCCGTCACCGCCAGCTCCCCGAATACCTTCGTTTCCCCCTCCCCCATCGCCCGCCCGCCCGGCGCGCCGGCCCCGCGGGGAACGTGCGCGGCCGGCGCGCCGAAGCGCGCCAGCACCGCGCCGAGGCCGCCCGCGTGCTCCCCCTCCACGTGGGTCAGGAAGATCGCGGCCACCGCGCGGATCTCGACGGGCCACGCCACCTCGAGGGCCGCGATGCCCGCGCCGGTGTCGAACAGCAGGCCGTGGGCCGCGCCCGCCTCCGCCACGAGGTAGGCGTTGGCCACGCCGATGCCGTGCCGCATGCGCAGCGGCCACACGCGGAACGGCAGCGTCCTGGCCTCCGGCAGGGGATAGTGGCCGGCGCCGAGCGCGCAGAGCCCGACCTCGTTGAGCCCGAGGACGCCGGCAATCCGCCGCAGCTCGTCCCCGCCGAGGTCCGACCGGTAGTCAACCGCGTCGCGGATCCGCGCCGCCGGCACCGCCGCGTCGGCCGCCAGCGCGTCGAGGTTGATGCCGGTGCCGCGCATGGCCTTTTCCAGCACGTCGCCGACCTCGTCCTCCAGCGGAATGTTTTTTTGGTTGGGCATCGCGCCGGGTTCTTGCGAAGAAGTTAACCCATGGACCCGGATCAACAAGAGATTCTCGACATTTTCACGCGCACCCGCGCCCTCCTGCGCGGGCACTTTGTCCTGCGCTCCGGGGTCCACAGCGGCCACTACTTCCAATGCGCCCAGGTCTGCCAGCGGATGGACGCGGTCGAGCGGCTGGCGCAGCTGCTCCTCGCCAAGGTGCGCGCGCAGGGGATCGAGTTCCGGACGGTGCTCGCGCCGGCCATGGGCGGGCTGGTCATCGGGCAGGAGCTGGCCCGGCAGGCCGGGGCGCGCTACATCTTCGCGGAGAAGGAGCACGACCTCCTGGTCCTGCGGCGCGGGTTCACGCTGGCCCCCGGCGAACCGGTCCTGGTAGCCGAGGATGTGGTGACGCGGGGCGGCCGGGCGCTCGAATGCCTCGAGCTCGTCCGCCGCGGCGGCGGCCGGGCGGCCGGGGTCGCGATGCTGGTCGACCGCAGCGCCGGCTCCGCCCGCTTCGAGGTGCCGGCCGTCTCGCTCCTCGAACTCAGTTTTCCCACCTACCCCGCCGACGCCGTGCCGCCGGAGCTCGCGCAGATCCCGGTGGAGAAGCCGGGGAGCTAGCTGCTTAGCCGTTCGGCTGCGGGGGGCTGTCCCGGACCACCAGCCGGATGAAGCCCCGGGAGCCGTGGTCGAAGACAAAGAGGAGGTGGCGCCCGACCGAGAGGGCGAGGCGCGCGGTCGGCAGGTCGGTCACCTGGCGGCGGTCGATCTGGACGACCACCATGTTCACCTCCAGCTGTTCGGCGTAGGGCGAGTCCTTGGCCACGCTGGTGACGACCAGCCCGTCCAGGTTGGATCCCACGTCCAGCTTCCGCCGGAGCTCGTCGGTCAGCGGGGTGGCGTTGACGCCCTTGACCAGTTCGTTCGGGTTGTCCGCCAGGGAGCCCAGGATCAGGCTGATGGTGCGCGGCTTGCCGTCGCGCATGATCTTGAGCGCGACCTTGGCCCCCGGGAGCATCTGGCCGATCATGAAATGCAGGTCCTCGATGTTGGTCACCGGCTTGTCGTTGACCCCGAGGATGACGTCGGAAAGCTGCACCCCGGCCTTGGCCGCCGGGCTGTCCGCGGTGACATCGACCACGATCGCGCCCGTGGCGCCGGCGGACAGGCCGACCTGCTCCGCCACGTCGGGCGTCAGGGCGTTGGTGCTGACCCCGAGGAACCCGCGCTTGACCGTCCCGGTGGTGATCAGGCTCTCCATGATGCTGGCGGCCAGGTTGACCGGCACCGCGAAGCCGATGCCGATGTTGCCGCGGGAGGGCGAGATGATGGCGCTGTTGATGCCGACCAGCCGGCCCTTGGCGTCGAGCAGGGCGCCCCCGGAATTGCCGAGGTTGATCGCGGCGTCGGTCTGGATGAAGCTCTCGTAGCCGTTCTCCAGGATCCCGACCTGGCGGCCCTTGGCGGAGACGATGCCCATCGTGACGGTCTCGCCGACCTCGAGCGGGTTGCCCACGGCGAAGACGATGTCGCCGACGCGAAGCTTGTCGCTGTCGGCCAGGGTGAGGACCGGCAGGGCGCTGGCCTCGATCTTGATCACGGCGATGTCGGTCTTGGGATCGGCGCCGATCACCTTGGCGGGAAAGTCGCGCCCGTCCTTGAGCGTCACCTTGAAGGTCTCGAAGCCCTCGACCACGTGGTTGTTGGTCAGGATGTAGCCGTCCGACGCCACGACCACGCCGGAGCCCAGGCCCGTCTCCTTGCCCTCCTTCTCGTCCTCCGGCACGTCGCCGAAGAACTGGCGCATCATCGGGTTGACCATGCGGTGCACGGTCTTGGTCGATTCGATCGAGACCACCGCCTTCTCCGCGGGCTCCACGACGTCGGCGTAGCTGGTCACCAGCCCGGACTTGCCGTCGGAAACCGGCGAGGGGTCCACCTGCAGGACCGGCTTGTGCGCCGCGGGCGGAACCGGCGCCGGGTCGCCCGCGGTCAGGGCAAGGCCGGGCAGCGCGAGGGCGGCGAAGAGGGCGCAGGCGGGGAGCAGGCGGTTCATGGAGAAAAAGGGAGACGAGCAGTAGCCACGAATGTTCCGGAACGCAAACGGGCCGGCCTCCTCAAAACCCCTTGATGCGGAAGAGTCCGGTGACGCTCTCGTTGGTGTTGATGCGCTGGATCGCCTGGCCCAGCAGCCCCGCGACGCTGAGGACCCGCACGGGCAGGCCCTTGGTTTCGATCGGCACCGAGTTGGTCGTGATCAGCTCGTCGATGATGCCGGACTTGAGGCGCTCGATGGCCTGGTCGTTGAAGATGCAGTGGCTCACCGCGGCGCGGATGCTGCGGGCGCCGTGCTCCCGCAGGATCTTGGCCGCGGCTGTGAGCGTGCCGGCGGTCTCGGTGATGTCGTCGACCATGAGGACATCGCAGCCCTCGACGTCGCCGACCACGTTGATGGCCTCGACATTCGTGGCGCTCTTGCGCTTCTTCGCCACCAGGGCGAGGCCCGCGCCCAGCATGTCCGCGTAGGCGGCGGCCATCTTCATCCCGCCCACGTCGGGCGAGCAGACCACGAGCTTGGGCGGGCGCGACTGGTTGAGGAAGTCGAAGAAGACCGGGGACGCGAAGAGATGATCGACCGGGATGTCGAAGAAGCCCTGGATCTGCTGGCTGTGCAGGTCCATGGTCAGGATCCGGTTGGCCCCGGCCGACACGAGGAGGTTGGCCACGAGCTTGGCCGTGATCGGGACGCGGGGCTGGTCCTTGCGGTCCTGGCGGGCGTAGCCGTAGAAGGGGATGACCGCGGTGATCCGCTGCGCCGAGGCGCGCCGGGCCGCGTCGATCATGATCAGGAGCTCCATCAGGTGATGGTTGGTCGGCGGGCAGGTCGACTGGATGATGAAGACATCCTGGCCCCGGACGTTCTCATTGATCTTCACGAAGGTCTCGCCGTCGGGAAAGCTGGTCACCGCGGCCTCCCCCAGTGGTTCGCCGATGGACTGGCAGATCTCCTCGGCCAGCAGGCGGTTGGAGTTGCCCGAAAAGATCTTCAGCCGCGATTCGCTCATGCGCCGGGCATCTTGCCGGACCCCGGCCGGGGGGGAAGCTATAAATTTCCGGTGGACAAGGACCCCCTTCCCGGTTCCCTTTTACGCCATGTCTGAGCCCGAACAGATGCAGAAACTCACCAGCCCGGCCTCGCTGCTGGTCGACGCCGTGCTCGTCGTCGCCTTCTTCATTTACATGTACACGGTCGTCTCGACCCATGTGCCCTCGACGGACCCCAAGATGATCCTCCTCTGGGGCCTCTACACGACTTCCTGCCTCACCGGCGTCTTCTGGCTGGCCCTGCAGATGTTTCGCGTGACCTACCGCGCCCAGCGGGAGTCCCGGAAGCACCGCTAGGCCGGCCCGGCGGACCACCCTCCCTTCCCGGGGAGCCCGGGCGCGGCCCGGAGGGCTGCTTCTAGAGCCCATTCGTGCCGGCACTTGATTGCGACCGGCCATTGACAGTCCGGCGCCGGCCTCATGCACTTGATGTTTTACGCGAGGATCGCACGTCCCGACCCGCCAGCTCCCCCCCTTCTATGGCCGCAAAATCAAAAGCGAAGAAACTCTCAAAGCCGGGCCATCGCACCCCGGCAAAAACGACGAAGTACGTCTACCTGTTCGGCAAGAAGACCGACGGTGACGGATCCCGCAAGCCCCTCCTGGGCGGCAAGGGGGCCAACCTGGCGGAGATGTGCCGCATCGGCCTGCCGGTGCCCCCGGGGTTCACCATCACGACGGAAGTCTGCACCTATTACTACGCCAACCGCCGGACCTATCCCGCCGTGCTCGCCGCGCAGATGAAGGCCGGCATCGCCGCGATTGAGAACCAGGTCGGCGCGCGCCTGGGCGACCTGGAAAACCCGCTGCTCGTTTCGGTCCGCTCCGGCGCCCGCGACTCGATGCCGGGCATGATGGACACGATCCTCAACCTCGGCCTGAACGACGAGACGGTGGCCGCCCTTGCCCGCCGCACGAAGAACGAGCGCTTTGCCTGGGACTGCTACCGCCGCTTCGTCCAGATGTACGGCGACGTCGTCATGGGCGTGCAGAAGCGGCCCGGCGAGGACCACGAGCCGTTCGAGACCGCGATCGAGCAGCTCAAGCACGAGCGCCACGGCAGCCACGGGATCGAGGACACCAAGCTCAGCGTCTCCGACCTCCAGGAGCTGGTCGCGCGCTTCAAGCAGCTCGTCCGCGAGCGCACCGGCCATGAGTTTCCCGCCAGCCCCTGGGACCAGCTCCTGGGCGCTGTCGGCGCCGTCTTCGGCTCGTGGATGAACGACCGGGCGATCGTCTACCGCCGCAAGTACAACATTCCCCAGGAATGGGGCACCGCCGTCAACGTGCAGGCCATGGTCTATGGCAACACCGGCGACAACTCGGGCTCCGGCGTCGCCTTCACGCGCGACCCGGCCACCGGGGAGAAGGTCTTCTACGGCGAATTCCTGATCAACGCCCAGGGCGAGGACGTCGTCGCCGGCGTGCGCACCCCCGAGCCGGTCAAGCAGCTCCACGGCCACCTGCCCGACGCCTACCGGGAGCTCGAGCGGATCCGGCAGGTGCTCGAGTCCCGCTTCAAGGACATGCAGGACTTCGAGTTCACCATCCAGGACCACAAGGTCTACATGCTCCAGACCCGGAACGGCAAGCGCACCGGCGTCGCCGCCGTCCGCATCGCCGTCGAGATGGTGCAGGAGAAGCTGATCAACTGGCGCACCGCGATCTCGCGGGTGCCGGCCGACCAGCTCGACCAGGTCCTGGCGCCGATCTTCGACCGCGCCGCGCTCGCGTCCACCCCCGTCATCGCCACCGGGCTCCCCGCCGGCCCCGGCGCCGCCTCGGGCAAGATCTACTTCAACGCCGACCGGGCCGTCGAGGCCGCGGCGCGCAGCGAGAAGGTGCTGCTGGTCCGCGTCGAGACCTCCCCCGAGGACCTGCGCGGCATGATCGCGGCCGAGGGCATCCTCACGGCCCGCGGCGGCGTCTCCTCCCATGCCGCGCTCGTCGCCCGGCAGATGGGCAAGGTCTGCGTCTGCGGCGCCGCCGCGCTCGAGGTCAACTACGGCGCCCGCACGCTCCTGGTCGGCGGCCGCACCTACCACGAGGGGGATTTCCTCTCGATCGACGGCACCTCCGGCACGGTCTATGCCGGCGAGGTCAAGACCGCCCCCTCCGAGGTCATCCAGGGGCTGATCCACGGCAGCGCCGAGGCCCGGCAGAGCCGGACGTTCAAGAACTTCAACCAGCTGATGAAGTGGTGCGCCCAGGCCACCCGGATGCAGGTCCGCACCAACGCCGACACGCCCGAGCAGGCCCGGAACGCCATGGCCTTCGGGGCCGTCGGCATCGGCCTGACCCGCACCGAGCACATGTTCTTTGAGGGCGACCGCATCGACGCCATGCGCGAGATGATCCTGGCCGACTCCCTCGCCGCGCGTGAGGTCGCCCTGGCCAAGCTCCTCCCCTATCAGCGCGATGACTTCCTCGGCATCTTCAAGGCGCTCAAGGGCCATCCGGCCACGATTCGCTTCCTCGATCCCCCGCTCCACGAGTTCCTGCCCAACTCGAAGGAACAGCAGGTGGCCCTCGCCCAGAAGCTGGGCATCCCGTTCGAGCGGATCGAGCACCGCGTCCACGAGCTCCACGAGTTCAATCCCATGCTCGGCTTCCGCGGCTGCCGGCTGGGGATCAAGTATCCCGAGATCACGGCGATGCAGTCCCGCGCCATCTTCGAGGCCGCCGCCCTGGCGAAGAGGCAGGGGATCAAGGCCCATCCCGAGATCATGATCCCCCTGGTCGGCTTCAAGAAGGAGCTCGATCTCCAGGTCGCCGTCGTCCACGAGGTCGCCGCCAAGGTGCAGGCGGAGAAGAAGGTGAAGCTCACCTACTCCGTCGGCACGATGATCGAGGTCCCCCGCGGCGCCCTCACCGCCGACGAGATCGCCCAGACCGCCGAGTTCTTCAGCTTCGGCACCAACGACCTCACCCAGACGGCGCTCGGCATGAGCCGCGACGACTCGGGTTCGTTCCTCGCCACCTACCAGGAGGCGGAGATCATGAAGAAGAACCCCTTCGCCACCATCGACCAGGCCGGCGTCGGCCAGCTGATGCGGATCGCGATCGAGAAGGGCCGCGCCACCCGCCCGGGCATCAAGCTCGGCATCTGCGGCGAGCACGGCGGCGATCCCGACTCGGTCAAGTTCTGCCATCAGCTGGGCCTGACCTATGTCTCCTGCTCCCCCTTCCGCGTCCCCGTGGCGCGGCTGGCCGCGGCGCAGGCGGCGGTGTCCGAGCAGGCGGCCAAGCGGAAATAACCCTGGACCGGCGCCGGTTTCAGATTGCGCCCCGCGTATCCGGGGCGTGATCGTACGATCGACGCCGTCATGCCCGCCTCCGCCTCCCGCCTGCCGCCCATCCCGGATCCCGCGGATCCGCGCCTCCTGGAGTACCTGAACCTCAAGCTGCGCGAGATCGGCCAGCCCGGCGTCGCGCTGGCCGAACAGGACGGCCTCTCGGGCCTGGTCGACCACCTCCTGGCGCTGAGCCGGGAGAAGGACCGCGTCCTCGCCCGCCACCTCTGCCCGGTGGACCAGCGGATCCAGGACTACCTCAACGAGTGCCTGGGCGACACGGCCGAGGTCCCGCGGCTGCCCGCCACCACGCTCGTCCTCGACCGGCCGGGCCTGGCCCGCGCCCTCTCCCTGCCCCACGGACGCGACGAGCACTTCAGCGACATCCTCACCTCGTACCGCGTGCGCCAGGGCGTCCTGCACAATCCGCGCAGCGACCGGCGCACGACCCAGGGCATCTTCCACGTGGCCGAGGGCGGGTTGCCGATCCCCGACGACAAGAAGGCCGTCCCGGTGGCGGTTTTCGGCCGGCTTCTGGCGCGCGCGCTGCAACCCCCGCCCGGGTTCCTCCGGCTGCCCTTCGGCGACGGGTCCGCCCGCCCGGCCGAATGCTTCGTCTCCCTGCACCTGCGCCCGGTCGTCGTGCCCGCCGTCCCCGGCTTCACGCCGGTCCGCGCGATGGAAACGCGGTTCTTCGCCCCGGGCGGCCTCGTCGCCAACCTCGATTTCGTCGAGAGCATCTTCGGCAACGCCGGCGATCCCCACCTGCCGGAGAACGACGCCGCGCTGGATCCCGAGCACTGGACCGGCCACACCGGCTGCATCATCCTCGCCCCGCACCTGAACGGCGTCCCCAAGCGGGAGCTCGGCCTCCCCGCCTGGGACCAGGCCACCGAGCGCCAGCGGCGCGACGGCATGTGCTGGCGGCAGCCCGCCGAGGTTTACAACGACGGCACGCCCTTCAAGCTCACCGCCCGGAGCGCGGCCGGCACGGTCGTCACGCTGATTTCCGACAACTACTTCGGCTACTGCAAGAAGGAGGTGAAGACGCAGATCAGCTTCGCCGCGAACCTCCTCGGCGGGGCCGAGGAGGAGCACGCCGGCGGGGCCGTCGTCTTCCCGAGCTACGACCTGGGCGAGGACTTCCGGCTCAACCCCAACCTGCCGGACGTCAAGCACACCTTCGCCGAGGCCCTCGCGCTGCTCGGGGACCGCGCCGTCCTGCAGCCCGGCGGCTGGGCGACCGATGCCGACTTCCCCAGCGTCCATTTCGTCCCGGCCGACGCGCGCTTCGACCTGCGGACGCAGCGGATCACCTGGAGCGCCGAGGACGGCGCGGCCCGGACCCTGCAGCTCCTGCCCGGCTGCACCTATGTCCTCCCTTCCGGCTACAAGGTCGAGATGGTGAAGCCCGAGGCGGACCGGCGCTGGCGCCTGCGCGGGACCACGGCGGAGGGCCTCCTCTGCCACAAGCCCTGCACCGTGTCCGGCGGCGGCAAATCGGAGATCTCCAAGCCGATCGCGGACGCGATCTTCACCGGCCCGGTCTTCGTCAGCGACCTGCCCCAGGACCTCGACGCGGTCGAGGCGATCCTGCAGCGGGACTATCGCGGCCGCTTCCGCGACCCGACGGGCCACCCGGCGCGCGGCCGCCTGCTGCTCAGCCCCGAGCGCTCGCTCGGCTCGGTCGTGAAGCTGCTCAGCCGCAGCCCCGACTACACGCCCGAGTACAACGCCTGGATCGCGTCCATTCCCCGCTCGATCCGCGACCTGGTGCTCCTCCTCAAGCGGCTCTACAAGCCCGAATGGGGGACCGACTGGCGCCGGTATTTCACGGTCGACACGATCAACGCCCGTCCCGGCAACGAGCTGAAGTACAACGAGGAGCGGCTGCTGACCGACTATGTCCGGGTCGGCTACACCCGCGACGGCGGCTGGCGCACGTTCACGCTGCGCAACGACTTCCTGCCGGCGGAGAAGATCCAGGCCGAGGATGACATCACCGCCTCGACCGTGGCGCCCCATGCGCGTGTGGAAAGCCTGCCGGCCTGGGTGACGGAGCCCTCGCTCAAGTTCGTCCACAACTGCGAATTTCGGCTTTTCCAGCGGCCCGACGACGCGGTTATCCGCGGCTACGACAAGCGCACCGAGCGGGACTTCAGCCAGTCGGGGCTGTTCTTTTCCAACTACGAGCCGATTGCCCGGCCGACCGCGCGCAGCGCGGTGGAGGACGCCCGCGGGTTCGACGAATACACCGCGCCCATGCGGCGGACCTTCCAGGAATTCCTCGCCGCGGGGCGGCCCGCCTACCTGGTCGCCCCGTCCCATCCGCGGATCGTCGACGGCAAGCCCTCGAAGAACCCCCGCTACCTGCAGAACCGGCCCGACCTCGAGGAACCCCGCGCCAGTCACCTGGCGCAGGTCGGCGCCCGCCTCTACCGCCGGCTGCCGGCGAGCGCGCCCGCGCCCTTCCCCGTCGGCTCCGTCCTCGTTGGCCGGCGCCTGAACCCGCCGGAGCCCGGGGTCCGGCCCCTCTGCGTCTTCGGCCCCATCCACTACCAGGAGCTGCCCGAGGCCTTCATGGACCTGATCGCGAGCCTGACCGGCCGGTCGCCCTCCACGACCGGCGCCGGTTCGGAGGGCGCGCTGACCAAGGGGCCCTTCAACGCCCTGCCCCCGATCTACGACCTCAACGTCGCCCTGGCCTCCTACATCCTCACGGGCCTGCCGATTTTCTCGACCGCCGCCGGCTGGGTCGGCCCGCGCCACCGCGTGGACCACGACATCAGCCTGCTCGTCCCCGAGATCTGGTGCCGGATGACTCCGCCCGAGCGCGAGCCCCCCTACCTCATCGCCCAGGGCCACCTGGAACGCTGCGTCGACTTCGACCATGGCGGGCGCCGGGTCCTGGCCAGCCGGCTCGGCTGGCGGATCACCGCCCGCTTCGTCCAGACCTTCTGCGGGCGTGTGCTCGGCAACCCCGGCACCCTCTTCGACGAGGAATTCCTCCAGCCGGAGAAGCAGGACCTGGATGTCTTCGCCGACGGCGTGGACAACATCGTCACGACCATGCGCTCCGCCGCCGGCCACTATTTCGCGGACGGATCGATCGCCGACGCCTGCCCTCCCCTGCAGGCGCTGCTGCACCTCATGCGCGATGCGTCCTGGGAGGGCCGGGGCGCCGACGACCCGGCCTTCCGCGCCCTCTTCACCCGGGAGGCCTTCCTGGCCAGCGGCTGGTACCGCGCCCGGCTCGAGGCCCAGCGCGCCATCGACATCCATCTCTGGGAGAACCACGCCGACTACCTGAGGAAGTTCCTGACCCGCGCCAACTATGCGGACGTCGCCGGCCGGCTCCAGATCCACGGCCGGCTGGAGCGGGCCGCGGCGGCCGAGCAGGCGGCGCGCTCGACCGACTACCTGGGCCGCCTCGCCGGCACGCTGGGCGCCGAGCCCGCGATCGCGGCCGCCCTGGCCAGCCAACGGCTCCTGAGCTAGCGGGCGCCGGGCGCCCCCGCGGAATCGCGGAGGGCGAAGCCGGTGGTTTGGCGCAGGCGGAAGACCGGGACGCCCGCGGCGTGCTGCGCCTGCACGTGGTCGAACGCGGCGCCCGCCACGTCGGCCAGCAGGATCGCCGGGCGCTGGTCGTCCTGGGCGAACCCGACCCGCAGGTGGTCCGCGGCGAAATTCACCGCCTGGCGCACGAAGAGCCCGTAGGCCGGCAGGACGCCGAACATGCTCGGCTCGGGATAGGAATTGTCGTGCTCCGGGGCCTCCGCGGCCGCCTGCTCCCTCGTCCCGCCGCCGCGGTAGAGGACCTGGATGTCGCTCAGGGTGACGTCCTCGACGGGGTGCCCGGCGATCCCGCAGATCAGGATGGGATAGCGCGGGTCGACGTCGGAGGCCGTGACGTGGCTGATCGCCACCCGCCGCACCGTGGAAATCGGGGAATTCGGGGGTCCGCGGCCGCGGCTCCCGAGCCGGATGAAGATCGGCGAATTCATGATGTCGCGCATCGTCAGGTTGCTCACCGTGACGTCCTCGATCGCGCCCCCGTCCACCGCCTCGAGCGCGAAGCCGCGGCAGTGGGTGAAGACGCAGTTCGCGATCGCGACATTCTTCAGCCCGCCATTGGACTCGGTCCCGAACTTGATCCGCCCGGTGACGCCGTCGCGGTCCGGGGCCAGCACCTGGGTCCGCCCGTACGTGCCGTCCAGCAGCGTGCCCTCGTCGAACCCGCTGACCTGGCAGCCGGTGATGGTCACGTTCTCCGTCGTCCGCGCGGCGCCGAGGGCGTAGGAGCTCTTCAGCGTGATGGCGTCGTCGTTGGGAGTGTTGATCGTGCAGCCGGCGATCCGCACGTTCTGGCAGCAGTCGAGGTCGAGCGCGTCGCGGTTGGTGTCGATCCTCAGGTTCTCGATCGCGAGGTTGTCGACCCCCGTGGCCAGGACCGCGAAGTGCCCGCCGCGCCGGATCGTGAAGTCCCGCAGGGTCACGCCGCGGCAGCCGCGCAGCGCGATCGCCTTGTCCCCCTGCCCCTCCATCTGGGTCCCTGGCGGAAACTCGGCGTTGCCCGCGGTCTGGCGCGCCCCGAGGCTCAGGGGAGTGTCGCTCGCCTGCCGCGGCCGGGCCGGTCCCGGCCCGAACCTCGTCAGGCCGGCGCCGTCGATCGAGCCCGGGCCGAGGATCGCGACCTGTTCGAGGTCAACGCCCCAGATCAACCCGGTGTGCCAGTGACTGTGCCCGAAATCCTGGTAAAGGTCCGCGGCGTTGGGCTCCGCCGTGTCGTACTGGCCGAAACCCGCGGCGGGCTTCGCGGCCAGCAGCGTGGCGCCCGACCCGAGGTGGAGCGTGATGTGGCTCTGCAGGTGGATCGAGAAGCAGAGGTAGGTTCCGGCGGGAAACACCACCGTCCCCCCGCCCGCGGCGGCCGCGGCGGCGATGGCGCGGTTGATCGCGGGGCTGTCGATCGCCTTCCCGTCGCCGGCCGCGCCATAGGCGCGGACGTCGAAGGCCGCCGGGTGGGCCGCGCGCGCCAAGCCGGCGCCGGCCAGGCAGCCGGTCAGGCAGCCAGTCAGGCCCAGCCGGCGAAGCGGAAGAAAACGGAACCGCATCGGTCGGCGCTCAGGGCTCCTCGCGGGTCTCGTCCGGCCCCAGGGGGCTGATCGCGAGCGTGGCGCCCTCCAGCCCCTCGGCGGAGGCGGCGAGCGTCAGGGGCGCGGCCGGGCCGCCGGCGAGCCGGAACTGCACGAGGGCAAGGCAGCGTCCCTCATAGGCGTGCCTTTCCGCGGCCTGGAACGGCTCGTGGCTCGAGTGATCGCCGCTGTCGAGCCGCAGGCTGCCGGGACCGGCCAGCGTGAAATGGATCAGGCCGCCGGCGTTCGGCACCCGCACCCCCTGCGCGTCGACCACCGTGGCCGTCACGGTCGCGACGCTGTCCCAGTCGGTGCCGATCCGGTCCTGGTTCGAGGCGAGGAGGATCCTCGCGGCCGGGCCGGCCGTCCGCAGCTCGTCCGTCGCCACGACCCGGCCGCGGTTCGAGGCCACGGCCCGCAGCGCGCCCGCGGCAAAGGCCACCGTCCAGGTGCGCGGCGAGGCGTCGGCCGGCAGCGGCGCGGACCCGAGGGAACGGCCGTTGAGGAAGAGCTCGACCGACTCGCAGTTGCTGTAGACCTCCACGTGCTCGTCGTGGACCTCCGTGGCCAGCGGGGTCCAGTCGGCGAAGAGCTCGGGCGGCCGCAGCCGGTAGTTCTCCGCCGCCGGGGTGTTGTAGCCCGGGTCGGTCACGCGCAGGGCTGCCGCGCGCACCCGCCGGACCAGGTGGACCACCGGCTCGGGACTCCACCAGCTCTGGCGCTCGAAGGCCAGGGGGTGGGGCGTGCCCGTCCGGTCGATCAGGCCCGCGCGGGAGGAGACGAGCGGCCACAGCGGGGACTCGCCGAGGTAGTCAATGCCGGACCAGAGGAACTGGCCAGAATAGGCCGCGTGGTCGCGCACCGCCAGCCAGGCCTCGCGGTCGTGGTGATTCTCCGTCCCGACGATCTTGCGGGAGGGCTTCGCCGCGTGCGCCGCGAGGAGCTCGCTGTCGCGGTAGTTGGTGCCGACCACGTCGAGCAGGTCCGCGAGGCCGTCGTCATAGTCATGGGTGGCATTGGGCCGCAGCAGCGCCTGGGTCACCGGCCGCGTGGGATCGTTCTCGTGGAAGACCTGGACCAGGCCCGAGAGGATCCGCTTCGAGAGCTCGGCGTTCGGCGTGTCGTGGATCTCGTTGCCCGCGCTGTAGAGGATAATGCTGGGGTGGTTGCGGTCGCGGCGGACGGTGTCCCGGGTGTCCACCTTCGACCAGTCCTCGAAATAGAGGTGATAGTCGCCGATGTTCTTCGCCACCGTCCAGCAATCGAACATCTCGTCCATGACGAGGAAGCCCATCCGGTCGCAGAGATCGAGGAACTCCGGCGCGGGCGGGTTGTGCGCGGTGCGGAGGGCGTTGACCCCGAGCTCCTGGAGGATCCGGAGGCGCCTGGCCCAGACGTCGAGCGGCACGGCCGCGCCGAAGGCGCTGCCGTCGGCGTGGAGGCAGACGCCCTTGAGCTTGAGGTTCCGGCCGTTGAGCCAGAAGCCGGTGTCGGCCTCGAAATGGGCGTCGCGGATCCCGAAGGTGACCGTCTGCCCGTCCAGGGACTTGGCCGCCGCCCGGTCGCCATCGGCCGCATCAAAGATCGAGACGCTGGCGCGGTAGAGTTCCGGATCGTCGAGATTCCACCGCTTGGGCTTCAGGACGACAATGTCCTGGCTGAGGGTGGCGGTCTGGTGCGCCGGCACCTTCTGCCGGGCGCTCTCCGCGCTGCCGCCCGCCACGGGGGTGTACATCGTGGAGCGCGGGGGCATCCCGACGAGGACGACGCCGATGATGACCTCCCGGTCGGCGTCGGACTGGTTCACCACCGTGCTCCGGACGCGCACGACCGCCCGATCGGCCGACGACCCGGCCGTGGTGATGAAAATTCCGTCCGGGTCGAAATGGACCGGGTTGAGGGCCAGCAGCCGGACATGCCGGTAGATGCCGGCGCCCGTGTACCAGCGCGAGGCGGGCTGGTCGGCGTCCATGCACCGCACGGCGAGCACGTTGTCGGCGTCCGGGCCGCGCCGAAGCGCCCGGGCCGGCAGCTCATAGCGGAACCCGACGTAGCCAAAGGGCCTCCGGCCGAGGTGCGTGCCGTTGATCCAGACGTCGCTGTTCGCCATCACGCCGTCGAACTCCACGAAGAGGCGCTGGCCGGCCGGCCCGGCGGGCAGCTGAAGGTGCCGGCGGTACCAGCCCACGCCCGCGGGCAAAAAGGCGCCCGCGCCGCCGGCCGGATTTGACGGGTCGAAAGGCCCCTCGATGCTCCAGTCGTGCGGCACATCGAGCGTGCGCCACGCGGCGTCGTCAAAGGCCGGGCGCTCGGCGCCGGCAAAGTCTCCGCGGCTGAACCGCCAGCCGGCATCGAGCGGGAGAACGTCGGCGCGGGCGGCCGGAATGCCGCCCAGCCACGCTCCCATCGCCGCCAGCATCAGGCCAGGAAATCGTTTCATGGGGTAAGGGGGTTGCCGAGAGCAGTGTCGCCACGCCGTCGTGAAATCAGGCCCTATTACGGCGGACCGTCTGATTGACGCAACCCCGCCCGGAGGGGCCGAAGAAATTATATTTTCATTCCATCACCGGCCCTTACGCTTCCGGTCCCCCACCGCATGCAAACCCTCGTCATCGCGCAGCCCGGCCAGGTCGGCTACGGCGCCAGGGACCGGCCCGTGCCGGCGCCGGGCGAGGTTCTTTTGCAGGTCAGGCGGCTGGGCTTCTGCGGCACGGACCTCAGCACCTTCCGGGGCGGAAATCCCCTCGTGACCTATCCGCGCGTGCCGGGCCACGAGGTGGCCGCGGTGATCGCGGCGGTCACCGCCGGGGTCCCCGGGGCCCTCGCGCCGGGACAGGAGGTCACCGTCATGCCTTATACGGCCTGCGGCCGCTGCACGTCCTGCCGCGCCGGGCGGGCCAACGCCTGCCGCAACAACGAGACCCTCGGCGTCCAGCGGGAGGGCGCCTTCACCGAATTCCTCGCCGTCCCGTGGGAGAAGGTCGTGGCTGCCCCGCTGGCCGCGCGCGAACTGGCGCTGGTCGAGCCCCTGGCGGTGGGCTTCCATGCCGCGGCGCGGGGGCGGGTCGCCGCCCGGGACACCGTGGTCGTCCTTGGTTGCGGCATGATCGGGCTCGGGGCGATCGCCGCCGCCGGGCTCCAGCGCGGCGCGACCGTCATCGCCGTCGATCTCGAGGACGGGAAACTGGCGCTGGCCCGGCGGGCCGGCGCCGCCCACGTGATCAATTCCCGGACCGAGCCGCTGCATGAACGGCTTCTCGCGCTGACGGGCGGCCAGGGGCCCGACGTCGTGATCGAGGCCGTGGGGACGCCCGCGACCTTCCAGGCGGCGGTCGAGGAGGTTTCCTTCGCGGGCCGGGTGGTCTACATCGGCTACGCCAAGGCGCCGGTCTCCTACGAGACCCGGTTCTTCGTTCAGAAGGAGCTCGATATCCTCGGCTCGCGCAATGCCAGCCCGGAGGATTTCCAGGCCGTCATCGGCCTGCTCCAGGGCGGGCGTTATCCCGCCGCCGAGACGGTCACGCAGACCGTCCCCTTCTCCGCGGCGGCCCAGGCCCTGCGCGACTGGGCCGCAAATCCGGGATCCGTCACGAAGATCCACGTCGAGCTGCCCTGAGCGTCCCACCCGATGCCGCCTCCCCTCCCGGCGACGACGCCCACGATCGACGCCCATCACCATTTCTGGCGCTACACGCCGGAGGAATATGGCTGGATCGACGACGCCATGGCGGCGATCCGCCGGGACTTCCTGCCGGCCGACCTCGCCAGCGAGATCCGGATCGCCGGAATCGATGGCGTGATTTCAGTCGAGGCGCGCCCGTCGCTGGAGGAGACCCGCTGGCTGCTCGAGCTGGCGGCAACCCATCCCTTCATCCGCGGCGTAGTCGGCTGGGTCCCCCTGGTCGATCCCGCCGCGCCCGGGTTGCTCGCGGACTGGCACGCCGCCCATCCCAAGCTGCGGGGCGTGCGCCACCTCCTGCAGGGCGAACCCGACGACCGCTACATGCTGCGCGACGACTTCAACCGGGGGATCGCGGCCCTGGCCGGCCTCGGCCTCGCCTATGACATCCTGATCTACGAGCGGCAGCTGCCGGCGGCGATCGAGCTCGTGGACCGGCATCCCGACCAGGTCTTCATCCTCGACCACATCGGCAAGCCGCGGATCCGCGACCACGCGCTCGAGCCGTGGCACCGGAACCTGCGCGAGCTCGCGCGCCGGCCCAACGTCTACTGCAAGCTCTCGGGGATGACGACCGAGGCGGCGCCCGGCTGGACGGAGGTGCAGCTGCGGATCTACTTCCAGAGGGTGCTCGAGGCCTTCGGGCCGACCCGCCTGATGTTCGGCAGCGACTGGCCGGTGTGCGTGCCGACCTGCAGCTACGCCCGCTGGGTGAACCTGACCCGGCGCTGGACCGAGCAGCTCACGCCCGACGAGCAGCGGTGGATTTTCGGCGGCGCGGCGGCGGCGGCCTACGGCCTATGAGCGGCGCGCCGCGCCTGCGCGACATCTCCCCGGGGCAGTGGCGCTCGGGCGCGGCCGCGGGAATGGGCTGGACCTTCGACGGCCTCGAGCTGCACCTCTACACGCTCGTGGCGACGCCGCTCGTCGTCCAGCTGCTGGGCGCGGCCTCCGCCTCCGACCCGGGCGTGAAGGAAAAGAGCGCTTACATCCAGGCGGCGTTCCTCGCCGGCTGGGCGCTGGGCGGGGCCTTTTTTGGCCGGCTGGGCGACCGGCTGGGGCGCAGCCACACCCTCGCCCTCACCGTCCTCACCTACGCCCTCTGCACCGGCCTCTGCGCGGCGGCGCAGACCTGGTGGCAGCTCATGCTCTTCCGGTTCGTCGCCGCCCTCGGGATCGGCGGCGAGTGGGCGGTGGGCGCGTCCCTCCTGGCCGAGACCTGGCCCTCGTCGTGGCGCCCCTGGCTGGCGGCGATCCTGCAGACCGGCGTCAATCTCGGGATCCTCTTCGCGGCGCTGACCGTGCCCGTCCTGGCGGGCTTCACCTCCGAGCGCTTCGTCTTCCTCCTCGGGGTCCTGCCGGCGCTGCTCGTCTTCTGGATCCGGCGGCAGGTGCCCGAGCCCGAGGCCTGGCAGCGGGCCGAGGCGTCGGCGGCGGCCGTGCCGCGCGTGCGCGAGCTCTTCCGCGGCAGCCTGGCCCGGGTCACCTGGCCGACCACCGCCGTCTGCGCGCTCAGCCTCTCCGCCTGGTGGCTCTTCGCGTTCTGGCACCCCCAGCACCTGCGGCAGCTCCTGCAGGCGGAGGGCGCGCCGGCCGGCGAGGTCACCCGCCGCGTCTCCGGCGTGTTCTTCGCGGTCAACGTCCTCGCGATTGCCGGGAACTTCGCGGCGGGGTGGCTTGCGCGCCATCTGGGCAACCGGCGGGCGATCATCGCGATGTCCGCCGGGCTCTTCCTCAGCATGGCCGGGGCCTATGCGGTCCCGCGCGGCTTCGGGGCGATGGCCGGCTTCTGGGTCCCGCTCACGGGGTTCTTCTCCGGCGTCTTCGCCCTGTTCACCATGTACCTGCCGCCGCTCTTCCCGACCCTCCTGCGCACGACCGGCTCCGGCTTCTGCTACAACATCGGCCGCCTGGCCGCCGCCGCCGCCTCGATGGTCTTCGGCTGGGCCGCGCCCGTCGGGGATTTCCGGCTCGCCCTGCTCGCCTCGAGCCTCCTCGCCCTCGGCGCGGCGGTCGGGGGCTGGTGGCTGCCGGACGGGCCGTTGACACGGGAACGCCCCCTGACCTCCATGTCCCCGGCTTCGCCGCCCCGATGAACCCCCGCATTCTTTTCGGCGTCCTCCTGCTCCCGTGGCTCGCGGGCGCGCCGTCCGCGGCGCGGGCGGCCGACGATTATGTTTTCTTCGGGACCCATGTGGCCGGTCCCGGCAAGGGCTTCTCGGTGGCCCGTTTCGACCCCGCCACGGGCGCGCTGACCGTGCCGCGGTTCGACGTCGAGGCCGTGGCCCCGGCGTACTTCGTCATCTCAGCCGACGGCCGGCGCCTTTATACCTGCAATTCCGGCCGGCCGGGCGGGATCAGCGCCTATGCCATCGATCGCCCCACGGGAAACCTCACGCTGATCAACCGCCAGCCCGCCGGCGGCGCGGACACGAGCTACCTGAGCCTCGATCGCACGGGCCGCTATGCGCTGATCGCCAACTATGAAGGCGGCAACATCGCCGTCTTCGCCCTGGCGCCCGATGGTGGGGTCGGCGCCCGCACCGCGTTCGTCCAGCACGCGGGCCATAGCGTCAATCCGGAGCGGCAAAAGCACGCCTACGCCCATTCGATCATCACCGACCCGTCGAACCGCTTCGCTATCGTCTGCGACCTCGGGCTCGACCGGGTGTTCGTCTACCGGTTCGACGAGCGGACCGGCTCGCTCGCACCCAATGAGCCGGCGTTTGCGGCCGTGGCCCCCGGCCTGGGACCCCGGCATCCGGTGTTTCACCCGAACGGCCGCTGGCTCTATGTGGTGACCGAGATCGGGAGCTCCGTCCTGGTCTTCGACTGGGACCCCGCGCATGGGAGCCTGAGGCAATTCCAATCCGTTTCCGCGCTGCCCGCCGACTTCAAAGGGGTGAGCGTCAGCGCCGAGATCGCCGTCCATCCCAACGGCCGGTTCCTCTACGTCTCGAATCGCGGCGACGACAGCATCGCGATCTTCGCCATCGATCCCGCCAGCGGCCGGCTCACGCCCCTCGGCCACGTCCCCACCGAGGGCAAGACGCCGCGCAATTTCGCCTTCGATCCCACCGGCCGCTGGATCATCGTCACGAACCACGGCAGCGCCAACGCCGTCGTCTTTCACGTCGACGGCGAAACCGGCGGCCTCGCGCCCGTGGGCCGACCCGTGCCCGTGCCCTATCCCTTTTGCGAGCGCTTCCTCACCGCTCCCTGATCCGATGACCCCGCCCGCCCCGAGCCGTCTCCTCTTCATCGGCACCTACACCTCCGGGGCCAGCCGCGGCATTTATGCCCTCCGCCTCGGTGCAGCCGAAGGTGCGCTCTCGGCGCCGGTGGTGGCGGCGGAGACCCCCCATCCCAGCTTCCTCGCGCTTTCCCCCGACCGGAGATTTCTCTACGCCATCCGCGATTCCGCGGCGATGGTCGCGGCCTTTGCCGTGCACGGCGACCGGCTCGCGCTCCTCCCCGCCCCGCCCGCGCCCGAGGCCGTCGCCGGCTGCCACCTCGCGGTCGACCGGACGGGCCGGACGCTGCTCGTGTCCAACTTTCATGCGGCCACGATCGCGGCGCTGCCCCTGGCGGCGGACGGCACGCCGGGGCCGGGTCAGGTCATCCGCCACGAAGGGCGCGGCTCGCATCCCCGGCGCCAGGCGGAGGCGCACGTCCATTCCGCGGTGATCTCGCCCGACAACCGCTTCGCGCTCGTCTGCGATCTCGGGCTCGACCGGATTTACACCTACCGGCTCGATGCCGCGCAGGCGCGGCTGGCCCCGGGCCGGCCGCCCTTCACCGCCAACGCCGCAGGTAGCGGGCCGCGGCACAGCGCCTTTAGCGCGGACGGCCGGCGATTCTACGCCAGCCGCGAACTCGACAACACGGTGACCGCCTTCGACTACGATGCCGCGAGCGGCGCCCTCGTCCTGCGCCAGGCGGTCTCGACCCTGCCCGCGGGGTTCATGGGCGACAGCGCCGCGGCCGAGGTCGCCCTGCATCCCAATGGGCGTTTTCTCTACGTTTCCAACCGGGGGCATGACAGCATCGCGGTCTTTGCGGTCGACGGTGCGACCGGGCTGGTCTCGGCGGTGGAATTCACGCCCGCCGGGGGCCGGAATCCCCGGCATTTCGCGCTCTCACCCGACGGCGCCTGGCTGGTCTGCGCGCACCAGGGCTCGGGCACCGTCGCCGCGTTCCGCGTCGATCCCGCGAGCGGCCGCCTCTCGCCGGCCGGCCGGCCGGCCGCGGTGCCGGATCCGGTCTGCGTCCGGTTTTACGACTGAGGTCTCGCCATCGCCGCCCCGACCGCGGCGACCATCTGCTGGCCGGTGAAGGGCTTGGCCAGCGCGACATGGGCGCCCAGGTGCTTGGCGACCAGGAGATAATCCCCGCGGGGAATCTGGCCGCCCGCGGTCATGACGACAATGCGCACGCCTGGATGCCTGGCCCGCACCTCGCGGATCAGCTCGATCCCGTCGCGCTCCGGCATGAGGACGTCGGTGACCACCAGGTCGAATTTCTGCTGCTGCAGCGCCTCGCTGGCCTTGCGGCCGTCGACCGCGGTGACCACCCGGTGGCCGGCCGCCTCCAGCGTGAGCTGGATCAGGTCCCGCAGATCCGGTTCGTCGTCGGCGACCAGGATGGAAAAGGTCGTCATGGCACCGGGGCGGTGTAGCGATCGCCCCTAGCGCTTGTCGACCAGAAAGGGTGAGAAGTAGCCCGCCTGGGCGGGAGGATACCGTCCCTGCAGGCGGACGCCGGCGTCGGTGTGCTCCTGGGCGAGAATCTGCCCCGATTCGTGCAGGCGGGCGATGACGTCATAGCGGCCGTGCGGCACCAGGAGCTCGACGGCATTCAACCCCCCGGCCACGAGCTCCCGGCAGCGCTCGCCGAGCTCGGCCAGGCCGGCGCCCGTCCGGGCGCTGACGCCGAGGGCGTCGGGCACCAGGTGCCGCGCGGCCCGCAGCTGCGCGGCGGTCGCCAGGTCGACCTTGTTGAAGACCGTGATGACGGGCTTGGCCCCCGCCCCGAGCTCGGCCAGGACGCCCAGCGTCGTCGCCTGGTGCTTGGCCCCATGCGGGCTGGTGACGTCGAGGACATGGATGAGGAAGTCCGCCAGGACCACCTCCTCCAGCGTGGCCTTGAACGATTCCACCAGCCGGTGCGGGAGGCGCCGGATGAAGCCGACGGTGTCCGTCACGAGGAGCTTGTGGTTGCCGGGCAGCGTCAGCTGGCGCGTGGTGGGGTCCAGCGTCGCGAAGAGCTTGTCCTCGGCCAGGACGTGGGCGCCGGTCAGGGCGTTGAGCAGCGAGGACTTGCCGGCGTTGGTGTAGCCCACGATGGCCGCGGTCGGCAGGGGCACGCGCTGGCGCCGCTGGCGCTGCACGCCGCGCTGCTGGACGACCAGGGCCAGCTCGGCCTTGAGCCGGGCGATCCGGTCGCGCACCACGCGCCGATCCTGCTCCAGCTGGGTCTCGCCCTCGCCGCCCATCGCCCCCTTGCCCCGCTGGCGCGAAAGGTGGGTCCAGGCCCGCGTCAGCCGCGGCAGCGAATATTCCATCCGCGCCAGGGCGACCTGCAGCACCGCCGCGCGCGTCTGCGCGCGGTCGGCGAATACCTCCAGGATGACCTCCTCGCGGTCGATCGTCGCGAGGCCCGAGATCTCCTCCCAGTTGCGCTGCTGCCCGGGCGACAGGGCGCCATCCAGGACGATCACGTCGGCTCCCGCCTCCTTGGCCGCCGCCGCCAGCTCGTCGGTCTTGCCCTTGCCCAGGAGGGTCGCCGGGGTCCGGGTGCGCAGCTTGACCAGGGGCGCGGCGACGACGGTCATGCCGAGGTTCTCCACCAGCTCCTTCAGCTCGACCAGGAGCTCGTCACCCTCGCCCTCCGCCATGTCCGGCGTCTGCACGCCGACCAGGAAGGCGCGGCTCAACACGGCGGTGCTGCCGCGCTTGGTTTCTAGGAAATCGGCCATCGAGACAGAACGTCCAACGTGCCGCGCATCCCCGCCCGGCGCAAGTGGCATCGGGCGTCGCCAGCTTGCCCATCGCGGCGAATTCGCTAGTCCTCGCCCCGGCCGCGGCTCCCCCCACCCCCATGAACACTGTGCGATGAACGTCACCCGCTCGAGCGCCCACACGACCCGCCGCGGGTCCCCCGACTGGTTCACCGGCACCGTCTGGCTCGACGAGATCGCCCCCGCGCCCGGGCCGGCGAAGGTCCGGGTCCTGCGCGTCAGCTTCGAGCCGGGAGCCCGCACCGCCTGGCA
>CAZKAH010000033.1:0-3831 GCA_964550715.1 uncultured Opitutaceae bacterium
ATCGAGCCCTGGATCAGGGCAGCGGCTTCAGGAGGATGTCCTTGAACTGGACCGTCATGGGAAGGCCCGCGTGCAACTGAAGTGCGATCACGCCCGAGGCGGCGGCGTTGGCCTGGTCGAGATCGGTCGCCTCCGCCGTCAGCAGCCCGTTGAAATACTGCCGGAGGTGGTTCCCCTCCGCGATGATGACGTAGGTATTCCATCCCTGGGCGCGGATGGCGGCGCGGATCGCGGCCGGCTCGGCCGTTTGGCCGAGCACGTCAATGCGGGGTTTCCCGCCTTCGCCGCCGGTGATGCGGACCCGCTGTCCGGGAAGGGCCAGGAACCCGCGATAACCCTCCTCGTAGAGCTGGCCGACATATTTTCCGGATCCGTCCATGTCGGCCTGGTAGCCCCTGACGACCCAGTGCTCCGGATCGACCACCCGGCTGCGGTACTGGATTCCGGAGTTGGCCCATCCCGTGCCGTTGTTGGACAAGAGCCGGAACGAGGCGCGCAATTCGAAATTGGCCGGCCGGCCACCTTTCCAGATGAGAAACGTGTTTCCCTTGTCGGGCTTTTCCGCGATGACCCGGCGCCCGACGATCACGCCATCCTGGACGGACCAAAGCAGGGGGTTCCCGTCCCAGTTGGCCAGATCCCTGCCATTGAAAAGGCTGATGAATCCGGGCTCCTGCGCGCCGGCGGAGCCGGCCGCCAGGAGGAGGGCCAGCGCCACGAGCAAGGTGAGCGCCGATGCTCTCGCCGCCAGACCGGGAAAACCGAGGGGCCGGATGTCCATCATGGGAGGAGAATGGCACCGGCCGGGTCGAGGTTGAAAGCTTTTTGGATTCGGTAAGACTGGTCTCATGAAAACCTCCCTGGGGCTCGCCGGGCTGGCGCTCGCCCTCGCGCCCGCCGCCATGCACGCCTGGTACGAGCCCGGCCACCGGATGGTCAACCAGCTCGCGCTCGATTCCCTCCCGGCCGATTTTCCCGCCTGGGTGCGGGAACCGGCCACGGCCGAGCGCATCGTCTTCCTCTCGCAGGAACCCGACCGGTGGCGACGTTCTTGGTCAGCCCTGCTCCAGCACGACAACGGCCTGGATCATTTCACCGAGTTTGAGCAGATCAAGGACGCGGGCCTCGACCTCGCGACACTCACTCCCTTCCGGTATGAATTCGTCGCGGCCTTCGCGGCCGGCCGCGCGGCCCATCCCGAGCGTTTCCCCGCCATCGATCTGGCAAGGGACCCGGCCCATACCGGGCAATGGCCGGGCTTCCTGCCCTGGGCCATTGCCGAGTACTACGCCAAGCTGCAGGTCCAGTTCTCCTACCTGAAGACCTATGAGGCCTATGGCACTCCCGACGAGATCGCGAACGCCCGGGCCAATTGCGTCTACGTGATGGGCGTGATGGGGCACTTCGTGGGCGACGGCTCGCAGCCGCTGCACGTCACAGTCCACCGCAGCGGCTGGGTGGGGCCGAACCCGCACGGCTATCCGACCAACGACTTCCATGCGCTGATCGACGGCGCGTTCATCGCCAAGGCCGGGATCGCGCTCGCCGAACTCGCCCCGCAGGTCGTCCCGGCCCGGCCGCTGGACCTGGCGCCTCGCCCCGACGGCCGGGATCCCGCCTTCGTGGCCGTGGTCGGCTACCTGCAGGCGACCTGGGCGACGGTCGAGCCGATGCTCCGCCTCGTGCAGGAACACAAGCTCGAGGACGCGGGCCCGGGCAGCCGCGAGGGCCGCCGGTTCATCGAGGACCGGCTCCTGGCGGGAGGGGAGATGCTGGGTGCCCTGTGGATCACTGCGTGGCGGCAGGCCGCCCCCGATCCCATCCTCCGGGCGGCGCTGGTCCAGCGGCGGCCCGGCCCGCCCGCCGGCCCTTGACGGATTGCTCCGCCGCGCCTGGGATCGGGCCGGGCGTAATCTTCCCGCCATCTTCATCTGCTACCCTGTCCGGAACCCTCTCATGCGCATCTCAATCAAGACTCCCCTCGCGCTGGCGCTTTGCGCCGCGCTCAGCCTCCCGGCCCGGTCCGCTCGCGCGGCCGACGCCGTCTCCTACGCCGTCTCCCAAGTCTATCATGTCGGGGGTGAGGGCGGCATGGACTACCTGACCGTCGATCCGCGGTCCAAGCTGCTTTATATCCCGCGCGCGACCCACACCATGGTCGTCGACGCCGCCACCGGCAAGGTCGTCGGCGACGTCCCCGGGCAGAAGCACAACCACGGGGTTGCGGTGGTCCCGGCGGCGGGCCGCGGGTTCGTCTCCGATGGCGACGACGCTTCGGTCGCGATCTTCGACCTGAAGACCTACGAGGTCCTGGGCAAGGTGAAGGCGGACGACGATGCGGACGGGATCATCTACGATCCCGCGAGCAACAAGGTCCTGCTGGTCTGCGGCGATCCCGGCCTGCTGATCCCGATCTCGCCCGATGTCGACCCCCGGAACGGCAAGGCCGACGCAGCCATCAGCCTGGGCGGCAAGCCCGAGTTCCTCGCCGCCGACGGCCTGGGCAAGGTCTTCGTCAATCTGGTGGACAAGAACGAGGTGGCGGTCGTCGACACCAAGACCATGACGGTCGTCGCCAAATGGCCGACCTCCCCCGGCGGCTCGCCCGTCGGCATGGCGATGGACCGCGAGCACCGCCGGCTGTACATCGGCTGCCGCAAGCCGCAGAAGATGATCGTCATGAGTGCCGACGACGGCAAGGTCCTGGCCGACCTGCCCATCGGCGCCGGCGTCGACGCCGCGGGTTTCGACGGGGACGGCTTCGCCAGCTGCCGGGATGGCACGCTGGCCGTGGTCCGCGAAACCTCGCCGGGCAAGTTTGAGCTGGTCCAGTCCGTCAAGACTGCGGTCGGGGCCAAGACCCTGGCCGTCGATCCGGCGACCCACACGATCTACCTCCCCACGGCCGAGTTTGCCGCCCCCGCGGGCGGCGGCCGCCCGGTGGCCAAGCCGGGAACCTTCATGGTCGTGGTCGTGAAGCCCTCCGGAACCTGACCGGGATTTTTCAAGGTTGCGAAGCGGGGTGGCTGCAGGAAGGTTGGGCGGCCCCCCCGCCTTGTCCTCCACCGCACCCTTTCTCGACGCCCTCCGCCGCATTTTCCCAGCCGCGCGGCTGCTCGGCACTGAGGCCGGGCTGGCGCCGTTCGAGTCCGACGGCCTGACGGCGTTCCGCGTCCAGCCCCTGGCGGTGGTGATCCCGGAGACCCGCGACGAGGTGATCGCGGCGGTGCGGCTGTGCCACCAGCATGGCGTGCCCTTCGTGGCCCGCGGGAGCGGGACCAGCCTCTCCGGCGGCTCGGTGCCGATCGCCGGCGGCCTGGTCATTGCGCTCAACCGGCTGAACCGGATCCTCCGGCTGGACCCGGCCCAGCGGATCGCCGTGGTGGAGCCGGGGGCGATCAACACCGCGGTCTCCCAGGCGGCGGCCCGGCACCGGCTCTACTACGCGCCCGATCCCTCGAGCCAGCAGATCTGCACGATCGGCGGCAACGTCGCCTTCAACGCGGGCGGGGCGCACTGCCTCAAGTACGGCATGACCTCGAACCACGTCCTCGGGCTGACGGTGGTCCTGCCCGACGGCGAGGTGGTCGAGCTGGGCGGTGAAAGCCTGGAGAACGTGGGGCCCGACCTGGCGGGGATCTACGTGGGCCACGAGGGCCTCTTCGGCGTCGCCCTGGAGATCACGCTGCGGCTCCTGCCGATGCCCGAGTGCTACCGGACGCTGCTCGCGGCCTATGACCGGGTCGAGGATGCCGGCGAGGCCGTGGCGCAGGTGGTGGCGGCGGGATTTCTCCCCGGAGCCATGGAAATCATGGACCGGCTGGCGATCGA
>CAZKAH010000033.1:3931-6382 GCA_964550715.1 uncultured Opitutaceae bacterium
TCGCCCGATTTCCTGGTGCAGGACGGCGTCGTGCCGCGCGGGAAGCTGGGCCTCGCGCTCCGCGAGATCGAGGCCATGAGCCGGGAGCGGGGGATCCGGGTCGCCAACGTCTTCCATGCCGGCGACGGGAACCTCCATCCGCTGATCCTCTTCAACGGCCGCGAACCCGGCGCCCTGGAGCGGGCCGAGGCGATGGCGGGCGATATCCTCCGCCTTTGCCTGCGGCTGGGCGGCTCGATCACCGGCGAGCACGGGGTCGGCCTGGAGAAGCGGGCGTACCTGGCCGAGATGTTCAACCCGACCGACCTTGCGGTCATGCACCGGATCCACCGCGCGATCGATCCCCGCGAGCTCTCGAATCGCGGCAAGATGTTTCCCGGCGGCGAGGCGCCGGCCCTCGCCCTGCACGGGGCGCATCCGCTGGAGCGCGCCGGCATCATTTCCCGCGAATGAGCGCCGCCTCCGCCCCTTCGGTCCTGGAGCCGCGCACCATCGACGAGGTCGTGGAGGCGGTGCGCAGCCACCCCCGGCTGCTGCCGGTCGGCGGCGGAAGCAAGCCGGTGCCCGCGGCCGTGCCGCCCGGGTTCGCGGCGCTCAGCCTGCGGTCCCTCGCCGGCATCCGCGAATACGATCCGGCGGAATACACCTTCACCGCGCTGGCCGGGACGCCGCTGCGGACCGTGGCGGAGGAACTCGCCCGCCACGGGCAGTACCTCCCGTTCGATCCGCCCCTGGCTGAGCGGGGCGCGACGCTCGGCGGCACCATCGCGACCGGGGTCAGCGGGCCGGGCCGCCAGCGCTACGGCGGCGTGCGCGACTTCATCCTCGGCCTACGGCTGGTGACCGGCGCGGGCGAGCTCGTCCAAGGCGGCGGCAAGGTCGTCAAGAACGCCGCGGGCTTCGACCTGCCGAAGCTCTTCGTGGGCAGCCTCGGCCGGCTGGGCGTCATGGCGGAGGTCACGTTCAAGGTATTCCCGCGGCCGCAGGCGCATGCGACGTTGCGGGTGGATTTCCCGGACCTGGCTGCCGCCCTCGCGGCTGTCGGGCGGCTGGGCGCCTCGCCCTTCGACTTTGAGGGTCTCGAGCTCGATCCGCCGGGCACGCTTTGGCTGCGGCTCGGCGGAGCGCCCGAGACCCTGGCCGGGCGGCTGGGCCAGCTGGAGGTTTTTTCCGGGCGAACCGGCCAGCGTTTCCAAGGGGAGGCCGACGCGGACTTTTGGAGCCGGCGCGTTCCGCTGCCGGCCGATCCCGCGAGCCAGCTCCTGGTCAAGGTGCCGGTCACGCTGGCCGCAATCCCTGAACTCGACGGCCTGCTCGCCGCGGCGGGAGCGGCTCGGCAGTACGGCGCGGGGGCGAGCGTCGCCTGGATCGCATGGCCGGGCCCGGCGGCGGATCTTGACGCGCTCCTCATGGCGCGCGGGCTTTCCGGGCTGGTGCTCTCCGGGCCCTCGCCCCGGCCGCTCCTGGGGCGCGTCCGCGGCGAGGGCCTCCGCCGCCGGCTGAAGGCCGCCCTCGACCCCGACGGGCGTTTCCCGGATTTCTAGCCCCCGCCATGCTGCACAGCATTTCCCCTGATCGCGCCGGAGCGCAGACCGAGGCCATGGCCCATGCAGTCGGGGCGTGCGTCCACTGCGGGTTCTGCCTGCCGACCTGCCCGACCTACGTCGTCCTGGGCGAGGAGATGAATTCCCCGCGCGGACGGATCGTGCTCATGAAGGAGACCCTCGAAGGCCGGCTGACGGTCGAGCAGACCAAGCCCTACCTCGACTGCTGCCTGGGCTGCCTGGCCTGCGAGACCTCCTGCCCGTCGGGGGTCCGCTATGGCGAGCTCCTGACGCCCTTTCGCGCCTGGGCCGAACCGCAGCGGCGCCGCTCGCTGGCCGACCGGATCCGGCGCGGCCTGCTCCTCGCCACGCTCCCGCATCCGGCGCGGTTCCGGCTGGTCCTTGGCGCGGGCCGCCTGGCGCGGCCCCTGCGGCGGCTTCTGCCGGCGTCGCTCCGCCCGATGCTCGACCTCATGCCGGCGCAGGTTCCTCCGGCTTACCCGTTGCCGAGGATCTTCCCCGCGCAGGGCCCGCGGCGGGCCCGGGTGGCGCTGCTGGCGGGCTGCGCGCAGCAGGTGCTCGCGCCCGGCATCAACCGCGCCACCCTCCATGTGCTCGCGGCGAACGGCGTCGAGGTGGTGATCCCGCCGGGCCAGGCCTGCTGCGGGGCGCTGGCCCTGCACATCGGCGCGGCGGAATCCGCGCGGGCCACCGCCCGCCGCAACCTGGCCGCCTTCCCGGAGGACGTGGATGCAATCATCACCAACGCCTCCGGCTGCGGCTCGGGCCTGCAGGACTATCCGCTCCTCTTCAAGGGCCAGCCGGAAGAGGCCCGGGCGCAGGCCTTCGTCAAGCGGATCGCCGATGTCAGCACCTTCCTCGACCGGCTGGGGCTCATCCCGCCCCC
>CAZKAH010000033.1:6482-7777 GCA_964550715.1 uncultured Opitutaceae bacterium
TGCCTGACGCAGATCGACGCCCACCTGCGCCGCCTCGGCCGTCCGCTCCCCATTGTGCATACCCTCGAGATCCTCGACCGCGCCTACCGCGGCGCGCTGGCCTGAAACGGACCCATTCCATGAAGAACTACCGCATTGCAACGATCCCCGGCGACGGCATCGGCACGGAGGTCGTCCCGGAGGGAATCCGCGTCCTCGACGCCGCGGCTCGGAAGGACGGTTTCCGCCTCACCTGGGACTCGTTTCCCTGGAGCTGCGGCCATTACCGGGAGACCGGGCGGATGATGCCCGAGGGGGCGCTCGAGCGGATCCGCGCGCATGACGCCATCTTCCTTGGCGCCGTCGGGTTTCCGGGCGTGCCGGACCACATCTCGCTCTGGGGCCTGCTCATTCCGATCCGCCGCGTTTTCCGGCAATACGCCAACCTCCGGCCGGTGCGCCTGATCGAGGGCGTGGCCTCGCCCCTGGCCGGCCGGAAGCCGGGGGACATCGACATGGTCATCGTCCGCGAGAATAACGAGGGAGAGTATTCCTCGGTCGGCGGCCGGATGTACGAGGGGACCGAAGACGAGATCGCGGTCCAGCAGTCGATCTTCACGCGCCGCGGGGTGGACCGGATCCTGAAATACGCCTTCGAGACCGCCCGCGCACGCCCGAAGAAGCACCTGACCTCCGCCACCAAGTCGAACGGCATCACCGTCACGATGCCCTTCTGGGACGAGCGGTTCAAGGCGATGGCCGCGCAGTACCCCGACGTGCGGACCGACCAGTATCACATCGACATCCTGACCGCGCACTTCGTCCAGCATCCCGACTGGTTTGACGTCGTCGTGGGCTCGAACCTCTTCGGCGACATCCTCTCCGACCTCGGGCCCGGGCTGACCGGCACGATCGGGATCGCCCCCTCCGCCAACCTGAATCCCGAGCGCGAGTTTCCCTCGATGTTCGAGCCGGTGCACGGCTCGGCCCCCGACATCGCCGGGCAGGGGATCGCGAATCCCATCGGGCAGATCTGGTCGGGCGCGATGATGCTCGAGCACCTCGGGCATCCCGCGGCCGCCGCCTCCATCCTGCGGGCGATCGAGCAGGTCATCAAGTCGGGCCCCCGGACCCGCGACCTGGGCGGCACCGCCAGCACCGAGGAAGTGGGCCGCGCCATTGCGGCCGCCCTGGCCTGATCAGAGCGCCTCGAGCCGGACGCTGCCGTTCACGGTCGAGGCCTCGATCGAGGCGCCGCCGGTCCCGATCACGCCGTGCATCCCATGGCGGTGGCTCTCCTCCGTCAGGCGGATGGG
>CAZKAH010000033.1:7877-29654 GCA_964550715.1 uncultured Opitutaceae bacterium
AGAACCCCGGGCCGGGGCGAAAAGTTGCAACTTTCCGCAGTTTCTCAGGCCGGCTGGTCCCGGGCCTTCCGGGCGGAGACGGCCTCGGCGAACCAGATGACCTCGTCCAGGAAGGCGGCACCGCTCTTCTCGTAGGCGGCGTCGTTGGGGGTGCCGTCGTCCTTGAAACTGGTCCGGATGTGGGAGACGGAGAGGGCCTCGGGGATGGCAAAGGCGCCCATCCCGATCGTCACCAGGCGCAATTGCGCCAGGCAGGTGATGCCGCCATGACCGCCGGCGGAGACCGTCGCGATTCCCACGGGCTTGCGCTCGTACTCGGGCAGCAGGTAGTCCAGGGCATTCTTGAGGACACCGGGATAGCCGTTGTTGTACTCGGGCGTGACGATGATGAAGGCGTCGGCGCGGCCGATCTTGTCGGCAAACTCCTGCAGCCGCGGCGGCGGATCGTCGCGGTGATGCAGCCGCTCCTCCATGATCGGGAAGTTGTACTCGAGGAGATCGAGCATCTCCGTCGCGACGCCCTTCCGCTGCTGCAGCCGCGCCAGGACGAACCGGGCGACCTTGATGCTCTGCCGGTCGCGCCGGGTGCTGGCGGCGATGATGGGAATGAAGAGCATGCGCGGAAGTCCCGAGCTTAGCGCGGCGTCGCGGCTTCGTCCAGTTCCAGCCGCAGATAGTCGTAGACGACCCCGGCCGAGAGCCCGCCCGCCGGAACCGTGAGGGTCAGGACGTTGGCGCCGGACTTCAGCAGCGTGGCGGGGAAGGGGACCTCCCGCTCATACCAGATCCCCTGGATGCCGTTGCGGCCGACGGTCGAGTCGCCGGCCAGTTGGACGCTGCCCGCGGGCTGGCCGTTGACCGCCACGGCGATTTCGTGGCTGCTGGTATTCCCGCCCGCCAGCGCGACACGGAGAGTTGCCACGCCCTGGGGCGCAGCCGGCAGGTCAAAGTGGACGGACCACGGGCTGGCCCGGCCCACGGCGGCCGGCGGCCCGAAGCGCGCGCGGAAGGCGGGGCTGCCGGGCGCGGGCGGCGCGGCATTGGCGGGCCGGGGCTTGAGCCGGTCGGCGCGCCAGGCGGCGACGGCGGCAATGTCCTTGGCCGGGTCCTCGTCGTGGGGGACGTGCTGGAAATACCAGTCCTTCCGGAAGTCGCTTTGGCCGACGACGTAGTTCACGTCGCGGGGGAAGAGCTGGGCGTAGACCAGGCCCATGCCGTCGTGGAAATAGTCGTCGCCTTTGAGGAATTCCGAGGCGTTGCGGTTGGGGACGCCGATTTCCCACAGCTGGCGGCCGCGCCGGAGCGGTGTCCACTGCAGCCGGCCGAGGTTGACCGCCCGGCCGGGGGCAACGGTGACGTCGGCATAGGTGAACTCGCCGAGGACCCCGTCGGCGATGACGTGGAGGGTGTACTTGCCGGGGCGCACGTCCGGGATGGAGAAGCGGCCGTTGTCCCCGCCGCGCACCCAGAACTCGTAGTACTTGGCGTCGGTCATCCAGGTGATGTCGGCCGGGGTATTGCCCGCGGCCGCCCGCTCCGTGGTCACATGGTAGTCCGGGTGGGCGAGGCCCACGAGGAGCCGGCTCATCTTGGCCGTGGGCGGCGCCAGGGGGTCGTCCAGGATGATCCGTCCGGCCACCGCGCCCCGCTCCTCCTGGTGGGGGTAGTCGACGCCGTTGACCCAGTCATAGGGCCATTTCCCGTTTTCCTTCGCGGCCTGGGCGATCGCATCCCGCCAGAGCGTCTCCGGATCCGCGCCGGAGTTCACGTAGATGAGGAAAGGGCCGATCACCTTCGTCCAATGCTCCCCGGCCGCGACGTCGACCGAGCTGCCGCCGTAGTGGCTGCTCCGCCAGTAGTTCAGGATGCACGGCGCGGTGACCCGGTTGGTGTCGCGATGGCAGAGGAACTCCACCTTGGTCGGGCCGCCGCTGAGGTACTCGACGCTGGGATTGACGATGAAGCAGCCCAGCTGGCGCGCCGAGCTGGCCCAGCCGAAGGCCGGATGGTCGAACTGGTCGGAGGTGTAGTTGTACTTGTCGTCGCCATTCCGCTCCAGATCCGGCGGGTAGGGCAGGTGGTGGTGCTGGTCGATCAGCATCCAGTCGAAGATGTCGCTCAGCTTCAGCCCGAACCTCGCCTCCCCGAGCGTCGTGGCGGCGTACTCGGCCGGGTGGTCGAAGGTGCAGTAGGTGTAGACGCCGGAATCGCCCCGGCCCAGGGCATAGCGGATGTCGATGTCGGAGATGAACTCGCCGCCCCGCGCGCCCGGGCCCGTGCCCATCTTCCGTCCGTGGGAAATGCCCTTCACGGACACCTCCGCCCGCAGCCCGCCATTGGCCCGGGGATCGATCGTGACCCGCGCGAGCGCGGCCCCGGTGCCGCGCGGGCCCATGGCGTCATGGGACCAGAAGCCGTATTGATGGTCGGTCATGCCCCGGTTGAGCCCGTTGGGATTGTCGCCCGGCGGGTCGCGCAGGAGGTCGGGCCGCCCGTCCGCGCCCACGAGGGTGGCGAGGACCTCCAGGCCGCCATAGCGGAGCGAGACCAGGTCGCCCGAGCTCTTCGCCACGACCGCGGTCACGATGCCGTTGTCGAGGGTGTAGGTCTCCGGATCCTCCTTCAGGGTGACCGCGGTGGGGATGGTCGCGGTCTGGGCGCAAACGACGGGCGCGGCCAGGCCGGCGAGGAACGGGAGCAGGCGGAGCAGGCGCTTCATGGGACGGGAACGGCGACGGTCAGGGATGGGCGCGCATCCAGGCGATGATGCGGTCCTGCGTGGCGTTCGGAAGCCGGGCGTAGTCGACCGGCTCGTCCAGCCCGAGGCTGCCGGCGGCGCCGTAGAACGCATAGACCTTGCGCGCCTCCTCGACGGCCGCATGGACGTCCCCGGGGTTGGCCTCGCGGTCCATCGTGGGCTGCACGATCAGCACGGGCCGGGGCGCGGCCAGGGCGATCACCTGGTCGTAGTCGAACGGGATCTGGGCCTCGTGGCCGACGAAAAAGCCGAGCCGCGGCAGGAGGCCCCGGGTCTCGCTGTAGCGCGCGACGCCGCTGGTCCCCCGGTCGGCAGTGTCCGTGCGCAGGGGCGTGAAGCCGCAGACCGAGACGACGCCCCGCACGCGGGGATCGAGCGCGGCGGTGTAGAGTCCGACGGTGCCGCCGAGGGTGTAGCCGAACAGATAGATGTGCTGCGGGTCGACCGCGCTGTCCTTCGCCAGCGCGTCGACGGCGCTGCGCGCGTCCTCGACCATCCGGCCGAGCAGGGACCAATGCGGGAAGCGGTCGTAGAACGGGCCGCTCTCGCCCATCCGGCTGCCGAAGCCGCACTGGTCGTAGGCGAGCACCGCGTAGCCGGCCTTGACCAGCGCGAGGATGGGATGGAGGTCCCGGCGATAGACCCACATGTAGCCCAGCGGGTAGCTGAAGCCGTGGAGCCAGACCACCGTCGGCAGCTTGGCGTCCTTCGGCGTGCCGGCCGGGAGATAGAGGTCGCCGGTCAGGTTGACGCCGAAGCGGAACTTGCGGGACTCGACCTGGTTCTTCTCCGGTTCCAGCCAGCCGAATTCCGGGCCGCCGCGCGAGATGACCCACGCGGGCACGTCGGGGGCCAGCTGGCCGGGATTGCCGGTGGCGCCGAGGGCGACGACGGTCGGCCCGGGGAGGGGGCCGCGGGCCATCCGCCCGGCGAACGGGTTGCGGACCGGAAAACCCGCCATCGTCGGGGGTTGGTCGCCGAGAAACCAGGCGATCGTCGGGCCGATCTGCGCCGCCTGCTTCTCCCAGTCGGCCAGCGAGCCGGCGGCCTTGAGGGTGCCCAGGGCGTATTCCTGCTTGAGGTCGGCCTCCTCCCCGCTCTGCCGGCGCCAGGCGTCGAAGCTCCAGGGAAAGAGAAAATTATTGGTCCAGGTGCGCGGCGAGCGCCCAAACTGGATGTCGAGCCAGTCGATGCAGGCCTCCGTGTCGTTGGCGCCATGAAAGCCCGGCACGCGCATCAGGCCGATGCCATCCGGCCGGCCCAGCAGGCGATAGACGGCGATGGCGGAGTGATAGGTCTGCTCGCTGCCCCAGGAGTTCGAGACCTCGTCGTTGAGACCGTATTCCAGGAGGACCGGGCGCGGGGCGATGAGCGCGACGAGCGAATTTCCGTCGACCGGCAGGCGGTCCTCGTGCCCGGAGAAGAAGCGCAGCCGGGGCACGAACCAAGTGGGGAACATGCGAGTCGTGGTCTCGATCCCCTCGCCGTGGCCGCGCTCGCCGGCGATCCGCCAGGGCAGGATGCCGCCGACGCCCGTGCTCCCGGCGACCAGGGCGCCGATCCGCTCATCCAGCGCGGCGGCCATCGTCGCCATCTTGCCGTCGCGGGAGTAGCCAAAGAGGCCCACGCGCTTCATGTCGACCTGCGGCACTGTCTCCAGGTAGTCGAGCACCAGCTGCACGCTCCAGGCCCGGCGGGGCAGCGTGGCGAAATCATAGGCGGGATAGAGGGCCTGGTACGCCTCGGCGTCATCCATCCGGTCGTTCCCGGCGAAGGCGACCGACACATAGCCGCGGCGAATCAGGAGCGGCTCCCAGGTCCCGGGCGGTCCCGCCGGCGACAGGTCCGGATGAATCAGCGCGGGGAACGGCCCGGCGCCGTCGGGAATCGTCACGGCGACGTGGAGGATGCCCTTTTGCCCCGGCCCGAACTCGAGGCGGACCTGGCGGACGCGATACCCTTCGCCCGCGGTCTCCTCGGTGACGACGGCGGCCGCCAGGACGGGCTTGGGGGGAAAGGTGCCGGTGACGTACTTCTCGAAGAGCTGGCGGATCTCGGCCCGGCGGGCGGGCCATTCCGCGGCAGACTGCACTTCGCGGCCATCAGCCCCGCGCAGGGGATCGGGCAGCGCGTTGACCCGGGGCAGGGCGTCGAAGTCCGGGGGCAGCTCCCCGCTCGCCTTCTGCCAGGCGTTCCACTCCGGATCGTCGGGCAGGTTCTGCCGCATCCAGTCGAGGTAGCCCCGCCGCTCGTCGGCGGACATGGCGCGGGCGGAGAGGGCGGCGCCGGCGAGGCCGAGGAGCAGAAGCAGGGTTCGTTTCAGCATGGAAAGTGCTAGACGCAACCGGGGGAAAATCCGACCGGCCAAAATCTGATGGGGCGGATCATTCCCAGCGTGTCCGGCGGCCCCCCGATGTAAAACATCTTTGCTCTGCGCTCGACCCGCCTCCCCGGCGGCCCAAACTCGGGGATCCCGCTCCCCGTGCCGCCCCGATGCCCCTGACGCGCCGCAATTTCATCAAGACCTCGGCGGCCGCCGGCGCCGTGCTCTCGCTGGGCGAGGGGATGATCGGCTCGGCCCGGGCCGCGGCGACGGGCGGGGTGCCCTCGGATCCGAGCTGGGCCGACAAGCCCATGCGGTGGGCGCAGCTCACGCTGGCCGAGAACGACCCGGGGACCTTCGATCCGCAGTTCTGGCTCGATTATTTCCGGAAGACGCGGTCGGACGCCGTCTGTCTCAGCGCGGGCGGATGCGTGGCATACTATCCGACGAACGTCCCCTTCCATCACCGCAGCGCCTGGCTGGGCGGGCGGGACGTCTTCGGCGGCCTGGTCGACGGCTGCCGGAAGCTCGGCATGGTCGTCGTCGCGCGGACTGATCCCCACGCGACCTATGAGGACGCCAAGGCGGCGCACCCGGACTGGATCGCCGTGACCGCGGAGGGCGCGCCGCGGCGGCACTGGGCTTCGCCCGAGCTTTGGGTCACCTGCGGCCTGGGGCCCTACAACTTCGAGTTCATGGGCGGGGTGCACCGGGAGATCATGACGCGCTACCGGGTGGACGGCATCTTCGTCAACCGCTGGGACGGATCGGGGATGTGCTACTGCGAGCATTGCCGGACCAACTTCCAGGCGGCGAGCGGCCGCGCGCTGCCCCGGACGAACGACCCGCAGGATCCCGGCCGGCAGGCCTATCTCCTTTGGCGGCAGGACCGGCTCTTCGAGCTCTGGCGCCGGTGGAACGCCGAGGTGCGGCAGATCAACGCCGATTCCTGCGTCGTGCCCAACGCCGGCGGCGGCGCGGGCAGCCCCCTCGACATGGCGGTGGTGGGCGGCCTCGCCCCCACGCTCGTCGCCGACCGGCAGGCGCGCCATGGCGTCACGCCGCCCTGGGCCAACGGAAAAAGCGCCAAGGAATTCCGCGCCGCGCTGGGCCGCAAGCCGGTCATCGGCTGCTTCAGCGTCGGGCTCGAGGAAGCCTACCGATGGAAGGATTCGGTGCAGAGCCCCGCGGAGATCCGGCTCTGGGTCGCCGACGGGATCGCCAACGGGATGCGCCCCTGGTTCACGAAGTTCGGGGGGAGCGTCAACGATCCCCGCTGGCTGCAGCCCGTGGCGGACCTCTATGCCTGGTGCGCGGGTGCCGAGCGCTATTTGCGCAACGAGCGCCCGCTGGCGCGCGTGGCGATCGTCTATTCCCAGCAGACCGCCTGGTTCCATCGCGGCCCCCCGGGCGCGCCCGAGGGCGTGGAGGACGCGGCGCTGGGCTGGTACCAGGCGCTGATTGAGGCGCGGATCCCATTCGAGATGGTGCATGACCGGCTCCTCGACGCCGGGCACCTGGCGCCGTTCCGGACGCTCATCCTGCCCAACATCGCGGCGCTGTCCGACGCCCAATGCGACCAGCTCCGGCAGTTTGTCGCCGGTGGCGGGGGCCTGGTGGCGACCTCCGAGACCTCGCGCTGCGACGAGCGCGGGGTTCCGCGCCGGGACTTCGGCCTGGCCGGCCTCTTTGGCGCGAGCTGGCGGGGTCCGGGCGAGGGACCGATGCACAACGCCTACCTGCACCTCGACCACGCCGGCGCCCCGGCGCTGCTGAGGAGCCTCGAGGATGCGCCGCGGATCATCCATGGGGTCTGGCGCGTGGACGTCGCGGCCCATGACCCGGCGGCCGGCTCGCCGCTGACGCTGATTCCCTCGTATCCCGACCTGCCGATGGAGAAGGTCTTCCCGCGCCAGCCGCCGACGCGCGTGGCGCAGGTCTTCCTGCGCGAGCCGCCGGGGGCGGGCCGGGTCGTCTATTTCCCCTGGGACATCGACCGGACCTACTGGGAGGTGCTGGCCGTCGACCACGGCCGGCTGCTGCGCAACGCGGTGGCCTGGGCCACGAACGAGGACCCGCCCGTGACCGTGGACGGCCCCGGTGTCCTCGACGTGACGCTTTGGCAGCAGCGGGACTCGGTCACGCTCCATCTCGTCAACCTGACCAATCCCATGATGATGAAGGGGCCGGTCCGCGAGCTGCTCACCCTGGGCGAGCAGCGGGTGCGCGTGCGGCTGCCGGCCGGCCTGCGGGCCCGCGCCCTCCGGCTGCTGGTGGCGGGGACGAGCCCCGCCTTCCGGCAGGATGGCCCGTGGCTCGACGTCACCGTGCCGGCGATTACGGTCCATGAGGTCGTCGCGATCGACGTCTAATCTCCTATGATCAATCTAGCCGGAAAAAGGATCTTCGTCGCCGGGGGGAGCCGCGGCCTCGGCCGCGAGGCCGCCCTGATGTCCGCGCGGGCGGGTGCCGATGTCGCCATCACCTATCGGGCCGAGGCCGCGGCGGCGCGCGCGGTGGCCAAGGAAATCGAGGCCCTGGGCCGGAAGGCCTTCGTCGTGCAGGCCGACGTGGTCAGCGAGGCGGACACGGGCCGGGCCCTGGACGGCGCGGTGGCGGCGATGGGCGGCCTCGACGGGCTGGTGGTTTCCGCGGGAGTCTTCGAGGGAAGCCCCATCGCGGAGATGAGCCTGGAGTTCTGGAACCGCACGATGGCCATCAATCTCACGGGCACCTTCCTGGCCGTCCGGGCGGCGGTCCCGCATTTCCGGCGGCAGGGCCGCGGCGGCAGCATCGTCATCTACACCTCGACGGCGGGACAGCGGGGGAGCGACATCTACTCGGCCTACGCCACCAGCAAGGGCGGCCAGATCATGTTCATGCGCAGCATGGCCAAGGAGCTCGCGGCGGATCGGATCCGCGTCAATTGCGTGGCGCCGGCCTGGACCGAGTCGGACATGTCCCGCGGTCCGGTCGACGCGCTCGGGCGCGACAAGGTGATCGCGGGCTTTCCGCTCGGCCGGCTCGGCCGGCCCGAGGACGTGGCGGGGGCGACGGTTTACCTGCTGTCGGACCTGGCCCAGTTCGTGACGGGCATGACCTTGACCGTCGATGGCGGCAAGGACATGCGCGGCTGAATCCCGGCGCGGGCCCATGAGCAGCGACCCCGGGGGGAAGAAATCCTGGAGCCGCCGCGCCCTCGTCCTGCTCGCGCTGCTCGCGATCGGCCTGGTGCCGGCGGGCCCGTTTCTCACCCGGCGCGCCGTGGGGACGAGCGAGGCCTACAACTACAGCCTCTCCCTGGCCGACGCGCTCAGCCAGATGCGCGCGGGGGTCGTGCCGCCGCTGGTCGGGCAAACGCCCTTTGCATTCAACGGCCGGATCCATCCCCTGCGCAACGCCCCCTACCTGACCTACCTGGCGGGAATGATTGACGCGGCGTCAGCCCATCGGCTCGGCTTCTGGGAGCTGCAGAATCTTTCGCTGGCCCTGAGCCTCATGGGCGCCGCCTTCGCCTGCTATTTCGGCCTGCGTTGGGGCACGGGCTGCCGCCGGGAATGGGCCCTGGCGCTGTCGGCGGCATACGCGTGGTGCCCGGCGCTGCTGGCCGCGGCGGACGCCCAGGACCTCTACATGACGGTGGCGGCGGCGCCCTTCCTCCCGCTCGCGCTGGCGGCCTGCCTGCGGCAGGGCTGGCGGCCGGCAGTCCGCCACGATCTCCTCCTGGCCGGCGCCCTGGCGGCGGCGTGGCTGGCCCATCCGCCCGTCGCCCTATGGGCGACGGCGGCCGTGGGGCTCGTGCGGCTCGCGATCTTTCTTCGGCGGCCGTCGGGGCGGGCGGCGGCCGGCCTGGCGGCGGCGGCCGGGCTCTTCCTGGCCCTCGCCGGTTTTGGATTCGTGTCCGCCCAGACCGCGACGCGGGGACTGGCGCTGCGCGGCGGCGGGGGCGCCTTCCAGGCGGACTATGCCCGGGTGGTGCTGGAAAATCTTCGCGCCGCCGTTCCCGCCGCCCTGCTGCCCGTTGCCCGCCCGGCCAGCGACCTGGGCAACCTGCAACTCGGCTATTCCCTTTGGCTCCTCCTGGCCCTCGCCCTCGCGGGCCTCGGGTGGTCCCGTACGGCTCGCTGGGACCTGCGACGGGTGTCCGTGCTAGCGCTCGTGGGCTCGACGCTCGGCCTGCTGGCCCTTTGCCTGCCGATCCCGGGACTCACCCATGCGCTCTGGCTTCGCCTGCCGTCGGCGGTTCACCTTTTGACCAACATCTGGCCGATGCAGCGGCTGTACCTCGTGGCGGCGGCCCTGATCGTTTTCGCAGCCGCGCTGACGCCGGCAGGGGCGATCCCGCGCCGGGCCGCGTGGCTTCTGGTGGCGGCCGGGCTGGCATGGACGCTGGCGCAGGCCCGGCCATTTTTGGCCAATGCCTTCGCCCTGCGCCGGTCGGAAGCGGATACGGCCGCGAGCCTGGCGGATTCCAACCTCGATCTCTCCGTGACCTCGTATGCGTTCTTCGGGCTGCCCGCTGACTACACGAGCGGCGTGATCGATCCGCTGCTGCAGCTCCGGCTGGTGTCGCTCCAGGACCGGACGGTCACGGCCGACCTGTCCCGGCCGGCCCTGGCGCGCGCGCCCGTGGTCCGGCAGGGCGTCTTCCGCCGGATCTCGCCTCAAAGTGATGTGCTCACGCCCGGCCTCACGCTCCAGCCGGGCCGGCGCTATCTCCTGCAGCTGGATTTCCTGACCGGCCCGACGCGGGTCTACCTGAAGTTTTCCGGCGAGGGCATGAGGAGATCCTACCGGCTGCCGGACGCGGGAGGCGAGGCGGGCTTCGGCATGGCGCCGCAGAACAGCCACAGCCTGAGCCTGTGGACGGCCCTGGATCATCCCGAGGAAGTCAGCCTGGAGATACCCGCCTGGGGGCACGACCCCGAGGCGCGCGAGCATCCGGTTGATTTTGCCCGGTTCACGCTGCGGGAGGTCGATCCGGCTAGCCTCGCGGTGCGGCTGGAGTCGTTCCTGCCCCTGCGCTGCACGGTGGAAGCTCCGCGGGAGGGACTCTACCTGGAGACCTTCCGGCAGTTTCTTCCCGGCTACACCGCCCGGGTGGGCGACCGCGCCGCGCCCGTCCTCCCGTCTCCCGCGGGAAATGTCATGGTGCCGGTGCCGGAGGGACGCAGCGAAGTGGAGGTCAGCTATGCGGGCTCCCCGCTGCTGCTGGTCTCCTTTTGGGTGAGTGTGGGCTGCTGGCTGGGCTTTGTCCTTTGGCTGGCCGGAGGTCTCTGGCCCGCCCTGGGCCGCGGCGAGGCTTGGCTGGCCCGGCGCTGGCGTCCACTGGCAATCGCTGCGGGTAGTGCGCTGGCGGCCGCCGCCGCCTGGCGCGAGCTGCGGCCCGCGCCCGCGCCTGTCACCGTGGGGCCCGTGCGGGTTCGCTTTCTGCTGCCCCTGGACCGGCCTGGAACCAATCCGCCCCTCGTTGTCCTCGGGCACACGCGCACCGGAGCGATCGTTTTCCTGAATCTGACGGATGCCCACCACGTCCGCGTGGGAACCGACGTCTGGGGCACCCTGGCCGAATCGGAGCCCATCGCCGTCGACTACAACCGAATCCAGGAACTCGTGGTCAGCGCGAGCGCGCTCTATCCGCGCGACGATCCCGGCATCCGGGCGCTCGACCAGGAGACCATGCGGCAGCTGGGGGACGAGCTCCGGGTCGATCTCAACGGCCACCCGGTGCTGGCGGTGAGCCATCCGCCGGATCCGGGAGAGACGTCGGATGTCCATTTGGGCGAAAACCCAATCGGCGGATCGTTCGCCGGACCCCGCTTTTCCGGAGAGATCCTCTCCAGCGACCGGCTGCCGCTTCCGCGGATGCTGGAGCTGGCGCCTGGCCAGGCCGTGCGCGTCCAGGCGGCGCTGCCGGTGGGCCGCGGCCGGGGACGGGAGCCGCTGCTGACCCTGGCCGGCGACGGGAAGATGACATCGGTCTATGCGGTGCGGGTTTCCCCGCAATCGCTGCGGGTGGGAATGTTCTCCCCAGCGGGAAGGTGGCTTGAGTCGAAGGACATCCCGGCGGGCGGGGAGGGCGCCCTCGACCTGGTGGTGCGGGCGGGCCGGACCGAAGGAATGGATTCCTCCCCTGCGATTGCGATCGAGCAGCATGGCGTCCGCCTGCTCGGCCCCGCGGTCCCGCATCCGCTCCTTGATTCCCTCAGGATTTTCGCGGGTCGAAACCTGGCGGAGGCGGCGCCGGTCAACGCGGACTTCGCCGGGGCGGCGCTCCGCGCGGAGATTCTCGCGGTACCGGCTGCCGCCGACTTCGGGGCCTGCGACCTGGTGGTCTCGTTTCCGCTGAACCGGCCCGGTCGCGCCGAGCCGCTGGTCGTTTCCGGGCAGCCGGGCGCCGGCGATCTGATTTACGTGGTGTATGTGGATGCCCGGCATGTGCGCCTCGGCCTGGACCACTGGGGCCGCGGCGGCGTCCTGAGCGAGCCGGTGCCGATCGACTATGGGGTGAACCACGAGCTGGAAATCAGCCTGGGCTCGCTCTATCCCCCGGAAAACGATGCGCGCTGGGGAAAAATCCCGGTGGCCGAGCAGCGGGGGCCCCGGAGCCGGGTCTCCGTTCGCGTCGACGGCCGCGAGGTGCTCGCCGCGTCGCTCGCGGCTTATCCCGCGACCCCGGGGCAAATTACCGTGGGCGAGAACCGCATCGGCGGCTCGACCTGCGATGCGCAGTTCACCGGACGGATCCATTTCGCCGGCCGCCGGCCGATCGCGGCCCCTTAGCCACCCGGGCCGGTCAGCTGGCCGCCGCCGGCATGGCGGGCTGGGGCGGGCGTCCCGCCGGCTGCGACAGGTTGATGCTCGTCACGTAGACCATCATGGCCACGAGCACCAGGACGGCGCCGAGCCAGAAGATCGGATCGCGATGGGCGCGCTGCCAATAGGGGACATGGGATGGATTGCCGGAATGATGCGGCGCGGCTTCCTGCTCCCGATCGTGCTTGGTGGCGCTCATGGCCGGCAGGATAGCCGAAGGCCCGCCCCGGCGCCATGGGGTCTTTGCCCCCGCGCGCCCGGCCGCGGCCATGGGGTAGGCATAAGGACTACACCCCATGGAAGGAATCCCGCGGATCGTGTACCGTGATCCCGGAAAGTGACGGCGAACAACTTGCCGTCGAAATGGAAAGAAAAATCATGCACCTCCTGTTCTCCTCCGCGCTCACCCACTCCCCCGTCCTGGCCAATATGTACTACTATGGCGGCGGCGGGCTCGGTCTCGTTGTTCTCATCGTCATCATCGTCCTGATCCTTCGCTGAGCTCTTCGTCATCCCGCCGGGGCGTCGATGGGCTCGACGTATTTCCGCCGGAAGATGAAGAACTGCTTTTCGATCAGGTGATAGGTGCACCAAGCCATCCCGGTGGCGAGCGGCAGGCTGATGAAGACACCCTTCAGTGCCGCGTCCCAATCGGGCCGCCCGGTGATGCTGAGGGCGGCGGCGTGCTTCAGCGACCACACGACGGCAAAGTCGTGCATGACATAGATGGAGAAACTCAGGGCGCCCAGCTTGGCTAGGCTTTGGTCGACGAAGGCCGGCAGGGCCATCCGGCAGCTGAGGTAGCTGAGGGTCAGGTAGGCCCAGATCGCGCCGGCGATGGTGGGCCAGAGGATCCACAGCGGCGAGTTGGCGCCGGCGCCGAGGCTGTCCCAGGCCACCAGCCACTGCAGCGCCCCGACGCCGAGGACGGCGGCGGCCAGGAGGTGCAGCGGATGGGAGAAAAATTGCCGCTGGCGGATGTAGAGCCAGGCCGCGCCGATCCCCAGGATGAACTCGTCGATGCGGCCGGGCAGCGAGCCGTAGGCGAAGTTCTTCACCGTGCCCTCTTCCATGTAGTAGCAGGCGCGCGCGCCGATCGCGAGCACCAGCAGGGCCAGGAGGTAACGATAGCCGTTGCGCAGGAGGAAGGCGGCGAGGAAGGGGAAGATCAGGTAGAACTGGAACTCGAGGCCGATCGTCCAGAGCTGGCCAAACCCCGGGAGCGCGAAGAGGTAGCCGACGATGAAGATGGGAAAGAGCAGCAGCACGGAATCGAGCGGCAGGAACTTCGGCGCGTAAGCCCCGAGGACGAGCAGGATCGCCACGAGGTACAGGGGGTAGATCCGGACGACGCGCGACCAGATGAAATCGGCATAGCGGATCTTCTTCTCGTAGCTGATCAGGCCGAAGATGAAGCCGCTGAGGACGAAGAAGATGTCCACGCCCGAGCTCCCCTGGATCATGATGTTCGAGACGAGGTTCCGGCTGTGGGAGTCCACCGTGACGACCTTGCCGAAATAGTGGTAGAGGACGACGAGCGCGGCGGCCAGGAAGCGCAGGTGATCCAGCCGGGCGATCCGCGCGATATTCTTGCTCTCCACCGTCCGTTCGACCTCGGGACCGACCAGCGCCAGGAATCCCCCGAGCGCCAGCGCGACGAACGGAAAATAGAGCACCGCCACCAGGACCGTGGACCAGGGACCCGGGCCGCCGAGCTCGAACAGGGGCCACTGCCACGCCGCCACGAGCGCGATCCAGGCGGAGGCAAAAAGCGCCCAGCCGCGTTCCAGCGGACCCTGGGTCCGGAAGGCGGCGGGAATCCAGCCAGGCCAGGTGCTCATCGGGAGGGACTAGGGCTGGGCTGCGGCGGCATGGGCGTCCGTGCCGCGCATGTTCTCCACGCGGAGGCCGCTGACGCGGACCTGCTGGATCAGCGGGCCGAAGTTGGCGGGCAGGTTCGGGGCCCACCGCACGATACAGTTGCGCAGCGTGACATCCTGCACGTCCTGCAGGTCAAAGGCCGCGATCACGGCATTTTCGCGCGGGCCTTTCTCTCCGGCGCTGGGCCGGACGTCGATCCGGCTCGGCCAGGGGGTGGTCTTGGCGATGGCCAGGGTCGCGTCCTCGATCAGGAGGTCCTCGATCGGCGATTCCGGTGTGCCCCGGACGAAGACCCCGGATTCGCCGTCGGCGACGATGCCCGAGACCCGCACATGGCGCACGTGTCCCATCTTCTGGCCGGCCGTCCGCGGCACGGCGGTGACGTAGACCGCCTCCGACGCTCCCCACCAGGGCGGGGCGAAGAGATGGGTGTGGATCAGGATGTTGCGCGCCACGACGTTTTCCACGTCGCCGCCGTCCCGCGCCATGATGTCGACGCCACGGAGGGCGAGGTTCACGACGCAGTCGGAGAAGATGACGTTGCGCACGGGTCCGAAGGTGCCGCTCCCGATCTTCAGGGCGCTGTCCTGGCAGCTGAGCACGCAGTGGGAGACCACGATGCCGTCGCAGGCGCCGAGCCGGGGGCCGTCCCGGTCGGTGTTGGAGATCGCGATGCAATCGTCCCCGGTGACGACCGTGCAGCCGTCGATCCGGACGTTGCGGGAGCAGACCGGGTCGATGCCGTCGTTGTTCGGGATCTCCGGATTGTTGTAGATCGAGATTCCCTGGATCCCGACGTCGTCGCAGCCACGCAGCTGGATGGTGAACTCCGGCGAGTTGCGCAGCGTGAAGCTGCTGAGGCGCGCGCCGCGCACCTGCTCCAGCATGACGAGCTTCGGCCGCCAGCGCTTCGCGTGGTAGATGTACGCTCCCTTCGACTCCATGAAGAGGTCGCCCTGGCCATCGATCGTGCCGGTGCCGGTGATGGCGACCTCTTCGGCCTGCCGGGCGCGCACGAGCACGGCCTCGCTGTAGTCCGCCGGATTGAGGCTGGCCACGATCCGCGAGCCGGGATCGAGCCGGAGCGTCACGTGGGATTTGAGCTCGATCGAGCCGCTGAGCGCGGTGCGCCCCGCGGGCATGACCACCGTGCCGCCGCCCGCGGCCGCCGCGGCGTCGACGGCCTTCTGCAGGGCCGGCGCGTCGTTGGTCTTGCCATCGAAGACCGCGCCATAGTCGGCGGGCGAATACGTGCCGGCGGCGGGCTCAGCGGTCGCGGCCAGGATGCCGGACAGGAGCAGGGCGGCTCCCCCGAGGGCGCGGAGTCCGAGGCGGGAAAGGGGAGCGTTCATGTGGTTCCGGGGATCTTCAGGGCGGGGTGGATGCCAGGGGCGTTTCGCGGCGGCCACGCTTTGCCCGATTTGCGCCGCACACGAGCAATTTTCGCGTGCCAGCCCGGGCCGCAACGTCTGGAATGCCGGGAGCCGCTTGACCATCCTCGCTCAAATCACCCACCCGCTGGCGGAAGCCGATTGGGGAAGCGCCCTGGGGCGCCTGCTGCTGCAATTGGTCGTCGTCGTCCTGGCGACCCGGACCGTGGGCTCCCTCTTTCGCCGGGTGGGCCTGCCCGCCGTCGTCGGGGAGATCGCCGCGGGGATCTGCCTGGGTCCGTCGCTGCTCGGCGGGCTCTGGCCGGGCGCCTTCGGCTTCATCTTCGCGCCGGATTCGCTCGGCCGGCTGCGCGGGCTGAGCCAGGTGGGCGTGGCGGTCTTCATGTTCCTGGTGGGGATGGAACTGGAGACGGGCGAGATGCCGTCGCGGGGCCGGTCGGCGGTTCTGATCAGCCAGGTTGGCATCGCGGTCCCTTTTCTCCTCGGCCTGATTTCGGCCTGTTTTCTCTATCCCGCCTATGCCGCCGCCGGCGCCCGCTTCACCCCGTTCGCGCTGTTCCTGGGCATCGCGATGAGCATCACCGCCTTTCCGGTGCTGGTGCGCATCCTGCGGGAGCGCGCCATGATGAAGACCCAAGTCGGGATCATGGCCGTGGCGTGCGCGGCGGCGGGTGACGCGACGGCCTGGACCGTGCTCGCCCTGATCGCGGCGCTGGCGCGCGCGCAGGGGCTGGCCGCGAGCCTGCTGAACCTGGGCGGGCTAGCCCTTTTCGTCGTCCTGATGCTGGGTCCGGTGCGGCGCCGCCTGCCCGGCTGGCTCGGCGCGGCGGGATGGGAGGGAGGGAGGCCGGGCCCGGCGGCGCTCGCCGCGGTGTTCATTTTCGCGGCCGCGTCGGCACTGGCCACGGAATTCCTCGGCATCCACGCGCTGTTCGGGGCGTTCCTGGCCGGGGCGATTATGCCCCGGCAGGCGGGATTCCACGAAAGCCTGGCGGGGCTGGAAAGATTCACGACTCTCGTCCTGTTGCCCCTCTTCTTTGCCTTCAGCGGCCTGCGCACCCACCTCGGGCTCCTGCAGGGGGCGGGGGGCTGGTGGATCTGCCTCGCCCTCGTGGCGGTCGCCACGGTCGGCAAGCTTGGCAGCACGCTCGGAGCCGCCCGCTGGCAGGGGATGGCCTGGGGCGAAGCCTTTGCCCTCGGGGCCCTGATGAACACGCGCGGCCTGATGGAGCTGATCGCCCTGAATGTCGGCTACGACCTGGGGATCCTGTCCCAGCCGATCTTCGCGGCGCTCGTCCTGATGGCGCTGGTGACGACGTTCCTGACCGGACCGCTCCTGGACCTGGGGCAGCGCCTCAGGCGCTCCGCTTGACCGAGCCGGTCACCGTGACCTCGTCCCGGTCATGGAAGAGGTGGGTGAATCGCAGCCCGGCCCCGTAACTCGCCAGGGGTGAGCCCGGTTCGGCCAGCTCGCGGAGCAGGACCACCGGGTCGACCCGCCCCAGCTTGAAGTTGATGACGAACCGGCGGCACCATCCGCGGCCCAGCCACGGCTCGGCGATGGAGCGGAGGACGTGATGGGGCTCCTCGACCATGTCGCAGAAGAGCCAGTCGAATGTCTCCCCCGCCGCGGGGTGAAAACTGAAGGCATCCGCGCGGCGGTGGGCGATGCGCGGGTGATCGAGCGCGCCGCCCTTGAGCGGACCGTTGTCCACCGCGACGACGCGGGCCCCGCGCTTCGCCGCGCTGTAGCTCCACCCCCCGGGCGCGGCGCCCAGGTCGCAGACCGCCTCGCCTTCCTTTGGCTCCTGGCCCAGGATACCATAGGCTTCCTCGACCTTGAGATAGGAGCGGGAGGGTGCGAGCGGATCGTCAGCCATGCGGCGCTGGCCGTTGCGCCAGGCCTCGCGGGCGACGAAGGCGCGGCCGAAGTCCGTGAACCAGACAAAGAGCCCGCGGGTGGGGCCCACGCCGCGCGGCACGGCGGGCGCGGCCAGCTTGGCGACCCGCCCGAATTTCTTTCCGAGGAGCCCGCGAAAGACGCTCTCCACCTTGGCGACCCGCTGGCCCAGGCCCTCCGGCACCAGGGCGCCGTCGAATAGGCAGGGCCAGGATTCCGTGATCCGCTCGTCCCGCAGGCTGCCGGAAAAGAACTCCAGGAGGGCGTGGGCCAGCCCGTTGACACTCTCCTCCTTCACCTCGAGGGGCGAGGCGAGGGCGAGATGCGCGAAGATCGGCGCCGCCGCCGGGGCGCCGTCGGCCAGGATCCAACCGGGTCCGCGGTCGGCGATGCGCGACCCGCCCGCCTCGAGCTCGCGGGCCAGCGTTCCCTCATAGCCGGACTGGCAGGTCAGGAGCTGCATCAGCGCTGGTCCCACCACTGCCGGACGGAATCGACCGCCTGGTGGATCATCGGCGGCAGGTTATAGAGCGCCTGGTGGAATTCCGGCACGTGGCGGTCGGCGACCCAGACGAGAAGGACGAGAAAGACCAGCCAGGCCAGCGATCCGCCGCCTCCGTACGGTCGGCCGAATCCGCCCGTGCCGTGGTAGAAGAGGAAATAGCGCGTGCTTTTGAGGGGCCAGGCCACGACATGGTAGGCCACGATGATGAAGACGAGGCCGATCCACAAGGGGATGCCATGGGGCAGCAGCACCCCGAAGAGGGCCCCGGTGCACAGCAGCGAAAGGAAAGCGATGGCCGCCGCGAGGCCCATGATGAACAGGGCCAGCGAGATGATCGGGAGGAGCACCCACGCCAGAATATGGGGTCGGGGCTGCGGCGCCCAGGCGTGATGCCAGGTCTGGCTCCAATGCTGCGCCTGGTTCCGCATTTCCTGGCGGAAGCTTCGTTTCCAACCCCGCATCTCCTGCTTGAATTGCCGCTTCCACTGGCGGTGGGCCCGCTTGTCATGGAAGGTCTTCATCCCCTGGTAGTATCCCTCGCGGGCCCGGCGGATGAATTCCTCCGCCGTGGAGGGGGCTCCATGGGCGGCGGCCTTTTCGGCCGAGGTGTGGGCGGTCGGCAGGAGGAAGACGAGGATGAGATAGAGCGGAATGGCGACGACGCCCCAGGTGAGCACCGCGAGCACTGCGAAGAGGACGCGGACCAGGGTGACATCCAGGTTGAAATAGGCCGCGAAGCCGTTGCAGACCCCGGCGATCATGGCGCCATCCTTGATCCGGTAGAGTCGCTTGGCGGTCCCGCCCGTTTCTGCCGCCTTGGGCGCGGGGCCGGATTCCGCTCCGGCGGGGCCGGGGGCCGCGGCCGGTGGCGGCTCCGGCGCGGGGCCGGTAGCATCCTCCACCGGGCCCATTTCGGCGATGATCTGCTCCACCTCGGCCGTGACCACGACGGTTTTGTTCGCGCTGAGGACGGCGCGGAACTTGTCGGCGATCGCCTGCTCGATATCGGCGATGATCTCGGCCTGGTCGGGGTTGCCCGCGAGCCGGCGCGCGGCGGTGTCCAGGTAGGTGCGGAGGGCCTCGTACCCGTTCTCCTCGAGAGGGTAGGCGTTCCCGTTCAGGTTGATCGTGATTACTTTGTTCATTGAAGGATGGATTTCCCTGATCGCTATGTCCCGGGCTTCTGGCCCAGGGCCTTTACTGTCCCGCTGATCTTCTGCCAGTAGTCGCTGGTCTCCCGCAGCTGCTCCCGCCCCTTGGCGGTGAGGGAATAGTATTTTCGCGGCGGACCGGCCTCGGACTCGGTCCACTCGTAGTCCACGAGCTGCTCGCGGCGCATCTTGCTCAGGAGCGGGTAGAGCGTCCCTTCCTGCGTCGCGAATTCGGTCGCGCTCAGCTGCTTCAGGATGTCGGCCACGTAGACGCGGTCCGCGGCAATGATCTTGAGCACCAGGAACTCGAGGAGCCCCTTCCGGATCGCGCTGAATTTCTCGTTGATGCTCATCTTTGTGGTCAAACCAAGCTACCTTGTAGTAGCAAGGTAGTGAAGGGAGCGGGGGCCCGTCAAGGTCCTTTTGGGGCAGTCCCGGAAGCTATTCGGAATCGAGCGAACGCCAGAGATACCAGCTCGCGACCGAGCGGTAGGGCCGCCACCGCCGGGCGTGCTTGAGCACGATCTCGGGGTGGGGGTCCTTGCGCTTGCGATAGAGCTTCCGGAAGCCCGCCCGGATGGCGAGGTCGCCCGTCGGCATCACGTCGGGCCGGCCCAGGTGAAAGATAAGCAGCATGTGCACGGTCCACGGGCCGATGCCGCGCACCTCGGTCAGGCGCGCCACGAGTTCTTCGTCGCTGAGGCGGTGCGCCTCGCGCAGGGACGGCACGGTTCCCGCCAGGCACTTGGCCGCGAGGTCGCGGATCGCGAGCAGCTTGTTGCGCGAGAGTCCGGCGCCGCGCAGCGCGGCGTCGGAAGCCCGGGCCAGCGCCTCCGGGGTGGCGCCGCCATGCCGCTGCAGCTGGGCGAGGACCCGCCCGTGGATCGCGCCGGCGGCGTTGGCGTGAAGTTGCTGGTAGACAATCGAGCGCAGCAGCGCCTCGAAGAGGCTGTTGGTCCGCTGCAACGCGAGCGCAAAGGGGCCGACCCGGTCCATCAGGGAGGAGAGGACGGCGTCGCTGGCCCGGAGGTGGGCGACGGCGGCAGCCGGTTCAAAGCGCAATTTTGGCTTCAAGAGAGGGGAAAGGAGGGACCGGCATCCGACCAGGGTAGCCGCGGCCATCCCGGCTGCAATAACCTGTCCCTTTGTCGCGCATAGCCTGTCCCCTTTGCCCAGCCCGGAAATAACCTGAGCCCGGAAATAACCTGTCCCTTTGCCGTGGCGGCTGCGTCTGGCTGCCTGCCGGACGGTCAGACTTTTCCCCTGGAAATAGCCTGTCCCCTTTGCCGGGCCCCCGCGTCTTTTCCCACTTCCACCCCATGAAAATCCCCTCCCTGCCCAAAATCGCCGCCGCGCTCGTTGCCGTTGCCTGCCTGGCCGCCCCTGCCTTTGCCCAGGTCGGCCATGTCTGGCCCTCCGAGAAGCGCGTGGTCATCGACCCGGTCACGGGGACCCCGCTGACTTTCCTCACGAGCACGCCGGTCGGCGACTCCAAGATCTACCAGACCCATCCCGACTGGACCTCCGACGCCCAGTGGTTGATCTTCCGGTCCAATCGCGCGGCCGGGCAGGCCTTCGCCGTCAACGAGGCGACGGGCAAGATCGTGCAGGTGACCGACAAGGGCTACATGGGCATGCTCTGCGTCGCCCGCAAGTCGATGAAGCTCTACCTCATGCGCGACGAGACGGCGCCGCACGACATCGGCCGCGATCCCTACGTCGATTCGGCCGCGGCCGCCATCGCCGCGGATGCCAAGAGCGGGGTGCCCGCCACCGCGCCGACCCCGACACCCGAGCCCGGCCTGAATCCCAACCGGTTCCGCCGCCCCCGCGGCCCCTTCCAGGTGATCGAGGTCGATCTCGGCCGGCTCTTCGACGATGCGGTCGCCGGGACGGTGAAGGGAGACGAGGCCTACGAGCGCGTCTGCGGCGTGACGCCGGCCGGGATGCGGGCGACCGGGAACATGGGCCTGGATGCCAATGAGGACTTTGTCTATTTCGGGATCACCGGCGAGGACCTCATCTCGAAGCTGGCCCCCGGCCAGGCGATGCAGGCCGCCTCCGGCCCGCGCAACATGGGCGCCGGCCCGAGCGGCCTTGCCAGCATGAACCTGAAGACCGGCGAGGTGAAGATCATCACGGTCGTCGGCTTCCAGATTGGGCATGTCCAGACGAACCCCTGGGTGCCCGGCGAAATCGTCTTCTGCTGGGAAACCGGCGGGAAGGCGGCCCAGCGCACCTGGACCGTCATGGCCGACGGCAGCGGCCTTCGCCCGCTCTATCCGGAAGCCCCGTATGAATGGATCACGCACGAGGCGGTGATCACCAAGGACGAGGTCGCCATCGCCATTCTCTACCTGCACGCGCCGGTTTTCCCCGGCAGCGCGCCGCTGCCCGCCCGCCCCGCGCCCCCGCCGGACGCGCCGGGCGCCCCCGCGCGCCGCCGTTCGGGCGGAAACAACATGAACGCCTGGGGCCCAGTGGGGGACGACTCCCATCCGACCGGCGTCGGCATCGTGAACCTGCGCACGCGGGAGATGCGGATCGTGGGCCAGGTGCCCGTGGGTGACCCCGGCCGCTCGATCTGGCACGTGAACGGCTCGGCCGACGGCCGCTGGGCGGCGGCGGACGATTTCCGCTACCGCCTCTGGGTCATCGACCGCCATACCGGCGAAATGATGCTGCTCGCCTCGATGGGCGAGAAGACGACGGCCGCCGACCACATCCACCCGACCTTCAGCGCGGACGGCACGAAGATCGAGATCCAGTCCGCCATGCTGTCGGCCGACAACCGCTCCCTGAACATCTGCGTCGTGCCGCTGCCCAAGACCTGGCTCTCCCGGAATTACGGCCCGCGCGCCGCCCCCTAGGAGCGCCCGCGGTATTTGCGTGTCGCCTGCAGCCAAGCCCGGCACGATTCGACCGTGATGCCACGCCGGACCTGCCTGCTGGTGATCCTGGGCCTGCTCGGGGGCTTGCTTCCGCTCCGGGCCCGGGCGCACGCCCTCACGATCACGCAGCTCCTGGTCTCGTTCGACCAGCCGGGGACGAT